>CACNDI010000001.1 GCA_902619165.1 uncultured Alphaproteobacteria bacterium
TAATGGAAAAATTGCAAAACCTGATTGTAGTTCCATATTCTTCAAGATGGACGGACCTAGGTGGTTGGGAAGCTGTTTGGTCAGAAAGTGATAAAGACCAAAATGGCAATGCAGTGTCAAAAGGGGCATTTTTGATTGATTGTGTGGATAGTTTAATTCGCACTGAAACCCCTAATCAGAAGATCGTTGGGTTGGGACTTGACAACATCATCGCAGTATCAATGGCTGACGCGGTATTGGTTGCAAATAAAAATAGATCACAGGAGGTTGGTAAAGTCGTCAATTTGCTTAAGTCTTATGAGGTAAAACAAGCAACGACCTATCCGAAAGATCACAGGCCTTGGGGTTGGTTTGAAAGCTTGATCATGGACAAAAAATTTCAGGTGAAGCGGATATTTGTGAAGCCAGGTCAGGCACTTAGCCTTCAAAGCCATCGCCATAGATCTGAGCATTGGGTCGTGGTTGAAGGTACGGCAAGGGTAGCAATTAATGATAAAGTTGAGCTTGTTGAAGAAGGATCGTCTACTTTTGTTCCTTTAGGAGCTAAACACCGATTGGAGAATCCGGGGAGTGAACCGATTGTGCTAATTGAAATTCAAATTGGGAATTATTTAGGCGAAGATGATATAGTGAGACATGAAGATGTTTACGATCGTCAATAAATATCGAAATACATATGCAAAAAACAACTTTGTATGTAGAACGGATGCAACTATAAATCTTAACTAGTTTAAAGTCCTAAAGAGAAGAATTTTGAGTAAGTTAGGTCGATAATGGGCAGTTAAGTGTAGATAGGTGAAAATTTTGAGGCAATGTAAAAGGGAAAATTTGAGCAAGTAATTTTTATGGACAAAAAAATAAGAAAAGCTGTTTTTCCTGTCGCTGGTTATGGCACCCGATTTCTACCCGCCACCAAGGCGATGCCAAAAGAGTTGTTGCCCATTGTTGATAAACCTTTGATCCAGTACGCTGCGGAGGAGGCAATTGCAGCAGGTATCGATACACTGATCTTCGTTACGGGTAGAAATAAGCGTGCGATTGAAGATCACTTTGATTCGAATAATGAGCTTGAAACCGTGCTCCGCGCTAAAGGCAAAGATTCGCAAGCTGACATGGTTCGTAACATTATTCCCGTTGGTGTGGAGTGTATCTTTGTGCGTCAGGCGGAGCAATTGGGTTTAGGTCATGCAGTTCTTTGTGCTGAGCGAGCGGTTGGTGACGAACCCTTTGCCGTATTATTGGCTGATGACTTTTTGACTGATTATGAACCTGGTGTGACTGCAGACTTAGTACGTGCGTTTGAGGATAGTGGCAGATCACAAATTTCGGTAATGGAGGTTAACGGACCCGACATCTCAAAATATGGAGTTGTCGTTCCAAACCGTCAAGGTGTTGGCGTTGCAGGTCTTATTGAAAAACCTGATGTGGAGAATGCACCATCGAACCTTGCATCTATCGGAAGATATGTACTTACGCCCGATATCTTTGAAACTTTGTGGGGCCTAAGCGCAGGATCAGGCGGAGAAATCCAACTTGCCGATGCAATCAACATACAAGCAAAGCGCGGCTCGGTCGGATCTATTCGAATTAACGGGCTGCGCTTTGATTGCGGCTCAGTGGATGAGTTCATCGAGGCCTCTAATTTTGTATTTAATCAAAGAAAAAGCAACTGATGGGTTTTGTTATTAAAGACATTGATTTAGTGATTTTTGGCTAAAAAGAATTGTAAATTGAAAAGCTGGAATGGTAGTATTGATGGCGCTTAGTTGCTAACATTCACTGGAAACGGTAAGCTGCTTCAATTAAAGAAACTGCTTAAAATATGACTCAGATATCTACTTTTTTGAAAAAAAATACCATCGTTGCTATCGTTGGTTTGGGTTATGTTGGTCTCCCTCTTGCCGTTGAATTTGGTAAAAAAATGGATACGATAGGATTTGATTTATCCGTTGAGAAAGTGGAAGGATATCGTCGCCATATTGATCTCACTGGTGAACTGAGTACTGATGAATTAAAGGCTGCAAGTCATCTTTGCTTCGATACTAATCCCTCGATACTCCAAGAAGCTGACTTTATAATTATTGCGGTACCAACCCCAATAACTTCGTCCAATCAGCCCGACTTGACAGCTCTGATTGAGAGCAGCAAAATCGTTGGGCAGTATATGAAAAAGGGTGCTATTATTGTTTTTGAATCTACAGTGTTTCCTGGAGCAACGGAGGAACTATGTATTCCGGTTCTAGAGGAATACTCTACTCTAAAGTGGAAACAAGACTTTTGGGTCGGTTACAGTCCCGAAAGAATTAATCCAGGTGATAAAGAGCGGACTGTTTCCAAGATCATAAAAGTGGTCTCAGGTGATACTGAGGCAACTACAGATAAATTAACAGATCTATACGAAAGCATTATCACTGCAGGAATTTATAAGGCTAGTAGTATTAAAGTTGCCGAAGCATCTAAAGTAATAGAAAACATTCAACGCGATCTAAACATAGCCCTGATTAATGAGTTAGCGATGATATTCAAGCTGTTGGATGTTGACACCTTGGAAGTACTAGAAGCTGCTGGCACAAAGTGGAATTTCTTACCTTTTCGCCCAGGGTTAGTCGGCGGGCACTGCATAGGTGTGGATCCTTATTATTTAACTTACAAGGCGGGAATGCTCGGCTACCATCCCGAAATCACTCTAGCAGGGCGTCGCATTAACGATGGAATGGCTACCTATATCGCGCAACAAACAATTAAACTGATGATTGAAAACGATATCAACATAAAGGGCGCGAACATAATTGTTCTAGGAATTACTTTCAAAGAAAACTGTGCAGACCTTCGCAACACCAAGGTAGCTGATATGGTAAGTGAGTTGCAAGACTACGGCTGTAATTTATATGTGCATGATCCTATTGCTAAGCTAGAAGATGCAAAGCGCGAATATGGTATAACACTAAATAAGTGGGAAGAATTACCTCAAAATGTTGACGCTATGGTAGCCGCAGTACCTCATGCAGAATACCTCGCTAAGTCTGAAATTATTTTATTGGATAAATTAAAATCAGGCGGCGTTTTTATCGATATCAAATCTAGTTATTCTCCCGAAGCAATAAAGTCTATCGGTGCATCGTTATGGCGATTATAAGGTAAAAAATGAGTTTAAAATACCTGATCACAGGCTCCGCCGGATTTATAGGCTCTGCCCTAACTATTCGTTTACTAGAGCGTGGCGACATAGTAATAGGAATTGATAATCATAACGATTACTATGATCCAGCAATAAAACAAGCCCGTTTAGATCGATTTTCAAAACACTTAAATTACACGCACAATCGTATCGACCTTGCTAATAGAGAAGCGATTGAAGAGGTTTTTGACAAACACAAACCGCAGCGCGTGGTCAACCTCGCAGCACAAGCCGGTGTGCGTCACTCCATTGAGAATCCGTTAGCCTACATTGACAGCAACATCGTCGGATTTGCACACATCTTGGAGGGTTGCCGTAATTTTGGCATCGAACATTTAGTTTACGCTAGTAGCTCAAGTGTTTACGGTGCAAATACAGAGATGCCATTTTCGATACATCAGAATGTCGATCACCCATTAAGCCTTTATGCCGCAAGTAAAAAAACTAATGAACTAATGGCACATACCTATAGCCACTTATATAACCTTCCCACGACCGGCTTGCGATTTTTTACCGTGTATGGCCCTTGGGGTCGACCAGATATGGCATTGTTTAAATTCACAAAAGCTATTATCGATGGGGATCCGATACAAGTATTCAATTACGGAAAGCACCGACGTGATTTCACTTATGTCGATGATATTGTAGAAGGTGTAATTCGTGCTCTAGACAGGCCAGCACCCATCAACCCAAATTGGGATAGTCAATTACCCGATCCTGGTACCAGCCTTGCTCCTTGGCGTGTATACAATATAGGAAATAGCAGTCCTGTGGAGTTGATGGACTTCATTGGTGCTTTAGAAAAGGCGTTGGGAAAAACTGCTATCAAGGAATTGTTACCTTTACAGCCTGGAGACGTGCCAGACACTTACGCCAACGTGGACGATCTGGCTGAGGAATTTCATTATAAACCCGCCACCACTGTCCAGAATGGTATTCAACAGTTTGTAGACTGGTATAGAAGCTACTTTAAGGTTTAAATCGTTCGATATGGATATATCTATTTTGATAGTGTTTATTTAAGTTTGGTCAACAGAGCTTGACTAGCAGAGATGAGTAACAATGTGATATCCACAGAGAGGAAACAGATCCGAGTTCAAAAATTTGTTGAAATGCCTTCAAATATGCGCAGCAAAGTCATTGTGGATGAACGAAACTTGTATCAAGCCTCAAAAGCTTCAAATGGCAGGTTGGAGCTGTTACCATGTGGGACGCGCGGCAATAGATCGTGACAGAGCAAATTATAGTGGGAATTTCCGAGATTTTAAATAATGACACATAAGCACTCAGAGAACATCTCCAACTTATTAGGCCGTCTCTGGCATCACCTTCATCGACGCCGCCGGTTTCAGTTTGGGCTACTGACAGGCTTGATGCTTGTCAGTGCGCTTGCGGAAGTCGTAAGCCTGGGCACTGTATTGCCTTTTCTTGGAATACTTGTTGCACCCGACCGCGTGCTCAACCATCCTTTAATCGGCGGCATAGTACAAGATTGGGGCATAACATCAGCAGATCAATTGCTATTACCCCTCACTTTGGCTTTTATAACCGTTGCGCTGATAGCGGGAGCTATCCGAATTTTTTTGATATGGTCTAGCACACGGCTTGCGTTTACCACAGGGGCAGACCTGGGAATCGAGATTTATCGCCGCACCCTTTACCAGCCCTATTGGGTGCATGTGTCGCAAAACAGTAGCGAGGTGATAAGCGGCATCACTAAAAAAACTGACGCTGTAGTTTTCTCTGTATTGGTACCATTGCTGACATTGGTTAGTTCTGCCTTTCTAGTCGTTGCTATCATTATCATCTTGATCGTCATTGATCCGATCATGGCCTCTTTGGCGGGATTCAGTTTCGGGTTCAGTTACGCGTTAATCACCTGGGTTTCCCGTCGACAGCTCCGCCGCAACAGCCATTACATCGCTCGCGAGCAAACTCAAGTCAATAAAGCCTTGCAAGAAGGTTTGGGAGGGATCCGTGATGTATTGCTAGGTGGTGCTCAGTCAGTTTACTGCGATGTCTTTCGCCGGGCCGACCAAAAATTGCGGCAAGCGCAGGGTAGCGTCATTTTTATTGGCGGAAGCCCTCGTCATGCTTTAGAAACGCTCGGGATGGTGCTGATTGCAGCTTTGACCTATGCTCTTAGCCAACAAGTTGGGGGCATTTCTACAGCATTGCCAGTGCTAGGAGTGCTGGCCCTTAGTGCGCAACGTCTGTTGCCGTCTCTGCAACAGATCTATTACGCATGGTCTAGCATTGCTGGCTATCAAGCCTCTTTGGCAGATACCATAGCGCTGCTCGATCAGCCGCTGCCGGAGAAGTTTCAAAAATCAAAGACCATTCCATTACTCATTCAAGACAAAATCTGCTTAGAGGACGTGCGCTTCCGCTACATCTCAGAGGGCCCATGGGTTCTAAATGGTCTCAATTTGGTGATAGCCAAGGGCGCGCGGGTAGGCTTCGTTGGTAGCACCGGCAGCGGCAAGAGCACAACACTTGATCTATTGATGGGATTGTTGTTACCAACAGAAGGTAAACTTCTAGTGGATGGTCAGCATATCAGCGGTAATCGCCTCACGGCCTGGCAGAGAAGTATCGCACACGTGCCGCAAAGTATCTTCTTAGCTGACACAACTCTGGCTGAGAACATTGCATTTGGCGTCCCGGCCGAGAACATTGATATGGAAAGGGTGCAGCAGGCGGCACGGCAAGCACAGATCGCAGATTTTATTGAAAGGAGTCCAGAAGGATATAAAGCCTTTGTTGGTGAGCGCGGCGTCCGTCTTTCAGGCGGGCAATGCCAACGTATTGGCATCGCCCGCGCTCTCTACAAGCAGGCGAGCGTGCTTGTGTTAGACGAAGCTACCAGCGCACTCGACAACGCTACCGAGCAGTCAGTTATGGACGCCATTGGAGAGCTTAATAGAGACCTGACTATCCTTCTGATCGCACATCGGCTATCCACCGTGCAGCACTGTGACTTAATCGTGGAACTAGAACACGGACGGGTTGTGGCACAGGGTACGTATAAACAATTGCAGGAGCGCAGCGCCAGCTTCCGCAGAATGGCCAGGGCAATATGAAAAAACTAGCTTACAGTAAATTATGACAGCTCGAGGTGTACAATGAAACAGGCGAACAAAAAAGTGATGAAAATGTCAAATATAGGACCTCATATTGAGATTTTTTTTCAGAGAGTATACCGATATTGATTCAAGTATTATCGTTAAAAACCATGTACATAAGACTGGATCCATCATAGAGCAGCAACGCGCAGTTTTTCTCGATAGGGACGGCGTAATTAATGTCAATCATGGATATGTACATGATCAAGAGAATTTTGAGTTTATTGATGGCATCTTCGAGGTGGCGCGTGCAGCTCATGCCAGTGGTTATAAACTCGTAGTTATTACCAATCAGTCCGGTATCGGTCGTGGCTATTATTCAGAGAAACAGTTTAATCAACTAACCACATGGATGTGTGGTAAATTTTCGAAAGCCGGTGCACCAATCGAAAAAGTTTATTTCTCGCCTTTTCATCCGACAGAAGGTTATGGGGCATATAGAAAGGACGATGATTCTCGCAAACCTCGCCCAGGAATGATCCTTCAGGCTCAAAGAGAAATGAATTTAAATTTAGAAAGTTCTATTTTAATTGGCGACAATTTAAGTGATATTCAAGCAGGCATAGCGGCAGGGGTGGGTCAAAATATCCTTTTTGTAAAGAAACAGCCTCTTAAGCTAAGCGGCCAATACTATAAAGCCATCACAAATCTTCGCGAAGTTCTACCTTTTATGGATAGCCGTTGATAGAATCTAGATTAATCAATCGAATTTTGTGTCATCTAAATGCTCCACTGGGCAACAGTTGGAACTAAGAACTTCGCTCGGTGAAGATCGAGGTTGACTAAAGTTAACTAACATGTGGTGTCAACCTAATAACTATGCTAAATAAAATATTTTTTAAATTCACTGATCAATTTAATCTCTAAGGAACTCAAATGAATGTATTTGTTACTGGTGGTTGCGGCTACAAGGGTACAGTACTTGTCCCTAAATTACTTCAACGTGGCTATACCGTAAATGTGCTCGACACTCAGTGGTTTGGTAATTTCCTTCCCACTCACCCCAATCTAAGCATAGTTAAAGGTGATGTGCGTGATATTGACAATATAGATCTTCAACATGTTGATACAGTTATACACTTATCTTCTGTGGCTAATGATCCCTGTGGTGATCTCGACCCTAAGCTCACTTGGGAAATTAGCGCTCTCGCTACTATGCAGTTGGCTGATAAAGCCGCGCGCCAAAGCGTTAAGCAATTTATCTTTGCTTCTTCTGGCAGTGTTTATGGTATCAAGGAAGAAGATCAGGTCACTGAAAATCTTGAGCTTAAGCCAATCTCAGAATATAACAAAACTAAAATGGTTTCTGAGAGGGTCTTACTAAGTTATCAGAATGATATGATAGTACAAATCATACGTCCAGCAACAGTTTGCGGAATATCGCCACGTATGAGGCTAGATGTAGCAGTAAATCTATTAACCATGCAGGCGCTGGAAAACGGAAAAATTACCGTTTTTGGTGGAGATCAAGCTCGACCAAATATCCATATCGACGATATAACTGACGTTTATCTGCACTTCATGGACCACCCTGAGCACACCGGGGTTTTCAATGCTGGTTTTGAGAATATCACAATACTTGATATAGCTAAACTTATAACAAAATATGTTCCAGTTGAAATTATCGTAACTGAATCTAATGATCCGCGTTCTTACCGCATTAATTCAGATAAATTGCTGGCTACAGGTTTTAATCCTAAAAAAACAGTTGAGCATGCGGTCAAGGAAATAATTAAGAGTTATGAAACCGGCGCTCTCAATGACGAGGAACATTTTTATAATCTCAAATGGATGGAAAAAAGTATTCTAAAAGGTAAACCATTATGAACACAACATTACCCAGCACAGATTTTTTTATTAATTATGGTAACCGCTTGCAGGCATCTCTGGCTGCCGCTGAGTGGTCTGAAGTTGCCCATCTTGGAGCTGATATTCACGAGTGTTGGCTTGAAAAAAGACAGGTTTTTATTTGTGGCAACGGCGGTAGTGCTGGAAACGCGATTCATTTGGCAAACGACTTACTCTATGGTATTGCTAAGCGACCAGGAGGTGGGCTACGCGTAAATGCCCTTTCGTCCAATCCATCTGTTATAACATGTTTGGCAAATGACATTGGCTATGATAGAGTTTTTGCTGAACAACTCTCGGTTATGGCAAATCCTAGCGACCTTTTGGTCGTTCTATCAGGAAGTGGCAATTCTCCAAATATTATTGCAGCACTGGAACAGGCCAAGACCATGAACGTTAAAAGTTATGCTATTCTTGCCTTTTCAGGAGGTCGATCTAAGCAAATAGCTGATGTACCTATACACTTTCCAATTGATGACATGCAGGTGGCTGAAGACCTCCAGTTAATTATAGGGCACATGCTTATGCAGTGGTTATATGAAAATCGCCCTAAAGTCTGACTCTTTATTTGTTTTTAATAAGATAATTTATGGACACAGTATTTGTAATAGGTAGCAATTCGTTCTCAGGCGCAAGCTTTATTGATTTTTCTTTAAATAAGGGTGCACGAGTTATCGGAATCAGTCGATCTCCTGAAGCGATACCTGAATTTTTACCCTACAAAAAGTATAATTATGATCACTTCACTTTTCACCAACTAGACTTGAACAAGGATCTATCTACTATTACTTCGATTATCAACGAAATAAAGCCCGCCTATATTGTAAATTTTGCTGCTCAAAGTATGGTAGGTGAAAGTTGGATAAAACCCAGTGACTGGTTCACTACAAATGTAGTTTCAACCGTCAAACTTCATGATGAGCTCCGCAAGTGTGACTTTCTTAAGCGGTATGTTCACATTTCTACCCCGGAGGTGTATGGGAGTTGCTCTGGCTTCGTAAAAGAAGATTTTCCGTTTAACCCAAGCACACCTTACGCAGTGTCACGTGCTGCAGCTGACATGAGTTTGAAGACTTTCAGTGAAACATATAGCTTTCCAGTAGTAACAACACGGGCGGCCAACGTGTATGGTCCGGGTCAACAGCTTTATAGAATCATACCCCGGACAATACTATTTATTCTGTTGGGTCGAAAGTTACAGCTGCATGGTGGCGGTACCTCTACTAGGTCTTTCATTCACATAAGCGACGTGTCTGATGCCACCTGGCGTATAATGGTAGAGGGTAAAAATGGAAATACTTACCATATCTCAACAAATGATGTGATATCAATTCGAGATTTGGTATCTCATATTTGCGCCCGTTTGAATGTTCTATTTGAAGATCATGTAGAAATCGTTGGTGAGCGCCTTGGCAAGGACTCGGCCTATCACCTCGAAAGCTCTAAGGTTCGAGCCGAGCTAAAATGGCAGAACCAAATTAACTTTGACAAAGGCCTAGATGAATGCATTGCTTGGGTGACTGAAAACCTTGAAGCACTAAAGGACCAACCTTACGACTACGTACACAAACCATGAAACAAATATCAGATCCCGCTGAACTTAGAAGTGTTGCACGTAATTTGCGAGCTAAAACTATTGAAACTTCTAGTCGGACAGGTACACCTCACTTAGCGTCCTGTCTTTCGACTTTGGATTTACTAACCGCTCTATATTTTTCTGTTCTTCGCATTGATCCAAAAAATCCGAGAGATATCGGCCGCGATCGTTTTATTTTGAGCAAAGGGCATGGTGCAATGGCACTGTTTCATGTTTTAGCGCATCGGGGATTCTACTCTGAAGAGATGCTTATAACCTATGGAGAAGATGGGGGTATTTTTGGAGAGCACCCGCCCGCGCCGGATCAGTTACCTGGGATTGAGGCAGCAACAGGTTCTCTCGGGCATGGGTTGCCAATGTCCCTCGGAATTGCATTAGCTGCTCGAATCCAAAAGCTTAGCTATAATGTCTATGCGTTACTTGGAGATGGTGAGTGCAATGAAGGGTCTATTTGGGAGTGTGCAATGCTTGCAGCTGCGCAGAGGACGAACAATTTATGTGCCATCGTTGATTTCAACAAGTGGCAAGCGACAGGTCGGAGCCAGGAAATTTTAGCTCTCGACTCACTAGTTGACAAATGGCGTGCTTTTGGTTGGGATACTCATGAGATTGATGGCCATGACATTAGTGCCATCTTATCAGCGCTTTCCAATTTTCCCTCTGCTTGTAGTAAACCCACAGCTATTATTGCACATACTGTTAAAGGCAAAGGTGTTTCTTTTATGGAAGATGACAATAATTGGCACTACCGGATACCTACAGAAGATGAAGTGCTGAAATCAAAAGAAGAACTGGGGGTTTTATAGTGAGGAATGCATTTGCAGACGAGATGACAAAGCTTGCAGTTTTGGATCCACGCCTCATACTGCTTTCTGGAGACATTGGTAACAAACTTTTTGACAAATTTAAGGATGTTGCGCCTACACGCTTTTATAACTGTGGTGTTGCTGAGGGCAACATGATGAGTGTTGCCGCGGGTATGGCTCTGAATAATCTCCGACCCGTGGTTTACACTATTACGCCTTTCACGACGACGCGTTGTTTTGAACAAATTCGTGTGGATGTCTGCTATCACAAGGCCCCTGTTATAATTGTGGGTACAGGATCTGGTTTGTCATATGCAAAGCTTGGACCCACTCATCACTCTCTTGAAGACATCGCAATATTGCGTACCTTACCAGGCATACGAGTTATAGCTCCTTGTGACTCAATAGAGCTTAGGCTAGCTATGCGCGCCGTACTTGAAGACAATATTCCTGCTTACATCCGTATAGGCAAGAAGGGCGAAGTTGATATTCACGCCTCTCCGCCAAAATTTAAAATTGGCGAAGCTATAATCGTCCGCCCTGGCAATGATATGGCCTTACTCTGCACCGGAACCCTGATGTACGAAACACTTAAAGCAGCTGATATCTTAGAGAAAATTGGGATCTCTGCGGAAGTGGTAAGTTTTCACACGGTCAAACCCCTTGATAAAATTTATTTACAAAACGCTTCTACTCGCTTCAATTTATTGGTCACGGTAGAAGAGCACAGCCGCATCGGTGGTTTTGGCAGTGCCGTTTCTGAATGGCGCTCATCAACAAATTGCAATGTCCAACAGATTAGTTTGGGTACCGACGATGAGTTTATGCACGAGGTTGGCTCACAGGGTTATGCACGCAAAAAATACGGCTTAACCGCCGAAAACATTGCTGCCCGTGTGGCCGCATCTCTTAAGGCGTGAGTGGCTCATGCGGATTGGCATTGATTTTGACAACACAATCGTTAGCTATGATGCACTTTTTCACAAGGTAGCCGTTGAGCAGGCGATCGTCCCAGTTGATTTGCCGAAATCGAAAATGGCAGTGCGTGATTATCTGCGCAAAAATGATAATGAGCCCATCTGGACTGAATTGCAAGGATTTGTGTACGGGACAAAGATGGAGGATGCTAAAGCCTATCCATTTGTTATCGAATTCATGAAATTTGCCCGTGAAGAAGGCATTTCTATGGCCATCGTGAGCCACAAAACCAAGCACCCATTTGTAGGCCCAAAATATAATCTTCATGAAGCAGCCAGCAGCTGGGTGGCCAACAAATTGATTGATGGAGAAATAAACCTTATTGAACCTGAAAATGTATTCTTTGAATTAACAAAGGAAGAAAAAATTGCTCGTATAGCACACATTGGATGTGATTATTTCATTGACGATCTTCCAGAAATTTTACTGATGCCCGGGTTTCCTAAAAACCTCAATCGTATCCTGTTTGATCCTGAAGGAAACCACAATACTGATAAACTATATACGAAGCTAGTATCTTGGCAGGAAATAAAAACTTTTTTTGAGACAACCAAGTGAGCACACTGTTAAGTTTATCTATCTCAGACTTTCTTTTGGATGCGGGAGTCAATACTGTTGAGATGGATGTTGCTCCTGTAAATGGTGGCGGTAATAATAAAGTTTTTGCAGTCCACACCAAAAGCGGAAAATATCTAGCCAAGGTTTATTACAGTAATCCATCTGACAAAAGAAACCGTCTCAAGGCCGAATACTCCTTTCTTGAATATGCCAGAAAAATTGGTATTGATTGTGTACCAAAACCAATTTTCTCCAGCCCTGAAAAAAATATGGGCTTGTACGAATTTGTTCAGGGCAGGAAATTAGCGTCTTCCGAATTGATGCCGCAACACATCAAGCAAGCAGCTAATTTTGTGCATGCGCTAAATAAGAGATATGAAAAAGACGTCGCCTTACCTATAGCTTCAGAAGCTTGTTTTAGTATTGAGCAGCATTTTCTACTTACAGATAATCGTATAAAAAAATTGCTCAGCCTACCCGTAGTATCCGAAATTGACCACCAAGCACTTCTGTTTGTAGGCAAGCTAGATTACGTCTTGAAAAATTTAAAAGACGATATTATTGCTAGGTGTAGCTCAATTTCGAAACAGCTTGATGAAGCCGACCGGTGTATTTCACCGTCCGATTTCGGTTTTCATAACGCATTACTTATGGATAATGGCAAAATTAGTTTCATTGATTTTGAGTATGCTGGCTGGGACGACCCTGCTAAGATGATCGGTGATTTTTTTTCACAGCCAGAAATCCCTGTATCGCTTAAACATTTTGATAGATTTATATCTGAGGCGTTAGGTTACTCTAAAAATAGCGTTGAATTGGCTCAGCGTGCTCGATTACTCTTGCCGTTGTTCCAAATAAAATGGTGTTGTATAATTCTAAATGATTTTTTACCAGATGCTGCAAAGCGGCGACATTTTGCTAACCCAACTCTTGAACCACTGCAACGAAAGCAGCAGCAGCTTGCAAGGGCGCAACAGTTTTTCCATACAAGGATTACATAAAAATGGCACGTTTAGATTTTCTTTCCTCTGTGCATAAAAGTACCTCACGTGATTATCTGGCGCGAGTTAACGACTCAGCGTACCCAAAAGCGGTTGCTGCGGAGCTGGCGAAAAGATGGGGGTTTGACTATTGGGACGGTGACCGTAGCATCTGTTATGGCGGGTATTTCTACATGCCGGGACGCTGGGCTCCAGTCGCCAAGGCGATGATAGATCACTACCATATCAAGCCAGGAGATAAAATCTTGGATGTTGGTTGTGGTAAAGGGTTTCTGCTTTATGAAATCACTCTTTTAGTTCCTGGCGTTAAAGTTTATGGATTGGATATTTCTGATTATGCGATCGAACATTCCAAGGAAGAACTTAAAGGTAGTATTCAGCTTGGCAATGCAAACTCTTTGCCGTTTGAAGACAAATATTTCGACCTTGTCTATTCACTCAATACTCTTCATAATTTCCATAATTATGATTTGGATAAGGCTTTGCGTGAAATAGAACGTGTAGGCAAAAAAAATAAATATATTTGTGTAGAATCTTATCGTAATGAAATTGAAAAGGCTAATCTCCTCTATTGGCAAGTAACCTGCGAAGCTTTCTGTACTCCCGAGGAATGGGAGTGGTGGTTTGAGCAAACTGGCTACAGAGGTGATCATTCCTTTATTTACTTTGAGTGAGCAAAGCATTTAAGTGCATAATAAAATGAAGGTAGCTATTTTAGTTGAGCAGTCACTACTGGATTTGGTGTGGTGGAAATAGTGCTATATCGAGGACTGGAGAGACAGTTGTGTTATTTGGCGTAGGTGGCATTAGCCTTAATATTGCGTACGCTAAATCGCTTGTTAGCACTCATCCTGTTAGCGCGGTTGATTTGCAAGACATCAATCTGGAACTCGCCAAACAGATTGTGCAACTAACGTCATAAACAATAGCAAAGTCGATGCAAAACATGCAATCCTTGAAATCTCTAGCACTGCTGGAATCGACACTTCCATCGATAATACCAGTCAAACTGATCGGTTTTAACAGCATTGATGCAATACCGCAAAACGGATATTCCTTGCTATCACTAGCTCTTTCGCAATGGTTGCATTCAGTTAAAAAATCTTATAAGTTTCAAAAAAGGTTTTTAGGGACGTTGAGTTTTCTTCTCTCAAAAAAGCTGTGTAACCATTATCAATGATTTGTCGGGGGATTGGTTTAAAGGATCTTATTGATCGATATAGGACTTAACATATCTAGATATCTAACTATTTTGTATATAAGTTAAAGCAACCCTATAGAAAAAAATGCAAAGTCGGTGTAAAGGTAATTCAAAGCCAAAAGTGTCATGAAAAGATCTTTATTGAAACAAATTGAGGAGTGTAAGTAGTGGACCATTTAGTAGATACTTTTTTACCGACGACTGCGTGGATACAGCTAGAAGAGTCTCAAAGAATAAAAATTATACAGGATTTCTTGGTAAGCCAAGAGTTAGAGTTTCAAATGCAAGTTACTTCTGCCCCGGATAACGGACAGGTTGTACTTACAACTACTGATACTCTACCTCCAGGCCGAAGAGGTTTGTTCTTACTGAGATTAGAAAATACGATTAAGGAGCGTATTGATATCGGCATTACATTATGGCTGGAGCCAGTTGGTGATAAAAGCAAGCTTAGACAATTGCGGGGAGTAACGATAAACCATTAGTAGAGTTTAAACATTATTAATAGGAACTGAAATGACAAATAATTCAATACAGACTAATGAGGGAGCACTCATTCTCGATTCCCACAAATTAGAATATCATTATGATAGAGTTGAAGCTTGGGATGCTGGAGAAAAAATAGCGCCCGTCTCTGTTGACATGGCTTTAACCCGCGCTTGTGGCGCAATGTGTTCCTTTTGCTATGCGATGGTCCAGGAACCACAGGAACGAGCGACAATAAAAGAAAAAGAAGCTTTGCTTCTAGCTGATGACTTTGCCGAAATTGGAGTTAAAAGCGTGTCATTAATTTCGGACGGTGAGAGCACACTTTCAAAGGCTTACACACCATTTATTCAGCACGCCCACGGTTTGGGATTGGATATCGGAAATGCAACAAATGGTTGGGAATGGGATCCCGACAAAATTGAACAAGTTCTGCCTCACATGACATGGGTAAGGTTCACTGTAGCGGCAGGTTCGCCAGAAGAATATTCTCGAATTATGTTCAAAGGCCCAGAATTTACGAGCGTGTATGATAGGGCAATGCGAAATATCAAATATGCTGTGGATTTAAAAAGAAAAAATAATCTCAATGTTACGCTCGGCACCCAAATGGTTTTAATGCCAGAATTTGAAAAAGAGATTATCCCATTTGCAAAGTTGGCGTTGGATCTTGGTGTTGACTACGGAGTTATTAAGCACTGTTCAGATGATGAAGCTGGCTCGTTAGGTGTAGATTATTCGAAATATGAAAAAATGTATCCGCTGTTAAAACAAGCTGAGGCAATGAGTACCAAGTCAACAAAAATAATTGTTAAATGGGAAAAAATCAAAGATAAAGGTGTACCATCTTATAGTAGATTTTATGGCCCTCAGTTTCTGTTGCAAGTAAGTGGTAGTGGTTTAGTGGCTCCAGCAGGAATGTTTTTTAATGCGCGGTTCTCAAAGCTCCATATGGGGAACTTTTGTGATGAAAGGTTTATTGATATCTTCAACTCTGATCGGTATCAAGAAATTATGAATTACATAGCGTCACCCAATTTTGATGCAAAGACTATGATGGGCAACATGCCAATTTCGCATTATGCGAGTGTGGCATTAGATAATCATAAACGCGGCATTAAAAAACTTAAGCGTGCTAATGGCCCTGAACCACTCCATGTAAACTTTCTCTAATGCAATATGTTAGCTATAGCTTTGAAACGCATTGTTTTTGAAATTAGGAATTATTCAAGTTTTCTAACAATTTAAATTTTCAAATGCACTGTAAAACTCGAAGCTGAAGGATTAGAAAATTGCTGATTTTAGATATAACGCAGATCTAAAGTGGTTGAGAAAGAAATCTACAAACTTGATAGCTCGACATAAAGCTTTAGTATGAGATCGGTATTTTACTACACAAGGTTGTGATAATAGATTATTTATAAATGATAGCTCTTCTATTAGCAGCGGGCCTTGGAGAGAGGCTCCGTCCAATTACAAACAAAATTCCTAAATGTTTAGTCCCAATTGGGGGTAGACCTTTATTAGATTTTTGGATTGAAAGTATGATTAGCATTAACATATCAAAAATAATAATAAATACACATTATCATGCGGAAGCTGTGCATGAATTTATCGAGCAACATCAATACAAGGATAAAATTGAAATTTTGTTCGAACCACAACTTGTTGGAACAGGCGGGACGTTGCGTGATGCCGCTGACAGGATCAAAGATGAGGATGTGCTAGTTGCACATGCAGATAATTTTTGCCGTGCGCCAATGGATGATTTTGTAAATTGTTTCGAAACACGGCGCAACGAAATCGAAATAACTGTAATGACGTTCAGAACTGACACGCCATCATCTTGTGGTATTGTTGAAATAGACGAAAGGGGTACTGTTCGGAAATTTCATGAAAAGGTGTCAAATCCAAAAAGCAATCTTGCCAGTGGGGCAGTTTTTATTCTAAGCAATGATACCGTTCAGTTTGTTAGAAAACAGAAACCAGTATACATAGATTTTAGTAAAGACGTATTACCGTATTACATGGGCAGGATAAATACATGGGAAAATAAAGTTTATCATCGTGATATAGGAACTCCAGAGAGTTATTTACAATGCCTGAAAGATTGGGAAAATCTGGAAAAACAAGTAATCTGATAAAATATTTAGAAGCTCACCAAGATAACTACTTCAACTCACGCTTAACCCATAGTCTCAGCTGTGATAGCAATCTTGAAACAGCACTGTTGTTAAAACATCACTTACACTAAGTCAAATCTGGATAAAGTTGACCAAAAGAAACAGTTAAATTTGCACACGGCCCCAGACTTGGTTCTAAAAATTTTCGATGGTATTGATGGGGTTGTGGCAGTCGGCAAGTAGCTCAGAATGGTTGATCTAAGTAGTTTAAATCCGATACATCCAACACGTTATAGCCTCTACAGCACTATTACTGGAATTGGAGTGATGATCGGCTTACCCACCAAATTTCTTACAGAAATAGACTCATGAAGAGAAGAATACGTAGCCAACTTGAATATTACAGAATGGTAAATACTTACTTTTCTCGAGACAAATATTGCTATCTGAAATCATACAAATAATGTAAAGGGGTTTGATACTTTGATAACTGGTTTAATATATGGAAAATTTGATGTTCTACATGCGGGACATATCCGGCTTTTTCATTTTGCAAAATCCCGATGTGATAGGCTGACTGTTGCGGTTATAGATAATAGTGAGTTTGATGCATTGAGAGAACTTGATCTGAGAATTAAAGATCTTTCAGTAATTAATTTGATCGATAAAATTTTATCTTACACTGACTTAGAGGATCTATTGAAAACTCAAAAACCCGACTTGATTTTTAAAGGTAATGAGTTTAGCCGTAAATATAATGAGGAAAAAAATATTATTGATTTGATAGGTGCAAAGCTTTCTTTTATGAGTGCTGACGAAAGATATGATGTGCGTTTTAAGGAAACTGAATTTAAAAATAAAAACAAAAGTTATTTACAAAATTTTCGAGAAAAATATAGCCTCGACGAAAGTCATATTAAAGAAAGCATTAGTCTTTTTAAAAGCCTGAATGGAATTGTTGCTGGAGAGTTAATCTATGATCAGTACATAAACTGCATTCCAAGGGGTATGTCACAAGAAGATAAAAACATTGTATATGAAAAAGATGGCTTCAAGGAATTTATTGGAGGGGCTGGAATTGTCGCGGCTCATTGTAAAGGTCTGGGCTCTAAAGCTGAATTGGTTAGTTGCGTAGGTAACGACCAAATGGGACAGAAATCGTCTAAAAGTTTAGAACGCCTTGGTGTAAAAAGTAAATTTTGGCTGGATGACACCCGTAACACTATTGTAAAAACTCGCTACATTTGGGATAATAAACCAATATTTCGTGTCAGTGTATTAGACAAGGTGAGATTGCCGGACAATTTGCAAGAAGAATATTTACAGTATATAGACCAAAAATTACAGACCGTCGAGTTCTTAATTATTTCAGACTTTAATTATGGTTTATTGTCTCCTGAAATCTGTAATCATATTATGAAAAGCGCAAAAAATAATAATGTCCCAGTTACCGTCGACTGCCAAATTTCATCACAAACAGGTGATCTTCAAAAATATCGTGGAGCAAAACTAGTAACTCCTACTGAAATAGAAGCGAGAACCGCGCTGAAAGATTTTGATAGTGGGGTTGCATATTTAGGAGAAAAGCTCAGAGATAAATTAGAAGCTGATCACCTGATATTGAAGCTTGGTGCACAGGGTGCTCTGATATTCACAGAACTTAATGGTATTGTACAGGTTGAAAACTTGCCTGCCTTGAATGTTAACCGAGTAGTAGATCCTAGTGGTGCAGGTGACTCAATGTTGGCTGTGGCTACATTAACCCTTTGTGCCTCAGAAAATATATTTTTGGCTTCCTACCTCGGAAGCTTAGCGGCTGGAATACAGGTAACCCAACGCGGGAATATCCCCCTCAATCAAGATTTCTGGCAAAGTAGGAAAAATTGAAATAATGGTGATAGCTGGAGGGATAGTTGAAGTGTAATACTGCATTATTTTTAGCTTCTATTAATTAAATTTTAGCTGAGATTTACGTATGATTGTTAATGCATATTTACAGACCTTGGAAATGATATGAATAAAATCTTAAAAAAAATAAATGATAAAGGTTTATTGTGGTTTATAAAAAGGATTAGGCAAGAACTGAGGAAGCCTTCGAAAAAACCTATTGAGAAAATAATGGATTTTTTGCTAAGGGTAAAAAGAAGAATGTCGAGCCGTGCTGCTATAGCTATTGAAGATGACTTACTTTATTGCATGTATGATCTTAACATCTACGACTTAACGTTTATAATGGCTATACGTTTAGTCGAATTTGAAATGGAAGCTAAAAATAATAATAAAAAAGGTTTCATTGTTGTAATAGTACCATCTTCACTCGATCCCGATCTTGGGTGGAAAGAGTACGACTCAAAAATTGATAAATATAGTAAGCATTGGCGATTTCAAAACATTGTACTCCCACTAACCTTTCTTTCGCCCTCTTGTAGAGGCGTCTATGTCTTGCCACGCAGATCAGATGCCATAGCCTTCGCAAAGAAGCACGATGTTTATCCCGAAATGTATGATGGCGTTAATTTAAGAAAAACTGACGCTTCAGAATTGCTCCACAGAAAATGGGACAGACCTGGTCTATTTGAGGGACTCAAAGCTAATAAACAGGGACTCAGGTATGTTAAAGACTGGATACATGCAAAAGGAATTCAGTCCAAGATAATTACTATTACTATCCGTGATAGCCCATTTGATCCAGCTCGAAACAGTGATATCAAAGCATGGTCAAGCTTTGCGCGCTACTTGCTTGAAGCGGGGTATAGCCCTGTAATTATTCCAGATACCGACAATGCATTTTGCAAAAATTTTGGTTTCGAAGGCATAAATTTTTTCTCAGAATGTGCGTGGAACATAGGTTTGCGTATGGCGCTATACGAAACTGCTTATTTAAACTTTTTTGCCCCAAATGGTCCAGTGACTTTGGCCAAGGTTAACCCAAGATGCAGTTATATTGCCATGAATAGTACCCCGAAAGGCGCTATAATAAATATGGATGAAGAAGCATATAGAAAATATGGTCACTCGATAGGCGAAAATTTTAAGTTTGCAAACCAAAGACAGCGTCTGTGTTTTGAACCTGATACTTATGAAAATATCAAGAATGAATTTGACCGCTTTGTTAAGGACAACCCACCTGTCAACATTACTGTGGAGACCGAGTGAATGCATACACCCAAAATATGTCCTAAAATAACGCAACAACACTATTCGAAAGAAATCTTTGGTCTCCTAGCTTGGCGATCTATATGTCTCGGTGTATTAGGGTTTACTAATTAATTGGATCTTCACGTGAATACAGAGAAAAAAACCAGAAAATCTACAATCTTAGTTATCGGAGCTAACTCGACTATAGGTATTGCTATGGTTCGAGAATTTATTAACCACGGTGATGTTGTTATTGCTACATATTGTAAAAATAATCCTAAATTTGTGCACCAGAGCGTAAAATGGGTTCATTTGGATTTAACTGATGAGAAGAGTATTGAAACTTTCACAAAAGGGCTTACCAAGAGCAAGTCCCGAATAGATTCATCTATTTTCGTGTCGGGATACCTTCCTGGGAAATCTCTAGAGAAATATTCACATGAGGAAATGAATACAGTTGTGGATGTCAATTTTTTAGGCCAAGCAAAATGTTTGCAAGCGCTTTTGCCACTTTTAAATCGCCCTTCTCAAATTTTGATGATTTCATCTGTATCAGGAGAGCGTGGAAGTTATGACCCGATATATGCTGCATCAAAAGGTGCTGTAATAGCTTTCGTAAAGTCACTTGCAACTTGGCTTCCTCCTCAAGTGAGATGTATGTCTATTGCACCTGGCCTCGTAGAGGGAAGTGGAATGTATAATGCGATGTCCACGGAAGTTCGGAAAGTACATTTGGATAGGACACCGCTTAAAAAACTTATTACAGTCGAAGAATTGGCTAAAATGATTTTAGATTTAACCAAAGATTACTGGGGTCATGCCAACGGCGCTTGTATACGCATCAATGGTGGTGCATATGTCTAGAGTGGTGAATGTGGCAGTTATTGGATGTGGAATTTTTGGAGCTGAAATAGCCCTAAAAGCTAGATCGTGTGGGTTATCGGTCACTGTTTATGAAGCAAACACCGACATTCTTATGGGTGCCTCTAGAAATAACCAGAACCGCCTTCACCTTGGCTTTCACTATCCACGTGACCTAGAAACAGGTAGGCAGTCGATGCAGGGTTTTGAAGTTTTCAAGAGAAAATACGCCAAATGTATTGAAGCTGGATTTCAAAATGCATATTTTATCGCCAATGAAGGGTCTTTAACGTCTGCAGAAACGTTTTTTGAGTTTTGCGATCGGTTAGGTGCTCCTTATAAGAAAATCTGTGCAAATCAATTCCCAGTAAATGTTCGGGGCGCAGACAAAGGTATTCTGTGCGAAGAAGTAGCCTACGATTGTGAAATCTTGCGTAACTTAGTTCGGATGCGTCTACTCCACGAGGAGATTGATGTAGCAATGGGTGAAAGCGTCCTTAGTATCAAAAAGGTTGGAGAGCGATACCAAATAAATTCCCAGAGTCGAGAACCATTATTTGCAGATGTGATTATTAACTGTTCATACGCGAACATTAATCGTTTGACAGAACAGCTTGGTTATGAAGTGCCAGAAAGGCTATTCGAATACACGGTTGTACCAATAATTAGGCTTGATATACCAAAAGTTGGTATTACAATCATGGACGGTCCGTTTATGACAATTCTTCCTCACGGGAAGACACAAAATTTTCTTTTGTACAACGTGGAAAGTACTGTAGTTGCAAAGAGCATTGCGACTCAGTTAGATCAGAATTGGCTCTCTACTGGTTCGTCTCCCTTCGCAAACATGGATAGGATTCAATACTTCAGGGAAATGATTGAGGTGTGTAAAGAGTATGTTCCCGTGCTTGAAAAGGCTAAGTTAGCGGGCTTCCTGGAAGGACCGAGAATGGTTTTAGCGCGAAAAGAAGATACAGACGCGCGCCCTTCCATGATCAACGTTTACGGCGATAGTTACTTTACAGTCTTCTCCGGTAAAATTGATCATTGCGTGTGGGTGGCTGATGATATGTACCTCCGGCTCAAATCGCATTTTAACCTATAGATTGTTAAGAATATCTTATGTTTTTTGATATAAAATATAAAGTAAGTTGCGTTAAGATATGGCGTGATGCGCTATTATTTTTCGGTATAAAGTGACATATAAAGCCAAACGTATACATTTTAAATGATCTAGGCTAAATCTATTTTTTTGCATACCTGCGACAAAGTGAAGGCGAAATAAGAGTAATCCAATTCGATTCTCAGGAGATAAGTATGGGACAGAAATTTGCACGTAAAAAGAGACGAAATATCATTAACTCAATCATTTATAAGCTGTCGAAATTTATTTGGGCCAGTGAAAAAGCCAAGTTCGAGTTTTTTGCGAACCGGGAGTGGATTTTTAATCGGTTGGCTCTCGAATCCTGGATGACAATGTACGCTGACAAGGAGCAGCATCCAAGAAGAGAAAGTATGCATGCGTTTATTTGTGACAAACTGCCGGATAAAGCATCAGTGTTGGACATCGGGTGCGGTTTTGGTGAGATATCTGGGATGTTAGGAAAAATTTGCAAATCGGTCGTGGGCATTGATCTGGATCGCAACAAGTTACAGCATGCACTTGATCATTACAGCAGCAAAAATGTGACTTTCATTTGTGAAGATGCGCTGACCTTCCTTGAGGAAAACCAACAACATTATGATGTCCTGATTTGTTCGCATATTCTTGAGCACCTTGATGATCCGTCAGGGATGTTAAGACGTTTCAAAGATTATTTTTCCTATATTTACATTGAGGTTCCTGACTTTGATAATTCTCATATTAATCTTGTCCGGCAAAGGCTTAATATTCCACTCAATTACACTGATGATGACCATGTTCAGGAATATGACAGAAATGAAATGGACATGCTCATAACATCATTGAATATGAATATTGCACATGTAGAATTCAGATATGGTGTGATGCGCTACTGGGTTAAGGTTGATTAGTTTGTCATGTGTGTAGACGACTATCTTTGACTTTAAGAGACTAACACACCAACATAAACAAAATTTGATACAAATATTAATTAAACAACAACATAATGATTGTTAGTTTATTAATATTTGGTATCCCTTTACCTCAATGTTAAGTAAATAGAAAAAAAATGAGAGAGAAAATTTTAGTGACAGGCGGCGCCGGTTTCCTTGGATCACACCTTTGCGAGCGGTTGCTGGCGACCGGTCAAGATGTACTTTGTGTAGATAATTTCCTTACTAGCAGTAGAGAAAACATTACACACCTTACCAAAAATCCTTGTTTTGAAATACTACGACACGATGTAACTTTTCCGTTGTACGTCGAGGTCGAAAAGATCTACAACCTTGCATGCCCCGCTTCTCCTATTCACTATCAAAATGATCCGGTTCAAACTATCAAAACCAGTGTGCATGGAGCAATAAACATGTTAGGTTTGGCCAAGCGGTTAAAAGCAAGAATATTACAAGCGTCGACATCAGAGGTTTATGGTGACCCAAAAGTTCACCCACAAACTGAGAACTATTGGGGTCATGTGAATCCAATCGGAACGCGTTCTTGCTACGATGAAGGCAAGCGATGTGCAGAAACACTCTTCTTCGATTACTGGCGCCAGCACAACCTACAGATCAAAGTCGTTCGTATTTTTAATACTTTTGGGCCAAGAATGCATCCCAATGACGGTCGAGTGGTAAGCAATTTCATCGTCCAGGCACTCAAAAACGAAGACATAACAATCTATGGTGATGGTCAGCAGACCCGCAGTTTTTGCTACGTGGATGATTTGATTGATGTTATGATGCTTATGATGAATTCCTCTGCGGACTTTACTGGACCGATTAATATTGGCAATCCCGGCGAATTCACTATTTTGGAGCTTGCCAATCATGTACTTAAATTGACCAGGTCTAAAAGTAAATTAGTATTCAAACCGCTACCTACAGATGATCCAAAAAATAGACAGCCTGATATATCAATGGTGAAATCTAAGTTGGGATGGGCGCCTAAAGTTTGTTTGGAAGACGGACTAAAAGAGACCATAGATTACTTCAAGAGAATATTATAGCTTGCGAAAATTATGAGGAAAATTGTAAACAATCCTAAATTTTCTGTTGTCATCCCAACCTATAATCGCGCAAAAGATATACCTCGTTGCCTTGATTCTCTGGTAGCACAAGATTTTGAAGACTTTGAAGTTTTAATTTGTGATGACGGATCAACAGATGATACATTTAACGTGGTATCAGAATATAGCCATCTGCTGGACATTACCTATAATTATGGAGAGCATTTTGGAGGGCCAGCACGTCCCAGAAATTGTGGTATTTCCTTAGCGCGTGCTCCCTATATTGCCTTCTTAGACTCTGATGATTGGTGGACACCTTCTAAATTAAGCATTTGCCGGGAGGCGCTAGATGCAGGAGCAGACGTTGTTTCTCATCACTTATACATTGCCAAGAGACCAGATCAACGAGTGTTCTTGAAGAAAGTCCATAGCCGCAAACTTAGTAGCCCGGTATTCGATGATTTGTTAGCTTACGGGAATGGCTTATTGAACTCTAGCGTTGTAGTGCGGAAAAGTTTTTTAATAGAAATAGGTGGTGCATCAGAAGATTTAGATCTACTTGGATTTGAAGATTTCGATACGTGGTTAAGAATTTCAAAGTTAACTGATAAATTCAAGCGCATTCCACGTACGCTGGGGTACTATTGGCTAGGGGGGGGCAATATTAGTACTGAGGATAAATATATGTATATCATACAGGCCATTAAAAAACGTTATGCTTTAGAATTTCGGGCTATGGCACAACATTATAATTTTTATTGGATTAATTTTGCAATAGGCAGGTATTTTTTTAAACGACGAAATTACAATTTGGCAGCATCGAGTCTATACTTGATTACTTTTCGCCAATCACCAATCCTTGTATATTTGAAAAGCCAATGGATGTTGCTGTCAATTAAATTTTTGCACACATTGAAAATAAAAAGCTAACTTTTACCTTAAAAAAAGTTTGACTGACCATCTAGAAATTCTGAAAAAAAACTTATTGAAAGTATCAATTTAATGTCCGTAAAGTTAATAAACCCCAAAAACAAACAACCTCTGAAACTGATTGGGACTGATTTTGTTGATGTGTCTGGCAATAAATTCCCACTCGTTAGAGGTGTTTTACGAATATCACATCAGGATAACTACACTGATAACTTTGGGATGCAATGGAATAAGTTTGACAAGACGCAGCTAGACCGAGAGGAACTAGGGCACAATCTTAGCAACAAACGTTTTTTTGCCGAAACGAAATGGGATACTCAGGACCTTGCTGGAAAAAACGTGCTTGAAGTAGGTTCTGGTGCAGGAAGATTTAGTAAAGTTATGCTGGAATCCACATTAGCAAATTTGTATAGCGTTGACTATTCAGATGCGGTCACCGCTAACTTTCAAAACAATAGTTCGATTGCTGGAGACCGACTTAACCTATTTCAAGCCAGTATTTACGAGATGCCATTCCCTGATAATAGTTTTGACAAGGTTTTTTGTTTGGGTGTTTTGCAACACACTCCTAATTTTGAAGCTTCGGTCAGTGCGCTCATCAGTAAGGCTAAGCCGGGTGGTGAGATCGTTGTTGATTTTTATCCCATCAATGGATGGTGGACGAAGTTCAATGCTAAATATATGCTTCGTCCAGTTTTCAAACGCTTCGATCACCACCGGCTAATGCAGATGGTGGAGACCAATATTGACTGGCTAATGAAAGTAGAGTCGCTTTTGCATAAATTAAGGCTGGGTGTGCTAACACGTTTTCTTCCTGTAGTAGACATTCAGGGTACCCTACCTAAATACTTGTCTAAAGCTGAACAACGGGAGTGGGCAATTCTGGATACCTTTGACATGTTTTCCCCAGAATATGACAGCCCTCAAAGCATAAATAATGTCACATCCATGTTTGAGCGCAATGGTGCAGACGTTACCTTTGCTGGTTTCGAGTATTTTGAGGGATTTTCAGCTGCTGTAGTGCGAGGTATCAAGCGCGCATGAACGTTCTGTATATCTCTTATGATGGCATGTTAGAACCGTTAGGGCAGTCTCAAGTGCTATCTTACCTCAAGCGCTTGGCGTCTGATCGATCGATTCATCTCATCAGCTTTGAAAAAGCTGCTGATTGGGCCAACGTTGCCGAACGGGAGCGCCTGGCTGATGAGATTGCAGATTCTGGCGTCATCTGGCACCCACTACGCTATCACAAGTGGCCAATGTTATTAGCTACACTCTGGGATATTGCGAATGGCGTGCGTTTAGGCTTGTGGTTGGTGTTGCGCTACCGTTTGCGAATAGTGCATGCGCGCAGCTATATGCCTTCAGCAATTTCCTTGGTGCTCAAAAGCTTAGCTAGAGTTCATTTTATTTTCGACATGCGTGGTTTCTGGGCTGATGAAAAGGTGGATGGTGGGTCATGGCGAAAAGGGTCAAGGATCTATCAAGTGACGAAATGGTTTGAGAAGCGCTTTCTACTGTCAGCGGATCACGTTGTGTCGCTCACCCATAAAGCCGTGCCGATAATACAGCAGTTTCCATACTTGAAAGACCATATGCCACCCGTAACGGTAATACCCACTTGTGCTGATCTAGAGCGTTTTAAGCCTATTAAGTGCGAAGGTAAGAATAATTCAGGATTAACGATTGGGTACGTAGGGACTGCCGGTAATTGGTATATGTTTGATGAAACGGCTGGTTGTTTTGCAAAGTTACTGCGCATGCGCCCCGATACGAAGTTTTTGATTATCAATCATGGTGAGCATGACTATATCAACGAAAGGCTCGCCGTGGCTGGAGTGCCATCAGGCGCAGTTGAATTAACTACAGCCGCACCGGCCCAAATGCCACGCTTAATTGCTCGGATGGATGCCAGTATTTTCTTTATTAAACCGGTGTTTTCAAAGCAGGCATCAGCGGCTACTAAGTTAGCAGAGCTGCTGGGTTGCGGTGTGCCCATCCTGGGTAATGCAGGAGTGGGTGACATGGCCGAGGTGCTGGAAGGAGAGTGCGTAGGAGTGGCTATAAAGGACTTTGACCCAGCAAGTGTGTTAGCGGGCTTAGATCAACTGTTGACCTTGGTTGCAGATCCCGATACCTCATCACGCTGCGTAGCAACTGCACGCGAGCATTTTTCCCTTGTAAATGGTGTATCTTTGTATAGAGGTATATACGAAAAACTTAGCTAATTTAAAATGAAAGAGTAAGCATTGAGTAATTTAACTCCCGAAGGTTGGCATGTAGTTCAAAAACCTACATCTAGATGTTATCGGATATGATAGTTGGTTTAAAAGATACTTTCCGACATAAGGCGATAATATTAGTTTAAACCTTACACGAAATTAGCATGAAATAAGAATTCGAGATTTAGCTCTTTTTGCCGCAGGCGACCTAGTCAACAAAGACATACTTGATGTTGGATGTGGCGATGGCATGTATGGGCATGCTTTTTTTGGCCGTTAGGCGCATCAACATATTGTGGGCAGGATCTATCCAAAGATCCTATTTCAATTGGATTAAAAAATGCTAAAAGATTAGGTGTTAAGTTTGATCTTAAAGTCGGAAATGCAGCAAATTTGTTGTTTGAAAATAATTCCTTTGATGTTGTATTCTCACGAGATTTTTTTGAACACATTGATAAGGCAACAAAGGCAAAAGTCATTAAAGAAAGCTACAGAGTTTTAAGGTCTGGTGGAATAACGATCATTAAAACTCCAAACTTGTCTTATTTGTGCATTGCGATAATCGCAAAACGTATCAAATTATTAATGCGCTTCAAAAGCCCTTTTATATATATCAAACACACTAAAAACGATCCCGACAATGATCATTTTGGATTAACTACCAATTCTGAGTTATGTGAAATTATGAATAACACTTTCTCCCATTCTCCAGAAATTTTGAAGGTGCCCCTTGGCCGCAAAATCCCAAAACTTATAGCGAATGTGATTTATAAATTTTCTTGGGGAAACGAATTTATTATTCTTGTTTCTAGAAAAACAGTTTTTGTCAATTGCGATTGAAATTATTTATATAGTTCATTAATAGGAGATTACATGAAAGCTGTCATATTGGCCGGTGGTCTTGGAACCCGTATTTCCGAGGAAACACACCTCAAGCCCAAGCCTATGATCGAGGTTGGGGGCAGACCTATCTTATGGCATATCTTAAAGACGTACTCTAGTCATGGCGTCAATGACTTTGTGATTTGTTGTGGATACAAGGGTTACATCATCAAGGAATACTTTGCCAATTACTTTTTACACATGTCAGACGTTACCTTTGATATGCAACTTAACCAGATGGAAGTTCATCACAAAAAGGCAGAGCCTTGGCGCGTCACGTTGGTGGATACTGGTGAAGATACACAAACCGGTGGGCGCTTAAAGAGAGTGGCTGAGTATATTCATGATGAAGATGCTTTCTGCTTTACCTATGGAGATGGCGTGGCAGACATTGATATTTCAGCTGAAATCGCCTTTCATCAAAAACATGGCAAACTTGCAACCGTTGTTGCTGTGCGGCCGCCTGGGCGCTATGGCGCATTAGACCTCTCAGGAAACCAGGTCACTGGTTTTACCGAAAAGCCCCGCGGGGACGGTGGGCTAATAAACGGAGGTTTTTTTATTTTGTCACCCAGCGTGCTGGACCTCATAGCTGATGATAAAACGAGCTGGGAGTCCGAACCTTTAGCGCAACTGGCGGCTATGGGCGAATTGATGGCGTTTGAGCATACTGGGTTCTGGCAGCCCATGGACACCTTGCGCGAGAAGAATTTACTTCAAGAACTATGGGTTAATGGTGAAGCCCCTTGGAAAATTTGGAAATGACAATCGCTCATCCGGACAGTAATTTCTGGCACGGCAAGCGTGTCCTACTTACCGGCCATACCGGCTTCAAAGGCGGATGGCTCGCTTTATGGCTTCACCGCTTAGGTGCGCTTGTTACTGGTATTAGCTTGCCACCAATAACTTCGCCAAATTTGTTTGACTTGGCAAAGGTCAACGAGCTGTCAGACAGTCACTTCTGCGATGTTCGGAATATCGAGGAGCTCACCACGCTCTTCAGAAGCGCTCAGCCGGAAGTGGTTTTCCACCTCGCTGCGCAACCCCTAGTGCGCCACAGCTATCAAAAACCAGTTGAAACCTTTAATACAAACGTCTTGGGGACTGCCAACGTACTTGATGCCTTGCGCGGCATGCGTTGTGTAAGGGCTGTCGTGATGGTGACCACTGATAAGGTCTATCGTAATAAAGAGTGGCTCTGGCCATATCGTGAAGACGATATGCTAGGCGGTCAAGACCCCTACAGTGCTAGCAAGGCAGCTAGTGAAATAGTCATTGAAAGCTACAGAGATTCTTTTCTCGCTGAACAAGGTGTAGCCGTTGCAAGCGCTCGCGCCGGCAATGTTATAGGTGGCGGTGACTGGTCAGCAGACCGCTTAATTCCAGACACTGTGCGTTCTTGGCAAAAGAGCGAAACACTAAAAATCCGTCGCCCTAATGCCATCCGACCATGGCAACATGTCCTCGAACCTCTAGCTGGTTACCTTATCTTGGCAGAACAACTTTGGAGAAACGCGAGCTTGGCGGGTGCTTACAATTTTGGACCTCCCTCACAAGAAGCCTCTACAGTTCGAGACGTAATTGAATTAGCACAAGCAGCTTTTGGTAATGGCACTGTCCAATATGGTGATGGTTGTGAAGGCCCGCATGAGGCCGGCTCGTTAGCACTGGAAATCTCAAAAGCAAAGCAGACATTAGGAATAGAGCCACGCTTGTCACTCACTAAGGCTATTCAGCTCACTATGACGTGGTACCGGTCTCAAAATAGTGGTTTAGATGCAAGAAAGCTTTGTGAAAATGATATCGCTACGTATGAGGCATCATATTGACTCGTTTCAGTATCACAGAATTATCACTCTCTGGGCTAAAGCTGATCCACCGTCAGAGCCTCGGTGATGCCCGTGGTTATCTTTCACGCTTATTTTGTGGGAATGAATTGGCTGCTGCTGGCTGGCACAAGCCCGTCGCTCAAATCAATCACACTAGTACCGCCTTGCGAGGCACTATTCGCGGTATCCATTATCAAACTCCACCCCACTCCGAGATGAAATTGGTAACTTGTATCCGTGGTGAAGTGTTGGACGTAGCCGTAGATCTACGCGCCTACTCCCCTACTTTTCTAAGGTGGCAAGCGCAAACCCTGTCAGCTGACAATGCAAATGCACTACTTATACCCGAAGGCTTTGGACATGGTTTCCAGACCCTAGAAGATGACTGCGAACTGATCTACATACACACTGAGAGTTATGCCCCACAATCCGAGGCAGCTATTCGCTTTGACGACCCCGCACTTGCCATTGACTGGCCTTTATCTATCTCTGAGATTTCAGAGCGAGACAAAGCACACCCATTACTGACCGCACAATTTAAAGGGATCAAACTCTAATGAGATGCCGCTTCTGTGAAACACAACTAAAACATGTTTTTATTGATCTTGGATTTGCCCCACCATCAAATGCTTACCTGACATTAAATGATTTAAATCTTCCTGAGAAGTACTATCCACTTAAGATCAAAGTTTGTAGCAATTGTTGGCTAGTGCAAACTGAAGACTATGCCCAAGCCGATGAGCTATTCAGCCCAGAATATGCATATTTTTCAAGCACATCAACTGGATGGCTATCGCATGCCGCCAATTATGCTCAAACCATGATAAATCAACTAGGCCTTACACGGGCCAGCCATGTTATTGAAGTCGCATCTAATGATGGCTATTTGCTGAAAAATTTTTTGGCGGCTGGTATCCCTTGCCTCGGCATCGAACCCACAGCAAGCACAGCCGCTGCCGCCGAACGGCTTGGTATCTCAGTGTTGTGTAAATTTTTTAGTGAAGCTTTGGGCAAATCTATCGCAGCAGATGGCAAAAAGGCGGACCTTGTTGTAGGCAACAACGTATTTGCTCATGTGCCTGACATCAACGACTTCACTCGAGGTCTCAAAGTCATACTCAAATCAGGCGGAACAATAACGCTCGAGTTTCCTCATTTAATGCAGCTATTAGAGCATGTCCAGTTTGACACTATCTACCATGAGCACTTCTCTTACCTGTCTCTTTACACGGTGAGCCGTGTCTTTCAGTCTGCCGGTCTGCGTTTGTTAGATGTGGAGCAACTCTCAACTCATGGGGGCAGTTTGCGTGTTTTTGGTTGCCATGAAGATGACGATAGAGCAACAACCATAGCCGTTAATGCACTCCTTGCTGAAGAAATGCAGTGTGGCATGCAAAATATGGATACTTACAACAAGTTTCAGGTTCGCGCCAATCGAGTGAAAGACGAACTGCTAGCTTTTCTAATTGAGCAAAAGCGCCGAGGAAAAAAGGTTGTTGCCTATGGCGCTGCCGCTAAAGGCAACACGCTGCTGAACTATGCTGGCGTCAAGCCCGACCTGCTATCCTTTATCTGCGATGCGGCTCTGTCCAAGCAGGGAAAATTCATGCCGGGCAGCCACATACCTATCCTGACCCCACAGGCGATGCGAGAGTGTCGACCTGATTTCGTCGTAATCCTACCATGGAACCTTGCCGATGAAATCGTCAAATCAAATGCCTTCGTTCGTGAATGGGGTGGTAAATTTGTGACAGCGATCCCTAAATTACACATTTTCTGATGAAGGTTCTTCTCACTGGCGCACGAGGACACATTGGTCGACATTGTCTTAAGCAACTTCTAATTAAGGGATATGAAGTACATGCGGTTTCTTCTATGCGACAGCCTAACACAACGGGAGTACAATGGCATCAAGTCAATCTACTTGATACCTACGAAGCAAAGACCCTCATTCGCGCAGTCAAGCCATCTCATTTGCTTCATTTTGCTTGGTACACTGAGCATGGTAAATACTGGACTGCAGAAGAGAACCTAAATTGGATACATGCCAGCTTTGCGCTGATGAATGAGTTTGTGGCTTCGAATGGAAAGCGTTTTGTAGCTGCCGGCACGTGTGCTGAATATGATTGGTCTAAAGAGCTTTGCTCTGAGGTCACGACAGCTTGTCGCCCAGCGACACTATATGGTGCTTCAAAATATAGTACGCATTTATTGCTTGAGGCTTGGGCAAGGCAAATAGGTCTTTCGAGCGCATGGGGCAGGATCTTTATGCTGTATGGCCCCGGCGAGTATTCTTTGCGCTTAGTACCTTCAGTTATTAACTCGTTGTTGTGTGGTGAGCCGGCGCTTTGCACTCATGGTAAACAAGTGCGCGACTTTATGTACGTTGAAGACGTAGCAGCGGGGTTTATTGCCTTGCTGGAAAGTGACGTGAAGGGGGTAGTAAATATTGCATCGGGTGTGGGAGTACCACTAAAGGCCCTTGTGTATAATATTGCCAATCAATTGGGTCGAAGAGATTTAGTTAAGCTGGGCGCAATTCCCACTAGTGCAAATGAACCAGCTAAACTGATTGCGGACGTGGGCCGATTACGTGATGAAGTTGGGTTTAAGCCCTCTTACAATTTAGAAAATGGTATCTCTTTAACTATTGAATCAATAAAAAAAATAATTAACGCTGGATGATTTTGTCGTCAATGCAATTAAAAAATTTACAGCATGCTCGAATTGGATACGTACCCATGAGTAACTCCTTAAATAGTCCTGGGGATAAACGTAGGTTTGCCTATTATGCGAGCAAGCGAAACCTTACTTTTGAAATTGCTGATCCATTGAGGAAATATGATCTGATCGTCCTCACCCAAAATGCAGATTTGAGCATTTGGAGCCAATATGAGAGAGGTGGTGCAAAAATTATTTATGACTTTATTGACTCTTATCTAGCCCTTGCTAAGGTCAATATCAAAGGCTGGATGCGTGGATTTGCAAAATACCTCTCAGGCAAAAGTCGATATTTGAAGCTTAATCATTGGAAAGCACTTGAAGAGATGTGTTCTCGTGCTGACGCAGTAGTATGTTCAACACAAGAGCAGCGATCTGACATTTTGAAGTTTTGTAGCAATGTGCATATCATCCTTGATGCTCACATGGGTGTAGCACGCAATGCGAAAATAGAATTTGGTGCCAGTCGACCATTTCGCTTGGTATGGGAAGGATTGCCTCAAAATATTGGCTCTCTCCAGATTCTCGGCTTTGTTTTAAACAGGCTACGTACCCAGTATCCAATTGAGATACATATTGTAACCGATCCATATTATTATAAATATCTTGGAAAGTACGGCAAAACTAATACTTTGAGTGAAGCCGAGAAAATCCTTTCTGATGTTCATTTTCACGAATGGAAAGAAGAAGACTTCGCAGATATTATCTGTTCGTGCGATTTGGCAGTTATTCCATTAAATTTGAATGATACATTCGCCTACGGTAAGCCTGAAAACAAATTACTTTTATTTTGGAGAATGGCAATGCCGGTTGTTACATCACCAACCCCAGCTTATGTTCGAGCAATGCGCTTGGCTGGCATGAATTACACGGCAAGAAATGAAGCTGACTGGTTGTCTATGCTCGAAAGTCTGATCGGTGACGCCACTGCCCGCGAGCAGGCTGGGCTTATGGGGAAGGCATATGTAGAGAGCGAGTTTTCAGAGGCCATTTTTCTGGCACGCTGGGACACTGTATTTGAGTCTCTGGGCTGGCAATATCAATAATCAATAGATTTGCTTATTTTACAAGATATCTGCGTAAAGATAATTAAATTCGGGTAAGTAAAAGTTCCTGCAGCTTTTTGGCTTTGATCGTATATTCTTTGACAATTTATCCCTGAGGATCGAAGCTTTTTCTTAGTTAGCCGCTCTGGTTAATATGTTCGATTTAACATAAATTGCAGGCCTTAAAACACGTGATGCGATCGACCAATACTAAGCCATGTTCGGAAAATTTTACCTAATTTCGGAGTGCAGGTTCTAGTAGTTGAAAAGCAGGTATAATGATAAAAAATGGTTAGCTGAAGATTTGAGCTACTACATGGTGTTTATGAATTTCTGGGCTGTGTAATCGTACTGAAGGCTTAGTATGATCAACTCATATTCGTTTCCCTACATAGAGGCTTGTGCTTAAAAATTGAAAATCTCCGATCGTTTAATCTGTTATTATGTTCAGAGAGTTCAGCAGTGGAAAACCTAACCCAACATTTATTTCTGAAAGTAACTCAAGAATTATTTTAGTTCATTTTACCCAGTCTTAAGGGCAAGTATAACTGAATTTCCAAGTGGTTTAGAATAAAAGGTGAGAGCCGTATGAAGTACAAATTATTGTTTGTCGTGAATGTTGATTGGTTTTTTTTGTCACATCGTTTACCCATAGCATTAGAAGCATTGCGTCAGGGCTATGAGGTACATATAGCAACTGCACTCACTGATAAACTCACGGTGCTTCAAGACCATGGTTTTGTGGTACATCCTTTGTCCCTAGATAGAAGTGACATGGGTTTATGGGCTAATTGGATATCATTTCGGCAAATATACTGCGTATTTAAAGACGTAAAACCTGATATTGTTCACTTAGTAACAATTAAGCCAGTATTGTTAGGAGGCCTTGCAGCACGTTTGTCACGCGTACCCGCCGTTGTTTCAGCTATATCTGGCTTAGGTTTTGTGTTTGTTTCAAAGGGTGTTAAGGCAAAAATTAGGCGTTGGCTAGTCAGTATCCTGTACCGTTTGGCATTAGGTCACTACAATCTGAAAGTAATTTTTCAGAATCCAGATGATCTTTCTTGCTTGGTAAGACTTGCATGTTTGGCAGAAAAAAAAGTAACTATCATTCGTGGGTCAGGTGCTGACCTAACTCAGTACCGCTTGACGCCATTTCCGACCGGTATACCGGTCGTTTTAATCGCAGCACGCTTGTTAGTTGACAAGGGAATACGCGAGTTCGTTCAATCTGCCCAAATACTCCGCCAGCGTGGGCTTTCAGCACAAGATGCCAGGTTTGTGATAGTGGGTAAGCCCGATCCAGCCAATCCGGCCAGCCTGCGTCCAGATGAATTGGCACAATGGTCCGAGGAAGGTGTAGTCGAGGTGTGGGGTCATCGCACAGACATGCCTCAAGTTTTGGAAGCTGCACATATAATAGTACTGCCGTCCTATTATGGCGAAGGCCTCCCAAAAGTATTGATTGAGGCCGCAGCATGCGGCCGAGTCGTAATTACTACAGATCACCCTGGTTGTCGCGATGCTATTGAACCGAATAAAACGGGTTTACTAGTGCCTATAAAAAACTCCTCAGCATTAGCTGATGCGATTTATTATCTCATAAAGAATCCAGATGTGCGAAAAATAATGGGTGCCTCCGGTCGAGCTCTAGCTGAGAAGGAGTTTGCCATTGAAAAGGTAGTGGCCGAACATATGAAAATTTATCAAAATCTTCTAGATATAGTAGGGCTCAAGTGAGGGTTCTTAAAACAGGTGTAACTGGTCTTGTAGAGCAATGTAATTGAGAAAGCTGATAGATTGTATTTTAACAACTTTAATTAGAAAAAATGCCAAACCTCGGTTGTTTTTTCTTATAAAATCATGCTCCAATATTATTACTATGATGACTTTTGACCATGAATTCCAGGCTAAAAAAAGAGCTCTCTTTTAACAACGTGTAAGCTAATTACATAGGATTTACAGTACGATGCTTTGTGTCCAGCTTAAACATTTATTCAAGGATTATACATAAATGTGCGGTATTACAGGTTTTTGGGATGTGTCTAAAAGACCCGAGGGTGAACTTAACCAGATTGCTAGGGGAATGGCGAATGCCATTTCACATCGTGGCCCAGACGACTCAGGTACCTGGGCTGACCCGCTGGCTGGCATTGCACTAGGGCATCGACGTCTTTCCATTATTGACTTATCATCTGCTGGGCACCAACCCATGATTTCAAGCAGTGGGCAGTTTGTAGTTGCATTCAATGGTGAAATTTATAACCATTTGGAATTAAGAGATGAATTGGATAATTCTCTAAATCTAAACAATCTCCGCGGTTCGACGGCGGCTACACTGAAATGGCGAGGGCATTCGGATACTGAAACCTTGCTAGCAGGATTTGAGCGCTGGGGTGTGGCTACCACATTGGCAAAAACAGTGGGTATGTTTGCTATCGTTTTGTGGGATGTTCAACAGCGCACACTTCACCTGGCGCGCGACCGTTTTGGCGAAAAACCATTATATTACGGTTGGACAGGCAGTGGTGCTAGGAATGCATTTGTGTTTGGCTCAGAGTTAAAGTCTTTGCGTGCCTTTCCAGGTTTTTCTAATCCAGTATGCAGAAGGGCATTGGCTCAGTACATGCGATTTATGTATGTGCCTGCGCCACGCAGCATTTACCAAAATATTTATAAGTTGGAGCCGGGTTGCCTGCTCAGCATCAAGGGGGCTGCGCCCGTGGTTGCACCCTCGGAGCCGCTGCGCCCACCAGCAATTTATGAAAGCATTAAGCTAAGTCGATGGTGGTCGTTAGCCGATGTGGTGCAAGTTGGAGAGAACAACCAGATCAGCGATGAGGTGGATGCTATTGATGAGTTAGAACATTGCCTATATGATGCTGTTAAGTTGCAGTCGCTGGCTGATGTGCCTCTTGGGGCGTTTTTATCGGGCGGGGTGGATTCATCTACAATTGTCGCACTCATGCAGCAGCAGGCAACGAGCCCTGTCAAAACGTTTACTGTCGGGTTTGAAGAATCGGGGTTTGACGAAGCACCTCATGCGCGTTCTGTAGCCAAGCATCTAGGCACTTTTCATACCGAGTTGTTCGTAACGGCTGCCGAGACGCAGGAGGTGATAGCTCAACTGCCTAGTATGTACGATGAACCGTTTGCAGACTCATCTCAAATTCCAACGCATCTGGTGTGTCGCGCAGCGCGAGAGCATGTTAAAGTGGCGCTCTCGGGCGATGCGGGCGATGAGTTATTTGGCGGCTATAACCGCTACTTTTGGGGACCAAGAATCTGGTCCAAACTTGCGTGGCTGCCTTATCCAGTGCGGCAAGCGCTAGGTGTGGCCATCAGAGCTATACCATTAGCTGGATGGGACGCTCTGGGTCTCCCAGTCAATACTTTGCTGCCAAGTAGTAAGGGAATTATTAATGTTGGTGACAAAGCCCATAAGCTGGCCGCCCGCCTGCGCGATGTGCGCGATTTAGATGGTCTTTATAAGAGTTTGGTATCTGAATGGCAAGACCCGGCTCAAGTGGTGCGTGGTGACGATGGTTGCACTGTGTCGGAGCCAAGCAGCCTGTTGGAAGATACATTGCCTACCAGCGGTTTTATGGGTGTTGTCAACAGCCCTCACCGAATGATGTATAGAGATAGTTTAACCTATTTACCTGACGACATTTTGTGTAAAGTGGATCGAGCCGCTATGGCGTGCAGCCTCGAGACGCGCGTTCCATTTTTAGACCACCGAGTGGCTGAATTAGCTTGGCGGTTTCCACTTGGGTTGAAGATTAGGGGTCGGCAGGGCAAGTGGCCACTGCGACAAGTGCTTAATAGGCACGTACCGCGCGAGCTAATTGAAAGGCCCAAGGCGGGTTTTGGTATTCCAGTTGGCCAGTGGCTGCGTGGGCCACTCCGGCCTTGGGCTGAAAACCTGCTAGACCAAAATCGATTGAGTGCTGAGGGCTATTTTTATCCAATACCTATTCGGAAAAAATGGGCCGACCACTTATCCGGTCGGCGCGACCACACCGCCAGCCTTTGGGCTATATTGATATTCCAGGCTTGGTTACAACAACAGTGAGAATTTTAATACCAAATAAATCTTCTCGTGGTCTTTTGATTGGGCTGATTACTGCACATGTTTTTGGGACCCTTATTGCCTATACTGTATATATTAATTTTACAACTCTTGGAGACGGCTATCGACCAGAAGAGTATCAAAGTATCAAGGAACTGTACGATGGTGAATTTTTTATTTCAACACTATTCGTTTGGTTTATTTATTACGTTATTGGTAATTTACTCCCTTTTTTTCTTGCGCCGATGTTTTTAGGAATAATCATAGCTATTTTAATTTGGCACGCCTTTCGTGATGTATATATTCACTTGGGTCGAAAATTTTTTTGGGTCTGTAATTTATTTCCGCACTTTTTGATTTGGTCCGGCGTGTCGTCCAAAGAACAGATCGTAATTATTTGTGGTGTTATTATAATCAGTTTTGTTGCTCGCCGCTTATTTAGCGGAAGAAAATCAAACGTCAGCCTGTTTTTTACTATCATAGCGTTAGGAGTTGTATTCATTGTCAGGCCAAACTATTTTGTGATTTATTTTACAATATTTATAACTGCATTTAGTGCACCATTGATAAACTCAATAATTTCCGAGCGATTATCAATTGGAGTTTGGTTTGTAACATTTATATTATTAATTTCTCTGCTGACGATTGTTTTATCTTTGCACGAGACCTTTTTTAGTTCAGACGTCGTCAATTGGATGATGGGAGTCCAATATTCGTTTCTAGCTTATGAGGATGCCGGGTCAAATCGAACTGATATTCAGTGGAATGATTTATATGATTTTTTTTATAATTCTTTATGGGGGATACCTCAGGGATTTGTAGGTCCTACATTTAAAGAAATATTATCAAAGCCAATACAAGCACCGGCATTTTTGGAGGGCGTTGTTTACTTTACAATAACATTATATTTGCTGTACAGACTAATTCAATTAGCAAAATCTTCTCGTTCCCTGAGGGTACACATCTTACCGTTTATATTTGTCGGATTCTGCATCATATTTGCGAGCTATCCATATTTAATATTTAACCCCGGATCCGCGATAAGGTACAAGCAAGCTCTGCATCCATTACTGATTTTCTACCCACTACTAATTTTAGCATATAGTAGAGCGAACAATTTTAGAAATATCAAAGGAGAAACTGATAGGCGTTAAAGAATATCAATTATCCAGAAGCTTACAATAGATTACTTCATAAATAACTGGCTCACGAGAGTTATAAAATTATTAGGTATTGCTACTACGCTAAACCAATTGAAATTGTATTTAAAATAGCTAGTAACAATTAATTTTGAACAACTTTTCAATATTTAACCATGTTCTACAAACTTCCATTTTTGCTGTATTGCCGAGAAGTAACTTAGGCTATTTAGGGTTCTTATGTGCTGCGGTTGTAATAGTTCGTAGTAATTAAGCAGTATTGTGGAATTATAACCCCTGCCCGGTTTGGGTTTTTTATCTGCTATCTTTTCTATAGATATTTTGCGCAGATACTGCTTTTGTAAAAATATTGTTGCCGATATGATTTTTTTACATCGTAATAACTAAATAAAATATTTTCGGATTTTAGAAAAATGGATGCTAACAAAATCTCGAACTTAATTTCAAAGTATTTGGAAAATTTGTCAAGTAGTAAAAATGAGAAAAATGAGCTGTATACATTTATTACCCAAAATGCAGACCAGTTTTTTGAAATAAGTGAAAGAATGGTTGTTGAAGTAAAGAAAATAAAAGATAGACATCCAAATAACTGGAAAGAGATGGTGGCGATGACCATGTTTTCAACTCTTTAGTAAAAAATGAAAAACACGGATAAAGAAAAAATTGTTGTATCTCATTTGAAGGATCAAGCTTGGATTGAGGATAAAAAGCAAGGTAACCTTAGGTGGAAATATATCGCTGATAGTACACAATTAATGAGCCATGGACTTTCGTGTGGAGTATTAGTTTTACCACCTGGAGAAGAGCTACCCCTTCATCACCACTCACCTCAGGAAGTTTACATCATTCGGCAAGGAGAGGGACTGCTTCTAAGCTCTTTGAGTTCAAAGAAGGTTTGTAAAGATAGTTTTGTGTATATTCCTAAAAATGTTGATCACGGATTGAAAAATACCAGTGAGGAAGATTTAGAAATATTATGGATTTTTCCTACTGACTGTTGGGAAGAAGTAGAATATATTTTTCAAAGGAAGTAAGTTTAATTTCCTGTAGTGTTACACCAAAAATAGAAAGTATCTTTTTATGGTTCGCCTTATTCTTTTTTTAGTTTTAATTTTATTCATAATATGGATATTACTGCCGTTTTTAAAAACAAAAAACGGAGATGGAAAAAACAACAAATTAGAAAATATTATGAACTCTAATAAAAGTACCTTTAGGCAGCCAAATACTATTTTTATAGTTATTTCAGTTGTGCTTTTATTTGCTTTATTTTTGTGGCTTTTACCAAAACTTGGGATAAACCTTCTTTCATTATTTCAAAAGATCGTTCCACTGATATCGACTTTGCGCGGAATTTTACCCTTTTAAAAGTTATTCTTGAGAAAGTGAATTGCTAGTGATTTTGTGTTCAGTTTCTATTTGATCAATAATTTTTTTTATAACTAGTGGGTCTGATATCTCCTCTGATAAAAGTAAAATTAGTCTTGCATTTAACTGATGAATTTTTTCGTCATCTAGACCTTGGTAAAGATTTACAAGTCTTGAGTAGAGTTGATCGTTTAGAGTCATGAGTTATTTTCTTTCCAAAGCCTAAATATCTACAGCATACATTCTTCTAATGCACTGATATTTATCTCCTTAAATATTCCCACGATATACCCATCCGGTCTGATGAGGTAATTTAGATCCGCTCTGTATCTTTCTAACCCCTTACCTTCAAAATCTAAGAAATCAAAATCTTCATTATTTTCTTCACCAACGCTTATTATGTTTAAATTAAAGGGAAACTCGATTTTTATTTTTGAAAATGACAGCAAATTATAGCTGTTAGCAATGACATCAGTAACAAATAGTCGGTTTCCTTTCCTATCAAGAATTGGAAAATCTACATAAATCGATCCAAGCAGAGGATCATCTCTATACTCATTATCTAGCTTTAAACCGCTCAGCTTAAATGGAACAGAGAGCCTACCTGAATTAATTAGATTTCTAAAAAATTGATTGTTTACGGATAAATCGAGAACCTGATCACGAAAGGCTTTAGCCATCTTATTTTTTGGAGTCATAAAATTAGTTGCTCTAGAGGAATTTGCTATATTCTCTTCTGCAGCTTCAATCCGTTCCTCATTATAAGTATTTAAGATATTGTTTGAGGTATCATCGTTGAATATAGAAGCCAGTTTCCATCCTAAATTATCGACATCATGTATCCCGCCATTACCTCCCCTAGCGCCAAAAGGACTGACTACGTGTGCGCTATCTCCAACAAAAATAATCCTATCAAATACCATTCTATCCAAAGAGGCACATTTAAATTTATAAATACTCATCCAGTCAATTTCAAAACTGTCGGACTTAACAACTTTTTTTATTCTCTTTCTAACCCTCTCCGGATCAAGCTCACTTTTTCTGTCAATATTCTCACCAAGCTGTAAGTCTATTCTATAAATATTCTCAGCTTGCTTATGCAATAATGCAGATTGCCCTTCATGAAATGTAGGTGCGAACCAAAACCATCGCTCGGGATTATCGCTCTCAAAAGGAGGCTTTTCCATAAAAATATCAACTATCAAAAAATGTTCGTCGAAAATCTCACCTTCAAAAGAAAGGTTCATACGTTTCCTAGTTGGGGAGTCTGCACCATCGCAAGCAACCATGTAACATGATCTCAATAAATATTTTCCTTCAGGACAACTTACGGTGATTTCTACGTTGTCTTTATTTTGAGCGTGACTAATAACTTCGTTACTAAATCTAAGATCAATATAATCTTCGAGTTGAAAACATCGTTCAATTAAATACTCCTCAACATAATATTGCTGTAAATTAATAAATGCTGGGAACTTTTGACCTTTATCCGGGAGCAAGTTAAATGAGAAAACTTCCTTATCTCCGTTGAAAAGTCTTCCTGTTTCCCAAGTAATTCCCTTTGCCATCATTTTTGAGGCAACCCCTAGTCGATCAAAAATTTCTAAAGTTCTCTTAGCCCAACAAATTGCTCTTGAACCGGTTGAAACAATGTTATTGTCGTCCAAAAGGACACTTTTTACACCTCTTTGAGCTAAATCAATTGCTAAGGACAAACCAATTGGTCCAGCACCCACAATGACCACAGGATATATTTCTTGACTTCCCTCCGCAATCTCAGGAGGTATTTTAAAGGGAAATTCCTTATAGTTATAGTTTTTTGAAAAGTTCGCCGCACGATTCACTGTAATAAATCCCACATTTCTTTATCTCGTTCAGCCGTCCAAATTCTAGGATGATCAATACCTTTTGCCTCATCAAAAGCTCTTGAGACATTAAAAGGTAAACAATGCTCATAAATAGCATAACCGGAAAACTTTTTATCACACTCATCTCTACAAGAAGACATGGCTTCTTTTAAATCGCCGCCTGCATAAGCTATTTTTGAGACTGATTCAAACGTTGACGTAACAAAGTCTTCTGTCAATTCAATTGCTTCATTTATTTGTCTTGGATCTGTAAGAGCATCACCCCTTCCTGGAACTAAAGAAACAGCCTGAAATTTTGCAATTTTTCCTAACGTTTTCGGCCAATCCTGTAAATGCGCATCACCACAGTAACAAGCCGACTTATATTCAACAATATCGCCAGTGAATAATACATTTGAGTCTGGTACATGAATAACTATATCTCCAGCAGTATGCGCTCTACCTAAAAAATATAAATCAACCCGTCGTTTACCTAAAAATAGTGACATTTTTTTATCAAATGTTGTTGTTGGCCAAGTAAGCCCTGAGATCTCTTCATGTCCCTTGAATAGTCGGGGAAACCTATCAAACTCACTATCCCAATCTTCTTGTCCTCTTTCTACAACCATTGATCTTGCTTTGCTACTCATTATGATATTACTTGCCTTATACTCAGCTGCACCTAGCACCCTAACAGCATGATAGTGCGACAAAACTAAGTGCGATATAGGTTTATCAGTAACAGACCTGACTTTTTGGATTACCTGTCTCGCTAAGGTTGGTGTTGCCTGAGCATCAATGACCATTACGCTATCATCACCAACTATTATGCCTGAATTTGGGTCACCTTCAGCTGTAAAAGCAAAAAGATCATTACCTATTTCTTCAAATGAAATTTTTTTCTCATCTAAATCATTTTGTGACGCAAATTTCTTCATTTTTTTCCTATTATTTTATAATTCTTCCAGAGCACGAACTAAATCCTATTTTAAACTTTTTAGCAGATGCAGTTCCGTTCAAAACAACGGTATCGTTATCTAGTAGGAAATCACGATTTTCCCCAGAGCTCAAAGCTATTTTTTCTTTTCCACCCCACGATAACTCTAGCATGCAACCAAAACTTCCTTTTTCTATCCCTGATATTGTTCCCGAACCCATCAAGTCTCCTGTCGAGATACCACATCCAGCTGATGCATGGTGTATAATCTGTTGAACTGGCGAGTAATAAAGCTCTTTTGCATTGGTTTCCACTATATCAGTTTCCATACCACCATCCTCAATTAAGGTTACTGTCAGGTCAATATCAAATACAAACGCTTTATCGTCCTCAAAATGTGGGAGTAGTTGAAAGTCCCTCTCGGGAGGAGTTGTTTTAAACGGCTCAAGAGCTTCCGGAGAAACTATCCAGGGACTAATACTTGTTCCAAATGACTTTGAGAGGAATGGACCTAGAGGTTGATATTCCCACGCTTGTATGTCTCTGGCAGACCAATCATTTAGCAAAACATACCCAAAAATTAAATTTTCAGCTCCCTCAAAATCTAATGTTTCGCCTATTGGCAAACTGCCACCAATTACTGTGCCCATCTCAAGTTCAAAATCAAGCTTCCTGGTTGGCTCAAATTTTACAATACCATTGGTTTGTTCATAAATTTGTCCAGTTGGCCTTCTAATATCACTATCGGATGTCACTACAGATGAAGCACGTCCATTATAGGCAACAGGTAAAGTATACCAATTTTTTGATAATTCAGTATTTTCCCCTCTTATAATTTTACTTGCATTGAGCGCATGATTTTTGCAAGAGTAAAAGTCAGTATATTCTGAAATTTCAAACGCTTTACTATTGTAACAATTGTTTAAAGGTACAAGGCATTTCTTTACTTCACTTCTTTTTTTTGAGTTTTCTGCTAATAACTCCTGCAAAAATTTACGAATTTCTTTTCGAGAAAATGATCCCTTTGACATAAAGCAGTTCAATAAAACGTGTTTAAATCCGAGGTCCGGTATAAGACCTAATTCCTCAGCATAAGTGAGGTTAAGAACCTGATCGCCAATTGCAGTAGCAGAAAAGCACTTCTTTTCGCTTTTTTCGAAACAAACACCAAAAGGAAGATTATTTAGAGGGAAGTCACAATCTCTATTATTCGCTGTCTCAACGAATGACTTAATTAAATCGAGCGACACTACCAGTTGCCTTCTGGAGTTCCATTAAACTTTTTCTCAAGCCCGGTCCAACATTCTGCATAATCATCCTGCAGTGGCGCTTCTTTTGCTGCGAATTCGGTAAGGTGTTGAGGAAACCGTGACTCGAACATGAAAGTCATCGTGTTTTCTAATTTTTGAGGTTTCAAATCCGCGTTTGAAGCCCCTTCAAAAGCATCTTTATCTGGACCATGAGGTAGCATCATATTGTGAAGACTTATCCCCCCAGGCATAAATCCAGTAGGTTTTGCATCATATTTACCTACAATATTTCCCATCAATTCGGACATAACATTTTTATGATACCAAGGTGGTCTAAACGTATTTTCAGCTACATTCCATCTGTCCCTAAATAAAATAAAGTCTATATTTGCTGTTCCTTCAATTCCTGAAGGTGATGTTAAAACTGTATAAATAGATGGATCGGGATGGTCGAATAATACAGCACTTACAGGAGAGAAATTTCTAAGATCATATTTCCATGGTGCGTAATTTCCATGCCAGGCAACAATGTCCAATGGTGATCTTGATAAACGACACGAGTGAAACGAACCACACCATTTAACTGTAAGGTTACTGTTTTCTTCTTTATCCTCGAAATAAGCTTGTGGAACCTTAAAATCTCTAGAATTTGCAAGACAGTTAGCCCCAATAGGGCCTCTGTTAGGAAGAATAAACTTTTGACCATAGTTTTCGCAAACAAAACCACGGCAGATCTCGTCTTGAAGTAATACTGAGAAAACAAGTCCGCGTGGGATTAGCGCTACTTCACCTGGCGCAATGTCAATTAACCCAAGCTCTGTCTTAAAGACTAAACCGCCTAATTGTGGAACAACTAATAACTCACTATCAGCTGAATAAAAATAGTCTTTATCCATTGATTTATCAGCAACGTAGACATGTGATGCCATTCCCGTCTGCATACTGACATCACCTGTGGTTGTAATAGTACGCATTCCAGTAATAAAAGTATGTCCAGTTTTAGTAATAGGAATTGGATCCCATCGATATTGACCAAGGCTAATAACATCATCATTTATGCTGGGCGCACTTTTCCAATATGGGAGACTAATTTTTTCTAACTTATTGAGATGCTTGACGGACGGATGTATCCTATAACACCAAGTTCTTTCATTTCGAGAACGAGGAGCTGTAAAAGGCGTACCTGATAATTGTTCAGCATACAAACCATAAGCACATTTTTGTGGGCTGTTCATACCCAGTGGTAATGCACCAGCGAGAGCCTCAGTTTCAAAGTCATTACCAAAGCCTGGCATATATTTAAATTTTAAATTAGTTTCTAATGATTTATTTTTAGATTTTACGCTACCATCTGGCATTATTATCTCGATCTGATATTTTATATGAGTAATATACAAAATACCATAACATAACTCGTTAAAAATATAAAATTTTATGCATTCATACCACCCAACAATCGAAAGTTTTTTTAAAGCTATAAAATCAAATAATGTGGATCAACTTGAATCTATTTTTGATGAAAATATACTCTTCAAGCCACCAACTTACTGGAAGGAATGGCAAGGAAAAGAAGTTGTTGCAAGGATATTAAGCCACGTAGGTTCCGTATTCAAAAATCTGGAGTACAAGCGTGTGTTATGTAATGACTTAGACTATTTTCTCGAGTTTAACTGTAAAATTGGTGATCTGGATGCAACTGGGGTGGACATGATCACTCTAAATAAAAGAGGCTTAATTGAAAAATTTGAGGTTGTCATGAGACCATATAAGTCTGTAGGAAAACTAAGAAAGTCTATGACTTTGCTTACCTCCAATGATCCTTTTTTCAAAAGCTTACAAGTAAAAGAAAAGTAAGTTTTAGATAACTTTTTTCTTTGTATCTAATTGAATTTTCTGTGCGAGGTGACTTACCAAAACTGAGCGCATGGAAACAGCTCTGTCCCTATTGGTAAAGGAATATTCTCTAACATCATCTCCTGCCACTCTTAAAGAGAATACATAAAAAGCGCCTATTTTGGTAATTGGCGATGCAGATCCTTCTGAAATTCTTTGCAGATCAACTTTTTTACCAAGGTTCGTCTCAATAATATTATTGCTCATGTCATATACTCCATAATTTATAACAAATAGTAACACACAATTACGTAGCGTAAAGCAAATTAATATAAAAAAACGGACCTAACGAAAAATTTTAGAGACGTACGATTGATGGGGAATTGAACCGCGCCCGCAGTCCCCCCACGGACGCAGCCGACCTATCCAGAGGATGTAATCTGAATAAAGGTGGTTCGATTATATAGAGTATAAAGTGAAAAACAATCTTTAATTACAAAAAAATGCTTAAAAATCAGTTACTTACTGTAATATAATATTTACATAATGTAATATTTTTCTTACATTCTTAAAATTAATTTGATGGGATTTTTTAAGCATTCGAATTATTTCGCCAATAATTTTTAATAGGCTGAAACATACCATTTTTACCTATAATTAATAATAGACAGATTAGAAATAACTAATAATAATTACTCATATGAATAACTTTGCAAAACATATAAAACTGTATTGGGAGCTCAAAAAATGCATGGAATGATGATGGATCGGCCTTTAAGAATTGCCGATATAATAACACTAGCCGAAAAAATTCATCCAAATGAAGAAATAATTTCAAAAACGCTTCAGGGAACTCTCCATACCACGAATTATGAGGAGATAGCGCTAAGATCGAGGCAAATGTCTAAGGCACTCATATCACTAGGTGTAAGAATGGGTGATAGAATTGCTACATTGGCCTGGAATGGCTTTAGACATTTAGAATTGTATTTTGCTATCTCCGGAATTGGTGCTATTTGTCATACTATTAATCCACGCCTCTCAAGCGAACAAATGACTTATGTAGTCAATCACGCAGAGGACAAACTAATTTTCCTAGATTTAACATTTATTCCAATAATTGAGGCACATTTGGATAAATTTCCTTCCTCAACAAAATATGTTTTGATGGCTGACAAAGAGCATATGCCTGAATGTAAAATTCCGAATGTTATTTGCTATGAAGATCTAATTGAAAAAGAAAGTTCAGACTTTGAATGGCCTGAATTTGATGAAAACACTGCATCTGGCCTTTGTTACACATCTGGTACTACCGGAAATCCCAAAGGTGTACTTTATTCTCACAGATCAACTGTTTTACATGCCTTAATACAGTGCTTTTACAACGCTGGTTCATTTTCACCAAAAAAGAAAATCTTACCGATAGTACCCCTTTTCCATGCAAACGCTTGGGGAATACCTTACAGTGCCCCGATAAGCGGTACTTCGCTCGTTTTTCCAGGAGCAAACCTAGATGGGAAAAGCGTATATGATTTACTTGAAAGGTACTCTGTTGATTCAGCTTGGGGTGTTCCGACGGTTTGGATGGGATTACTCGAAGAAATTGCACAACGAGGAGGAAAAAAGCCGGATGGTTTAGAAGAAATGCTAGTTGGTGGTTCGGCTGCCGCCAAATCGCTGATTGAAGCTTTTGAAAATATGGGTGTAAGAGTGATCCATGCCTGGGGCATGACGGAAACAAGCCCATTAGGTACCTCTGGTCGCCTTATATCACCGTTTTCTGAGCTACCTGTTGAAGAACAAAGGCATCTTCAGACATCACAGGGGAGAAAGATTTTTATGGTTGACTTAAAAATTGTTGACGATGATGGAAAAAGATTGCCTGAAGATGGGAAGAGCATAGGTAACTTGTACATTCGAGGAAATACGATCGCGGGCGGTTATTACAATAATGAAGAAGCTAGTAAAGCTGCTATAGACAACGAAGGTTATTTTGGTACGGGAGACGTTGCCTCAATTGATGAACAAGGCTTTTTGAGATTAACTGACCGCGCAAAAGACTTAATCAAATCAGGTGGGGAGTGGATTAGTTCAATTGATTTAGAAAACAGAGCTATGTCACATCCAGATGTAGAAAATTGTGCTGTGATTGCTATTCCTCATGAAAAATGGGATGAAAGACCATTATTAGTTGTCGTTCCCGCGGAAGGCAAAAAACCGTCAAAGGAAGAGTTAATTAAACATTTGGAAGGGCATTTTGCAAAGTGGCAAATGCCTGACGATGTAGTGTATGAAGATGAACTACCTCTCACAGCTACAGGTAAAGTATCAAAGCTTACACTTAGACAAAAATACGAAAATTACACTCTAGCTTCGTAGTATAAAGCAATGCCAAAGAATGACTATTGGAAACTTAGTGCTTATGAAAGTGCTAAGCTAATGAAGGATGGCAGCATATTAGCGGAAGATCTTGTTTCCAGCTGTATTGAAAGAGTTACTCAAATTAACAATAAAATAAATGCAATAGTTGATGATTTAAGTGCGTCTGCTCTAGAAAAAGCAAACGAATTGGACAAGCTTACAAAAAAAGGAAAGTTTAAAGGACCATTACATGGGGTTCCAATTACAATCAAAGAAAATATAGATCAGAAGGGATATGCAACACCAAATGGATTGGAAGCTCTAAAAAACTTAATTGCACCGGGCAATGCACCGGTGGTTGATAATTTAGAAAAAGATGGAGCAATTGTTATTGGAAGAACCAACACCCCTGAATTTTCTATGAGAGGAACAACCGACAATGTTTTACATGGAAGAACCTTCAACCCATGGAATGATTGGGCAAGCCCTGGTGGCTCGTCGGGAGGCGCTTCAGCAGCCGTAATGAGCGGCATGGGAAGCTTAGCCCATGGAAATGATATCGCAGGCTCATTAAGAATTCCTTCAACAGCAACCGGTGCCTGCACGGTAAAGCCAGGGTTGGGGCGCGTCCCTGCTTATAATCCTAGCCAAACGCAAGAGAGAGGGCTTATCGCTCAGCTAATGTCTGTACAAGGAGTGATAGCAAGGGAAATAAAAGACGTCCGTCTAGGAATGCAATCGCTAATCAATTATGATCCTCGCGATCCTTGGATGGTAGATATGCCTTTCCAAAGCAAGGAAATAAAGGCCCCGATAAAAGTTGGCTTTACAAAAGAAACATTAGGCGAACCTCTGCATCCAGCAATTAATAAAGCTCTAGAAAATGCAATTGATGCATTAAAGGATGCTGGTTATATTCTTGAAGAAATTGAATTACCCGAATTTGAAGATGCAGCAACCTTTTCTGCTAAAACTCTTTTTGGAGAGATAAAAGCTCTGCATGAAAAAGATTACAAAAACCTAGGAAGTGAAAACTTTAACTTAGTGGCAGAAAATTATTTTCAAATAATCTCTCCGTTTGAGGGAGAAGATTTACTACTTGGGATGGCAAAAAGGTCATATTTCTTCCGAGAGTGGAACCTCTTTTTTAGAAAATACCCCCTAGTCCTGACACCTTTTCTTCTCTACCCAACCTACGAGTGGAATCGAGATACTCAAGGGATTGAAGGCACTAAGGAGGCTCTTGCAGGGATGTTTTATGCACATACAATGAACTACATGGGAATTCCCGCGGGAGTTGTAAGTGCGAACTACAATGAGGGACTTCCTGTAGGTGTTCAAATAATTTCTACTAGATTTCGTGAAGATATTATATTGAATGCTTGTGAAGAAATTGAAAAGAGAGTAGGAATTATGGCAGAAAAATTATTTGAACGAGGTATATAATACCTTAGTTCCTTTTATTTTCACGGTTATATAATTTGAAAATACTTCTACCAGAGGCAATTAGTGTCTTACCTTCATCAAAAATTTCTGCTGTACAATAAGCAATTGACTTACCCTTCTTTGTAATTTTTCCTTTTGCTATAAGAATTCTTGATGACGGTGGCGCAATATAATCAACGGACAAATTTAAAGTGACTGAGTCTACCTCTCTTCCCGAACTATCCGGAAAGCTTGCCGCCGTTCCCATAGCTATGTCTAATAGGGTGGCATGAACCCCTCCATGCGGAATTCCGTATAAATTAAAATGGTGATCTTTAAGTTCCAATTGCAGTACTGACTTACCTCCTCCCAATTTCAGTACCTCGATACCAACAAAATGTTGAAAGGGATTATTACGAAGTTTTTTCACATTCATAATTTTTCTATTTCACTCCAGAATACGGTGCTATTATTTAATTAATTAAAAAATAAAGACAAGGAAATATTTAGTGGATCAATTTTCTCGAGTGGCAAAAAAATATGTAGATAAGGGTCTTATAGCCGGTCTTGAGTGGGAAATAAGGCATTTCAATAAAGTTGTGTCAAAGGACGTATATGGCTATAGTGACATCGAAAATAAAACCATTTTGAAGCCAGGTCAGATATACCGTATATATTCTATGACCAAACCAATAGTTTCCGTGGCAGCAATACGGCTGATAGAAGCTTGTAAACTAAGCTTATACTCAAATATTCAAGATTTTATTCCTTCTTTCAAATATTTAAAAGTATTGAGAGCCGACGGAGAATTAGAAAGGTTAAAAAGACCAATTATCTTAGCTGATCTACTGACCCACACGGCTGGCCTTTCCTATAATTTTAATATGGGTTGTTCAGTCGCTCAGTTTTATCAACAAGAAAATATTTTAAATGATTCAAATATTTCTTTAGAAGAAATGGTAGATAAAATTGCAACTTTACCCTTAGCTTTCCAGCCAGGAGAGTCGTGGAGGTACTCGGTAGCCACAGATGTCATTGGAAGGCTCTTAGAAGTTGTTGAGAATAAAAAACTCAATGAGATTTTGTGGGAACAAATTTTAGCCCCCTTGGAAATGAAAGATACAGCGTTCAGCGTAAGCAAGACAAATGCTACAAAGATCATGCCTATGCATGGTGACACAGATGCAAACAAACTGATATCATTTCAACAAGCTCCTTTAAAGTTGGTTGATGCTGAAAAAAGCCATCCCTCAAAAGGTGAATTTATAAACCTAAGAGGGGGAACTGGTCTTTTTTCAACAATTGACGATTATCAACTTTTTTGTAATTTCCTGTTAAGCGGAAAAGATAAAAACGGTACACAATTGATCTCAAAAACCATGCAAGACTTCATGTTAACGAATAGAATTTCTGACCAGATGCTACCGTTAAGACTCGGGCCAATAGCATTATCCGGGTACGGATGGAACCTTATCGGTAGAGTTATGACTGATAAAGGACTCGCTATGAGCCTTACTGAAAATGGAGAGTTTGGTTGGTCTGGTGCAGCGAGCACTTATTTTTGGGTCGACAGAGAAAATCATTTGACCGGTATTATCATGACCCAATATATCGGTGGTTATGTAACGATTGCAGATGATTTTAGAGCAACATCTTACTCGTTAATTTAACAGTTATACTTCAAGCCACTCTTTTCTAATATCTTCTCTTTTGTCTAGCTCCTTCGGAGTTCCCTCAAAAACAATCTGTCCATGACCCATCACATACACGCGATGACTGATTTTCATCGCAATAGCGAGTTTTTGTTCAACCAATAGTATTGACACGCCCCTGCTACTGATTTCGTTTAGTAAATCTGCTACTCTTGTTGTCATTTGAGGACTTAAACCCTCTGTAGGTTCATCGATCATTATAACTTCTGGGTCACCCATCAATGTTCTACACATAGTAAGCATTTGTTGCTCACCTCCAGATAGAAAAGATGCCTCAACATCAGCACGATTTTTAAGGTTTTCAAAAAGATTAAACATATCATCAATTGACCACCTGGAGTTCGCCATATCTTGCCCTGATTTTATTCCTAACTCTAAATTTTGCCGCGTTGTTAAGCCAGGAAAAATATCTCTATTTTCAGGAACATAGCCAAGCCCCGCATTGGCTACTTCAAAGGCTTTTTTGCCAGCCAGTTCGGTGCCATTGAACTTGATTGAACCTATGGGCTCAACTTCACCCATTATGGCTTTGCATGTCGTTGACCGCCCAACACCATTCCTTCCAAGCAAAGAAACAATTTCGCCATTTTCTATTTTTAAGTTTACGCCCCTAAGAATATGGCTTTTCCCATAATATGCATTTAGATCAGTTACTTCTAACATTAGTGTTCTTCCATTGCTGCGCCTAAATAGGCTTCTTGAACCGCTTGGTTCTCTTTAACTTCAGTTGGTGTGCCTGTGGCTATGATTTCCCCGTATACAAGAACGGAGATCCTATCAGCTAGATCAAAAACAACACCCATATCGTGTTCCACTACTAATAAGGTTTTTCCTTCCGTAACCTTACGAATAAGCCCCACTATATATTCTGTCTCAGATACACTCATTCCAGCAGTAGGTTCATCTAATAATATTACCTCGGAACCGCCGGCAATTGTTATACCAATTTCCAACGCACGCTGTTCCGCGTAACTAAGTACTCCCGCTAAAGTATCCCTTCTATTCTTTAGGTTGAGTTCCTCAATAATTTTTTCTGCATCCTCATTAAGTGCCGTTTGATTTCCAACCAACTTCCAAAAAGAATATTTGTACCCCATTGCCCAAAGTAAAGAACACCGAACATTCTCAAAAACAGACATCTTAGGAAAGATATTTGTTATTTGAAACGAACGGCTAAGACCCTTCCTTTTTACCTCATAAGGTTCGAGGTTGGTAATGTCTTCTCCATTTAAAAAAACTTTTCCAGACGAAACCTGATACCTTCCTGTTATAAGATTATAGGCGGTAGATTTGCCAGCTCCATTTGGGCCAATTACAGCGTGCCTTTCATTTTTCGCCACGGACAGATTTAGCCCTCTTATTATTTCAGTACCGGCAAAGTTCTTTTTAACGTTATCAAGTTTAAGTGCTTCATTCGCCATAATTACCTCCTCTCGCCCTCAACGAAAGTTGCTTCTCCCCATGCCTCAGCAACTTCTTTAGCAAATGCTCGTGAAACATAAAATCCAACAGCCACCATTATTAAAAATAAAGCCCATGGCAGGAAGGAGGTGGTATCAAATTCAATCCAGAACAACGTCATAAATTGTTCTTCTGCATGGTGCCGAACATGATTGATCAACTCAATTAAAGCAATTGCACCAACAACGAAAGCTAGGCCAGGAACGAAAATTTTTGCATAGGGTTTTATCAACATACCCAACCTCCCTAACTGTAACGGGATTAAATGCATTGCGAATAGACCAGTTAACCCTGTAGGAAGAAACATAACCATAAGTACAAACACAATGCCCGTATATAATGCCCATAAATCCGTTTGTAGGCCTATTACAGTTTGTAATATAGTGAACAAAATAGCACCAAAAACAGGTCCCAAGAAAAACCCGACTCCTCCAATGTAGGTCGCTAGTAGAACTTGAAACGACATCACTGTATTTAAATTTTGTTCCGTAAGTATCTCATAATTTATAGCAAAAAGTGCTCCGGCAACCCCAGCAAAAAAACCTGCACCACAAAAAGACACATAGCGTACCCAGCGCTGTGAATATCCAACAAACTCGGCTCTTTCAGGATTATCTCTAACAGCATTTGCCATCTTTCCAACAGGTGTTTGCGTAAAGAGATACATCACAAAAATTGATAGTAGAACCCAAAACGCTATCAGAAAATAAACTTCCTTCTGAGATATGAACTCGATGCCAAATGTCGGAGGCGCCATGGTTCTGTCTCCCGAAATTCCTTCCTCACCACCAAAAAAAACGGTTATAATGATACAACAGGCTGCTATTAGCTCACCGATACCTAAACTTATCATTGCAAAAACAGTTCCTGCTTTTCTCGTTGAAAAACTACCAACAATAGTAGCAAACCCAAGCCCTACGAGACCTCCAACTAGCGGCAAGAAAGGCAATGGTAGCCACAAATATTCATTTTCTACAATATTCATTACGTGAACAGCGACAAATCCGCCGATCCCCATGTAGACAGCATGTCCAAAACTTAACATGCCACCCTGACCTAGCAGCATATTATAGCTCATAGCCAAGACTATTGTTATACCTATCTGGTTCATAATTGTAATCGAACCGCCTCCTGTAAATATAAAAGGCAGGACTATTAAAATGGCCGCAGCAAATATCCAGGGCAAAGCTGAAGTAAAAACACTTTTTTGCATAGAAGTACTACTCATTTTTTTATTCCCTAAGTCTCTCGTTTACCGAATAACCCATTGGGCCTGAAAACCAATACTAGTATCAATAAAATATACGGCAATATAGGTCCAATTTGAGGGAGAGTTAGTGTCCATAAATCTCTCCATGGATGATAGTACACATCTTTTGGATACTCGTAGCCAAAAGCAATTAGTATGTCTGCAGCACCTATATTGTATGAGGCGGCAAAAGTTTGCAGCCATCCAATTAATAGTGACGCGACAAATGCTCCGAATAATGACCCAAGTCCACCTACCACAACACACACAAATACTATTGATCCTAGTAGAAATGCCATGCCTGGAAAAGTTGTAAGTGATGGACCTGCTATCACTCCTGCTAAGCCGGCCAAACCGGTACCTACTCCAAAAACTCCCATAAACACCAACGGCACATTATGACCGAGGGCCTCAACAGTTTTGGGATAACTCAGAGCAGCCTGAATTATCATTCCGACGCGTGTCCTAGCCAATACGTAGTACAGGGCTAGGAATATACCTACAGACACCAATAACATAAACACCTTATAGGCAGGAATTGACCCTCCCGCTAAATTGAAAGCAATAAAATCTAAAGATTCAGGACTATTGTAATTTACCATACTTCGTCCCCATATATATTGCACTAATTCCTCTATTACAAAAAACAGACCAAACGTAAAAATAAGCTCCGGTACGTGCCCGTACTGATGCACCCTCCTTAAGCCATACCTTTCCACAGCAGCTCCAAGAATTGTGACCAATATCGGAGCAACAATCAATCCAACCCAAAAACCAGTATAAACACTGATCTGGTAAGCTAGATAAGCACCGAGCATGTAAAAAGCAGCATGTGATAAGTTAAGAACTCCCATCATTGAAAAGATAAGAGTTAACCCACTCGATAACATAAACAAGAGTAATCCATAGATTAAGCCGTCTATCACATTGATTATAAATAGATCCATTTTTTGAGCCTCAAATAAAATAAATGCCCCACCAATAGTGAGCAGGGCATTTAATTAATAGTTTACGTTTTACGGTCGCTTCATCTTACAAGTTGTAGGACTGTCCATTGACGCCATTTTCACAGTTTTATACATCTTGATTCCGTAACCAGAGTTATCAAAGTCAATGTCTACGTCATCAGTATGCATGCCAACGTGAACATCTTGAATAGCCTGGTGATCAGAAGTTCGCATTACAACTTTGGTCTGGAGAAGTTCATTTTCGAATTCCATACCTTCAAGTGCGTATGCGATAGCTTTCATGTCAGTCGCAGACCCAGCTTCGTTTATCGCCTTTGCAACCATTTGAACCGCATTGGTAATTCTTGGCTGAGACATATCGGCTTCAGGATATTTTGCCTTTAAACCCTTATTATATGCTTCTAATGCAGGATTCATAGGATTGAGTTTCCCTTCTCCAACGATATTTAGCATTCCTTTTCCAGTTTCACCGAAAGTTCTAGTGATACCTGCGGTCGCGCAATAATAGCAATAAACAGGACCGTCAAAGCCGGATTCTTTGAGAGAACGACCCAAGTTTACCATATCGGCTCCCCAGTTTCCTGTGATAACAGCATCGGCTCCTGATGCAAGGATCTTTCTAGCATATGGAGTGAAATCTTTTACCCTTCCAATTGGGTGTAGCTCGTTACCTACGATTTCTATAGACGTTTTTTGCGCCAAATATTTTTCAGCCGCCGCCGCAACAGCCTTACCAAATGAGTAATCTTGGCCGATTAGATACATTTTCTTTATACCCGACTCGCCTGCTATAACATCTGTTATAACGTCCATTTTTATGTCAGCGTTGGCATCAAAACGAAAATGCCAGAATTGGCACTTGTCGTTTGTTAAAGCTGGGTCAACAGCTGAATAGTTTAAAAAGATAACCTGCTTATCAGGGTTCCTTTTGTTGTGCTTTTTAACCATATCAGTTATCGCGTTAGCAATACCTGATGAGTTACCTTGCGCGATAAATCGAATGCCTTGGTCAATGGCAACTTGTACTTGAACAAGTGACTCTTTTCCATCCATCTTATTATCTAGTGCTACAACTTCCATTTTTTTTCCACCAAGAACACCGCCTTTTTCGTTGACGAGCTTCTCAACAGCATATTTCCATTCCGCCAAACCTATTGTTCCAGTCGTAGCAAAAGGTCCAGACAATGGATCGATAAATGCGATTTTTATAGTATCAGCAAAAACTGAGGAGCTAAAAAATACCCCAGTTGCCAACACGAAACTCGCGATCTTATTAAAAAGTTTCATGAATACTTTCCTCCCAAAAGTAGTTTTAATTTATTTAATCGTTCAATATTTAAATGATAGATTAAATTTTTTTAAGAGGTCAACCCTAAAGTAAGGTACCGGTATTACATAGCGTCAATTAATCACATTTCGATACGTCATTTGATAATTAAATCAAAAAAACTCTACTTTTGCTAAAAAAAACAAGGTAAGACAGGTCCTTAATCTATTAATATGAAGCCAAACCGAATCGTGGAGGCTAAAAAATGAACAAGGTAAACAACGAGGGAGCTCTTACAAAGTTGAGTTTTGACGAGGTATCCGAAAAACTAGGGAAAGTAGTAGGGAAATCAAAGTGGTACTCTATAGATCAAGCCATGATTGACAGTTTTGCTGATCTAACTAAAGATCATTTTTTTATTCACGTGGATCCTGAAAGAGTAAAGAGAGAAACACCTTTAAATTCGACAATAGCGCATGGGTTTCTGTCCGTATCGCTACTTTCTGCAATGTCCTACGATTGTGTCCCAGGAATAGAAGGGGCGCACTTTGGCCTCAATTATGGATTTAATAAGCTAAGGTTTGTATCGCCTGTACCAGTAAACTCAAGAATAAGGGGGCATTTTACTTTAAAGGATATCGAAAAGAAAGACACAGGGGAGATAACGATGATCTACGATGTGATTGTAGAACTTGAAAATCAAGAAAAGCCTGTTCTGGCAGCAGAGTGGATCACAAAAGCGTTTGTTAAACCTTAAAAGTCTTAAGTTTAAAGATTGTACGAAAAAATTTGTGTGATAATATTGAGCATACTTAACACAAAAGTTTTCATTTAATTATCGGAGAAAAGAAATGCGAGAAGCTGTAATAGTATCAACTGCGAGAACACCTATAGGAAAAGCTTATAGAGGAGCTTTTAACGACACATCCGCCCAAGAGTTGGCCGGTCATGCAATTGAGAAGGCAGTTGAAAGGGCTGGAATAGACTCGAGTGAAGTTAGTGACGTTATTATCGGAGCTGCTTTGCAGCAAGGGTCAAGTGGAGGTAATATTGCACGACAAGCGGCTATAAGAGCCGGGTTACCTGTTACAGTTCCTGGCATGTCTATAGATCGTCAATGTGCAAGCGGTATGATGGCCATTGCGACAGCAGCAAAACAAATTATTAATGACGGCATGGATATCACTGTGGGTGGAGGAGTAGAATCCATAAGCCTTGTTCAAAACGATAAAATGAATGGATACAGGGCGTACGATCCATGGTTTAAGGATCATCAGCCAGATATGTACATGACTATGATTGAGACTGCTGAGACTGTTGCTTCTCGATATAATATTAGTCGAGAATATCAGGATGAATATTCTCTTCAATCTCAACAGAGAACGGCATCAGGGCAACAAAGAGGAGCATTCGATGATGAAATTGTGCCCCTCAAAACGATCATGAAAGTGCAAGATAAAGAAACAGGTGAAATAAGTGATAAAGAAATAACGCTCGAGAAAGATGAAGGAAATAGACCAAGCACAAACATCGAAGGGCTGTCTTCGTTGTCACCGGTGTTTAAAAATGGACTGACTATGTCTGAAGGTGGTTACATAACTGCAGGCAATGCAAGTCAGCTGTCGGATGGTGCATCTGCATCTGTGCTTATGGAAGCCAAAATTGCAGAAAAGAAAGGGTTAGAGCCCTTAGGACGATATGTAGGGATGATGGCAGCTGGTTGCGCTCCTGACGAAATGGGTATTGGGCCTGTTTTTGCTGTTCCAAAACTACTTGAAAAACATAATTTAAAAATGGATGATATTGATCTTTGGGAGTTGAATGAAGCCTTCGCTGTACAAGTTTTGTATTGTAAAGACAAGCTAGGTATTCCAGATGAAAATCTTAATGTAAATGGAGGTGCAATCTCTATCGGCCATCCTTATGGAATGTCTGGAGCTCGTATGGTTGGTCACGCGCTAATTGAGGGAAAGCGAAGAGGTGCGAAATATGTCGTATGCACCATGTGCATTGGAGGGGGAATGGGAGGCGCTGGCCTTTTTGAGGTTCTCTGATGAATATACATAGTAGCACAAATCTTCCGGCGGTATTGACAGCCGGAAAGCTTCCAGTGGTAGCGGCCCCACTATTTATTATATCGGTACCGGATTTGGTAATCGCACAATGTAAAGCTGGTGTTATTGGTAGCTTCCCAGCCTTAAATGCCCGCGAAAAAGATGGTGAACCCATCGAGCTAGAGAGATGGCTCAAACGTATAACAGAGGAACTTGATCGACATAACCAAGAAAATCCAGATAATCCTGCGGCCCCTTTTGCCGTAAATCAAATAGTGCATAGATCAAATCCACGATTGATGCGAGATATCGAGATTTGTGTGAAATGGAATGTACCTGTTTGGATTACTTCACTTGGAGCTCGACCAGAGGTTAATGAAGCGGCTCATTCATGCGGTGGCATTGTTTTACACGATATAATAAATAATACTTTCGCTAGAAAAGCTATCGAAAAGGGAGCCGACGGGCTTATCGCAGTGGCAGCCGGTGCCGGCGGACATGCTGGACCTCAATCACCCTTTGCTCTTATTCAAGAAATCAGAGAATGGTTTAAAGGACCATTATTGCTTTCAGGCTCCATTGCAACCGGACGAGCTTTGCTTGCTTCACTAATGATGGGAGCAGACATGGGATACATCGGTTCACCATTCATTGCAACAAAAGAGGCAAATGCCACTGATGCATATAAAAATATGATCGTCGACTCCTCTGCTGAAGATATACTTCTTTCATCACTTTTTACTGGGGTTTCTGGAAATTACTTAAAACCATCCGTTATCAATGCTGGCATGGACCCAGACAACCTTCAGGAGGGATCGGTCAAAGATATGAACTTTGACCCTTCTTCTGAAAAGCCAAAAGCGTGGTCACAAATTTTTGGATGTGGGCAAGGCATTGCGTCAATTAAAGCAATTGAAACTGTTTCAGAGTTTGTTCATAATTTAGATTCGGAATTCAAGACAGCTGTTTCAGAGTTTAAATTAAAATTTAGTTAGTTAGGAGAAAGACATGGATTTAGGCGTTACCGACAAAGTAAAACCGTTAATTGATAAAGTAAGGCAGATGGTTTCAGATGACATAGAACCACTTGACCAAGAGTTTCATGAAGAAGTTGGAAAGCATCCGTCCGGGAGCAGATGGCAGTTCACCGAACGACAAATGGAAATATTAACCCATCTGAAGTCTCTTGCTAAAGAAAGAGGGCTTTGGAACTTCTGGCTTACCGACTCAGAGAAAGGCTACGGTTTATCAACCGTTGAGTATGCTTATCTCGCAGAAGAGATGGGAAAAGTTGGTATTGCGGCTGAAGTATTTAACTGCAGCGCACCAGACACTGGAAATATGGAAGTAATTGAGCGCTATGGCAATGAAAACCACAAAAAGAAATGGTTAGCAAAGTTACTAGAAGGAGAGATCCGGTCTGCTTATTTAATGACGGAGCCCGACGTTGCTTCTTCAGACGCTACAAATATATCGCTCGAAGCAAAAAAAGACGGAGATCATTGGGTATTGAATGGTCAAAAATGGTGGTCTTCCGGTGTTGGAGATCCTAGGTGCAAAGTATTTATTGTTATGGCGCTAACTGACCCAGATGCAGCAAAGCATTCGAGGCATTCAATGTTTTTTGTAGATGCCGATTCTGAAGGATTCGAAGTACTCAGATATATGAATGTCTTCGGTGCAGACGACGCTCCGCATGGGCACGGCCACTGTAAATTCACAAATGTGAAAGTTCCTGCTGAAAATCTTATTCTTGGAGAGGGCCGTGGTTTTGAGGTGTCACAAGGGAGGCTAGGACCTGGAAGAATTCATCACTGTATGAGAGCTATTGGGCAAGCAGAGAAAGCTCTTGAGTTGATGATAAGGCGCTCTAAAACACGAACAGCCTTCGGAAAGGAATTAACAGAACTCGGAGCAAACTACGATATTATTGCAAACTGCCGGATGGAAATAGAGCAGAGCAGGTTACTTTGCTTGAAAGCAGCTTGGATGATGGATACCGCAGGTGTGAAAGCAGCACAACCATGGATTAGTCAGATAAAAGTTGTAGCACCTTTGATGGCGTTAAAGGTTATTGATGAGGCAATACAAATGCATGGTGGAATGGGGATCAGTCAAGACACGCCTCTTGCTCATATGTGGACACATGTTAGGACATTACGACTTGCGGATGGCCCAGATGCCGTTCACAGAAGACAGGTCGCAAGAGCCGAATTAAGACGATACTCAAACTAAGTGTTTTAGCTCTTTATGAGTGAGCTAATTCTAATTAGACATGCCCAGGCATCTTTTGGTCATGAAGACTATGATAACTTATCCGAGTTAGGTCATAACCAAGCAACTCTTTTAGGTTCCTTGTTCGACAAACTAAATATAGCCCCTGACAGAGTCGTTATAGGGACCCAAAAGAGACATCTGCAAACACTGGAAAATTTTAATTTGAAATGCCAGGTTGATAAGCACCCTGGCTGGAACGAATATGACTTTAGAGACTTATTATTAGCAGAGTTTGGCCCCAACATCCCTAAGGAAATTTTCACGGACAGGAAGACGCACTTTAAAACTCTTCGATCAACGGTAACTAACTGGATGAATGCAAAACTACCAAATGCGACTGAAAGCTGGGAAGACTTTTCTTTAAGAATAAGTAGTGCACTCAAGTTTAGTTGTGATCTTGATTGTAAACAAGTGGTCGTTGTGACATCAGGAGGACCAATAAGTAGAGTGGTAGCGACAACCCTCAATGCTCCTAAAGAAGAAATGATGACATTAAACTTACAAATAAAAAATACGTCAGTCTCAAAGTTCATTTACACTCCCAAAGCCTTTTACCTTCACAGCTTTAACTGCACACCGCAATTTGATGGAGACAACGCTCATTTGCTGACTTATAGTTAGGAAGATGTTTAAAGATCCATTAAACAAAAAAAAACTTCTCCCCTATCTAGCAAGCAACATTGACGGGTTTTCACATTTAAAAAATGTAAAAAAATTTTCTATTGGCCAATCGAACCCAACCTTTTTACTGGAGACAGATACGGCTAGTTATGTTATTAGGCGAAAACCAGATGGACCCTTATTAAAATCGGCACACGCCATAGACCGAGAATATAGAGTGCAAAAGGCTTTATATGATACACCCGTACCCGTGGCAAAAATGCTTCATTATTGTGATGATCAATCTATTTTAGGCGTTGATTTTTATATAATGGAATTCGTTGATGGAGTAGTTTATGAAGACCCCTCTTTACCAAGTTTAGCTAAAAACGATAGAGTAAAGGTTTATAGCGAGATAAATAGGGGATTGTCTTCGTTACACGAAGTAAATATCGATGCGGTGGGTTTAACAGACTTTGGTGCGGACGGAAACTACTATGAAAGGCAGATAAGCAGGTGGGCAAAACAATATTTGTCATCGGAAACGCAAAAAATTAGTGAAATGAACGAAATGATGGAAGAGCTTCCAAAAAAGATACCTTTGGATAACTCTTCTCGTTCACTAGTTCATGGTGACTTTCGACTTGATAATATGATATTTGATAAAAATGAGGCAAAACTACTGGCAATTATAGACTGGGAGATTTGTACAACTGGACATCCCATTGCTGACCTCGCTTCTTTAATCATGCAGTGGGAACAAACAGCAGGAAAAATTAGTAGGGGACTACAAGGTGTTGAAAGAGAGCCTCTCGGAATACCAAGCGATGAAAATTTTATTAAAGAATATTGCGAGTTAAGAAACATCGACTACATAAAAGATTTCAATTTTTATCTCGCATTCTGTTTTTTTCGAATGGCATGTGTTATACAAGGCGTAAAAAAAAGAGCTTTGTCTGGAATTGCCGCTAATCCTGAACGCTCAAATCGTGAAACATTATCTGTTCCAAAGCTAGCTGAGCGTGCGTATGAACTAATGAAGGCACTATGAAGGAAAAAATAGAGAAGCTTCTTGATATTGAAACTTTGGACCGCAATCTTTTTCGAGGGCGAGGCGAAGGTGGTGAGGTCGCCTCACGAGTGTTTGGCGGTCATGTTATTGCGCAGGCACTAGCAGCGGCCTACAAAACCGTTGAGGAACGGCTTTGCCATTCTCTTCATGCTTATTTTATACGACCCGGAGATCCTTCGACACCCATTATTTACGAGGTTGATAGAGCACGAGATGGTGGAAGCTTTACAACGAGAAGAGTAGTTGCTATCCAAAATGGCAAACAAATATTCAATATGGCTGCGTCATTTCATATTGAAGAAGAGGGCTGGTCTCATCAGCATAAAATGAAAGAAGTTAAAGGTCCTTTGGGAGTTCTTAATAGAAATGAACAGAGAAAACTAATTGCGGATAAAGTTCCTGAGAAAAGGCGCGCAAATTTTTTAAACCCCAAGCCGATTGAAATAAGAGATGTTGATCCACCTGATTTATTTAAACCTGAACCAACTTCAGACAAAAATTTTTTGTGGTTTAAAGTGGATGGGACCCTTGATACTAAAGATCAATGGGTACATCATTGCTTTCTTGCATATGCCTCTGACGTATCCTTGTTGGGCTCTGGTAATCGTCCTCACGGTGTATCAGCTTATTCGGGAGACGTTATGCTAGCAAGTTTGGATCACGCCATGTGGTTTCATGAAAAAATAGATTTTAACAATTGGTACTTATATGAAATGGACAGTCCATTCTCTGGAGCTGCAAGAAGTCTAAACAGAGGAAAAGTTTTTTCACAGGATGGAACTCTGGTTGCCAGCGTAGCTCAAGAAGGACTTATGCGACCTTTAAAACGGAAGCCTAATACCTAAATCTATCGTTTAATTTCGCCATGCCAGCAAGCCATCCATCATAATCGGACGTCTTATATTGAATATATTTTTCAACTACAGGGTGTGGCAGTACTAAGAAACGCTCCTCATTAATAGTTTTAACACATTCCTCAGCAACCTCGTCAGGTTCAAGCATTCCATCTTTCATAGCGACAGCGAGCTCTGGATCCAATCCATCAGTCATTGCAGTTCGTACACCCTGGGGACACAACATAGATACCTTTATCCCCTTTCTCGCGTAGGAAAAAGCAAGCCATTCTCCTAAACCAATTGCAGCATGTTTGGTAGTCGAATAGGAGGCATCACCAACTTGTGACAATAGACCAGCAGCGGATGCCGTATTTAGCAAGTATCCCTCTCCTCGTTTCTCCATTAAAGGGACCAAGTGTCTGGCTGCCCAAACATGTGCCATTAGATTAATTTCCCAAATTTTTTGCCAATCATCATTCGGAACCTCGATCCCTCCAAGATGACCAATGCCTGCATTTGAACAAAAAATTGATATTGGACCAATTTCTCTTTCTGTTGTTCTTATAACTTTTGCAATATCCCCTTCTCGACTAACATCACATTTCATCGCGGTGCCGCCGTATTCCTTTGCTACCTTGCTTATTCCGTTCATATTTACATCTGCACTCACAACATGCTTTGCGCCATGTTTATAAAAGATTTTGACGAGAGATTTACCTATTCCACTGGCTGCTCCAGTTACCACTATTACTCGATCTTTAATATCCATATTTTTCTCCCTTTTATTAACGCCACATATAGCCACCGCCACATACAGTCATCGCCTGACCTGTAATATAACTACTCGCATTAGAGGCCAGAAATACCGCAAGCCCTTGTAGATCCTCTGGTTCTCCTAAACGACCAAGCGGTATTTTCGAAATTGCTTCCTTAGCTTTTGTATCATCGTCCCATAATGCCTTGGCAAAATCCGTTTTAATTATTGCAGGACATATTGCATTGACTCTAATATTTTTAGGCCCATATTCTGCAGCTAAATTTCTAACTAGACCTATTACAGCTAACTTTGAGATTGCATATGTGCCAAGATGTAAAGAAGGCTCGAACGCGCCAACGCTTGAGGTAATCATAATTGAACCCCCTCCTCTTGAAATCATATCTGGTGCAACCATTTGGCACAGCCAATGATTTGATTTTACGTTCGTTGCCATTGTTTTGTCATATGCTTCATCGGATATATCTGACATAGGTCCGTAGTGAGGATTAACTCCAGCGTTTCCTATTAAGACATCTATCTTGCCAATGACCTTATTCGTCTCCTGAACGAGCTGATTCAGGTCTTCTTTACGCCCGGCATTAGCAGCTATAGGCACAATATTTTGACCTCCAACTTGCTTATTTATTTCATTAGCTGTTTCCTCCAACTGATCTTGCTTCCGGCTTGATATCACAACATTTGCTCCATGTTCAGCTAAGGCCAAGGCCATAGCTTTCCCCATACCCTTTGAAGCCCCTGTAACTAAGCAGTTTTTTCCTTCAAGACTAAACAGTGCAGACATTGCGAATTCCTTTCTTTAAATACGATTACTTGTTCTTCCATTGTGGAGCGCGCTTTTCAACAAATGCGGACACTCCCTCTTTGTGATCCTCTGTTTGCCTCAATAAGTCTATTAGCTCATAACTTTTTTCGAGCGCAGATGACATGTCTTCTAACTGATCCATGTGATTTAAAGCTTCAAGAGAATACTTTATAGACGATGGACAATTGCCAGCTATTACATTAGCCTTTTCGATTGCTTTATCTAATAGTTCTGACTGAGAAAAAACCTCGTTTACGATACCGAGCTTTAGTGCTTCTTTAGCATCCACACTACGCCCTGTTAGTATCATTTCGAGTGCCGCCTTTTTGCCTATTTGTCTACTCAGTCGTTGAACCCCGCCAGCCGCTGCGAAAAAACCTACTTTTACTTCAGGAAGGGCAAATTTTGCGTTCTCTGACGCCAATATAATATCACACGAGAGAGCTGTTTCCATTCCGCCACCCATAGCAAACCCATTTACAGCTGCTATTATAGGTTTGGTGCGATCAAATCTATTTGTCAGCCCCGCAAACCCACTTTTCGGTTGCTGAACCTTATATTTTCCTGGTTGCGCTGAGTATTTCAGATCATTTCCAGCAGAAAAAGCTTTGTCCCCAGCTCCAGTTAAAACAGCAACCCATTGCTCACTGTCTTTAATAAATTCATTCCAGACTTGATCCAGTTCTAAGCTAAGCGGAGGATGGACGGCATTATACACGTCAGGTCTATCTATTGTTACTATTGAGATGTGGTCTTTTTTCTCAACTTTTACAAATTCATACTCCATTTAAGAACCTCCTTATACTCTGATTTTTTGATCTTTATTATCAAAAATGTTTTCATTCTTTTTAACCATATCTTTTAGCATTTCGGATATGTTAATCTCCAAGCCACTATCTTCCATTTTCTTTAGGCCCTCCAAAATTTGAGCACTACCAAGTTTGTTTGCCCAAAACAATAGACCTCCTTTATCTCTTGGAAATCCATAGCCATTCAGCCATACCACATCAATATCAGAGGGTCTTTGTGCCATTCCTTCTTCTAAAATTAATAGTGCCTCATTTACCATTGGGAAAATACACTGCTCAATTATCTCAGCACTTTCCATATTTTCTGCTTTTTCTTTTCCAGTAATATCTTTTATTAGCTCTTCGGTAATTTTGGATATACTGGAAACTCTATTCTCATCATAATCATAATACCCGGCTCTTGTTTTCTGACCTCTTCTGTCTAACTCACATAGCGCGTCTCTAATGGGATTTGTTGTCTTTTCTCCTTTTTTCCAACCTATGTCTAACCCCGCCAAGTCAGACATTTGGAAAGGTCCCATTTTAAAACCAAATTCGTTTAACGCCTTATCAATATCCCAGGGCATTAAGCCATCATAAACCATATTTAAAGCTTGTTTTTGACGAGCAAATAAAATCCTATTACCAACAAATCCAGGACAAACGCCTACAATTGTTGGGATTTTATTAATTTTCTTTACCAATGATAGACTAGTTGCTACGACGACATCACTAGTAAACTTAGCGCGTACAATTTCCACAAGTTTCATTACATTTGCCGGTGAAAAAAAATGAAGTCCAATTACGTCATCCGGTCTAAGTGTAGCCAAAGCAATTTCATTTATATCTAACGCTGATGTGTTTGTTGCCAAGATTGAGAAGGGCCTGGCAATTTTATCCAGCTCTTTAAATATGTTTTTTTTTAAATCTAAATCCTCATAAACAGCTTCAATAATCAAATCACAGTGTCCTAAATCAGTTAATTGTGTTGATGAGGAAATTAGTTTTAAGCGATCAGTTACCTGTTCTTTTGAAATTTTACCTCTGTTAACCGATCTTTCATAGTTATTGCGTATGTTACGTATCCCTTTGTCTAGTTGATCTTGGCTTGTTTCAACAATATTAGCCGGAATTCCCACATTTGCGAAATTCATGGCTATACCACCACCCATCGTACCAGCGCCTATTATTCCGACCATATTAATTTCCCTTTTAGGCAAACTTTCCGGCAACCCTTTAATATCCAGAACTTTTTTCTCCGCTTCCAAAATATAGTTCTGTTCATCCATTTTCATCACTCCAACTATTACTCAGACACAGTTCTTTGATCTTTATCCTATCAAACTTATCGGTTGCTCCTCTCGGAAGAGATCGATTTACCCACCAATAATGAACTGGTATCTTGAAATGCGCTAATTTATCTTTTAAAAAAGAAGATATTTCCTCATTTTTATCTTTCGTATCTCCAGACATATTTATACAAGCACCTACTTCTTCCCCAAATCTTTTTTCAGGAACAGAAAAAACAACAGACTCAATAACACCAGGGAACTTCTGGAGAGCGCCCTCTACTTCTAAACATGAGATGTTTTCTCCACCTCTAATTATTATATTCTTCTTTCGATCAACTATTGTTACGAGTCCTTCATTATCTAAAACTCCTAAGTCCCCGGTATGCATCCACCCATCCTTTAAGACAGCATCTGTTTCCTTTTCCTTATTAAAATAGCACCTCATATTTGCTGGGCTTTTTAGACATATCTCACCTAGTTGTCCATTTGGCAATTTAGCATCATTATCATCTACTATTTTAATTTCTTGCAGTGGAGGGTATAGTCTTCCAGCCAATTCTGGCTTTTCAACATACTCATCGCCAGATATACCCAACCCTAAAGCGTTTGTTTCAGTCATTCCATATCCAGAGGCAATATCTGCAAGTGGCAAAGTCTGTTTTTCAACACCAACCTGGGCAGCTGGTCTTTTAGCTCCACCTGCACCTAAAAATTCAAGTGTATCCAGAGACACATTTAGTTCTCTTGCCTGTTGGACAAGGTCTGCTACTACAGTTGGTACAGCGGTTATTCTTGTAATTATCTCGTCACGAATGATATTGATTGCTTTCGCTGGATCCCATTTATACATCAAAACAATCTTGGATCCTCTAGCTATAGAATAGAAAAAATTTGGGTGGGACCCATTTACGTGAAACATTGGTGATAAAAGTAGAACACTCGAAGCCCTTCTTCTCGCAAGCTTTTCGGGATCAGCCAAAAGACCTCCAACTCTTTCAGCCATAAGCCATGAAAAAGTTGCTGTAATGGCACCTCTGTGGGTTAAGACAACCCCTTTTGGATGTCCTGTAGAACCTGATGTGTACATAATAGCAAAGTCGTCATCTGGCTTTAAGTCCACCTCAACTAGATCAACTTGCTTAAAATTATTAAGGATGTCGTCATATTTTTCAATCTCAGGATCATTTACACATCTGACAGAATATAATTTGATACTTTTCTTTTTTGCAAAGGGTTTTATTGTTGCTAAACGCTCTTTATCAGCAAAGCAAATCCTTGCTGTGCTATCATCAAACCCATATTCCATTTCCTCTGTTGTCCACCAGGCGTTTACAAAAACAACGACACCTCCAATAGAGGCCACTGCCATTAATATGGTTAAATACTCAGGGTAATTGCGCATCGCAATTGCCACTTTGTCACCTTTTTTGATGCCTACCTTTTTTTGCAGGAATGAACTAAGCTTTTTAACTTGATTACAAAAATCTAAATATGATATTTTTTCTTTTTCATAAACGATAAACTCTTCCCACTCTCTTACTTTCTTTCCATACTCAAGTAATTCTTTTAAGTCTGGCGGCACATTATTAAATGCTTTGTAAGTAATTCCCCTTATCTCAACATTTTCAGTTTGAAATAATTCATCAGTATTTAGAATTTGCTGTACAGCTTGATTAAAGTCCATCCCTCTACCTTTACTTATGGATCAGGAAAAACTCTGACCATACTTTTACCAAAGTTTTTACCGTTTAAAAGGTTAACCAAAGCTTCAGGTGCTCTTTCCAATCCTTCGGCGATATCTTCAACAACTTTAATTTTTCCATTGTCTAATAAAGTTTTCATATGATTAATGGCCTCTAAGTGCTTCCCCCGAAAATCCATTACAATAAAGCCTTCCATCTTTAGTCGCTTTGTAATGATAAAACCAGGAACATTCCTTGGCCCTACAGGAGAAGAGCTTTCATACTGACTTATAGCCCCACAACAAACAATCCGTCCCCTATTTTGCATTCTTACCAGAACAACCTCTAAAATATGTCCTCCTACATTGTCAAAATATAAACTTATTCCCTCTGGGCAGTGTTCTTTAAGGTCTTTTAGTAAGTTACCAGTTTTATAATTTATGCACCCGTCAAAGCCCAAACTATCGACAACCTCTTTACATTTTTTGTCATCTCCGGCGATACCTATAACTTTACATCCCATAGCCTTAGCTAATTGCCCTGCATAGATACCAACCGATCCAGCAGCAGCGGAGATTACAACAGTATCGCTAGCTTCCATTCTTCCCACATCAAATAAGCCATGATATGCGGTTAGACCTGCTATACCGAAGATAGATAGTAAATAAGAAAGCGGGACATTTTTAGGACACTTATTAACATCCTTAGCTTTGACTAAGCTAAACTCTTCCCAGTAGCTCTCAGAAGTAACAATTTGCCCTATTTTAAAATCTGTGTGATTACTTTCAACAACCTCAGCAATTGAATAGCTTGGCATCACATCGCCAGCAAAAACTTGGTCTCTGTAAGTTCTTCCCTGCATCCAAGTCCTATTTGCTGCATCTATAGAGAGTAAAATATTTTTAACTAAAATTTCATCTGAAGAAGGCTTTGGTATATCGACTTCTTGCATTTCAAAATTTGAAATTTCTAAATTGGTTTTTGGAATCTCCTTAACGATAAATTGCTTCATATCTATTCCGATTTACTCAATATAAGTTCTTCAACGTCTTGCAAGCTTTCCTTTCCAAAAAATAACTCATCCTCTACAAGCATACTCGGAGCCCCAAATATTCCCTTCTCAACTGCTTCGCTAGTATTTTTAATGAGCTTGTCTTTTATTTCTTGATCTTGGGTGCCCTCAAATATTTCCTTAACGGGCAGTCCATTTTCTAAAAGAACAGTTTGAATAACTTCCAAATCATCCATTTTTTTATTGTCAACCCACATGCTTTTAAAAACGACCTCTACATACTTATCAAAAATACCATTTTCCTGAGCAAATATGGCACCCCGCATTAAGTTTAAAGTATTAATGGGGAAATTTGAATTAAAGTTAAAAGCAATATCGTGCTTTTTAACAAATCTTGCGGTATCTAAATCATCATATTTTCCCTTTGCTGGCACTGTCTTGAATGACTCAATCGGCGACACATTGTTGGTTGACTTAAAAATACCTCCTAAGAGAACTGGGACATACTCCGCCTTCGTTTTAGTTCTCTTTTCTATCCCAGGTAAAAGTTTGTAGACCAAGTAGGTTTTTGGACTCCCAAAATCAAATATAAACTTAAAATCAACCATAAAGTTTCTCCTTTAATGTTACTTTCCAACAAAGTTTGGTTTCTTTTTTTCAACAAATGCTTTTGCAGCGTTTTTGTGATCTTCTGTTTGAAAGCATCTTATCATTCTATCCGCTTCCATTGCCAAGCTCTCCTTAAAGTTTGCAGACGTAGCTCGATTATGATTTTCTTTCATATACTGGAGAGCAGTAGGAGAAAAATAGGCTATCTCTGATGCCTTCTGTAAAGCAAAAGACACTAGATCTGACTCACTAACAACATAGTTTACAATTCCCTCATCAAGAGCGTCCTGGGCTTGAATGCGCCTGTTTGAAAAATAAATATCCTTGGCCTTTGAAGGACCAACGAGTTGGCTCAATGACCAACTGCCTCCGTAATCACCAGAGAGGCCAATTCCGCCAAAAGCTGGGACAAGAAAGGCTTTCTCTGATGCAATTCTAATGTCACAGGCTAACGCAATGGACATTCCTGCGCCTGCAGCCGCACCTGGCAACACAGCAATGGTTGGTTTTGGCATCTCATGAATTTTTAAGGAGACGCCTTCCTGTCCAATTTGCAATTTTCTAATTTGTTGTTCTAAACTGAGATCTTTTGAAAGGCCTGGGTCACTATCACTTGCAAAGCTTTTTACGTCTCCACCTGAACAAAACGATCCTCCATTTCCAGTGATGATTATAACTCTTACATCTTGATCACTCTCAAATTCAATTAATATTCTTCTCAATTCTGGTGTTAATTCATCTGATAATGCATTTTTTGCCTCTGGACGATTAAATGCAATAATACCAATTCCATCTCTCACCTCAGCCTGAAGATGATCTGTATTTTTTATAATATTATTTTTTATCATAGTGATCGCGCTTTCTCTAATGCTGGCCTTTTTAAAAGTCTATTTATATATGCATTTAAATGTTCATAATCATCAATTTGTGCTCCTGCATTCATTGCACCAAAGCACGCATGCCCCGTCATTATATCAGCCCCTGTAAAGGTACCTGTTAAGTATTCTCTGTCTTTCAATCTATCATCTACATTTCCAAGTGCTACCCGTAATAATTTCAATGCTCTATTTACGTTTACATCATTTCTTTTTTCAGGCGGCAAAAGTATTGTCTCAACAACTAAGATATTGACCTGTCCCATAATTGAACCCTCCGCGTAGTGCAACCATTGCAAGTATTCAGGAAAAGACGGCTCATTGACATCTGGCACAAATTTTCCATTTCCATGCCTAGCAAGTAGATACTGCACTATTGCTCCTGATTCATAAATTCTAGTTTCTCCATCCTCTAAAACTGGAATCCTGCCCATCGGATGAATTTTATAATATTCTCGAGTTCGCAGCGCTCTATCCCCAACTTTATATTTTTCGACGTCATACTTTAAGCCTAACTCTTCAAGAAGCCACGCAATTCTTACGGCTCTAGAATTAGGTGCAAAATATAATTTCATTCTAATCTCCATAAAAGCATAAGTTTATATTATGAACCGACTTTAGCGAAATTAAAAATATTTATTTAAAACAGCTATTATAGGATACTCCAAAAATTGAAAATTTGCTAAGCTGTTTAGAATCTTGGGAGGCTATAAATGAATTTTGAAGGTAAAGTCGCTGTGATAACGGGTTCTTCGGCAGGAATTGGAGCAGAGGCCGCAAAAAAAATAACCTCCATGGGTGGCAGGGTCACAATTAATTATTCTAAGAGTAAAGAGGCTGCAGAAGAAGTGGCACATGAATGCTCACACCTTGGAGAGTCTCCACTCATAATAAAATCTGATATTGCAACTGATGAAGGGTGCAAGCATATAATTGATAGAGCGTTTAGCGAATTTGGAGCAATTAATATTTTAATCAATAACGCAGGTAGAACAAAATTTGCTGATCATTCTAAATTAGATGCATTACAAAGAGATGACTTTGAAAATATTTTTGCCTTAAATCTAAATAGTAACTATGAGCTAATTAAACACGCGCGTCCACATCTCGCCAGGAATAAAAAAAGTAGTATCGTGAATATCTCATCTGTTGCAGGGTTGCGTGGACTGGGATCATCAGTTGCCTACGCTGCGTCTAAAGGTGCTCTAAACTCCATGACTTTGGCACTGTCTCGCTCTCTTGGGCCAGATGGAATAAGAGTAAATGCTGTATGCCCTGGCTTCGTGGCTACCGACTGGTGGAAAAATAGTCTTGGCGATGAAAAGTTTAAAAAGGCTATAATAGCGTACGAAAAAACAAATCCACTTGGTGAAGCTCCAACTGCCAAGGATATTATAGGGTCAATACTTTTTTTTGCGAGTGATCTAAGCAACCATGTTACAGGTCAGTTATTGGCAGTTGATGGTGGTTTGTTGATAGGTATGCCATTAAAACTGGACTGAGAAGCTGGCTAAAGAAGATGAGTTTATAAATAAAAATTGATTATCGCTAATGAATAATTTGTGGGAAAATACGTCCAAAGAAAACGAAACTTTTTGTGAACCCCTGAAAAGCCAAACTACCGACTTATTAATTGTTGGAGGAGGCTTTACGGGTTGCTCCGCTGCCTTAGAAGCAGCAAAGCTGGGAGCCAAAGTAGTGTTACTCGAAAGTGAGACCATTGGTTTTGGTGGCTCTGGTAGAAATGTTGGCTTAGTAAATGCAGGATTATGGCTACCACCAAAAAAAATCATTTCTATTTTAGGAGAAAAGCAAGGTGAAGCCCTGATATCCGCACTTGGGTTAGCTCCTGATCTGGTTTTCTCAATTATTGAGGAAAACAAAATTCAATGTGACCCCGAAAGAAATGGAACTTTGCATTGTGCTCACTCAGAAAAAGGAATCGAATATCTAATTGAAAGATTTGAGCAAGGAAAACAGTTTGAAGAGCCTTTAGCACTGATAGATAAAACCGAAACTGAAAATAGAATAGGAAGCACAAAATTTATGGGCTCACTATATGACCCCAGAGCAGGAACAATACACCCAATGGCTTATTGTAGAGGCCTCGCACGAAAAGCAAAAGAATTAGGCGCAAAAATATATGAAAAATCGAAAGTATCTCAGGTTAAAAAACGAAATGATAGGTGGGAAGTTTTTGTTAGAGGTATTGAAATTAAAAGCAAATATTTATTTCTTGCTATGAATGCCTATGAAGATTTAAATAACACAAACAATAAAGGTAAATTTTCCACCGTTTATTACTCACAATTTGCTACGAGACCTTTAAACTCTAATGAAATGAGTACGATCTTGCCTGGCAAAGAGGGTTGTTGGGATACAGCTAGAATTATGTCTTCCTTTAGAGTAGATGACGCTGGACGTATCATTCTAGGAACAATGGGCAACTCTGAAGGCTTTGGAAAATATGTTCATACGAATTGGGCAAACAAAAAGCTTAAGGACATATTTCCTTTTTTACCCGACCTAGAATTTAATTATCGTTGGTCGGGTAAAATTGCAATGACTAAAGATCACATACCAAAAATTGTGAATTTTGAAGAGAATGCTCTCTCGTGTTTTGGTTATTCAGGAAGGGGTATTGCCCCCGGAACTCTTTTTGGAAAAACGTGTGCAGCAGCTTTATTATCGGAAAACTTATCGATGCTACCTATCTCTGCGGTACCACGTTATAGAGAGGTTTTCACAAGAGAAAAGAGCACTTTCTTTGAAATGGCAGCAGTGGCGAATAATTTTCTAATGTCTTTTAAAAAGTAAGCTATTTATACTACTTGGATTTTATAGCAGCCGTCAGGTCAGGTAAATCTTTGCTGACTTTCATCGAAAAATTAGGAGCTCTCTTTTCTAAAAACGAAGCTATTCCTTCCTGAATATCTGCGGACTTTCCCATTCTTTCCATCGCCATAGAGTCCAAAATATGTGCTTCCTCTGGGTGGGTTGCGGCTAGCATATTCCACATCATTTGTCTGGCAAGAGAAACAGATATTGCAGAGGTTTTACTGCTATAGCTAGATCCAATCTCAAGTGCTCTTTCTATCAATTTATCATCGGAAATTACATCGGAAACTAGTCCATGTTGTAAGGCCTCTTGAGAATTAAATACTTTCCCCGTATAGCACCAATCCAGAGCTTTAGAGATACCTACTATTCTAGGAAGAAACCAGCTAGAACACGCCTCGGGTACTGCGCCTCTCCTCGAAAATACAAATCCAAACCGAGCCGATTTCGAAGCAATCCTTATATCCATTGGTAGTGTCATTGTCGCCCCTACACCAACAGCATCTCCATTGATTGCACCTATTACTGGCTTTTTAGATCTAAAAATTCTCAGCGCTACTAACCCACCTCCATCACGATGATCATCGTTAGAGAGCTTGTTTCCTTCTTCTGCATAGTTAAAAGTGTTGGGCCCATCAACCAAATCAGCTCCTGCACAATAGGCGCGCCCTTCTCCGGTGATCACGACTGAATTAATGTCATCATTCTGATCAGTGTAATCAAAAACTCTAATAAGTTCGTCTTGCATGGTTTTAGTAAATGCGTTTAACTTTTCTGGTCTGTTGAGGGAAATCACGAAAGTATCGCCATGCTGTGAAGTTAATAATTCTTTATACATTTTTATCTAATCCTAAGCTGTTTCACCGAATTTTAATATTTTTTTTTTTTTTGTACGCTTATTACGTTATAGTAGTTTAATGTCCAAGGTAGTAAAGTTTTATCAACTGATACATTTAAAAAGAGGTAACGCATGAATCCCGAAAATAAGGCCCAAATACAATCTAATCGTCGAAAAATATTCGAGCTTGAGATACTTATAAACTCAAATAAAACAAAAGTGGAAGTATGCAGGGCCTCTATAGAACAAAATTATGCCTCTATTATGAGAAACTATAACGCGGCTTACATGGGAAACCATCACCTAGCTAATCAAGAAACTGATGAAATTTTAAGAAACAGACTGGCTATAATGAGTAATATGATTGCAGAGCAAGATGTGGAAATAAACTTCAGAGAGTCAATGAATAATAAAGCTCAGTTAGATTTTTTGGAGCATAAATCGTCAGTTAATAAAACAATCCTTGAAGTAAACAAGCAACTCACAGAGATAAACAAGAAGCTTATCGAACTAAACAGAATGATTATGAAAAAAAATGAGGAGACACTTCAATTTAATACAGAAAATTTAGCTACCAATGAAAAATTTCTAAAAGGTGAGTTTCATCCATCCAAAGCTACTGAAAAAGACAATAAAAAGCGTATAGACCAAAATACAAAAAGGTGCACAAAAATAGAGGAAATGGCCTCTGAAAATCAAAAACGAATTATTGAGATTCAATCAAAGACACAGACAAACGCAATAGATATTATGAAGAACTCAGTTCAGATCTCTGAGAGACGTGAACGTATCAATGACTTACAAGAGAAGGTCAACGAGAATCAAAACTCAGTAGCTGAAATGATATCAATTAAGATCAAAAACTAAAGCTAGCTAGTTTTCCAGAACGATCCTATATCTTGCCTTTCCACTTTTAAGGTGGGCTATGGCTTCATTGATTTCTGACATTTTAAAAAATTCAACCTCGGGTATTATTTTGTGTCTTGCGCAGAACTCTACCATTTTCTTCATTGCTTCTGGTCCTCCAACAGGACTTGCAGACACTGAATTTTGACCCCTCAACATATGAAACATAGTTATATTTAGAGGCTCAGGTAATAGACCGAGGAAATGAAGCCTGCCTTTTGGTTTAAGAGTATTCATAAATAACCCCCATTTACCCTTGAATGCATGACCGGTGAAAAATAAGTAGTCGAAAGATTTTTTAAGCTTTTTAATTGTATCAATATCACTAGCAACAACTACATTATGGGCGCCGTAACTCTTAGCTTCTTCCACCTTATTTTCAGAACCAGTAATAGCGGTGACTTCACAACCCCAAGCATTAGCAAACTTTATAGCCATGTGTCCAAGCCCACCTATTCCAAAAATACATACACTATCTGTGGGTTTTACTGCATATTGGACAAATGGATTGAAAACAGTAATACCACCGCACATGAGTGGACCGGCGGTTCGGGGATCAAGTGCGTCAGGGATTGGAATAGCACTTAAATCTTGAACTCTTATTTTATCGGCGAAACCTCCATTTCGGCCTAAGAAAACACCCACTCTATCATCGCAAAGATTATGATCACCATTATAACAACATTCACATGTCTTACAGTATCCAGCCTGAAAGCCCACTCCTACTCTTTGCCCAACATGCCTGTCTTTAACTTGGCTACCAATTGCCGTAATTTTCCCTATAACCTCGTGGCCAGGGACAAAGGGATATTCGTTGTTTGAAAAATCGTTGTCTATGTAATGAACATCACTGTAGCAAAGTCCGCAGTTTTCAATCTCTATATCAACATCATCGGACCCTATTTCTCCCAATTCATATTCATAAGGTTCTAACAGGCCTTTTTCATTTTTTGCTGCATATGCTTTAACTTTCATTACACTCTCCCAGATGCTTAAGGATATGATACTTATTTTGCTTATAGTATAGAATTATGACTTTAATTAATAAAGATCTTTTCAATTGAAAAAAAAAAAATTCTTTATATTATTTCGATAATCGGAGGAGTGGCAGAGTGGTTGAATGCACCGGTCTTGAAAACCGACGTAGGTGAAAGTCTACCGTGGGTTCGAATCCCACCTCCTCCGCCATATCCCTACATTTTTGACACTGCTTTTAACTGAATAAAACTGCTTATACCCCTTTTTATATGGGATTATATGCGATTTTATTTTATTTTTTGTCTAATGACATCCAACTGAATCCATATTAAAATGTGGGACGGATTGTGGGATATTTATTAAATGCATGGTAATCACCTGACACCACTGAGAATTAAAAAGCTTACTGAACCAGGCCGTTATGCGGATGGCAACTGCTTGTATTTAGTTGTAAGCGATCGAGGATCTAAGCGATGGATACTTCGTTTCGTTGTTAAAGGCAGACGGCGTGATATGGGACTAGGTAGCGCAAGTCTTATAAATCTCGACGAAGCGCGCGATTTAGCTCGTAAATATCGTAAAATGGCGAAGCTAGGCATTGATCCCTTAATTGAGAGACGAAAAACACAAGCTGCATTTCTGACTTTGAAAGAGGCAGCTATAAAGGTCCATGCCCTAAACCTTCCATCTTGGAAAAATAAAAAACATTCAGAGCAGTGGATAACGTCTTTACAACGCCATGTGTTCCCCAAAATTGGAACAGTTCCCATATCTGACGTTACCTCATCCGATATCTACAAAGTGTTGTCCCCAATATGGGTTGATCGGAATGATACCGCAAAGAAAATAAGGCAGCGATTACGAATGATCATTCGGTGGGCGCGTGCACAAGGATTTTTTCAAGGAGATGATCCAGTTGAACTTGCTGAACAGGCATTGCCAAAGGTTAAATCATCTGGCCTTCATTTTAAATCGGTACAGCATCAAGCACTTCCCGCTATTGTTAAGTCGCTCCACAGCAATAATGCCATAAGCCTTGCTACGCGATTAGCGCTGGAATTCTTAATACTAACAGCAGGCAGAACGAGTGAGGTTTTAGAGGCAACATGGGAAGAAATAGATTTTAATGAAGATCTTTGGGTAATACCTGCAGACAGAATGAAGGCTAATAAACCACATCACGTACCTTTAACTGGTCGAATGAAAGACATTTTAGAGAATGCAAAAACACTGCAAAAAGAGAATAATCTGATATTCCCCTCTTCCTTTAATGGTTTGGCAATGTCAAATAATACACTCCGCCTCGCTCTACAAAACAGACTTGGCGTTAATGCAACTGTCCACGGCATGCGTGCGGCATTTAAAGACTGGGCATCTGAAACCACTAATTATGCCAATGAAGTCTCTGAGATGGCTCTTGGTCATCAGATACCCAATAAAGTTGAGGCCGCTTACCGCCGTGGCACTCTTCTTTCTAAAAGACGCGACATGATGAATGATTGGTCATTGTTTATAAGCGGTGCAAAGAATGGCTTATATTCAGAGGATCCGGCAAAGGATAATGCTCATGAATAAAGATATTCCTCGTTTTCTTCGTCTCAAAAACATTATAGGTGATCCAAAGGCAAATCCTCCCATTCCTGCAATTATTCCTATATCTAAATCATCTTGGTGGAATGGGATAAAAAGTGGTCGCTATCCAAAACCAATTAAGCTTGGAGAAAATACAACTGTATGGAAAGAAAACGATATTCGGAAGCTAGTAGAAAAATTGAGTAGCTAAATTTCCTTTATATATATAGCTACAGAAAAAAAATAATAAAAAACTTTTCAGACCCCTATAAGACCTTTTGGCAATTAACTAACTATACCACCTCTGTTTTTACTAACGTTATAATAATGGTATAGCTTATATATATATAAATAAGGCACTTTAGCCTGTTTATACCGCCATACCGCCTATACCGCCCATTTTATAAAAGTTTGAGTAAAAAAATATCTCTCTATATATATGATGGGTTTTTAGAAGACTCCTCACGACTGCCGAAATATTTGTGTTAATCGAGAAAACCCTATTTCTTTTGAAGATGTTTTTTTATCCAGTTCTAATTTAAAACCCGTATAGCGATACTTCCTTTTCTTTAAAGCATTTTTAAAAGTGTCTTTATTACCAATAAGACATACTTTTTTCTTGCCTCGAGTAACTGCCGTGTAGATAAGATCACGTTCTAACATAAAGTCATGCTCACTAGTCACCGGAATTATAACGCCTGCGTATTCGGATCCCTGGCTTTTATGAACCGTCAAGCAGTAGGCCAAGTCCAAGTCCTCAGCACTGTCTTGATCAAAGACAAATTCTTGCTTATTGAAGAGCACTTTAAGTCCAGTTTCGTTTGATGATAGCACATTACCTACCTCTCCATTCATTACAGGGGGTTCGTTACTATTTTTTGTCTGTATGACACGATCTCGTAAAAATAACTCAAGCCCATCCTTTCCTTCTCTTTTATAGAGATGTTGTCCCTTCCGAGTAACTCGGTTTTGAATTTCTTTGTTCAATTTAGTAACCCCTACAGTTCCTTTTCTTTGCGGGCTTAAAATTTGCAACTCATCTTTGATTTCATCAAAATCTTTCTTTAAAAGCTTTGGCAAGGTCTCAAAGTAATACTCCAGAACGCGATCGCATATACTTTCTTCTTCACATTCTATAAACTCAAAATTATCAGCATCTAGCGAGAAATCACTATCGGGGAGACGTCCACTTTTGATGGCGTAGGCAGCAGATATAATTCCCTTAACATTTCCATCTACGGTTGACTGTCCAGTTACACCTGTGGGGTCATTATGCCAACCTAGAAACTCAATAATATCTTTAAACGGTTGCCCCGAAGCCACCGGTGGCAATTGATCCTTATCACCTATTAAAACTAATTGCTTTCCATCAGGAATTGTTTCTAGAACCATTTGGAAAAGACCGATATCAAGCATAGAGGCTTCATCTATAATCAAAACGTCAAACGAATTTAAATCCACTAGATAGCGATGTACGGTTGAGGGATTAAACTTCTGTAGGCCTGTTGCTTCACCTAACCGCTTTGCTGCCTTACCTGTCGGCGCACACAATGTAACGTTTAAGTTAAGCGACTTTATAGCGCGTACCAATCCCAAGACCATTGTTGTCTTTCCTGTCCCTGGACCGCCAGTAATAACCGATACACCCTTACCCAAAGAGATATTAATAGCCTCTAGTTGTTCCTCTGAGAGTCTTACCCCTCCTCGCATGTTTAAATCTTCGTGATCTATTTTTTTGTGCCCTTGTTTTTTTGAAAAAGCTTTTTGAAGCCGATCGATATTTGCTGTTGCGTGATTTTCTAAGGTGTATTCTTTTAGCGCGGCACACATTCGTTGACCCTTAGACGTAACACGCGTTATCACTATTTCACTATTTTCAAGCGCCTCTAAAAGAGTTCCTTTTTCTTCTTTTGTTATTTTGACCAACTTATTAATTAATTCATCTTCTTTTAAAGCAGTATGCTTATGCTCAGTTAACTCTTCCTGTAAGATATTAAGGGCTAAAAGTTCTATTCTAGACGGCATTAAAAGACTACTCCATAAATCAACAGTTTAAGTCTACCGGATTAAAGTTTAGAAAAGCAATGACTTTGCTCTTACAGAAAATCATATTTAAAAATATGGAAAACTTTTTCACTATAATTAACTGAATAATAGATGCTTTCATAGGGTTAGGCGTCATTTTATGAATTCAGAGAAGTCAGAGGGGCTTAACTATGATAGTTTTTACCGATGAAAGTTTTATCTTTTCTAATTATTGTTACAAGCCTCGCTGTTCTTTTTTTTGTAAATCTTGGCAACTTAACACCTGAACGAAACGATATAACAATCGTTGTAAAAGATAATTCTTTTGAAAATAAAATTATTAAAATTGCAGTCGTTGGCGACCCTCACTTATCCAAAAATAAAAACGCCCTTCTTTCTTTTGCTGAACTCATGGAAGATATAAAGTCTGCACAACCTGATTTGGTGGTGTTTGTCGGTGATTATACAGATAATCCGTCAAATATTTCAAACATGTCACAGCATCGTTCAAAAATTGCAAAAACCATCAGCAGTTTAGATCCAATTAAAACTGCCATTGTATTAGGAAATTATGAAACATGGTCCGATGCCAACAAATGGTATCTTAGTTTTTCAGATGAAAAGCTAAATATTCTTGAAAATGAAATAGCACTTATAAAAAATAAGAAAAATAATATCTGCGTTCGTGGCTTAGGAGATTTTTATACTAATCGATTCATGTACATACCCTTTCCTGAAAAATGTAAAGAAATGGTTAAAATTACCTTAACCCATGATCCAGCAGGAGCTTTTCACAAGGACGTAACTGGATTAGTAATTTCGGGACATACTCATTGCGGCCAAATACGCTTTCCGTTAATTGGATCCTTATGGGTTCCGACTGAGGCACCTAGCAAAGCCCATTGTGGGTTGTATAAGGATAGTCAACGCACCGTATTTACCACTTCCGGGATTGGAACTGCACTTCTACCTCTCAGAATTGGAACCCAGGCTCAATGGGATTTTTTGACTATTGAAATTGGTAGTTAAACCAAACAAATTTCTGCAAACTCAACCAATTGAAGTGCTCCTGTAGGAGCACACTTATTGCAGACTTCTTGTGTCACAAAAACCTTGCTTGCGCAAGTTTACTTCAAGTATAACTACTTGCTTTTCAAACTGGTACTCTGTTCGCCATAGAATTTCATGGTTCTCATATGTCAATAAATCATAGTAGGTTCTATACTGTAGAAACGTGGGCGCGCTTTTTACGATCTCTACATAAATTTCATGCAAAATATTCTTTGGAAATGTAAATTCGTCAGAAAGTTCGATTTCGTTTAGTAGAACAGCTAGCTGCTTTTGGGAAAATACCGCCTTAACAACTTCAGGTGCATAGATAACGTAGAAGTCGTAATTTTCGTTTGTATAGTGTGTCGATAGTGGCTTTATGAATTGCTCAGGTGTCATTTGATTTCTCCTTAAAATTGGTGATGCTCCAAATCCAATGGATCTGGGCAAACCGGTTCTAAGAATTTTCGAAATCAAAATAGTAAATAACCTACTTTTCTAATTTACTCAAGATAAATTATTTAATAAATCCTTGTTCCTTCATTATCTTTACTTTTTGCCTGAGATCCGCCCATATTTTTCTTCGTGCTAGGGCAAATGCTTTTGATCGACGACCGTGTTTATAATGCGCGTCCATAATTCTTTGCTTTCCTTCTATAGTCTTAGGACCTGTTGACAATCCACCATGCAGTCTACATCGCATCTTTCCTTTTACAGGGTGTTTTTGACAAAGACTCCCTGATCTAGTTTTAGCACCACAGACCAAACTACTGATATTCCATTATTGCTGAATAGAAATTTACTAACCCCATCTGACGCAGATTTCCTACTGGAGTACTACCCAACTTAGGTGAACCAACTATGATAGCAAGGCTTTGACCTCGGGATATAGCAACATTTAATCTATTTTTGGAAAATATAAAATCTAAACCTCGAGGGCTTTCCGAAGGATCAGAGGTACACATGGAAACAAAAACAATGGGGGCCTCTTGTCCTTGAAATTTATCGACACTCCCAATTAATGCATCAGAGGGTAGAACAGCCTTTAATAAATTAACTTGATAGTTGTATGGCGCTACAAAAAGCATATCCTGCCATCCAATATGCAATTTAGCCCCATCATCATCGGATTTCCAATACGTTGCTCCAATCAATTTATTTGCTATTTTTGCTATTTCCTCAGCCTCTTCCTCACTTCCCTGTGAATTTCCTTCATGCTCAACGGGTACGAATACAACACCACCTTTTTTTGGAAACTTTTTCTCATCAATGTCAATGCAATGTGATGCTGTTATGGGTGCCGAGTATAGTCTTCCATCATACACTTGATCAGATAATAAAGAGCAAATTTCTGGGTGCAATCTATAGGTTATTGGAAGAAATATCCCTAAGTGATTAGGAATTGTCGATTTGTCTTCAAGTAAATACTCCAAAATAGACTCTCCACTATTATCAGGATGACTTCCCTGAGACGGTTGCCCCAATTGCATTTGATCCCCAATAAGAATTATATTCTTTGTTGCCCTACTCATACCAACTAAGTTAGCAACAGGTACCTGCCCTGCTTCATCAATAAAAAGGTAATCCAATGGTTCTGTTTCATTTTCAGAAGTAAATAGCGTGTTGCAAAACAGCCAGGCTGTACCACCAACGCACAAACTAGTGTTATTTATTTCAGATAAACATGACTTTATATCCTTCCGAAAGAATACGTTTGGTTTGGAAAAGATAATGTCATCTCTATCTCCACCGACTTTTATCAAATTAGCCTCTATGCCATTATCCTTTACATATCCTGCGACACCTCCTAATAAATTCGTTATAGCTTTATGGGAATTCGATGAAATGCCTATCCTTTTCCCACTTTTCAACAAATCCCCTATTACACATTTCGCTATGTAGGTCTTTCCTGCGCCAGGCGGTCCCTGAATGCAAAGATAACTATTATTCAAATCAAAAACAGTTTTCGTAATTTCATAAATCAAGTCATCTTCTGATAAGTTTTTCGATATGAGTTTATCCTTTGGGCCTGATGAAAACGACGGCTGTTTACGTAAAAGAAAATCTACCAATGCGGAAGATGAAAAATTGGATTCCATCATTTTTTGGATAACATCTTCTATTGCTTCTGGAATTGGATCCGGTCGTACGTACTGATCAGGGATTAGGGAAATATTGACTTCCGGTTCACTACCAGATTGCAATTCAATAAATCCTTTATCAATATTTAAAGATACCGCAGTTACCTTGATATTATCCTCACCCAGCACATAATAACTCTTATGAAATCCCTTTACCGGTTGATTAGGATCAAACTCATATTCATAGACAAAATTTCTAGACCTTTCAGTCGGTAGATAGGGTTTCTTCTCTGTTCTCGATAACCCAACTAAGCAATCCATATCATCATAAAGATCAACTTCTGTTAGACCTTGGCGATCAAACATACGCCACCAAGTCGGTTTATTCTCTCTTCGATGAAATTCTAAAAACCAAGCTAAATTCCTGTATAACAGTTCCATTTCCGAGGTTTTTTGATCATGAGAGCTATTTAGAATTTGATCACGCAATTTACTTTTTTCAGTAACCTCTTCTGCTACCAATACCTCTTCTTCATAACTATCTTCTGAGTATTTGATACCAGCATCTTGTTGCCTCTCTCTTAACCACTCGGTAAGTTCTTGTGTCGAGTTGCAATCATCGATGTTATACATTCTTATCGCATTTAGTGTCTTAGAGTCCTCCCAAGTTTTACCATCAGGATTGGCGCGCCATTCTTCATAAACAACCACTGACTCGCCACCACTTGCAATTTCAGTATCACGCTTTTCTCTATAAAGATGTTCAATATTTTTGATAGAATAACTAGGTTCACCGACCAATAATCCTTGTCGTATAATTTTATAAAGATCGACAAAAACCTCATTCCTTAACAAGGTATCGACTTCATACTCTTTAACACCGAACCTACCCATAAGACGTCTAAGCGCATTTATCTCGTAAGCACCGTAGTGATAAATGTGCATTTCTTTGTCATTTGTCCACCGCTCAAATACCCAATCAATAAAAGAGGTAAATGCGAGTTTTTCCTCATCTCTGTCATGTGCCCAATAGTCTTTAAAGCCACGTTTTCCACTTTGATCAAAATATGTAATTCCCCACAAATACTCCAACCCATCGTCAAAAAGAGGAAACCCTTCAATGTCAAAGAATAGATCACTATTTGAATGAGGTGGCAGAAGTGAAAGCCCAAGTTTATCATGATCTGCAATTAGTTTATACTTTGGAATATCTTGTGCCTCTGACTGAACCTGAAGCAGAGCTTGCTCTCTCAAGCGTCTAAAAATCTTTTTATTCATCTTTGGTATTGATACGACTTTTACGTCAGCAAGTGCGTCGATACTCTTTATCCCGTTTTTCTCTAGTCGTTTTATTTGAGTACGTGTGATGTTTGCAACCAGTGATAAATGTCTCTTGTCACTCAATATTTCACCAGCGTAATTTGTCCATCGTCCAAAAGATAAGCTTAATGCAGGGTCAGGTTTTTTATCTAAGGACCATTTTTCATGAAATGCCAAAAACTGACGTTTAAGATTGGTATAATAAGCAGCATAGTTATGAAGGTTTATATCTTCAACGGACCCACTTCCCAAAACAATAGAAGCACTATGTGGTCTATATCCTTGAATATCCTCAATCATTTCACTGTAGGCGCACAATTGTATTGCAAAGTGTGGTTTTATTTTTCTAGCTAATTTCGCATCCCAAATCTCATAGTGATAATCTCCAAGATTAGAGGAACCAGTCCTCCGTATCATATAGTCTGAAAATCCAGAAAAATCGCTTGAACTTAGATAGGCTTGAACAATAACGTCTACACCCGACTTCATTGCTTCATGCGTATTGCGCCTCATTTTCTGATAATCATCTCTTTCAATGACAATTATAGATCGCCCCTCTTTTTTTAATTTTTCTGTGAATTTATTCTCATGCTCAAAACCCTTTTGAGCTAGAGCACCTAAAATAGGATCCTCGGAGTCCATATAACTTTCTACTGTGGGATCTATAAGTCTCCATCTTTCCATATATGAAGCGAAAGGTGACTCTTGAAATGTCATTAAGTCTGAGGGAGAAAAGATAAGGATATTATTTTCAAACCTCATAAAAACCTCTATATATTTTTTTTAACAATGGTTGCAGGATGAAATTCAAGTCTTAGATATAATAATTGAAAAGGAGTATTAGATCAAAAATAGTGTGTTACTTTATTTTCAAAATTCTAAAGTGTTTGTAATGCAATGAAAGCACGCACAAAACACAATGTTTTTCGGTCAATACGACGACCCTATTTATTCGAACTTTTTCTGACCTTTCTCTGCATTTTCTGTATTTCATTAAGTATTAATTCTAAAGAGGCATTTGCCACTTCATGTTTTCCAACACCAGATTATTTCATAAAAAATGTTAATCCTAAAATCAGTCAACCGTTGATAGGAGAGACAGAGGCAATGAAAATCCTAGACAACACAAAAAAAGAACTTGAGGGATATCTGGATTATCAATACATGGTTTTCTTACCGAAATGGGATAGTGAGAAATTTGGCATTGGGTTATGCCCATTCGCAAAAGCCATACCGATTTATTTAAATGAACAATTACAATACCTTCCTTTAGTCATGAAAACAAAAAAGAAACGAGAGTTCTTTAAAAAATGCTTTAACCGACCAGAATTATTTTTATCTGAGAAATTTAATCCAAAAAAATATTTTATTGCGCAAATCGATTATTTTGCCACTCATATAGATAATTATGATCAAGTGCAAAGTATTTATGGCAGTGATGTTTTTGATATGCATTCAAAAAGATGCAAAGTTAAGCTTACGGGATCTTTTATCTATTCAGAGACCTATTTTGATATACCTTTGTTTTTTGAAGTTGATGATGTCCATATCATCAAATCAAATTTCTCCAAGATCCAAGCATACCAAAAATTAAGAAGTGTGGAATTTCAAGTAGAGAAACAAAGGCGGTTGGCATGCAAAGGCGCAATAGAGACCGTTCGACTTAATAAAAAAGTGTATAGCTTTTGGAAAACACGTTACGACTTCGATGCTGTTCGAAAGGTAAAAGAAAAGGGGTATAAGTGTGGATTAAGTTTTGCAGAGAGCGAAAAAAATGAAGCAGCCTATAAAAATCAAATGTGCGAATGCGCTGCACAGAGAAAAAAGGGAACCTCGAATAAAATGGCTACCTATAAAAAGCAGTTCATCAAAACATGTCAGCAAAAAGTTGAAAAATTCAATTTTGTTTGTAAAGGGTACAATGACTAACCAAAATTAAATAGGTACAGGGAAAATGAAAGAAAAAATTAATTTCACAGGAAGAGATAAGCATATTCTTATTCAAGCACTTCAGATTGCTCTCCCCGTAATGCTTACGCACTCTGGCTATTCTAGTAATATTGTAGATATGATCCGGTTACTTGAAAAACTTGGTGGCAAAGAATTTGGTGAAAAAACTGAGGGTGGTTCGTTAGGACGATTAGATGGACCAGTAACAGATTATCTTATTGGGTTACTAAAAGATGTAAAATCGGGCAATACATTCGCTGAGAAAAAAGGAATTGACCTTACTTTTCTGAATAAACTTTATTTTGGTAGAAAAAAATACACCTAATATTGTACTGTTTTTAATTTCAGAAATTGACTTAAAGATAAAACTTTTGTAAGAAGTACGTAGGCATTTAATTACCAACTTGTGCGCCTTGGAATGGTTCCTAAAGCACTAAAGCGGAGGCATTAATGACATCTGAAAATAACAACAAAAGAGAACTTTTGTTTCTCGAACCTTTTTCCAAAAATACACCAGTTGATGAATTAGTTGAAAAACTAGCTAAAAAATTGGAACAACTCGGTTTTAACATTGTGTATGACGAAAGGAGAGAAACTGATGACGTTTAAATTGGTAAAGTTAAAAAAGAGTGACCCTATTTTTAATTCTGGCTTCATTTTTACAAATCCAAAAATAATTAATAGGAGCACAAAAACATCCCATAATAGTGAAGATGGGCAAAAAGCAGAAAGTAACCGAATTGAAAAAGCACCAAGCAAAGGGAGATATAAAGATGAACAGCTACAGCGATAAAGACTTATTTAAAAGGTACCTAAAATTATTTGGTGATGAACCTCCCTTCCCACCTGAACATATCATGAAAACTCTGGTGAAGATGAAAGAAGATGGAACATTCGAAAAAAAATTAGACCTAATAAAGGGTGATAAAACCAAAAAAATTGTAAATACGATCGAAAAAATCAGTGGGGAAAAAATGTCTCCAAAACATCCATTTTTTGATATTGATTTTGAAAAGGACACTTAGCTATTTTTCTAAGGTACTCAATTACCAGCTTGTCTCTATGAAAATAAGCAATTCAAAAATAAACACATATTCGCTTTTATGAAATGCTGTATTTCTTTAAAAATTCCTTGATATACTTTTGTACTGTTTAGATAGTGAAAACGGGTTTGGTACTTTGGGCGATGTACTGAACACACTTCAAGATAATATAGCCTCTTCTCGTGCAGTTGGGCTAATATCTCAAGTAGATACGGTAAAAAATGCAGTGCCAGCTGGATTTTACATAGAGAAAACGCCAAGTAGAAGCCATATAAAACTAATGTTGGAATAACTGAAAAAAATATTTAAAATGTCATTGACATTTTAAAATGTAACTATTACATCTATAAATGTAAATAACATCTAGGAGTGATTTTGAAATCAATTACTAATGAAATGAGCTGGATTGGAAACACGGAGGAGTTTGCCTCACTCTGTGAGATGTGGTTGAAGAACAAGCGCATTGGCAAAAGTGATACACAAGTTAGTGTTCGCCTTGTTCGCGACTATGTTGCTAGAGGAATATTATCACGCCCTCATCCAAAAGGGAAAGAGGTACTATTTTCTTATGAGCACCTAGTTCAGTTTCTGGCTTGTCGATATTTGTTAGAAGAGGGATATGCTTTGAAGCGAATAGCTGATGACCTTCAGACATCAAGCTTGGATGTAATTTTAAGTTGGATACCTGGTGAAGATAACGATCGGGCAATGGGTTTAATTAGAAAATTCAAAGCAAGCGAGCCTTCCATTGAGATGAGCGCGCCAAGTAAACTTAGTTTTGATGCCGATGAGGACTTTGCTTCTGATGCCTTAAATTATGAAGCAAGTGCTCCACCATCAAGCTATCACGAGAGAACTAGGCGAAGAGCGTCTTACAAGGTTGATAATGATCCTAAATACTTTGATCAATATTTTGATGCTGTACGGGAGTTTGATAAAGATTTCTCGAAAGTCATCAAACAAGACCTTACAGCTATCCAACTTAAGTCTTGGCTGATCCTGTTTATTGATAGGTTAAAACTCAAAAACTTAACAATAGAAGAGGCAGAAGAAATTGGAGAAGCAATAAAAGCGGCTCTGATTAACCAAGCAAGACTTCCTGATAGGGATACTTTTTTGAAAAAGGATAAGTAGACCTAAAGGAAAAATAAATAAATTTAACGTTAACGCTGAAAAATTCAAAATTCAGTGAACAGGCGAGATGTGTCTAATAAATGAAAGGAGCAAAACATGATTAACTTAGAAATTAAAGCACAAAGACCAGCACTCATAAAGGGTTACGATAATGAAATTTACGCCCTGGTTAAAGCTTCTGCTGAACAGGTAAATAGAGATGTAGAAAGTCTACCATTAAATCTAGCAATAGTTATTGACCGGTCTGGTTCGATGGCTGGCCAACCTTTAGAGGAAGCAAAAAAAAGCGCTGTTTTTGTTGTCAACAAGATGCGTTCAATAGATAGAATAGCAATAGTTATTTATGACAATAATGCTAACGTTGTAGTACCTTCCCAGAAAGTCATAAACAAAGCATCGATCATTGAAAAGATAAGCTCAATTCATGAGGGTGGTGCCACTGACCTCCATAGCGGTTGGTTAGCTGGTGCTGAAGAGGTAGCAAGAAATAAATCACCCAAGAGCCTCAATAGGGTTTTACTACTATCTGATGGAAATGCAAATGCCGGTGAGACCTCAAATGATGTTATTAGTACGCAATGTGGCAAGCTAGCCGAGGAAGGTATTATTACCTCAACTTACGGGCTGGGATTTAATTTTAATGAAAGTCTTATGATTAATATGGCAAGAACAGGCTTGGGTCAAAGTTACTATGGTGCGACTGCAGACGATCTATTAGACCCATTTCAGGAGGAATTTGATTTATTAATTAGTACCGTTGCTTGGAACCTAAAACTTAGTGCGGAAACACCAAACTTTGTTGACTGTTCATTGGTTAATAAATTTAAACGTTTTGAGGAAACCCAAGAGTGCTGGCATCTTTCTGACTTAGCAGAAGATGGTGACGCTTGGGCTTTGTTTAAGTTAAAAGTCCGAGACCCTGAGAATGGAGGGCACAAGATAGAAGTGCTTAGATGTAACTTATCATTTGAAACAAAAATTGAGGGTGAAATTCAAACCCAAACGGTTGGTCCTGTAAAACTAATTTTGGATCGCTTATCACCCAATGCTTTTAATGCTATCGCGGAGGATGGAGAGGTGAAAAAGAGAGTAGATGAATTAATTGTAGCTAACCTGCAAGAGAGAGCGCGAGAGGCATCACTTCAGGGCGACTGGAATAGAGTTGAGCAAATTATTATGCAAGGCAAGAAAATTGCCGGAGATAACGAATGGCTTCAGAATTCTTTAATTGAGTTAGAGGTTTATGCAAAGAGAAGACAGATGGATGAATTTAGCAAAGAAGCATTTTACAGCTCAGACAAAATGAATAGAAGATTAAGTAGCCATCTAGAATTGAGCTCTGAGGCCTATAACATATCTAATGAACTTGATAAAAAAGCTTATTTGCGTAGGAAAGTAGCACGAGGCAAAAGGATGTCACGATAAATAAAGAGGGAATAAATGTATCGATGTGTTGGTTATTTGTGGGAGAAAGAATTGACACTGGAATACATATGAAGTTTAATCGCATGGACTTACATTTTCAGGTTCAACATATTTTCGAAGTCAATATAAGTTTTTGTGCTCAGAGAATGGTTTACATGTATTTTTGCACGAAGAATCAGGAAAAGAAGTTTATATCGGTGATCCTTATTAAAAGAAAAAATAAATGTCAGAATTTTTAACGGAGGTCCTTAGAGAAATTGATGACTTCATTGAGACCGAAAGTTCATATAGTGTTTTTGACTTGCCCGTTCAAATACCTAAGATCGATAATGGATCTGTAACCCCTATCTGGACGACACATGACGAAGAACATGGTGTGGTTTTTATAGTGAAGATTGAGTCAGTTACAAAAGATAAAGAGTATATTCAAATTTTTTATGGTGATAGTGGAGTGATTATATCTAGATCAGAACCGAAAAAGCATTTTAAAGATCTAATGTTTAAATCCACAGAACGGTGGTCTGAAATTTAATTAGATTAAAAACTAATGAATAACTTCTATTAATCTTTTCTATCGATTAAACATCGTGCCAAAAGCACTTATTTATGCAATCATTAGAAGATTGATTAAATTGAGGTAAAAAACAAGGAGTGCCGATGCCGAAAGAGATTTCCTTCCCAGATTTTCTAAGAGCAGTTTCAATTCCTATGTTTGGTTTCGCAATTGTGAATCCTATGGGTCCAACGTTTATGGGGTTTGCGATAGGCAAGTCAAATTCTGGGGACGCGAGTCTTTTATTTTTCTCATTAAATCCTTTTACTCAATCAGCAAAAGAAATAACAACATACAACTTTGACCCTCTAACTATTGATCTAGACCGCATGCTTAAGGAGTTTGAAATATTTCCAGACATTGATAAATTTTTGAAATTACAAAAATCCAATAAAAATGAATTTGGAACACCAACACTGTTACTTGGGGTACTTGATGCTAATTCCGAGGAAGCGATAAAAGAAGAAAGGTTAATTAGTCTTTCAATTATCAGACATTCTAATGACCCATTAAGTACGCTAGAAAATCTTAATCAATTTCCTATGAATGTCATGGATAGAGTTTCCCACGAAATGTCCAAAATTGCTCCAAATTCTAGTCAATCATTTAAAAAACATAGTCCTACTGATACACAATTATCAGAGATATTAGATCATATTTGTAATCCTGAGCACATAAAACAAGAATTTAAAGGTTTTAATATTGCGTGGACAGGTGCAATAAATTTTCAAAAAGAAAGAGGTAGTGTTGATTTGGCAAATAATGCACTCAGTCTTCAGGACAGTCTGGGTCATATTCTTCGGTTATTTCCCCCATTGCTACATTTAATGAAGGGTTGATCTTGTTTTTAGGATAGTTACATGGAAATACATATAGGGGAGCATAAATTAAAAAACATTTGGGTAAAGGTCACCGGAACGCTTCAACAAAACTGGGCATTTGTTGACGCAAATCAAACTCCTATTATCATATATTTCTATGATAACAATAAAATGATATTTGACCAATTAGAATTTGAGTCAAAAGATGTTGCCATATCCGGTTTAATTTGGAATGGATTCAGCAATGCCTTGGAACATAAAGATCGAAACCGTATTGTTTATGGGGAAATGACCGAAATTATTATTTCCAAAAATAAACGAAGTTTTCACAAACCCTATTCGAGTGGTGACTATTGGGAGCAACCCCCCGACGGATTTATAGAGGAGTTAGAAACTGTTTCGGATAATAACAGTTACAGTGTCGAAGATAGCACATCGGAAGAAAACAAATACCCAAAGTTAAAAGATGTTGAGATAGACCCTGAAAAAGAGCGCGGAAAGAAACTTTTGACACAGAAATTGAAATTTCCGTTTGATGAGTCTATCACCTACACAGATACGTCTCCTTTTTTACCATTGGATGCGGCGTCGGAGTTCGAAAGAACTAGAGAGAAAATAAGGCAGGCAGAAGATAAGGCATTAAAAAAAATCAAGCGACCCAGTAGATTACGAAAATTAAGAACTTTTGATGACCAGTAAACAAATGGCAAGGAATTCTTCTCTTTAATACTCAAAAACATCAATCGAGCATATTTTTAGACTTTTTATCTAGAGTGCTAAAGTCATCAGAAATTTCTCTTAATTGTTTTGTCTATAAATCATAATGAACAACATGTGTTTGATTTTTCACAGTACTTTCAAGATTACTTTTTTTCCTCGACATTCCCGTTTTTCATAAAAATATGTTATTCTCGAAAACCAAGTTATTAAGTTTCTAAAAATGCCTCTGAAATCATATAAATCACTTATATCAATAGAGTATCCAGAGCACGCGGATTGTAAAAAATTTACCGAATTAATGTCCAAAGCATATTATGTGAGAAACATTAACACCAAAGAACCTATCCCAGTCTTTAGTTTTATTCATTCAAATGGATTGCCCTGCCCAACCTTTTCAGATAGAGCCCAATGTCTTTCTTTGCTTAAAGATATGGAGGAGGTATATGAGGTAGAATTGGAAATTGCGCAAATCTCCAGTCTTTGGGACTTCTTTATCGTTTGCGCAAAAACTGGATTATGTGGTGCTATTTTAGATAATGCAATCGGTATAAATTTTTTTAATAGGTTAAGTGATATGGATAGATCACTTCCCAGTATAATTTGGATGAAATTTCCGGACTCAAAAAATAATTTAAAAGGTTTTTTCTTTGGCAGAAGGGGAATTTTAGAAACTACGCCTGGATCAACCATTTCGTGGTCTAACCAAGATAAATTTGATCAGTCTATTAGAAAGTATGTGATTAATGAGAGACCATTACGTGAAAAATTGGATGCTCATGGAATATTTCAAAAGACGATTAATGGTAAAAAAATTCCAGAGGGACAAGACATAAACCTTTTATTTGAGCATGGATGTACATTTCTTGGACCTTATGTTTCTCCCGAAGGTGCTATACCAGTTTTCAGTAATAGAACTTTTGCAGAAAGGTTCATGGAGATCAACGGTATCAATTACGAAGATGATAAAACTGGAAATGAATACGAGATTAGAAAAATAAAACTTTTTGACTATCTTGACAGAAAGACAAATGACAACCCGTTTTTTGATATTGGACTAAATCCACTAATGCATAGATGTGATCAGGGTTGGTTTTTCAAAAACAATGGGAAATGGATGCTTGAAACAGTATCAGGTATTTGGGACATATCAGATGGAAATGCAACTCTAAAAAAAGATCTTGTTGCACCGAAAGGAAATTTGAACCAGCAGATTTCTCAACTAGCATTGTCAGTTGATCTCCAGACCGTAGTTGAATACCCTCTGAAACGATTATCAGGACCTGATAAGACACCATTTTCTTTGGATGATGCTAACGAGATCATTGTGGAGGATCTGTCAAAAGCAAAAGAACCAATAGAACTAATTGAAGGGAATTTCCCCTCGGTAGACAATTTTTTGATAAGAGGTTTTGATAAAATTTCAGGAGATTCTTATTCACTCGGAACCTATAGCGGTGATGATAGTGACCTCGGTTTTCTTGTCTTCCCAGACATTATAGCGGCAATTTCTTTTTTTCTAAATGACCTTTTGCCTCGAGATGAAGAATCAAGAATTAACGGTGTATCCCTCTGCTGGGGTGGAGGTCACACAGGGTCAAACAATAAATCTCGTGAACAGAATATCTCATATAGTATTGTTGATGCCTTCAAAAAGTTAGCAGCAGCAACATTAACAAATGGATACAAACCTTCATACTGCGAACATTTCAAGCGTTTAGTTAACGATGCTTTTATCACAGTTCAAATTGAAGAAATAGGTTATTTGGGTGACCTAGTTTTTTACGGTCTTTCAGATGGAATTAAGATAGAGGATACTCTAGATGAAGATAGTGAATATTTTAAGAAACAAATTGGAAGAATAGACGCGTTACGAAAAAAAATTGGAAATAATCGTTTATCAAATAGTGAGACCGAGGTTGTAGTAAAGAAATCGTTGGGGTCTCATTACACTTATCTAAGTGACGATAGTAAAATAATAATCTCAACAGCAATAAGTCAGTTTCAAGATAAAGGCAAAAGAGTAGATATAGATTACTCTGGTATATCAATGTTAGTTTCAAAAGTTATCGAACGGGAGTTAAAACATAGAATTTTCAACCCTTGGATTTTAAGAGCGAGGCAAGAGATTAGAAAAGAAGTACTTTTTGAATTAAAAACTTTAAAAAAAGAGAGTGAATTAGGTGATGTAGCAGTAACGCTTTTGGATATTTTGGAGAAAAAAAGAAAAACAGACTTGGGGACTGTTCGTTTTTTATTTAAAAATCTTAGAGAAAAAAGTTATGAGGATATTATGACAGATCATTTTTTAAATTTTTTGAAAAGTTTTGAAAATTTCAATTGGATAATTTCTGAAGAACATACATCTACAATTTTTGATATTTACAGCAAATACAGGAATGGAGGAGTTCATGAGCATCTGGTTTCTTACGAAATATGTAAAGAGGCAATAGAGAGACTTGTATTGAATAGTGACTCGCAGTTGAAGAAATTACTTAAATCAACGAAACAAAAAAATTAGAGAGAACAATTTTAACTTCGTTCATTCAAATTAAATACACCCCTACCAAACTATTCCACAGTGACCGATTTTCATTTTTCCTCCATAATAAATCCAAGATTTGAGATAAGTCATTCATGTACCTTCCACTCAAAAAACTGACAAAGCAATGGTCTTTTTGATTACGTCTAACCATATTAATTGTTCGTTAAAATCACTCTTCAATTGCAACAACAGTGTTAAATAAACCATAATGGGATAAGCCTTCGTGACTTTCTATGCCTGTATAGCGTAGTGAAGCATCCTCATAACGTCTAAAAGCAAACACAGCTTGGTTCATTTGCTCAGTGTTGAACACTCTAAGCTGAACAAGTAAATGGAAGTCTTTGACCGTAAGACCAGTTACCGTTGAAAATAAATCTGGCTCTAACTTAGTTATAACATCTTGCAATGTATTTTCTCTAAAGTCAGTTAGATACATAAAAGCCGGGATTCGCGTTGCAAATTTGATTAGTTTTTCTTGTACTAACTTACGTTTGGATTTGTATTCTTTCTCTTCTTCGGTTAACTCTTTCTTTTCTTTAGAAGTCAGATTCTCTTTCTGACTTTTATCCTTAAGCTCCTTAATTTTGTCACTTTTGTTGATAATGGTTTCAATTATATTGTCACCGAGTGATCTCCAACCCTCTATTCTTTCAACCGCCGCCATAGCATCTGGATTATCAAAAACCCTGCGTAAGGTCTCATTATCAACGTTTACTAGAAGTGCACTTTCCCACTTACGGGCAAGCAGCGTAGCGGAAGTGCCAGCCATTGCTATATCAAGTACTCCCCCAGCATCAATTTGCGTCATGTTTGCACCATCATACGCAAGTACAGGCAAAAAAGAAATTAAATCCTTAACAGCATTTTCGGGATTAGGCTCATTTGGGGCAAGCCCCATTCCGTATTCAGACAATTGTCTTAATGCCCGTGTAGGTGCAAAGTCAAATACAAAACAATTTGGCTTAAGAATTTCTTCCTCGTTTGGATTATCTCCGTTGGGGTTTTTGATTGACCAAGGAGATTGGACACGAAAAGCAGCTTGAAAATAAGTTTCAGGTGACTTAAGGTTTCTCAACATTAAAATAGAGGACCACTGTTTAACCGTAACACCGGTGGTTAGCTTTCCACAGGAAAGTGTAATTGTCTTAGTTGCAAAACCACCACTTATTGCATTACGCACTGGTGGTAGAGCTTCCAATCCAATACCTGCGGAGGTTCCAGCAGCAACGACAACTTCATAATCATGCCAAAAAACATTATGTCGTTCAGCCAACAAATTAGCCATAGCATGGCATGAACTAACATTGTGCATAAACCAAAATGAATGTTGTAGATACGGTAGCAAGCGAATATCTGAATAGGGGAAAGGTGGTCGTTTACCAATTTTTAGAAGTTCAGCAGATTGGGGCAAATGTCCACCACGAATAATATCAAGCCATTTCTGAACATCATCTTTATGCTTAAACTTTGCAGATTTACCTGCACCGTAAGCTTCGAAAAAATAATTCAAGTCGAATTCATCAAATTCACCACCACTTGCTACAGCTAATAATTCATCTGGCATTTGATAAGTCAGTAATCGCATTTGTGGCAACGCCGCGTAAGGATTACGTTCTTGAGGAAAACGTAGCGTATAATGTTCTTTTGCTCTTTGTTCATCAGTATATGTCCAATTAAAAATTTGCTCTTCAATAAATTCTCCTGATGATAATGCCCTAAATGGAGTTCCTGATAGATACAAAAATGCTCTCGTTGTAATAGGTAAAAAGTCCGCCTCTTTGCCTAAGGGCTCTCTCAAATCAGCTATTTTGTTATAATCTTTTAAAACCTCTTGTTTATTAATTCTATCTTCTTCTGATGCAAACAAATCTTTAGCAGATTCTCTCCATGCACCGAAGTGATACTCATCAAAAACAACTAAATCCCAATTCATTGTGTGTAGCCATTCATTTTTAACTTTAATATTTCCATTGGTATCACGACCTAGTAGGTCTTGAAATGAACCAAAATAAACAAATGGATTAGAGCCTTTTATTTTTGTTGGATCTTCATCATTAGCTCTTGAGAGATATTGCCAGCCTTCAAAGTCAATGTGATTTTCGAGGTCGGCCTGCCAAGCATCCTCGACGGCAGGCTTAAAAGTAACAACCAGAACTTTCTTAAATTTTAATTTTTTTACTAATTGGTAGGTGCTGAATGTTTTGCCAAAACGCATCTTTGCATTCCACAAAAATCTTGGTGTTGCGTTCTTATCTTGACCCCATATAGACTTATAATAATCATATGTTTTATTAACGGCGCTTGTTTGTTCATCGCGCATACCAAAGTCTTCATGCCTGGTTCCACTCAATTTTTTACCGGTTCGGAGTTCAGTTATAACAGTTTCGACATCAGATGCTGAACATTTTATCCACTCCAATTTAGGGTTCAGAAACTTCTTCTGAACGAGCCTAGTCCTCACATCAAAGTCACTGAAAACGGTGCCGTCATCACGCACTGCAACTCTTTCAATCTCAATACGATAATTTTCTATTGCTGCAGTGCGTAACTGTTCAGCCACCCTTGTCTTAACTTCTCTAGTTGTCTGTCCTATCTTGAGTAAGCCAGCATGCGCTTTATCATCTATGCTATATGCGTATATGAGCGGTCGAACTTGTGGTTTAGGTGAAAGAATTTCTTCAATAGATTTATTCATTAATTGGATCAACAGTCTTGATTTTAGAATCTATAAAGTTCCATTCATTATCACTTATGTTCCAACGATCCCTAAGAAAGTCATCCGTGAACTCTCTTTGATAATCTCCTATGTCTGGAACCAATGCGAACTTGTCTTTGGTCACATCTTGTGAAACAACCAATTGGAGAATTAGAAATCTTACAATCTTTGTAAACAGATATGAGCGGAAGGAAATCACCTCATCTTCTGACTTGAAGGCACAGGCAACCAACCATGTCTCAGTACAACACTCTCCAGGTTTAGCGATTCTCGTATTGCCATTGTAATAAAAGCCAACGGGTTTAGAAAAATTTGTTTGGCCTGCGATTGGTGCACGAGGAATTAGTAGTTTCCACTTCTGTAATAAATTTCTCCGATCTTCGACATCTGCATTGCTAGCATACTTTAACCCAATAGTTTGGGTAAACCAGCACGGTATTCCCTGCAGTCTAGGCGTATAATTTGTTGGCAACCCGAATGGCTTACGGGATGAGACCATATCAGAAAGTAGTTTGCCGTTATTTTCATTTTTCGATTGTATTTTTCTAATAATTGGCACAGACTTTGAGTGCCTTATAAGTGTTGAGAACTCATTCAGTGGCCTTTTAGAGGAAGTTTTAGTTTCCCCATTAATGTTCGCAACCTCACATAAACCAGGATTATCTCTCTCCCACAAAAAATAACAAATACCACCCGCAATATCCACTCCAGGAAAAATTTCAGCACTATTTTCGAAGTCAATTAAATGTCGAATTCGATTATCGTTTAACATTGTTTGTCTAAATTCGTCCAGTCCCTTACCTCCTGCATACCATCGAGCAGGAATAACCATTGATAAGTATCTAGGTTCAAGGTTTTTTGCTTGCTCGACAAACTTCTGGTATATCGGAGCTGCACTCATTCCAAAACCTCCATCATTTAACTGATATGGAGGATTACCTATTATTACATCAAACTGCATATTTTCTCCAAAAATTTCTGTTACGGTTCGCCTTATATTAGTTGTATGAATAAATGCATAAGCGTGGGACTCAAGATCTTTGTTTCGATCAAAAACACCCTTTGAAGCCCCACAGTACTTACATTTTTCACCCAACCAAGAATGACCCTGATTTTTATACCAGATATTCCCATCCTCACTTTTTAAGCTCTTAGCAATGGAATGAACACCATCCGCATTTTTAGAGCAGTAGAGACTTCGTCTTGCTAGTAAACTGGTTAATTTTGTAATTCCAATTCCAAACACCTGCTTACTTAAAATATGTTCTACGCGAGCATCTAAATTTGGGATTTTCTTCTCTAAGCCAACAGTTAGTCTCGCTGTTATTTCTCTTAAAAAAACTCCTGACTTCGTACATGGATCAAGAAACTTAACATCTTTATCCTGCCATAGGTTTTTGCCACCGTTATCTTGAGACCAAGCGTACGCAAGCGAATCTAGCATTTGATTGGCAAGTTCTGGCGGAGTGAAAACTTCATCATTTGAGAGATTCGCAATACACGTCAATACATCAGGGTTTCGGTTGCGTAATGAAAAAGTAGCCTGTTCGCTCAAAGTCAAATTTCCTCATTCTCGTTAAATTGTGATGATAATTCTGCGCCTCTCATTGGTTTATATGTCTTAATTGGTTGAAAAAGATCATGCCTTCCTAAATCAGCAAACAATGAACCTTCAGCGCTAAAAGCGGACGAACCTGTTAATACATCAAACCTAAAGTCTCGTCTTTGAAACTTCCCTTTTCCCAGATAACCCCATTCAGCGAATATAATAGGGCTACCCTTTGCATCTTTCATGGTAATTGCATCCCCGTGTACTATGTTTTGTGAAAGCACATAAGCCGCTGATCGGTATAAATCATGATTAGGGTCTAGATTTAGATATGCATCGAAAAGCTCCAATATTTTAGATTGGCATTCAGCTATGTTGTCTTTCAGCAGTTCTATGCCATAGATGCACATAAGGCTTAAAAGCGCATAGTGCTTGCGGTCGAAATCGGATTTTCCATATTTTAACTCTACAATAGCTAGTTTTCGCTTGAGAATTTTAGTTAAGAAATTTCCGCTGCCACAAGCAGGTTCTAAGAACCTAGAATCTAAGCGCTCAGTCTCATCTTTAACTAAATCGAGCATCGCCTCAACCAACCAATCTGGCGTAAATACTTCCCCATGGTCAGAAACTCGTCTCTTTGATTTGATTAACGTCATTATTTACAAATCATCCTATATCTCTTGTGAACTATATAAAAAGTATACAGATCGTCAAAGCAATTTCCAGTAGAATTCAGAAAGATGAGTACGCTTTGATAATTCAATCTAAAAGCTCACTGATTTCGGTGATTTACCACTATTCTGGGTTTACTTTCTTTTAGTCGATTCATTTTCTAAGAAATTAGTTTTGGTTATGTCCGTATTGATCAAATTCTAGCCTAATATCTTTTGTAACAGGCTTGGCGATTGGTTCGTGTTCGCTTGGAAGAGTAAAATCAGGGCTTTCTCCAAATCGAATACTCAATCCAAAAGCTATCAGAAACCGATGGTATTCGGTACTATTTAGTGAACCCAAATCCAATTCTTTTGGCTTGGGAATCTTTGTCAAACCATAGGGAGGTATTCCGTAATTTTTATGACTTCTTTGATGGTATGTCTCTGCTATCGCATCACAATAAAATTTTGATATGCTACCGCCACCTCCCACAAAGATTGGCAATGGCTGTATATCTTTTTCTTTGATTGGCACGAAATAAGGTGTAGGCAAATCGGAAGATTTGATTAAATCTTCTAGCCAATTCAATCCCTGTTTTTGCCTCGCACTATTAATTATATATCCTACAAAATCGTATATCTTTGATTTGAAAGCTTCAACTGAACGTTCGATGTCACTACTTATTTTAAGCTCGTCAAATACAATGTTATTTGCTATTTCATTTAAGGAAGTATCACTATACCTTTCTACTTTGTCTTTTATATCTTTTGCCAGAACCATTACACCTAAATTTCGAATTCTCCCTGATAGAAAATTTACTTTTACTTCACCATCATCTCTATGAATGTGGAATGCTACACCGTCGAGCGTTCCCCCTCCAATATCAAAAAATATATATATTCTTTCTCTTGCTTCTCTCGAGGTAGCAAAGGAGTCTACAGCGGCCTTTATCTCCGGAACAGGCTGACAATAACTTTTTTCTACTTTAACTTTTTTTAAAAGTAGTTTGTAATTTTCTTCAATATCTTGAAGTCTAGTAGATACTCGACTAGCATCGCTCCATTCCCAAGCAACTGCAAAAACATTTGCGAATTCGTTTTTCAAAACGGAGCTTTCCATGTATTCTACTGGAACCCCAATATTTGATGAAAAAATAACCTTATTTTTTCCTATATCTCTTGCCCAATGCTCAATAACCCATTGTTTGGCTAATTCTATTAAATGCGCTAAATAAAACGACGCAAGAGCGTTTATCGAACTTTTAATACCTTTAATTAATTCTTCGTCAAAGACGTTAGAAATATCCAAAAATTCCTGCTCTACAAGAGCCATTTTAAGGTAACTTATTTTACCAACTTCATTATTTTTAAAATCTTCAGGCGTTCCAAATGTTGGCAAACTTATTACACCGTTTTTATCTATAAATAGGATTGAGGGGACAGTGGCATCTAAGACATTACTAGTATTTTTTGAACATATAGACACCTTGGTGTCTCCTGGACCTCTAACACAAATCTTTGAATATCTTGTACCAAAGTCAATACCAATATTCACTTCATAGGTTTGCGCTTTATCGTTTTCCTCTGATCGATTTTCGTATGTTACCCTTGTTTTTTTTTGCTCACCTCTATTATTTTTTTTTTCTTTAATTTGATTTCTATCGATCGATATTTCAGACGATTCTGACTCTTTGAAACTCTTTGAAGAAGATTGAAATAATTTCTTTTTTAATTTCTTGAAAAATTCAAAAGCCATCACATTCCTCCCTCTATTAATTGATCAAGTTATAATTATAACTCCACCTACAAGTTCATCAACTAAGTCAATATCTGTTTCTTGCTTCGTTCTTATTCTGGCAAGCTTTTGCTCAAGTAGCTCATTTTGCTTTTTAATTTGACCCTCAAAGGCAGGTATAAGATTAATTTTTTTGTTAGCTTTCAGTGTATTTATAGTACTTTCTAATTTTGTTATTTTTCTATTTGCTAATCCTTCCGCACTCAATCTTTGTTGTTCACAACGGGAATTATTTTCATTTTCAAATGATTGGACTTTCCGATCTAGCACATCCTTCATGGACCGTTGGCACTCATTGTATGATCGCAAAGAATCTTTCAAAAATGTGTCATTTAAGCTTTTTGTTGATATTCCTTTACCCACTCTACTGGCCGAAACAACCAGTTTTTCAGCATCCAGGCTATCCAAAAGATGGTTTTTTTTAAAATCCTTTGCAGCAAATGCAATTGTAGACTCACTTCTAAATCCTGAGAACGTCCACTTTTGGGTTGCAAAAGCATAGCTACCTACTGGCAAATCTACTTTATTATGTTCAACCTCAATACAAATTGCAGGATGGAGGCTTTGCTCTGATAGGCTATACTCGTCTACGACCCATCGAACAAGTGGATGAGTGGGATCTATCAATTCTAAATCTTTTCTATCTTTTTCAGACTTTCTGGGATCGAAAGAGCATTTAATTGGACCACCCGATTTATTTAAATGTGTTTGCCTGTAAGGATTTTTGCTTACAAAATTTGATAGCCTTAATTTGGCATCACTCGACAATTCTATTTTATAAATAAATTTTTCTTCATCGGTCTGATTAATGGTAGTTCCGGGATAGAATAATCCAAAGAAATCTTCAACTAGACTAAAAAGCTCTTCAGGGGCCAACCATCGACCAAGTTTTTGAGATGTATTTACTGCCTCTAACAAGTAATCTGAGAAACCCACTAAATTTATTGCTTGATCCTCTACATCTCTCTGGTTGCGTCTAGAGTTCTGAATAGCAAGTTCTCTAGTCTCAGCTCTCTTTTCTTTTTCTATATCACTTAAGTCAGGATTGTATAAATCTAATAAGAATTCCTCGTTTATATCTCCTAAAATTTCTTCTAAATCACCGATGCTTTCCTTGAAAATATCTATGCGTTCATATAACCGCATTAGTACACGATCCTCTATTGTTTCTTCGACAACCAAGTTTATAATTGATATCCTCTCGGCATTCTGCCCTAGCCTATCAATACGACCAATCCTTTGCTCAAGTTTCATAGGATTCCATGGCAAATCAAAATTGATAACTACTCTACAAAATTGTAGATCTATACCCTCGCTTCCAACCTCTGATGATAAAAGTATGTTTGGTCCTCTTGAAGATCTAAATTCTTCTAGAATTTTATCTCGATCTTTATTCTGGCCACCCATAATTAAACACGTTTTAAATCCGTCTTTACTCAATCTTCTTTCCAAATAAGCTAAAGTTCCACGATAGAAAGAAAAGATAATCACCTTTTCTTTATCGCTATTTTCAAGCCATTCCATCAATTTATTATATTTTGAGTCATCTTGTTCGAGTAAAGCTATGTCATTGGAATTTATACTTATAAGGTCTTCATCCATTTGCTCTACTTTACTGATCTTATCTCCCGAGCTTAATTCAGAGTTCAACCCAAAATCTTCCCATAAAAAAACATCTGAAAGACTTTCTTTATCTCTCCAACCTTCTAAAGCTGCAACAAGTGAGCTTGCCATTTGTCTTTGGCGACCTATCAGAGCAAATAGTGAAACTCCTTTTTTCCCTCGCATATTCTCAGTTAATATTTTTGTAACTTTATTGTATATGTCCCGCTCGAAATCTGAGAAGTTTATGGCTAACACTTGAGCTAATCTTTCTACTCTTTTATCATCTACCTCTCGTTTCCTAGTTCTTGTTATATAGTGCCCAATTAGTGATCGCGCCTCTAATTCCCGTCCTACTTCAATTCGTTCGCTTGGTGAAAGAGTATTCCTTTTCTCTAAATTATTTAGCAACGATTTTATGTTTTTATCATCTTTAAAATACGAAGTGTTAAGTGCATAGTTTAAGTGAGATTCACACTCTCTTATATCAGGCTCCATTCCCCAAATAGCCTGCTGTGCTTTTACAATAGGAGCGTTTGATTGAAGCATATTCTGAAATTGATTAAAATCCGAAATCTCTTCAGGGTCCAAAAGCTTTAGCAAATTGAATAGATTTTCTGATCCCACTTGCACAGGTGTCGCAGATAAAAGAACTGCATTTCTAGATGCATCTATAGCAATTCGAGCCAATTGATGTGATTGTGTATTCGAGTTTCTAAGATAATGAGCTTCATCGAATATAACTAAGTCAAACATAAATTTGTCATTCTCAAATTCTGTCTCTTCTAATAGCTCAGCGACCCTATCTCTAGCGCTTTTCTTTTCCTCTGGCTTTTCTCTGTAATTTTTGCTAGGCCTCAAGCCCTCTAAGCTTGTGACAATACTAAAAGAAGTGGTATTTGGCTTCACTTGTGTTTGTTCAAGATATTTTAAAACTTCTTTACTCGCAAGAATTTGGGCCTCTATATCAAATAAATTAAATAGATCACTTTGCCATTTTGTTTGAAGCATTGAGGGACAAACTATTAAGAGCCTTAGACCTCGATCTCTTGCTTGAACTTCTTTCCAAATATATATGGACTCGATTGTTTTGCCTAACCCGACTTCATCCGCAATAAGAATTCGCCCTTTTGTCGACTCAATAAACTTTAATACAGGTTTGAATTGATGAGCGTAAAAATCGGTTTTGCTGGACTCCATGGAATATAGCACATCTGTTAAGTCTCCCTTGAGCTTGTTGATTGCTAAAATTCTTCTCAAACTATTTGGTCCAGCAAAACTACTTGTCTCAATTAATTCTTCTATTCCTTGATTTCCCTCTGGAATTAACTCCAATAATGATAGTCGCTTATAGGGGCGTTCATTAGGTCCGAGTTCTATCTGAATTAACGTGTGGGGCCCGGCTGTCTTAATTCCTCCGGTTGTAGTTCCAACTACCGACGGGTCATGTATGAGCCTAACTTTTTGATCTGCTTTACCTGGAATTATATCTAATGACATTATACCAATTCCTTATACTTGAGAAAAAATATCACCTTATATAATGAGTGTAAACAGTATTGAAATTTAGGGCATATGTGCTTTCTCGATTAAAAAATTTTGATGATTCTCTCTAATAATTCATTAGGTTACCCTTAAAGCTCTGTCAAATATGGATTTACATTGATCAAATGTACAAAGTGACTTGATATATCCCTCTTCTACCGACATGTTACAAAACTGTTCTTGAAACCAACAGTCCTGAAGAAATAAAAAGCAAGTCAGATAAAATCCTAAATTAATTTTAGTATTTATAATTTTGTATACAAAATTCCTAAGCGACATCAGGTTGAATTTTTGTTTTCCACGGGATCTCTAAGGTTTCCTGTTTCAGAGTTCAAAAAACTGCAAACTAATCTGCCATTTGAGAATTTTTCATTTGCATCTTTCGCTAAAGGAGATCGAAGCGGTTGTCTTATTCTTGTTGGCTTCCCTTCAGCATCTTCACTACTAAAATAGTAGGTTAACACCAAAGAAGTCTTAAATGTAGTACAGTTAACTCTAAACAAGTTTTTTTCAGATTTTTCATTATCATAGGTTTTTTTGAAATATTTTCTGAGTTGGAAAAAATGCACAATATCTCTTTCTCTATGTAGATTTTCAAAATCAACATATTGAAAGTATTGCTTCATTCGATCTGGTCCAGTGCCGATTAATGTCCATCCCAATACGATTGATGGCGTTGCAAATAAAATACACATCCACAAACATGCAAAAATAAATTTCATGATTTTGCCTTTTTACTGCTCTTTTTACACAATGTTATAGATGCTAGAAAATTTCTCAATTGGTTTAATTCAAAAAATATCTTTCTTAGCTAACCCATTTAAAAAGATAGTGTGTATAAGATGGCGATATATATTATTGCAATAATGTAGATTATGTCGATTGACTTGATCATTTTTAAGCCACTCTAAAGCGCTTAAATTTCATAAATGACAGAGTTGGTTTTAGGGATAAAACCACTGGTTTTGTGACAACTTACCACGTCAACAAAATAACCTTTTTTCCTTCTCAGTAAATGTTTGCGCAAACTTACATTGAGCATTGCATAATTTTCATTCATCCACGCTTGGCAATCTCCTTTAGTTAAAAATCTTTTTTCTTTAAATTCCAAATATTCAAGCGGTTGTTTATTTACTGATTTCAATTTTGCTACCACAAAAAACTCAACCTTTTTAGGAGAAACCTGTCCATTATTCTGATTATCAAACTTGGAGATTTCACCATCTTTTAACTTAGAGAACCCATTATCTGAATCCTCACCCGTCACACATCCTAATAATAGTCCGAAAGATCCAATTAAAATAAATTTAAAAAAATTTCTATTAAACATATTTTGTCCTTTTATAGTTCTTAAGCTACTAAACGAACATCCAACATTTTTTATTGCGTTAAGAAAGATATGTTTTTTACTCAGTATTAATTTTACACATTAGACAGGTATATTTGTGGGATTTGGGGTCTTTGACTGTACATTCCTACGCTTCTCAGTTATAGACCCCCTTTAATCATTGTGTCTTAGTTCAACAGAACTAACTTTTTCGAAACATCGATTAAATGCTCACTCCACTGAAGACCCTCAACCATCCATTTTGGAATTGCATCAAAACCATACATTCGTCCAGCAATCATCCCTGCCACCGCACCTACCGTATCAGCGTCATCACCAAGATTAATTGCCTCTATTATACAGTTCTCAAAACTATCTGTGGTTTGATAAGCCCACCAAGCAGCTTGGAATGTTTCTTTTACATACCCTCCAGAAGACACATCATCTCTATCAATGTCTAATGGGTGTCTGTAATCTACATATTGTGGTAAAATACGACCATCCCAAACCTCTTCAGCAAATATCTCACTGTACATCAAGGCCTCCTCTGCACCGTGGGTCAGGCGTGTACTTTCTCTGGCGAGATAAATAGCCTCTGATTTGTTTTTTGCAACAATAAGCACCGGAGCCAAACGCATTAACCCTCCATTTCCTGCTGACTTGTAGTGCGTACAACCAGTAAAGGGTGTGGTCTTATCTTCTTTATATTTCCAAAGAGCACCGTTAACCGTAAGCCCAACATCGAAGCACTTTTCTCTTGGAGAAAATTTGCCGTTATAACGCCAATCAAGAAAATTGTTCATGATCATATGCCCATCAAAAGGGTAACCGTTAGTTTTTTGACTCTCGATCAATGCGTCAGCCATCGCTAATGCCATTGAAGTATCATCTGTAAACTCTCCTTTGCTTACAGAGTGAAAACCACCAGATTGATAACGCCTTATATAGTTGTCTCGTGGTCTAGGTTTTTCAAACTCGATTGGAGAGCCCATCGCATCCCCAATAGCAAGTCCCAGGAACATACCTGTTGCAGAATTTAAATCTAAAGACATAAATCTGGGAAAGCATAACCCATGCCAAAATAATAAATTTTTAGTTTATTACTCCATAATCAATGAGATCTTTATGCTTTGGATACCACATGTCTAGAGGATGCACTTTTAACACCCTCAAAGCAAAATAAATATCAATTCCCTGTGTTTGAAAAAAGACAATTTCGTTTACAGCAGAAACTTTTGAGAAATAAGCAATAGTATTTTCATAGTCTAGCCTATCGTCATATCCCTCTACTATTTTCTTTCTTTTTTCAAAGTGATCGATTTTAGTGAAAGTTGTATGAAACCCTAATTTCGCTTTACCTATGACACTTCTTTTTTGGCCAGCAATGAAGATAATTGAGCAAGCACTCTCGCATTCTCCTTTTGCTTCCGTATCAAGTTTATGCTTCAAGACTAAATCTTTAATATCAAGCATTGCTCCCTGTTGTCCCCCTTTTGATGTTAGGCGAAGAGTTTTTATGTCATTCTTATCTAGATACTGCTTGAAGACCTTCACATCATCGAAGGTGATATAGTTTAGATTAGGATCAACAGAAAGATTACTGTTGTAAATCAGGGTTGTTCCTTGCAAACTAAATTTTTTATTTAGTGCAATGCTATCTTGTGCCAATGACGGACTGACTATGAGTAATAACCCTGCGAGCAAATTAAAGACTTTCATCTATTGATCACAAATGCGGTTTTAATTGTTTCCACTCCTCCTTATCCATGTTTTCTAAAAATTGACCAGCATCAGCAAAACGTATCTCTCTCTCATTTTTATCTGAATTATGTTGGGAGTTTTTAAGCAAGTCTTTTAAAGACATATTCATCAATATTTCTTCAGCATCATTGCCACAGTTTGCCTCTATCTCAATCGACCCATGAATAACATCCTTCCAGTCAAACCTGTATTTAGTCATATTTTCCCCTACCCTTTATTCTTTTCATTCAATTAACGAACTGACTCCTATTTTAAGATTTTTAAATTATAATAAAATCTGATGGATAGATTAATAGAAATAATTCGAAGGCTTCTTTTAGCAGTTATTTGGTTTTTTGGTGGTGGATTTGCGCTAGTAATTATGACACTAAGTATAAACGAAGATAGTTTGCCTTTTTTTGTGGCGCTTCTGATTGCGTTTGGATTTCTGACCGTAAGCTACATTTGTCACACATTATTAAATTGGATACTTTCTAAAAAAGAACACTCTTAAAAATAAATTTTGTGATTTAATGACCAAGTCTCAGATTAAAATTTCAAAAAAAATTGCAATACTTGAGGCCTTATTAGCTAAAGAAAAAAACTTTTCAGAAGCTGAATTTTCTTATAGCCAATTTGATAATTTCATATCAGGTAAAAATAAAGAGTATGTAGAAATTTCCTTGAGAATGAATTTTTACTTAACATTGAAAAAATTATTTATTTCAAAAAGAGTAAATATTTATAAATTATTCTCAAGTTACTTCGAATTCTCAAGGGAAGGGAATGCATTACTTAAAAGCATTATTCATAGAAGCATAATCGAAAGAGTGGCGATCTTCTATTATTATACCCGGCTAATGAAAAATTATTCGCTACCAAAATCAGATGATGATGATGCTGCACTTACCATTCTTGAACGCACTATCATGCCAAAGATTGTAAGGGGATATAGTCAGACATCTATCGACCCAGAACAACTACTGAAAATAAATGACATTAGGGGAGTAAGACTACGTAACCTGGAAACTAGAAATGCATATGACACTACACCATTAAACATATTGACAGCCATTGAGAAACTAGATCGAAAGGTAATAGGAACCAAAAATTCATACAACATTTTATCCAACTTTGCCCACCCTAACTTTTTTGATTCAATGACAGCACATTCAAACCAAAGCTCTGAATTGAATGAATTTGGGGATATGGTTTTTAACTTTGTTATGTCTGCAAAAAAGCCCTTTAAAGTGGACCCTGAACTTAGCAATATTTTGGGGTTAACAGATGACATTTTGATAGAATTGGTGGAGTTTTATCTTGTCATCATATTGGAAAGCGAAAAATATATTCGCGAAGCAAAAGCATTTTGTAAAAATTTAGTTGAAAGTGATCTGCAATTTTATGTTAACGAACGTGCTTTTAAAAAAACAGGTCTGAGAAAAGGAACCAAATGCCCTTGCTTTTCTGGACTTAGGATAAAGGATTGTTGTGGAAAACACCTTTTTTAATTGAAGATTTACCATGCTTTATGATTTTTAAATTGTCGCTGCACAAAATTATCGATTAAATAGTTGAATAGGATCAAATAGATATACCTCATAAGTGGGCAGAAAAAAGATGGCAATAATATTGAAGAAATCATATATTTTTGACTATGAAAAAACTTCAAGGGCTTTTCTTGAAAGTCCATATCGAGATTGAGATTGAATGAATAAAAATGGCAGTGAGTTTGATAAACTATTAAAACGTAGGAAAGAGTTTCAAAAGCTATTTGATGCATCTTTTAAGGACCTAAAGTATCTTTTCACACAGCAATTCAAATACGAAACAGAGTTAATGAAAACTTTTTATTTTCAGGATGAAAATAATCCTACCCATCATGCATCAAAAACTTTAAGCAACTTAACGGCAAACGAAAAAAAACTAATAGTAGAGACGTTAGAGGATAGAAACAAAGATAGACGCCTTTATGACAAAAGTACGTCGAGTTTAATGGCAAGAAACAGGAAGTTTTCTACTACTTGGGCAACACCGACCTTTAGAAAAGCATTGAATAAGTGCAGGTTAGCATCAAATTCACGACATTTACGAAAGTTCGTTTATAGTAATGCTGACTTTATTAAAATGACAGAACTCGATGAGAGGGTATTAGTAGACTTTCTGGACGAAAACTTTTTTTTCGAAACAAACTTGTGTCGATGGGTTTTTAATAAAGAAGATATAGTTCCAAAAATTTTACCGACTTCTTCATACCGGCTAGAAAAATAGTATCACATTCGACTAACTTATGTTGCAACCGCAAACACCCCATATTATTGGGTATTAATTTCTATGCACCTTTTAAATATTGATCGGGTTTTTTTGAATAGCTTGAGAAATAGAACTTGTTTAACGTCGTCTGCGTGATCTACGACTACGTTTTCGGTTTGCTCGACGCATTAGGTCATCAAATTCAGGCCCATAAATTAGCCTACCTATTAAGTTTAATATAAACATTGTCTACTTTCTGACTATTTAATTTAACTGCTTATACTAGTATTGATTATATCTAGCAATCTGTTCTTTGAGTTAAAAAGTACTATAGCACTTTTTTATATTTTATTGTTAACTTAAGAAGTTAAAGTATTAGGAATCAAAATTGACACAATTAACTATTGAGGAAGAACGATTTCTTGAAAGCAATCGAGTTCCATTTGGTGCGGTTCTCGACGCAAATGGCCTAGAAAAACCAGATTGGCGCAAACTTATAAGAGCATTAGAAAAGTGGGTTATTGTGGGAGGTTTGCCATGCGAAAAGGCAGGACATACCATCAGATTGAGAAGTGGTCACTGTTATCAATGTGGAACTTCATCACCAGTATTTCTTCTTAGAAAGTTAAATTTTACAAATCTTTATATAGCAGGATCCTCCTCAGGTGGTTTCCTGAAATTAGGCTCATCCAGAGATTTTAAAAAAAATATTGAAACCCTCAATCAGCACAAATACGCAGGTGTAGATGATTGGCAAGTGATCATCGCTTATGAAGTTAAGGGATCAGAGAAAATTGAATTTAAGACACAGAGAAAAATCAAGCGATTTTTTAATCCAGAGTATGTTCGAATGGGTGGAAGAGACATAGTTTGCTTAGACACTTTTAAATGTAAGTTTTCAAGAGCAAAAAAAGCTTTAACTGACAGTTTAGATAATCAATCTCGTCTATTGTTTTCAGATGATAGCTTGGAACAGTCTTTTGAAAGCCTTGTTGAGAAGGTATTAGAAGAACAAAAAGAAAGAGAATTCGTCTACTTGGATACTGAAACCACTGGTGTACCTGCTTGGGAAAATAAGATTGTAGAAATATCAATTATCGATGATGAGGGAAATGTCCTGCTTGATACGCTAGTAAATCCAGAAAGAGAAATTCCAGAAGAGGCAACTAAGATACATGGAATAACTAATGAGATGGTTAAAACTTATGGAACAATCGAGGAATTTATACCTAAAATAAATAACCTAATTAGAGGAAAAAAACTCGTAATTTATAATTATGATTATGATACCGAATTCTTTCCAGACAAACTGGGTCAAGCCTTAGAAATTTGCTGTGCTCTTAGAGCATACCAAAGCCATATGAAAATAGTCAAAGGGTCAAGCCTTTCTAATGCGACTAATCACATCGGATATAGTTGGGAGGGGAAAGCACATCGGGCATTAGCAGATACACGTGCTTGCAGAAGTGTATGGCGGTGGTTACTAGAGCAAGACCCTGAAATTGAACATACCCATTCCTATCTTTAAAAAAATCTTAAGTAAATAAACCCTATGTAAATTAGTATAAGATCTTGACATGAAACAATCTAAAGGAGTCTATGGAATAGGGTCAACAGGTCTTAGCACTATGTTTTTTTTAAACGAAACATCGACACTGCCTCCGACCAGTCTCTTGTTTGTTAAATCAGATTTTGAAAAAAAATTAGAGCGCAAAGCAATAGAGTCCCTCTCTTCTCGAAAGAAATTAGATACTTTTAAGATTTTAAGTAACTCAGGTTTAGTAAAATTAATAGAGGATACTTTTGAGACTATCGATGAAGCAGGTAAAACATTATTAACAATCTTCGAAAATCAGAAAATTTACAACATTGTTGGTTTGGGAGGAGAAAGTGGTGATTTCTTTATCAAGCTTTTAAAAGTCCAAGCAAAAAAGGAGCAAGAAATTACGTCTTTTTGTATTTTACCATTCAAATTTGAAGGCACAAAAAAAATTAATTATGCTCGATATCAACTCGAAACAATAAGGAAGACGCGAGGCAAAACGATCATGCTTAAAAATGATGATTTATTGAAAACGGAGAATAAAAACCTTTCATTCGAGGAAGTCTTCGTGAACTATCACAAAATTATCAGAGACGGTATTTATGATAGGTAAGTACTATTTTGGTTTTCATCAAAAATATAAGGCACCAAAATATTAGGAGTAGATTGATGACTGGAAAAGTTTCAAGGCAATCAAAAATATTAACCCAACGTGAATTTTTGATTTTAAAAATGCGTTTCGGAATTGATATGCCAAACGAAGAGACGTGGACACTCCATCAAATCGCAAAAATATTCAAAATATCGCATGAGCGCGTCCGGCAGATTGAGCATCAGGCCTTACAAAAACTACGAGACAATCCTGATATGCACGAACTTAAACACCTCGTTATTGAGGAATAGATTTGAACTTTTCTGGGGTTGTGAAATAATAACCTAACAATTTCTACTATAATTATTTACCTGAAAACTTATTCTCGACAAACTTGCCTTCAAATATTTCGCCATACCGGTCAACCAACCTTCCCTCACCATGATATTGACCTGCCTGGAAATCTCCTTCATATTCCTCTAGAGTTTGATCCCCGAATTTATAAACAAGTTTCCCTTTCCCGTCAGGAAATAAGTTGTGGTAGGGGTAACTTTGATTATTGAAATCTTCCCTAATGTCACCGTCTTCAGTGAAAACGAGTGTGGTTGCTGTGTACTCAGGAGATAGAACTTCACCTTCATAAAAGACCCTGACCTCATCTTCATTGTAACTTTTCGGAATAAAGTGCTCCTCTTTATCTTTAATACTCTCAGTTGTTTCATTATTGCGCTTTTTAAAAAATTTTAACATCGGTGCTCCTATTTCATAACATTTTTATAAGTCAAAGATCTACCTCCCTAGCGGTAATGAGGCATTAGAAAAACAAGATAGTACTGGCCCAGGCTTTACAGGGTAATTATAGAATTTTTCAACTTTATAACAATAGTCTGCGTATGATGCGTAATACATTATCCATTCATCAATTCCAAGGATGTATATTAATAATGTGGCCAACAGTACCTGTTTCCATTTCATTGCATTATCGTCATTGGGGTAATTATTCCCATCTGAAGAATTAAAAAGAAGAGCGTTGCTACTATTAATAAAAAACCAATTGGTTTTTGAAATTTATTATTAACATTACTATGTCTAATAATTTTATTTCTACTATCTGCAATAAGTTCTCTTTTTAAGGAATAATCATTTTTTATATACTCAAAATTTTGCTCATCAAATGGCATTGTATTCTCCTTTTTTTATTTATTTAGCCTCTTCCATAATGTCGGTCGTATTGTGACGAGATATTGCTAAGTTCCACTCTATCTCCACAACCCAAAATAATTACTCGTCCATTTCGCCTCTGCGCATGCTGTTTTAAAGCTGTATCCAGGAACACATATTTGTCATTAAGGAACTGGTAGCATTGACTTCGCGTCGAAAATTCTTTTTGTTTAAACTCAGTTAGTTCATTTTCATCTCCATTACCCTGGGGATTAAAAATGATTAGTTGAGCAAAGACGATCCATGTTGCATTACTAACCATTATATCTTCCCCTTCTATTTCTTTCTAATAGCCATAGTGTAAAAAAAAGTAAGATTAGAGATGGTTGTAGCAGGATGAAAATTAAAATGTTTATGAGATTATACCCAAGACCCGTTAAATCTCCCCATACTTTCAAAACATCAACGCACCACCAAAAGACCAGATCAATAAAATTCATGAATCCAAAAAATTTAATCTCTAAAAGATTATTAATCGCTTCCTCTGCTTCAATGACATTATTAGGCAAACTATCTATTAATGATGGCTTTGTTATCGGAACTTTTACTTCCATTATTTTTTCTCCTTAGCCCAAGTTACTTTCGAAATCGTATTTTTTTATGGAAGACGGTCACAATGGTATCGTCTTTTGCAATAACTACCACGCCGTCTATTAATGCCGCCTTTGCTGGGGAAAGCACATTTTCTTGAATCAATTTTTTAACTTTACGTTTGGAAATAAATTGTGAAATACAACTCTCATTCGCGTGTTTATATTTGTCAGAATATTCCAAAATAAAGTTTACAACCCATGGCCTTATTCCTCTTTGCTGTGATCGTTTGATGGCATGATTTGAAAAATTATTTTCAATGATAACACTCATAATTTTCTCCCTTTTTTGTTACCTATTTCATTAAACGAATTAGGCAGGACAATTATTGTGTTTTAAAAAAAAATATTTACACAAGACCATTTTGATCTTGAAAGTCGCTTCTTTTGGCACAGTCTACGTATAGGATGGTGCCATCTGGATAAAACTTTTTAATATGATTTTCCAATGTCTCAAAAACGAGATCATTTTCTTTTGATAAGTAACTTTTGCACTCCCTGTGTGTTTTAAAGAGGGCTGGCTTATAACTCAAATTCTTGGTTTCGCCCTCAATAAGAATTGAAGCAAATAAAATTATCAAACTCATTTTGTAGATCCTTTTCCCATTTAATTAGAGATAAAAATAATTAATATAGAGCCATCCATATATCACCCACTCATCAAGACGCAGTGTGTATGCTATTAGTGTGTAAGGTATGATCCTCATCCAATTACTTCCATTCACCAGAGTCACTTCGAATAACGTCTTTGCGGGCGGAACACCCTATAACAAGAAGTCTGCCCGAGGGTTGAATACTATTTCTAATACCATCTACGACTTCACCAAAATGTTTGTCATGTTTGGTCATGTATTCATAACATTCCTTCTTCGAAGAAAAATCGATCGCCTTATATTCCAATTGCTTAACTTCACCTTGAAAAAAAATAGTTGCGAAGACTATAAATTTATCCATGTTTTTCACCCATTTTTATGCGTTTAATAGTACTTAACGAATGAGGAATGGATTTTATTGCAGTTGTTAAAAAAAAAAGTTTGTCCTATTTTTTTGAAGATTTTTAACAAAATGATTCGAGGTTACTGTATTGAACCGCAAAACAAATTGGGAAGTTTTCATAGAGGATCAACTTAAGGAGGTCTATCAAAAGCTATTTGATAGAATTTTTTTCCTTCAAAATAAAAACGGCTACAGAAACGAAAGTGAAGCTGAAGAAATAGTTCATGACACATGCGTTCGATGCATAGAGAAAATGAACCAATTTGATGGGAAGCATTTCCTAGCGTGGGCACGAACAATTTTAGAAAGAATTTATATTGATAAGGGTCGACGTAAAAAAAATTATGACGTTATTTTAACAGATATTAGAAATATGTCAGATGCCTATCTTAATGTAGATGTATCTGAAGAGGTTTACACCAATATTGCTTACGAGACCTGTCTTAAAAAATTGAGTGAAAAGCAATATCAAGTTTTCTATTTGCAAATTAATGGACGTAATGACCAATCTGGAAAACCAATGACCACCGATAGAATGAGTAAAATTTTAGGTATGCCACTTGGGACTCTTCTACCTCTACTTGCTAGAGCAAAAAAGTCATTTTCCAATTGCTTACATAAACAATTACAGAACACGAATGAGGAATGAGTAGCATGGACTTTACAGACGAACAGATTATGCAATTTGTTGATGGCGAGGCCACTCAAGATCTTGCAAATAAACTAGAGAAAGCCCGAGAAAATAACAAGGAACTAAATTCTAGAATTTATAAGTTCCAATTGGCAAATACTGTAATGCTTAAACATACCCAGGAAAAAAAGGAGATGCCTGAGTTGTTCTATGCAAGACTAAGAAAAAAGAGAATTGAGCAAGAAGAAAGTTTAGATGAGAGAACCAATATTGGCTTTTTCTTCAGAAACTTTGGACGTACTGCTATTGCTGCATCAATTGCTGCATTTGGCGTTTTATTTGCTACTGGTGCTTATCAACTTCAGGTGACAAGTAATAATAATTTAGCGCGAGACTTCTATTCGTCGTTCGAACAGAGTGATAAATTACAACAGGCAATAAGTGCTGTGAAGATGGCAAATGTTGGCGATTTTATTGAAAAAGAAAACTCGTTGAGAAAGAAGAGTATTCACCTTGGGTCGCAACCGATCCGAACATTATCTGATAGTATAGAAGGAGATCTCGGGATAACCGTGTATCTCAACAAAAATCTTACATATAAACTTAATAAAGGAGACTTTGTTGTCACTGGCGCAAAATTGGAAATTCAAATTAAAGGCTTAGGCAACGGCATAGTCACTTTGATCTATCAAGACTCTAAAGGCGAAAAACAAGTTATATTAGATAGAAAACCAATAAAAAGAGGTGAAGTGAAATCACTTGGACCCTATACAGTTATTGGACCCGAAGGGCTAGACTATATTCAATATGTCTTTGCATCCGATGATAATACAAAAGAAGTTCAAAGCGAACTAATTGACTTTACTGTATTAAAAAATGGTGAACCAACCTTAAAAAATGAGGTTGCCGATTTTATGGCGGTACCAAGATCTCTGTTTTCCCGAGCAGTACAAATTCAATTAGGCAATAAAATTATTGATCAATCTGTCTTATCAATCGCAGATGATCTATCGGATAACAATAATGATAAAATTAAAACGGCAACTCCTATTTGGCAAAGAAATGGAAAGTTTTACATTGATGCAAACGATAATGGCTACGCAAATATTATTTCCTCAAGAAATTCTATTGATAATGAGTGGCGAATATCCCTTGATAGAAATGATAATCGCATAATTGATGGACTTGGAACTGTCTCAGTCGATGACAATGGAATTTACGCTTTTCGATGGCTTCTTGATGAAAACGAGGATGGCGTAGTCGATAAAGTGGCGATTGATAGCGATGGTGATTGGAAACCTGAAAAGATTTACTTTTTATATCCTAAAGGGTCCACATTTAATTTTTAGAGCGCGCAAAAATAAACTCGCCTCCGCGACTATCGACATTCTGAATTTGCGTATAAGTAGGCACCTGCTTACTGTTAAGCCCAACATTTGATTTTATGCTGCCATCAAAAAGTTGCATAGCCGTTATGGGGGTCGTAACACTCTCTAAAGCGTTTAAGAAGTACTTTACAAAAAGAGAATTCTCTCCCTTTTCAGCATCATATACTGGTTCATCACCACCCGCAGTCATCACCCATCGGGATTTCAGTTGGTTTTTTTGCTCAAGCAATTCTCTCTGGTTAGATTTTAAACCATCTTCTAATCGCAACCGTTTTTCAGCAAATAAGCCGGAAAAGCATGAGTCTATTACTAACAAAATATGTCTGGCATCTATCGCGCCCAACTCATCTAAAATAGTACTATTTGAGATCCAAGTATATTTTTTCACAGGATCGGCATCTATAGGCAACCAATATCCTCTATTCGTCTTTTGATCCTTTTCACCATGTCCTGAATAGAAAATTAATAGATTATCTTTCTCAGTCAATTTAGTTCTATAACTAAAAAGGGCATCTAATATATCAGCACGAGCTTTATTAATCATAAGAGTAGTCTTAAAATTAAATTTTGCTTTTAATATTTTGTTAACAGCTCTTGCATCAATTTCTCCGGTATTTAGTTTAGAGACATTTTGATAGTCGTCATTGCCTATTATAAGAGCGTGATAACTTCCAAAGTTTAAGCCATTCTCAGATTGAGCAATTATTTCGGTTTTAGTATTTGTACTAGAAGATAAGACATCTATCAAAAATGAGGCTTCTTCGAGACCTAGAGCAAGTGCTTTTTTTGCATTTGAGAGTGCTAGTTCATTATTTTTCTTTGTTCCCTCTCCTTTAAAATATGCTTGCGAAAGCAAATAATAAGCTCGCCTATCTTGTTGCTCAGCAGCCTTTTTTATCCATTTAAAACTCTCAATTAAGTTTTGATCAGTACCAATTCCTTTTTTATAAAATTCACCTAATTCCCGTTGAGCAACCATCAGTCCTTTTTGCGCAGCACGACGAATTAAAGAAAATGCCTCATTTTCGTTTTTTTCTAGGTGTGTTCCAGAGGCATACATTTTGCCCAAATGATAATCCGCTCTAGGTTCCTCTCTCGAGGAACTATTTTCTAACCAAGTAATTGCTGCTTCGATATCTCTTATTACTCCTTGGCCATCAAGATAAGCCAACGCTAGATTGGTCATAGCATCTCGATCGCCAAGATTAGCGGATTTTTCAAACCACTTAAAAGCACCTTTGGCATCCCTCGGTGTGCCACTACCATCTCTCAAAGATTTACCAACCTCATTTTGAGCTGTTCTATCGCCATCTTCTGCGGAGGCAAGAAACCACTTAAATGCCTCTGTTGCATTTTTTTCAACTCCTAAACCTTCTCTGTAAGCATAAGCCAATTCCAACTTAGCCTCCGGAAGGTTCTGGTCTGCCGATAGCTCAAACCATTCAAAAGATTTAGTAAGATCTTTCTCAGTTCCTATTGCATTTTTCAAAGCTTTCGCGGTTAAGTATTGCCCCTTTGCATCACCAAGCATTGCAGCTTTGTTATACCAATAGAAAGCCTTATCAAAACTTTTTTCAAGAACCTCTCCATTTTCATTAAGTGATCCCAAAATAACTATGCTGTCACTATTATTTTGAAGAGCAGCAACTTTAAACATTTCGATAGCTTTCAACCTATCTTGTCTAACACCCTCACCATTAAAATAGGCCATAGCTAAAGCATGCTTTGCAGAGATATTACCTTGATTTGATGCTTGTCTAAACCAATTGATTGCTTCTTGTTGGTCTTTGGGAATACCAAGACCTTCATAAAGCGCTAAACCAACCCTATACTGCCCAACTGGGTTGCCTCGTTTTGCAATTTCTGCAAATTTTCGAAAAGAGATAATAAGGTTTTTTTCAACACCAACTCCAGAAAAGTAAGCATAGCCTTGTCTCAGAATACGTTCGTCTTCCAAATTTTGCATAGCTCTCGCATACCAAAGCTCAGCTTCCGCTTTACTTTTTTCTACCCCTCTCCCTGCCAGATAACTATCTCCTAACCTTATTTGCGAGTAGGGATCACCAGATTTTGCGCCGAGTTTAAGCCATTTGATAGCTTCGTAAATGTTTTTTACAACTCCGTCTCCCTCCAAATAAACTTGACCAAGACTTGCATAAGCTTTTGGGTTTTTATTTTCTGCAGCTAATTTGTACCAAATGATTGCTTCATTAATATCCTTTTGAACCCCCTCTCCCCTACGAATTAGATCTGCAAGCAAAATTTGAGCTTTAGGATCTCCGGTTGATGCGGCAAGACGTACCCACTTTACTGCTGCCTCCGTACTTTTTCTTACACCATACTTCCCCTCTAAGTATATCGTACCTAGTTCAAATTGACTTTTAGATATTCCTGCTTCAGCAGATCTCTTAATTTTCTCAAAGTCACTATCTCCACTGAACACCGGCATTGTATAAATTACGATCAACAAAGATGATAAAAAAAAGTTGCTTACTAACGTGATCAAATTCTGATTTATTAAATTTTTTTGAGCTATCATGAAATTAACCAAATAAGTTAATGCTTTGATCTTTTGTGTTTGGACACCTCCAATCGCCATAGCACAAAAAATAGCAATATTAAAACCGGTTGAAGAATTATAAAGATAAGAATGTTGAGAAGGTTATATCCAAGGCCAGTCCAGTCTCCCCAGACCTGCAGAATTTTCACACAAGCCCAAAAAAGCCAATCAACATCTTTTTGAAATTGTCCAATTATTTGCCATTCAAATAAAAAATAAAATACGTAGCCAAATACGCCAAATAAAGCGAATACAATGAGCAAAGTTCGGATTATTTTCACTTGTCGTCCTTCTTATTCTAAGGATTTTTATGATATCTTACGTTAACATCGAAATAAAAGACTTTAAAACATGGGGTCGATTAAATATCGCCTACATCCCAATCGTCAACAGATTCTTCTAAATCATCATCTTTCCAATAACCTGAAAACCACTTGCCTTCTTCATAACGATAAAGTTTTCCCTTGCCATGCATAACAATGTGGAACTGACCACTGTCCTCTTTTATTGTTAAAAACTCACCTTCATATTTATCGCCATTTATAAATTCTCGGACTCCTTCATAGAAATATCCGTTTGTCCATTTCCCTTTAACGACCCCTCCATGAGAAAAAGTGAATTCTCCTTCTCCATGGAATTCATCAAAAAGAAATCCACCTTCATAGCTACTTCCATTCTCAAACTCGTACTTACCAAATCCATGTGCTAAACCATTTCTTACTTCGCCAGAGTAAGTACCTTGACTACTATCTCTCTTAAAAATTCCAAACATTTTCGTTCCTTATCGTAATAATTCATTTAACAACTTTTTCTATACTTCTTTAACCTCATCTCTCCCCTTAACAGCTAGTTCATCTGCTTTTTCATTACCTTGATGACCAACGTGCCCCTTAACCCATTCCCAGCAAACTGTTGATGTTTTCGACAGATTATATAATTCCTGCCAAAGATCTAGGTTCTCAACTATTTTTCCTTTTGAATTTTTCCAGCCATTTTTTTGCCAATTTTTCACCCATGAGGTAATACCATCAATGACATATTTACTGTCTGTAAAAATCGTTATGGACTTCTTATTTTTTTCCTTGAGGGTTTTTAAAGCCACGATAGCAGCAGTAAGTTCCATTCTTTGGTTAGTGGTCTCGATACTACTCCCATAGAATTCTTCTACATTGGTATTTCCGTTTTTTACTTCTGTCCAATAAACTCCCCAACCTCCAGGTCCCGGATTTCCACTACAAGCACCATCTGTATATGCTTTTATCTCTGCCATTTAAATTACCCCTTATCTTCAAAATACCAATTTATTTATGATATTTAAACAAATCCAAAATAACAAATTTATAAAAACTAGTAGGCACATCAACTTTTAGGTTGATATGCCATTTTGACTAATAACTTAAAGATCAGTGTCAAGAAGCCTTTCTTTTATCGTGTTGGTCGACACTCATAATGAGAAGGGCTTTTTTCACCTTTTGGTTCATCTTCTCTCTCTCGACTTGTTCAATAACATTACACGCATCGATAACCATAGGACGCAGCTTATCCACGTTGTAGAGAATGTTGAGCATATCTCTTAACTGATCCTTGTTGTTAAAGATTTTACTTTTGAATTGCTCGTAGCTTTTAATCATAGAGATCATCCTTTCTGTAATTAATGGTAAAGTTCTTCACGGTCACTTGGGTTCATCATGAGGTAAGCAAGTTCATCTAAGGAACGCCCACTGTTATAAAAGAAGCGATGAAACTTGGGATCTTGCTTTTTAATCTCAGTGATATCTGCAAGCTTCTCCTTAAAATCTATGGAAGCATCTTCGCGGGTTGTTTGCATCATGTATCTCAGATACTCCATCGTATCTTCGTAAACCTCTTCCCAATAGTCGTAGGCTGTGAAAGGTTCTTGTTCCTCATCATCCTGCATCTAAATTACTCCACAATTTTTAAAAGAGGTTGTTTTTTAGCTTTTGTTTTAGGAAGCCATCTTTTAAAGCGATTTGGGTCATCACCCTGTGGGACATACCACTTTCGTGCATCAGGATCCCATCGACCTCCAGCTCCTTTACAAAGATCTTTTTCCTCGTATGGGCAATCTAAATAAACTCGATCATTACTATTCATAGTTCTCTCCTATTAATGGTTGGTATTTAATGAAAGGGTTTCAATGATTTCAGTGACAATTTCTCTTAAAGAACGAAATTCGCTGTTATCCAATTGAGAGATAAACTCCTCGTCACGAATTATTTCTTCTTCAAGTTTTAAGATTTCATCAGGCATGTACATCTCCAATACGTTTGTTGTGTCAACGAAAAGAGATGAAACAGAGTGTGTTGGTGTATGTACATTCTAGCGCTCATCACTTTCCTTTCACAAAAGCTCAAGGAAAGTGATGAGCGTGAATGTACATGCACACACATATAGATAGAAAAATGCAGAAAAAAAAAGACAGGTACAATATACCTGTCTGAAAATAACGACAATACATTAACAATAACTATTTCAAAGTCAACTAGTTTGTTAAGAAAAGAAAATTTAAATTACTTCCTTTTGAAGTCCTTGATATTTATAACTTTGCCTTTTCTTTTTACCGACTTTGGTTTTTTTTCGGAGCTACTCGCTTTCACAGGAGGCCTTACCCCGGTTACAACTCCAGAAATTTGATCTTCTGATTCAATTTGATCATAGAGAACTCCAACTCTCTCCATTAGTTGATTGTCTTTCTCCATGAATAATGGCAGTGACGCCATCATTTTTGCTAATTTGAAAACCGCTAAATATTGTTCATTGTTTAAGGGATTATTGTCAAAGACTTCAAAATTTATTGATAGATCTCCTGTCCACCCGTGTCCCTCTAGAATTTCCGGCTTTAGCCTGATGATTATTTCCTCATCATCAAAAGTAATTGTATTATCGTTTTGCATTTTATATCCCCTTGAAAAATAAAGACGGGCCCCCAAAAAGTAGTCTTCTTTTAACTACATTATTTTCTAACACCTTTTTCAAGAAACACAGAATTTATTATATTTAAATGTGGGTTCAAATGTGGGATGAAAGAATATAAATATAAAAAACGCATATATTACAATTACTTATGAACTCCTACTGAGGACACCTCCTCCGCCAAAAAATCAAAAAAATTACATATAAATCAAAAACTTAAAAATACATGACATTATCTATCCCATTTTAGTCCACATTAAAGCTACTTCTTGCAAAGTTGTGAGAGCCTACTTTAAGGTGCCGCTCGGTTATGCTAAAATTAGCTTCAGATAGGAAATAACGGTGTCAGAAAATTCGCAATTGAATAAAACCTATGCGTTGTTAAAAGAAGTGTATGGACCACTTGAAAACTTGTCTCAAACCCAATGGTCGCAAATTGAACGGGGCGTAAAAGCATTAATGAAAGAACATGGTCCTGATATTCCCCTTGAGTCTTTGAAAGCCATGAAGCATACCTACGATAATTACCATCCTGAAAAAGATGTAGCTCTAGGTTTTATGAGCACTGAACAATAACGTAAAGTTTATAATAAGAGAGAAGTGGCTAAGGTTCCCTCTCATACCGTACCCCTCTGGGCACACCCACTTTACAGATTGGGACCCTTTACATAATCTAGTACTATTTACCAGCAGAGGAATAAATCTAATAAAATCAATTAGAAATTTTTAAATTTAAGCCTAGCTAATTATCAGAGCTTATGCTGTATGTAAAATTAACGAAAATTCAGTTCAAATAGAGTAGAAAAATTGAGAGTGCCGTATCTTTCCATAGATCATCTAAAAGAGTCATCGGGGACGCCACCTGATAGCCTTCTAAAGTTTTGTTACTGGTGCTTGAGCGGCAGCCATTTTGTAATAGGTTTAGCTGCAGTGGCAAGTATATTATCTGCGATTGCAGAAACACTTACAGCAGCGTTGATGGGGTTTATCTTGGATTTATTACTCGATAATAACCCTAGCGTTTTGTTGTCAGAAAAGCTGTTTATGCTAATTATTGCCATTGTCTTTTTGCTAGGAGCAAGGCCGTTATTTTTTGCAGTTTCAGCTTACATCCAGTCTGTAATACTGACGCCAGGTATTAGAACCCTAATAGCCACCCGTATTCATCGATGGACGTTAGGTCATTCAAAAACCTTTTTTGAAAATGATTTTGCCGGGCGTGTGGCACAAAAAGAGGTTCAGGCAGCTAATGCGTTAACAGATGTAGTGGTTGAAAGTATACACACGGTTTTGTTCGCTCTTATTTCAGTGATAGCTGCCATAGTTATAATAAGCATAATAGATTGGCGGATCGGATCAGTTGTACTTTTGTGGTTTATTGGCTTTGTTTTTGTAATGCGTTTTTTCATGCCGCGCATTAAAGCAAAAGCAGCTATGACGGCAAACGCGCAAGCCGTTGCCACGGGTCAAATTGTAGACACTATAAGCAATATCAATGTGGTTAAAATATTTGCGAACTCAAAACACGAGGACTCAGCTGCCTTGAAAGCTTTTGGAAAGCTTCGAAAAAAACTCACTATCTACGGTAGTGAACTCGTTTGGTTTAGAACTTTTATGATGATATATGCTAGCATAGTTTTTGCAGCCGTTTTCGCCTTTGCCATCGCTCTTTGGTTTCAAGGAAAAATATCTCCTGGTGAAATTGTTGCTGCTGGTTCAGTATCAATGCGTCTAACAATGATGGCAGGCTGGGTTGGTTTTTCGTTAATGACCATTTACACAAAGCTTGGTGAAGTTGAAGACGCCATGCATACTTTGGCAGTTCCTCAGACTATGCATGATAGAAAAAATGCAGGTACTCTGATCATACCACATGGTAAAATTCAATTTAAAAATGTCTCATTCTCCTACGGGCAAAAGATCGCCAGTGTAAATGAAATTTCGTTCACTATAGAGCCTGGAGAAAAGATCGGCATTGTTGGAGCGTCTGGGGCGGGGAAATCTACACTAGTTAATTTACTATTGAGGTTGCACGACCCAGAATCCGGTGGGATTTTTATTGATGGGCAAAACATTTTGCATGTCACCCAAGACAGCCTTCGGCGTCAGATCGGCATGGTGTCACAGGAAACTTCAATGTTTAACAGGTCAGCAAAGGAAAACATACTTTATGGAAAACCTGATGCCTCATTTGAAGAAGTCAGTTCAGCGTCCATAAAGGCAGGTGCTCACGAGTTTATTAAAGACCTCATAGACAACAATGGCCGTAAAGGATACGAGGCTTTTTTAGGAGAACGCGGAGTTAAACTTTCAGGCGGCCAACGCCAACGTATTGCTCTTGCGCGCGCTATCATAAAAAATGCCCCAGTTTTAGTACTTGATGAAGCAACAAGCGCATTAGATAGCGAAGTAGAAGCGACAATACAAAAAGCTCTTGAGCAAGTGATGGACGGTAAAACTGTGCTCGCTATTGCCCATCGATTATCGACCCTTTCAAACATGGATAGGATAATTGTATTGGACCATGGAAAAATTGTAGAGCAGGGATCACATCCTAATTTATTGAAAAAAAATGGTATTTATTCAAATTTCTGGAAAAGGCAATCTGGAGGTTTCATAAATTTCATAGATGCAGCCGAATAATTTAAGCTTATCTGTTCATAAATAATACAAGATTTAGATGTGTGGGACCTTAATAAGGAACCGCATCCAGTTACATAACACTTCGAAAGGTCGCAAAGCCACGGTAAAACATCGCAGCTCAAGCAGAGCCGCAAGCCTTTTTTTGAATATCTGCTGTTATCTTTACTCCACACCTATCCATTAGTTATTTATTTGAGTTACTAATCTTGCTAAGCTACAGGTCGAACATGGAGGCATGCAATGAGCACGGCCGATCTGGTATCTCGATATATCTTACTGACAAAAGAGGTCATGCCACATCTTGCGCGAACATCACACAAGCATTGGCCAGTGAGTAATGATCACTGCTTTCAACGCATTATACTTGACGCCGTCTGCGGTGGCGTCTGGTACGATTATCTGCCTCGACCCGCATATAAAAACCTGACCCACGATCAAGCAGCGAATGCCGTCAAATTGTGTAATGATATAATTTCAGGCAACGCTGATTTGATCGTTTTGAATAAGCAGTCACTGCAATGGCGCGGAAAAACTAGTGCAACGCAATTGCCACCTAAGGATTAATCCCATTCGTCACACCAGTATAGATGTGGAGCCGAGATAGGTGGGGGTAAAAATTCCTGCCCTTCTTAATGTAAGGAATAGTGGTCTCACATTCTTTTTGAAAAAGCAGTTTTTGGGTTTAGACTTTTTTTTAATTCAATTTGGTGAACATTAATACGCTTTAGATTTGTTGCCGACGTTGCCTTTAACTTTCAAAAAATTTTAATATGTTCATGACCAGAAGACACTAGCAATCTGTAGTTTAAAAATCAAAATTAGTGTTTTCCAGTGTTATAAACTTACTAATAAACGTGCTAGGATTGATAACTTATTAACATAAGTATCAGACGAGAGTTGGAGGCGTCTTTTTGATTTTAAAAATAAAATCCATATAGCTCGATGAAAAATCGAGCTTTCGGTTGATAAGCTTGTTGCTATTTAATAACTTATAAGCTTTATTTTGAGAGGTTAGAATGACAAATTTAGATAAACTACGCGAAAAAATGAGCGACCAAAATGTCGATTTAATCGTTTTATCACCGGGTGCAAATCTGAATTGGCTTCTTGGAGTAAATCCTCATGCTGATGAACGTCCACTTTTATTTTTTTTAACATTGACAAGCTCAGCCTTTTTAGTGCCAGAACTTGAGGCCGAGAGTTTAAGACAACATACTGATATTGAATTTTATTGTTGGTCAGATGCATCTGGCCCTTCGAAAGCTATTGATAACATACTTGCAGATCTTAAAAAATATTCATATAGAACCATAATCGTCGACGATACTATGCGTGCGGATCATGCAGCGCTTGTTCAAGATAAACTGCTAAATTCTAATCGGTTTTTTACAGGGACAACTATCGGCGCTTTGAGAATGCAAAAGGATGCTACTGAGCAAAATATTTTGAGATTAAATGCTCATCAAGCCGATCAAGCAATGCAAAAAGCTTGGAATATTATAAAACCTGGATTAACCGAAGAAAATATAGCTTTAGAGATACAAGATAGTTTCTCCTATCAAGGAGCACTACCACAATTTTCTATCGTTGCGTCAGGTTCAAACAGTGCGTTCCCACACCATCAAGCAGGATCAAGAGTATTAAAAGAAGGTGATACAATACTGATAGATCTAGGTGGAAAATTTGAATGCTATTCATCGGATATAACACGAATGTCGACTTTAGGACCTCCTACAAAAGATTATGCTTTAGTGCATCAAATTGTTGAAGACGCAATTTGTGCAGCATTGGCAGCAGCTAATCCGGGAGAAATTGCTAAAAATGTAGATAAGGCAGCTAGAGAAGTCATTGAGAAAGCAGGTTTCGGAAAATATTTTATTCATAGAACTGGGCACGGGCTAGGAATAGAAATCCATGAGCCACCCTTTATAACATCTACTTCAGAAACCATTTTAGAATCAGGAATGGTTTTCTCCATTGAACCAGGTATTTACATACCAGATAAATTTGGCGTGAGGCTCGAAGAGGTTATTATCCTGAAAGATAGTGGCCCCGAAATACTATCTAAAATACCTCGAGAATTAAAAGTCATCACTAATTAATTATTTCTGTAAGTCACTTTTACCCAAATTCCAATATAAATCTGTCATCAATAAAAGAGCATTTGTAAGTAACTCGATCGGCAAATGTTCATTGGGAGCGTGTTGCGAACATTCTTTGTATGAGTGTGGTATCCAAATAGTTGGAATGTTCAAAATATCAGTGAAGCAATTATTAGGAAGGGATCCTGCTAAGTTTGGGGTTACATGGATTTTATTTCCGTGAAACTTCTCCAAGATTTGCTCAACTTTTTTCAACCAAATATTATTTAAATCAGTTCTTGAAGCTTCAAAATTAATTGCGTTTTCCGTAATAACGTCAATGTCTATAAAACCAAGTTTGTCGAGATGTCCTCTCAAAGAAGAGATGACCTTATTTGCATCGGTTCCTACTACAAATCTTAACTGACATAATGCTTTTGCTGATGGTTGAATTGCATTTACAGGTACATTAATATTGCCTGAATTCAGGGCAAGAACAGAAAATGAATTCCAACCAAATAGTTTTTCATTTGGAGACAAATTAGGCTCTCCCCAACTCTCGTCAATCTCAAGGGTCTCAGAAATAATGCTAGGTAACGATTTCAACCTGCCACGCACTTCGGCCGTAAGAGACGTTGGCTTCCAATTATCGATCAAAATTTTTCCATTTGTATCAACAATAACACTCAATGCATGCGATAGTCGAACTCCAGGATCCCTTAAAACTCCTCCCCAATTTCCTGAGTGATGAGCACCTTCACGGTATTTAGCTTCAAGCTCAAAATTTATTGCTCCTCGTGAGCCCAGAAAAACTGTTGGCACATCGATAGCTACCCTAGGACCATCTGACGCAATCAAGACATCAGACTTCAAATAATCCTTATATTGCTCACATAGTTCAAATAGTCCAGGCGACCCAATTTCTTCACCCATTTCAAAGATAATTTTTAAATTAAAGCCAAGTTTTTTGCGGGTTTTTAAAACTGAACGCAGTGCTAGTAAATTTACAAGATGTTGACCTTTGTTATCAGCGACGCCCCTACCATAAATTTTTTTGTCAACGATTTTTAATTCATTTGGGACAAGGCCTTCATACCATAACCCTTGTTGTAAAGGGACTGTATCTCCATGTCCGTATAGAAGTATTGTTTTTAGTTCGGATGATTCTATCCTCTCTCCAATCAAAAACGGTGGGGCATTTTCTACATAGTTGTCAATTATTTTTGTTTGGATACCCAGTTCCGTAAGTATACTCAATAAACCTTCAGAATAATAACTTATCAAGTCCTCGTTCGACACAGAATTTTTACTATCAGTTACAATTCGTACCAGGCCACTTAACTTTGCGATAAATTCGCCGCTGGTGAAGGAATTTTTGGAATTTTCTAAAGCTTGATAGAGTGAAACCATTGGACAGACTTTTCTATAAATACTAAATGAAAGTTAACTTTGCGATAATTATGAAAAAAACTATAGACACTAAAACTTAACGAGCCTAGCCTTTTGTTATAACATTATTTGGAGGTAAACATGAATTTTTTAAAGTTAGCAAAGCTGTTTTCAGTTGCCTTAATCATGGCAACGGCAGCCAATGCTGAAAACGTCCTGCGTTGGACAAGTCAAGGTGATGCATTGACAATGGACCCTCATTCCCAAAATGAAAGCCCAACAATTGCATTCAATGGACAAATATATGAAGCACTCGTTGCTCGTGATATAGAAATGAATCTTGTTCCAGAACTAGCAGAAAGCTGGACAGCTTCACCAGATGGATGGACCTTCAAGCTGCGTCAAGGAGTTACATTCCATGATGGTGCTGATTTTACAGCTGAAGACGTTGTCTTTTCATTTAATAGAGCGCTTGAAGAATCGTCCGATTATAAGGAACAAGTAAAAACAGTTGCTAAAGTTGAAGTGATTGATGACTTCACCATTAAACTAGTGACCGACGGAGCGAATCCTATTCTGCCTAACACACTTACGAATGTGTACATCATGGACAGCGGCTGGGCAAAAGCTAATGGAGTGGAAAGACCACAGGATTTTGCCGCGGAAGAAGAAACATTTTCGGTGCGAAACTCTAACGGTACTGGACCATTTATGCTGACAAGTCGAGCACCAGAAGAGCTTTCAGTACTCACGCGGAACCCCAATTGGTGGGGCAATTCTATGTTTCCAGGTAACGTTGATCGCATAGAATATAGACCAATTAAAAATGCCGCAACCCGTGTCGCTGCATTACTTTCCGGTGAGGTAGATTTCGTTCTAGATGCGCCTTTACAGGATTTAAAACGAATTGAAGCCACAGATGGTCTAACAACAAAAACTGTTGCGCAGGTTCGTTCTATTTTCTTTGGTATGGACCAAGGCGTTGATGAGCTACGAAGTTCGAATATCAAAGGGAAAAATCCCTTTAGAGATATAAGGGTTCGAGAAGCATTCAATCTTGCGATCGATAAAGATGCTATTCAGAGAGTCGTTATGGACGGATTATCATTTCCCACTGGTATTATTACACCGCCAGGAGTTTTAGGAAATACGCCTGAACTCGATAAGCAGTACGGTTTCGATTTAGGTAAAGCCAAAAACTTAATGGAACAAGCCGGTTATGCAGATGGTTTTGAAATTCAGCTTGATTGCCCTAACAATCGCTACAACAATGACGAAAAAATCTGCCAAGCAGCGGTTGCGATGTTAGCGAAAATTGGCGTTAAAGTGAACCTGGACGCTATTCCAAAAGCACAGCACTTTCCAAAAATTCAAAAAAGAATTTCTGACTTTTACATGTTAGGATGGGGTGTGTCTACATTAGATAGCCACTATGTGTTCTCTTATCTATTTGATGGGGAAGGATCATGGAACGGAATCGGTTACAATAATGCGAGAGTAAATGAAATTACCAAGCTAATTGAAACAGAAACTGATATTCCAAAGCGTACGGCTCTTATTGATGAAGCTTGGCAAATAATTAAGAAAGAAATGCCATATTTACCTATTCACCATCAGGTGCTTGGTTGGAGCATGAAAGACAATGTTGATGTACCAATTGCTGCAGACGACCATTTAAGACCACGCTACGTAGTCTTTAAATAAAATTAATAATATTAGGGGTGTCAATGATGGCACCCCTGCTATTAGAAGGTTCAATGTTTTATTTCATTCTCAATCGGTTAGCCCAGGCTCTTTTGGTTATGGCAGTTGTTTCAGCCATAAGCTTTTCGTTGTTTAATTTTGTTGGTGACCCAGTCAATAATATGGTCGGTCAAGATGCAACCAGAGAACAGAGAATAGAAATTAGACAGCAACTTGGATTAGATGATCCCATTTTGGTCCAATACCAGAGGTTTATGCTTAATGTTGCACAAGGGGATTTTGGACTGTCATACCGCATTAAACAGCCGGTAAGTCAGTTAATATTGGAAAGACTGCCAGCGACGCTGGAATTGGTTTTTGCTTCTGCTGTCATTGCTGTGCTCATAGGTATAGTGCTTGGTGTTTATACAGGTATTCGCCGTTATTCCTGGGTGAGTAAAATAATTATGAGCGTCAGTCTTATAGGTGTAAGCTTACCGACCTTTATTATTGGTATAGGTCTCATTTATCTTTTTGCAGTGCACTTACGGTGGCTTCCTTCTTCTGGTAGAGCGGGAGTAATTGAATTAGGTGGATGGAAGACATCCCTACTGACTATTGATGGATGGAGGTCAATTATTTTACCGGCAGTCACATTATCTCTTTTCCAACTTACGATGATTTTGAGACTTGTTAGAGCAGAGATGTTAGAGGTAATGAGATCAGATTATATAAAGTTTGCGAGAGCTCGAGGTTTGGCGAACAGAGCTATCCATTTTGGGCATGCACTTCGCAACACACTTGTCCCTGTGATAACAATTATTGGCTTAAATATAGGGGGACTTATAGCATATTCTGTTATTACAGAAACGGTTTTCCAATGGCCGGGGACTGGCCTGATGTTTATTCAGGCAGTAGACTTTGTCGATGTACCTATAATGGCAGCATATTTGATTTTTGTTGCTTTGCTATTCGTAGTGATAAATCTTATCGTCGATATTCTTTACTTTGTTGTTGATCCCCGAATACGACGTGGAGGATCATAAATTGGCAAAATTAGACCAGTCAAACTCTCGCTGGCAGCGATTTTTAGACAATGATATTGTTTATTCTTTTTTTACGACGCCTGGAGCTATTATAGCGGCAAGTATCACTTTTATTGCGATTACTGCAGCCTTCGCGGCACCTTTAATAGCACCCTATAATCCTTTTGATCCTGCTCAGATTTCATTGTGGGATGGAAAACTTCCTCCAGCTTGGTCAGATGGAGGGTCATCAGCATACCTTCTTGGAACAGATAATCAAGGACGAGATATGCTTTCGACCATTCTTTATGGAGGACGCATTTCAATTCTTGTTGGCATAGCGGCCGTTTTTTTAGGCATGTTGTTGGGCGTCACATTAGGCGTAATTTCAGGGTATTTTGGGGGATTTACAGACACAGTTATTATGCGGATAGCAGATGTACAGCTTACAATCCCTGGGATTTTAGTTGCAATACTTATAAATGGAATTGGTAGGGCAGCACTACCTCTGGAATTACGTGAAGAGTTTGCGATTTATGTCGTAATTGTTGCAATTGGTCTAACGGATTGGCCTCAGTTCGCACGAGTAGCACGAGGCGCCACACTTGTGGAGGCTGAAAAAGAATATGTTCAAGCTGCCAAGCTTATCGGATTGCCAAAGATTACGATCATTTTGCGACATATTTTACCTAATACACTTCGCCCTGTCCTTGTCATCGCCACTATTGGTCTAGCCCTTGCCATTATTGCCGAGGCAACTTTAAGCTTTCTTGGCCAAGGTATACCGCCAACCACACCTTCGCTAGGTACACTTATAAGAGTAGGTAATGAATTTCTTTTCTCTGGACTTTGGTGGATTACTCTTTTTCCTGCTATTGCCCTTATAATACTGGTATTTTCCGTAAATTTATTGGGAGACTGGATGCGAGACGCACTCAATCCAAAATTACGATGACCAATCTTCTTGAGATCAATAATCTAAGTGTAGATTTCCCTTCGCGCAGGGGGCAAGTCTCAGCTGTCAAAAAAGTCTCAATTGGAGTTGCTAAAGGTGAAGTCTTAGGGCTGGTAGGAGAAAGTGGTGCTGGTAAGTCAACTGTAGGCAACTCCGTAATAAATCTGTTAGAACCCCCTGGTCACATTTCGGGAGGCGAAATTATTTTTGATGGAATGAGGATAGATCAGTTGTCTAATGAAGAAATGAGAAAGATAAGAGGAGCAAAAATAGGTACTATTTTTCAAGATCCCCAAACTTCATTAAACCCACTTATGACAATTGGCAAACAATTATCAGAGACACTTATTGAAACTTTGAGAATTTCGGGAGCTTCCGCTCGCGAGAAATCAATTGAGCTTCTTGAATCAGTTGGTATCCCGTATCCAGAAACACGTTTGGACGCTTATCCACATCAGTTTTCAGGTGGAATGCGTCAACGTGTTGTTATAGCTCTGGCGCTGGCTGGTGACCCTGATTTAATCATTGCAGATGAACCAACTACTGCATTAGATGTATCGATTCAAAAACAAATTTTGGATTTAATAAAATCACTGTGTAAGCAACGAAATTTAGGCGTTATAATTGTAACTCATGACATTGGAGTTATAGCTGAAATCGCAGATCGTGTTGCCGTAATGTATAACGGGCAACTCGTGGAGCAAGGGAAAGTAACACAAGTTCTTCAAAAACCTAAACATGACTATACAAAAAGTTTGATATCTGCTGTACCGAGTGGAGATCAAAAGCTTAATAGGTTTACTGTTGTTGACTATATTGACGGATCAGAAGAAAAGGTCTCCATGAAAAATGTAGGCGATCACTGGCTCTCAAAAAACAAAACCTCCAAGACCCATGATATAGCTGTGTTAGTAAAGAATTTATCAATAGAATTTTCTATAAAGAAGGCTTTATTTCGCAAAAATCGGATTTTTTTGAAAGCTGTTGATGATGTGTCGATTGAGATTATGACAGGTGAAAGTTTTGGATTGGTTGGAGAAAGTGGGTCAGGAAAAAGTACGCTAGCCCGTCTCATTGCAGGATTATATAAACCGAAGTCCGGTGATATACAGATATTTGGCCATAACGTACTGCAGAAAAGTGAAAAAACTAAAACTTCTTTAATTAGAAGAAAAATGCAAATGATTTTCCAAGATCCTTATTCTTCCCTAAATTCCAGAATGACTGTTGAAGATATAGTATCCGAGCCAATTCGTTTTCATCGATCGACAGGAAATGCAATTGAAACAGCAACAGTTGTTCGAGATTTGATCTCATTTGTTGGAATGCCTAGCACCTCACTTAAAAAATATCCACATGAGTTTTCTGGTGGTCAGCGACAAAGAATTTCTATTGCTAGAGCACTCGCATCAAGACCAGAAATTCTAATTTGTGATGAGCCGACCTCAGCATTAGACGTTTCAGTGCAGGCCAATATATTAAATTTACTTAAAGATTTACAGGAGGAGTTAAATCTTACAATGCTATTCATATCACACGATTTACCAGTGATCAGACAAATGTGTGATCGAGTTGCTGTGATGCAAAATGGTAGAATATGTGAAATAGCAGAAACGGATAAATTATTTGACCACCCTAAGCACGAATATAGCAAACACCTTTTGGGCTTAATGCCTAGAATGGACTTATTTCGACTTTGATGTGACGTAATGTATTTTGTAAAGCGACCCATGCCACATTTGGTTGTGCTATGAAATATTCACATGTCGTGATTTAATGATCACAGTAGATATCATGCATTTAAAGCCGTTGTTTTGGCTCATGAGGGTAAAATCGAAGAAAGCAAAGAGTGGCTTAAAAAATATCAAGAAAATAGACCTGAAATCAAAACTATAGAAGACTATGAAAAAGTTATTCCGGAACTTACCAACAAATTAAAGATACTCTGTTGGATGGAATGAGAAAAGCTGGCCTTAAATAATAAATAAAAATAATGCTTTAAATTATTGATTTGATAATTGGAAAGGGGAGTGCCTCATGGAACATGGGAAGATTCTAATGAGAATGGAACTATAGAACGTATATCGACATTACTCGAAAATTTAGATCAGCTCACCTAATCTCTTATTTCACCAAGGCAATTCTTTTCCATTATAATTCAAAAATCGCCCCGTATCTCTAATATCTGTTGCATAAATAACCTTGATCATACCCTCAATACTTTCATCAATTGATACTGGAGCGTTAGGCCCACCCATATCAGTTTTCACCCATCCTGGATGAAGTGACACAACTGTTATTCCTTGAGGCTTTAAATCAACTGAGAGAGATTTTACTACTTGGTTAAGGCCAGTTTTAGATGACCTATAAATGTACATTCCACCACTAGTATTATCAGCTATTGAACCGAGTTGAGAACTTAAGAAATATATTTTCTTATCTGATCCCTTTTTCACATTATCAATAATTGACTGAGTTACCATAAGGGGTGCAATTAAATTTACTTTGAGCACTTCCAGCCAAGGTTTAGGTGATACTGCCTGAAGGTGTTGATTAGTACTACCAACGCCGGCGTTATTGATTAAAATATCTATTGGCCTATCTCCTAAAAAATTTGCCATAGTGTATCCCGCGCCTTCTTTCAATAAATCTAACTCAAAAATTTCCAAATTATTGGGGAATCTTTCTTTAAGAGCCAATAGTTCCTTGGAACTTTTTAGATCTCGAGTAGTACTAACTACGTTTACATTTTTTCCTAGATAGTTTTTAACGAACCCAAGCCCGAGTCCTCTATTTGCGCCTGTAACAAGAACATTTGTCATACTTTATCCTTCTAATTTTTTAGCAACTTATGTTAAACCTTTGTAAATGTAACTTTCTATAATCACAAGGAATACGGGATAATGTCAAAACACCTGACAAAATCAGATGAAATGAACCGAACACTTGCTTTATCGCATGCTAAGCGTTCAGTTTATAAAGGCTTTTTTTCTGTTGAAGAACATGATCTGACTTATCAAAAGTTTAATAACGATCGAAGCGATATTGTAACCAGAAGTACGCTTGTTTCATCCGACGCTGTGATTGTTTTACCTTATGACCCCGTTAATGACCGAATATTATTAATTGAACAATTTCGTGTCGGTCCCTACATAAAAGGAGACGAAAATCCTTGGGTCTTAGAACCAATCGCTGGTTTAATTGATGAGGGAGAGACGCCCGAAAGTGCTGGTATACGTGAAGCTCTAGAAGAAGCACACTTAGAAATCAAAAGACTAGAATTAGTTGCTCGAAGTTACCCATCTCCTGGTATTTCAACGGAATTTTTTCATCAATATATAGGCATTGTGGAACTACTCGATAGTTCTGACCTCATTGCTGGTTTATCAAGTGAGAACGAAGATATACGAAGTCACATTTTTCAATATGAACAATTTTTTGAAATGATTGAAAGGGGAAAGGTAAAAGTGGGACCGCTTATATTACTCGGATTGTGGTTATCCAAAAATAGAAACAGGCTAAGAAAAAAATATTATAACTGGTGATCTTAATTCTGATTAGGGCGAGTTTTTCAAAAGGTCAAATATACCGAAGGAAAGGAACTATTAAAATGACTGTAGCGCGAATATCAATGGTTGAATATGTATCAAAAGAAGCCGCTGATGATTTTGAACCTAAATACTCCGAAGTTGCACCTAAATCGATCCCGGAAGCAGATAACTTAATACTAGTTAGAACCGCAGAAACCTCTGGAATGTCTGTTGCAATCTTCAAAGATGAACAAACTGCTGAAAATGCTCTAGAGAATAGAAAAAAAATGTTAGACTCATTCCCAAATACTTTTAAGGATTATTGGCACTTGCAGGGACCAGTCAGCTTAAACTTCATCAATAAAAAACTAAAGCTAGGCTTAGACAACAGCTAAAACAGGATGGTCAGACCCGCATCAATAACCAGTGTATGCCCGGTAATGTAGGAAGAGGCATTAGAGGCTAGAAAAACTGCTGCCCCTGCAATCTCTTCGGGCTGGCCCCATCTTTTCAACGGAATTCGATTTTTAACGAACTGCTTAACCTCTTCATTATAGAGATAAGCCGCATTTGCATCAGTGGCAAAGTAACCTGGTGCTATAGCATTACACCTAACTTTGGGTGCTAGCTCTACAGCCAATGATCTAGTTAAGGCCTCCAACCCGCCTTTCGCAGCTGTATATGCTGGGTCACCCGGCCTCGCTCGCGGACCAGCGATAGAGGTGATATTTATTAAAGATCCTCTTGTTTGTTGATCCTCTAGCCTAGCAGCAAATCTTCTAGATATCGCATAAATAGAAGTTAAGTTAGCCTCTACAACTTCAGAAAAAGCCTTCGGAGAGATCTCACTTAATGGTTTTCGAAGCCTAATCGCTGCATTATTCACAAGAATATCTATTGGAGTTTCAGTACTGTCTAAAAATCCATATATGGCTTCTATATTTGTGGCGTCAAAAAACGCAGGTTTAGCATCATAGCCTAAATCGATAAGGTTTTTACAGCAAGCTGCCACGACCTTTTTGTCACGACCATTCACATAAACTGTGGAACCTGATTCAGCCATTCCTCTAGCTATTGCCCACCCTATACCCCGAGTTGAACCTGTTACTAAGGCCGCTTGACCATCAAGTCGAAACTTTGAAACATCTTTACTCGATCTATTCATTCCTTTATGACGCCTGCTAATAATACCCCGAAAACAAATCCCCCAAGATGGCCATGCCACCCTATTTGGAATGGGATAATTGAAGGATGAAGTAAAATTAGGACGATATGTAATACTACTAATCCAAAAACCAAATTTAGAAATGGTAAAATTGTTAAGTGGTTCTTAAGAAGAAAGAATAGCTCCTTACCTTTTAAAAAACCAAACAAACCAAATACGCCCCCACTGGCACCTACCATCGGTGCTGGATTTCCTGAGTAAAGAATCTGATAAGCAACAGCTCCTGTTATGGCTGTTGACACAAATATTAAAATGAAATTAATCATACCTACTCGATCTTCAATTTGCTTCCCTAAAGCAAACAAGATAGCAACGTTAATTATCATATGAAAAAAGTTACCATGTAAAAGAGAGTAAGAAAAAAACATAAGTAAATTCTGCCCAAAGAAAAGCTCTTTGTAAGGTGTACTAAATTCTATTGGGAAAAAAGCAAAAAGAAGAAATGCTCCACTTCTCCATTCTAACCCAAGTATTTGTAATAAGATTTCTATGACAACTAACAAGCCACCTACCGCCAATACCCCTGGTGGCACGTAATTAAAAAAAGGTTCTCGTTTATTTCGGATCGGAGTATTTTGCATTGCTTATCAAATATTTTCTCCAGTATATATCATTTTACGCAATATAAAATTTAGATCAGTCTAGTTTACAAAAATATATTTACTATTTAAGCTAAGCTATGGACATTGAACATTTATCTTTTTCCTCGGGACCTCAAAAAGTTGCGCCCTTTAGTCACGCTGTTCGGGCTGGAGATTATTTATTTGTTACTGGTCAGATGCCTACACTTAAAAACGATAACACCAAACTTGTCGATGGTGGAATTGAAGCACAAACCCATCAGGTTATGAAAAACCTATTAGAGGTTTTAAATGCTGCAGGTTCCTCACTTGAAAAGGTAATTTTTGCACGCGTTTATTTAGTGAACTTCGGTGATTTTGATAAAATGAATAGCGTTTATGCATCGTATTTTGCAAAAGATAAGCTTCCCGCACGTACTTGTATTGGTGTGACGGGCTTAGCAGTGGGAGCTTCTGTGGAGATCGACTTTATAGCGGCTTGTTAATATTGGACTGAAAGCATAAGAACTTTTTCTTGAGCATAACTTTATGAGGTAATGATTGACCAAAAAAAATGTTGAAATGTTTTGGGATATTGGGAGTACAAATGCCTATTTTGCACTTCACTTGATAAAACCAATTTTAAAACGGACTAATAGTGAGCTAACTTTACACCCATATAATCTGGGCTTCGCGTTTCGATCTAGAAACTACGTTCTGATGGAAGAGCCTGCAATAAAGATAGAAAATCGTAAGGTTGATCTAGCAAGGTGGGCTAAAAAATATAACTTAAATTTCAAGTTTCCCAGCGAATTTCCAATAAAAACAAGTCGCACTCTGAGAGGTGCGTTAGCAATGCGTGAATTTAACCTGGAGACTCCCTTTATTGAGGCAATTTTTTGTGAATATTGGGAAAACAACAATTCTGACATTCAGAACTATGAAGGAATGGCGCCTATAGTAAAAAGATTAGGAGTAAGCGCAGAGGAATTCGAAGAGCTATGTGAAAGCGATAAAATAAGACAATCACTAATTGATAGTACCAATGAGGGTATCAAGAGGGGTGTGTTTGGAGTGCCGAGTATATTTGTAGGCAATGAGATGTTTTGGGGGAAAGACAGAATGGAATTTGTTGAAGATGAATTAATGAATAGACTATAATTTAACGCGAACAGCTAGAAAGCTTTATGTATTAATTACCGGCGATGTAGAGGTTAATTAAATCCAATAGCTTCGTTTTCTCTAATTACTTCAGGAGAAAATGCTTTTCTAGAAAAAACTTCCTCAACCATAGGTTCGAAGTATTCTATTGTCTTTGAAGGATAATTAGGATCGAAAGATTTTTGATCCCATCTCTCACAAAACTTGGAACACATATCAAAACAAGGATGATCTTTATATCTGTCTCTTGCATCTTTATCCCATCCGTAGTGATGGGCATAATAAATCATTTGAAAGATGCCATGATGCGCCACTGTCCAGGTAACTTCCCAGCGAACAAAGGGTCTGATCACTTCTGCAGAAAATTTATCGTGATTTTGAGGGGCTAGACCATCTCCAATATCGTGTAATAATGCCCCAACAATCCAATCAATATCCACGCCATCTGCCTCAGCCCTTGTTGCAGACTGCAAACCGTGATCGAGCCGTGTAATTCGATAGCCTTCCAGAGTAGACTCGCCCTGTCTTTTAAGCTCATCAAGTATTCGACTCGCAGTTAGATTTAAATAAGGCTTTTCTAATTTTTTTAAAAGTTGGTAATCCTCATAATTACCATCTTTCATTTGGGTAAAGCTAACCTTATTGACTTCCTTTTCCATAAAAAGTTTCTCAAATCATTAATCTAATTTGTTCTTAACTGAGAAACAAAATCTAAAATTGCCTCACCTATTTCCTTTGGTGAGTCTTCCTGTAAAAAATGAAGTCCTTTAACCGTAACTTCTTTCTGAGCTGGTAAAGACCGACAAAATTCCCTTTGGTTTTCTGAGAAAAAGCCGGGCTCTGCATTGATGAAGAGCTTCGGAGTTTTGCTTTGAGATAGCCAAGAACTGTATTCTTGTACGACCTGCGTTACGTCCTCTGGTTCTCCATCTATAGGGATTTGTCGAGGCCAACTCAAAGTTGGTCTTCTGTCTTCTCCCGCATTCAAAAATGGGCGTCGATACTCATTCATCTCTTCCTCTGACAGCTCTCGTATAATGGACGAGGGCAAAACCCTTTCAACAAAAATATTTTTATCGATCACCATGCTTTCTCCTGCGTCAGACCTAAATCCCTGAAAAACCTTTTTACCTCCTTCAGGCCATTCCTCCCATGTTACAGGCTTCACTATCCCTTCCATATATACAATGCCTTGAGTTCTGTCCTGGTTTTGAAAACACCAATCAAATCCTAGTACTGATCCCCAATCATGGATAACAAATATAACATTCTTTCCGATATTTAATTTTTCGAGTAATTCGAATAGAAATTCACGATGTTCAAAATAGCTATAACTTTTCGATCCTGAATTTGTAATTTTTTCAGAGTCACCCATACCAATTAAGTCGCAAGCAATTAAGCGTCCTTGTCCCTCAAGATAGGGCATAATATTTCGCCAGAGATATGAAGATGTGGGATTTCCATGCTGAAAGATGATTGCATCACCTTCTCCTTCGTCGATGTAAGACATCACCTTATTATTAATAGTTATTTTTTTTTTATTTGCGTATGGTTTTGTATTAAAACTCATTAAAAAACTCCAAGTTCAAAATTCATACTTAAGGGTATTAAGTTAAGACAATTAATACAACTTCTATTTAGTAATATTGTTTGTATTAGTTCGAGCTCATTATAATTTTTTTAAAAAACATAATTTTCACGATACTATTTAAAGATGGACTCAATACTTCGATATGCCCTCTTACTTTGTAATAACAATCTAGAGCTCAATAATTTCTGCCAACTTAGTAAGAATTTAAAAAATAATAATCTTGAGCCAACAAATACTTCTGCATCCTCGGTGGTATCAAATTTGGACTTTAAAGGTTCTATAGAAACGTTTCCTATTATAGAGGCAATTAAAAAAAATGCTAGTGAAGCAAATTGGTGTCAAACGTATTCCATATCTGAGGTAGGAGAAGATTTTGCAAATCGTCATTGTTATTTTGAACTTATTGGACCTAACGGTCATTTTTATAATGAAGCTATAAGAGGGTTTGTTTGTTATTGGGGAGAATACTTAAACTATAATTGGCATAGTCATGAGGCTGAAGAGATTTACTATATTTTAGGTGGTAAAGCGCTCTTTAAAACTAAAACTATGACAAAAGTTTTAAAAGCCAATGAGACGCAATTTCATAAAAGTTGGGAAAGCCATGCAATGGAGACATTAGAGGAACCTTTACTAGCTTTTATCCTTTGGCGTGGGAAAGGCTTAGATCAGTTAGCTAAAATGGACAATTAAATTTTATATAATGAGGCTATTTTACGGTGACCAAGCAATAGTAGCCTTTTACATTTTCTAACTTCATATAATCATCTTTAAACAATGAGATAACACTCCACTTACTATTGATTTCAAATTCTTTTATAGTTTCGTCAAATCCATACTTTCGAAATACTCCCTCATTGACAGTAAAACATACATAACCCCCGGGCTTAGCAATTCTACACAGCTCATTAAATCCAGTAGAAGATATGTGATCATGGGTAAAGACACCCACACACATCACACAATCATACGCATTATCATCTATTGGTAGCTTCTTATTTAAACTGCCTGAATATAATTTCTGATATCCCCTTTGACTGGCTATTTGTAACATTTCATCAGAAATATCGAGACCATCAAAATTATTAAATCCCTCTGCCTTCAAATGCTCACCTACCAAACCGGTGCCACACCCAATATCTATAATTTTAACCGCTTTGTCTTTAACTCTACTCAAAAGCAGTTTTACGCTTGTTGGCTGTGAAACGGTGCCAAGTTTATTATCATTGTCATAATCATAATCAGGTGCCCACTCCTTATAGACTTCCTTCAACTTATTATCATTTTGAAGATCATCTAAATCAAGATGGCTATAATTAACTAATCCTTTTTTATCGGACACAGCACCCTACTTTCTTCAAAATCAATTTACAGTTAGCATAATAAATTATGTTATTATATTTGATAGCCTTAAATATTATTTTGGGAAAAGAATAAGTTTGGTAAGTTAGGCCTTTAGTAGCCAAAAATATTTTTTGAAAGATACAACACATGACTATCCACATAGGTGCAAAAAAAAGCCAAATTGCAGATACTGTTTTACTACCGGGCGACCCTTTACGAGCAAAGTGGGCTGCAAATAGATTTCTATCAAATGTTATAGAAGTAAATACTGTCAGAGGAATGCTTGGATATACCGGTACTTGGAAAAAAAACAAGGTAACAATACACGGCTCAGGAATGGGAATGCCCTCGCTCTCGATTTATGTAAATGAGCTAATAAGAAATTATAATGCTAAAACATTAATACGTATTGGATCAGCTGGAGGCATGCAAAAAAAAGTCAAACTGAGAGATGTAGTTATTGCTATGACAGCCACTAGTGTTTCAACTCCTTCAACCACAATATTTAAAGAACTAAACTTTGCGCCTTGTGCGGACTTCGGTCTATTGCAAAACGCGGCAATGATTGCTAAGACCAAAAAGAGATCGACACATGTTGGAGGAATATATTCCTCTGATACTTTTTATGATGAAAGATCGGACCTCAATAAAGAGCTTACGAGACATGGGGTCCTAGCGGTTGAGATGGAAACCGCAGAATTATATAATTTAGCATTGAGATATAAACGAAGAGCGCTGTCAATCCTAACAATAAGTGACGATCTTCAAACAGGGAAAGCATTAAGCTCAAAAGATCGTGAAAGCAGTTTTAGCGATATGGTGGAAATAGCTCTTGAAGCTGCATTTCTATAAATTAAAAATAGTAAGGAAATTTTGATGATTAAAGTAGCAATTATAGGACTCGGAATTATGGGCCGCAGAATGCTTCAACACATGCGTATCCATGAAAAGTTTGCGCCTAACTATCTTTGGGATCCTGATAAAAGTGCATGTCAAAAAGCTATCGAAATTGACAGTGAAGCTAAAATTATGAAAAGCCCCGAGGAAGCAATCGATGCTGCAGACTTAGTTTACCTTGCTTGTCCACCAAAGGTAAGAGAAGCGCATGCCATTCAAACCGTACAAAAAGGTAAAGCTCTTTTTTTAGAAAAGCCACTAGGTATAGATATTGATCAAAGCAAGTCACTTATCAATAAACTTAAAGGCTTCAATGTTCCATTAGCAGTAAACTTTACACAGGCAGCTGGCCCTGCACTAAATGACTTGATCAAAGCCAAGTCCGATGGTGAGTTAGGAGAAATTATTGGAGTTGACATTATTGTTACTTATCCAAAGTGGCCAAGAGAATGGCAAAAAGAAGCAGATTGGCTTAGATTTAATAAAGAAGGCGGAATGACTAGAGAAGTGATATCTCACTTTATATTTTTTTCTGGGCGGGTGCTCGGTTCACTTGAATTGAAATGGGCCAAAGTCATTTACCCCAAAGATAAGTTACTTTGCGAGACAGATGTACTTGCACGACTTGAAACTAAAGATGGAAAATGTGTAAACATCCTTGCTAGTGTGGGTGGAGCTCAGCCTGATAGGCAGGAGATGACAGTACGAGGTACGGCTAAAAGTCGAAGGGTTTCTGAGTTTTATAAAGACAGCGAAAGTAATGGCTTGGAATTCATTCCTTTACGAGAAGAACCAAAGGACCCTCGAGCCGTAAGTCTCAAAGCTCAATTAGACGATTTAGAAAAAGCGTATAGTAGTCATCCAAACAAACTAGCTACAGTAGATGAGGCCCTCAGGGTTCAAGTTTTAATTGAAAGTATTTTAGCATCCAAATAAACCTCTTTGTAACATCACGCAGTTTTTTGTTTTGTATTCATTCAAATTTACTTGATCACCCAATATTGACTTAAGAGCCAGTGATTTATAAATTTAATATAAAAATATTTTAGGAGTTTTTATGATCTTTAAAGAAATTATAGTTAAAACGACTGATGGAATAACAAAAATAACTCTTAATAGACCTGATAAATTAAATGCTTGGACCACAGTAATGGGGAATGAAGTTAAGAGAGCTATTGAAATAGCAGGACAAGATAAAGAGTGTCGATGTATTGTGGTTACTGGATCAGGCAGGGGTTTTTGTGCAGGCGCCGATATGGGTAACCTTAAAGATATATCTGATGGAGATATCGAAAGAGAGATTGAAGTCGATATCAAGATAAAACCATACCAAGCAGATAAAAACTTAGGTCCTCAGATTTTGGAAAACTTCGAAGGACGTTTTGCCTATTTGTATAATTGTCCTAAACCCATAATTGCAATGATCAATGGAGCTTGCGCAGGCATTGGCCTCATATTCACTCTGTACGCAGATTTGCGATTTACAACTAATGAAGCCAAATTCACCACCGCTTTTGCGTCGAGAGGCTTAATTGCAGAACATGGTATTGCCTGGTTGTTACCACGACTAATTGGAGAAGCTAAAGCTTTGGACCTATTACTGTCCGCTAGAATTTTTAAAGGAGCTGAAGCTGAGAGTTTGGGGTTAGTTAATAAAAGCCTTCCTGTAGAGGAACTCGAAAATTTTGTTAACAATTACACGAAGCATATAGCTGAAAAAGTGTCCCCTAGATCAATAACAATTATGAAGAGACAAATAAGAGCCGGATATAGTCAGACATTTTCAAAGTCTTTGGAAATTGCTGATAAAGAAATGTTTCTAAGTTTTGAACAAGATGATTTCAAAGAGGGCGTTGAAAGTTTTGTGGAAAATCGTGCTCCCCGATTTAGAGGAGTTGGGAAGTAGAATTCAATCAACCTTTCAAGAAATATTTCCAATTTTAAACAATACTGCTTTTCTGCAATTTAATTGAAAAAAATAATGTTACTAAAATTGTAAAAAATAAAATGCCAATCAATGGTAAAGGCGAAATAAAGTCTGCGATTATGTAACCTGTTGCATATGCTAAGATACCCCCAATCATTACCTGTATAGTTGCACCTAAGCCAGAAGCACTACCCGCTAATTTGGGATTTACGGAAACAATTCCCGCTGCAGCATTTGGAACTATTAGGCCTTGACCTAAGCCAACCAAGAACATCGGGGTAAAAAAACTAAGTGGGCCAAAAGTAAAATTTAAATAAATAAGAGCTTGTAATGCAGGCCCTGTGAGCGCAACAAAACAACCCCAAAGCATAAACCTGTTTGGTCCAATTTTCATAGCATAGCGACCCGTAAGAAAATTTCCTAAGAAAAACCCAATCCCCAGAATAGCAAACAAGTACCCCTGAACAGATGGCGCTAACTGAAAATATTCCGCTGATATTACTGGTGCTCCGGTTAAAAAGCTAAAATAAGACCCCACTGAAAAGCCCATTACAAAAACATAGAACCAAAAATCTTTGTTAAAAAACAACTCTTTATAATCGTCACTCAATTTTGCCTTCGATATCTCATTTTTGTTGAGAGTTTCTTTCTGATCAAACCAAATCAGTAATAGAGAAATAATTCCCATCAAATACATTAATCTCAAACTATAGCGCCAATTTAGTTGTTCCTCCAAAATCCCACCTAAAGCAGGAGCTAACATCGGCATTATTGTCATAGCCATGGTTACATAGCCAATCATCGAAGCTGCATGTTCCATTGGCACAATGTCTCTAATAACTGCGCGACCTAAAACAAAGCCAGCTGCAACTCCAGCTTGAAGCATTCTAAAGAACAAAAATAAATAAAAATTTGTGGTTATTTCGCATATTAAAGTTGACGCGGTAAATAAAAGAAACGCCGCTATCATAGTTGGCTTTCTTCCAATCCTATCCGATACCGGGCCTATAATAAGTTGAAAAAAAGCAAGCGACAAAAAGTATCCCGAAATAAAGATTTGCATAGTTCCATAATCTACATCAAAGTCTTTAGCCATACTCGGTAAACTAGGCAGGAATATACTCATATTCATCGCTGATACCCCAGCTAGAATAGCTAGAGTTGAAATATGGGGAGGAGAGCTACCATCCAAAAAATGGCTCTGGCTCATGTAAAGATTTTTGCCTGACAAATTTGTATGCTCGTGTTTTGTTTATCTACCTGTATTTGAATTGAGAGCTATTGTAAAGGAGTTCATATTTTGAATTTCTTCACGCTAGATAGCATAAAAATATCAACGTTACTGTTCACGTTTAATGATAGCAATCCTTCTTGCTAGGTCTTTAAGTATGGCTGTTTTAGCAAAAGGTTTGATTGATTTCCATTTCCTAGCCTCGTCACGCGTCCGACCGCAACCTCTACACCAGCCGTTTTTACCAGAGAATTGGCAAATATCTATACACGGACTACTTTTGCGTTTCATGATTAATTGCTTTTTATTAGATCAAGTGAAGTGTTTTATATTTTTATTTCTCAGTTCAGCCAATCATCGCCTTCCTTCACGAGAATTATGGTTGGACTGTTGGTCGATAAAGCATTCTTAAATGCCCTCATAAATATCTCCACACTGTCAGCATAAACTGCTTGGCAGTGACAGGATTTTGCGAGCTTAACAAAGTCAGGATTAAGTCCCTCTACCCCCACTCGATTAATTTTCATTAATCCCATATCATCTTGTATCTGTTTGTAACCCCCATTCTCCCATATGATAATTGGAAGAGATAAATTTTGTTCTTTTGCAGTAAGTAGCTCTGGCATAGAAAACATAAATCCTCCGTCCCCAACTAAAACGGCTACGGGTGTCGTAGGCAGTGCCATTTTTGCTCCTATCGCGTTAGGCAGGGCGTTACCAAGCGCACAGAACCCAACCGGATGAAGCCACTTTCTTGCTTCAGGAATATTAAAGTCAAAAACACCCGTGTAAGATAATTGACAGGCGTCCGTTGAAAATATTGTTTCGGAAGGGGCAATTTTCCGCAATATTGTTAAAAGTTTCTTATGTCTTTTCTCGCTTTTTTTCAGGTTTGCGTCTATCTGTCTTTTTATCTCAATAACCGCATTCCTAACGCTTTCCAGCTGTTCGAGAGAAACAGAATTATTTAGTTTAGCGTTTAGCTTCTTGACTGTTTCTTTGGCATCTCCTACAAGTCCCACAGCCGCCCTATAATTATCATTTATCTTTTTGTCATCTATATCTACTCTTACTATTTTTCCGTTGATTGAGTATTTTCCAACATAGTTATCGGTTTCCGCCATTTCAGTGCCTATAGCTAGGATTAAATCAGCTTTTGATAGATATTCTCTAGCCTCAGCCCTAACCGTACCCCCAGAAATCACAAGTGGATGGCTATCATTAATCACACCTTTCCCTGCTGCTGTGGTAATCACTACGGCTCCAAGATTATTCACCAATTTGCAAACTTCCTCTCCAGCGTTACATGACCCTCCACCCAATATACATACAATTTTTTTGCTTTCATTTATTAGACTTATCGCTTTCAATAAATCGTCTCCACTAGCTTTTGGACAAGGCGGAAGCTCGAATGGTTCCCAATTGGTGTTAACTGGTTGTGCCTGAATATCAATTGGTATAGATATGTGAACAGGTCTAGGTCTTTTACTTCGAAAAATAGTAAAGGCTTGCTCTAATAAGATTGGTACATCATTAGGCGTTTTCACGGTTTCTGAAAAAGCTGTAAGAGGTGCTGTAACTTTTTTTTGCTCTGTTATTTCATGTAAAACACCCTGCCCCTTTCCTAGGCTTTCACTTTTAGGTTCTGCTGAAATCAAAAGCAGAGGTAGAGAGTCAGCATAGCACTGACCTAAAGCAGTGGATGCATTCGTTACGCCTGGGCCAGATATAACTAGTGCTACACCGACATCACCGGTAGCTCTTGCCCAACCTTCTGCCATAAATCCAGCCCCCTGCTCATTTCTAGCCTGAACATGCCGTATTTTACTTGGATCATCAGCTTTATCCGTTAAAGCGCGGCAAAAATCGAGAGTATGTACCCCGGGTATCCCAAAGATAGTTGTAACTCCGTAATTTGATAAAAGCTCTATAGTTGCTTCAGCGCAGCTCTTCGTCATAGATTATTTTGTTCCATATTTGTATTAAAAACAGAGAAGATTATATCCTCGGAATAATAAAATCTAAAAACAAAAGCATCATTTGTGTCGAATTTCGGTGTAATGCATCTTTTAAAAAGGTTTAATTTAATTATGAAAGAAAAATTCTGGGCATATATTCCATTTCTTCTCAATGCAACTGGTATTCTAACTAATCTTTTTTTCGCCACAATCGCTTTTGGCCAAAAAAAATTGTTGATGCTGATACAATTGTATTTAACGAGGAAAAAATTCGCCTTTACGGAATAGATGCGCCAGAAACAAATCAATATTGTTATGTAAACAGAGAAGCTTGGCCATGCGGCAAACAAGCAACTAAATATTTAACAAATTTATTAAAAGACGTTCCTCTTTCCTCATTGAATTGCAAGATATCGTCCAAGGACCGTTATGGTAGATCGATAGGTGTATGCTATCTCGAAGATCAGAATATAAATAAAAATTTGGTAGAAAATGGTTGGGCTTTAGCGTACAGAGGATACTCTAAAGATTTTATTCACAATGAAAAATCAGCATCAAAAGAAAAAGTAGGCATTTGGAAAGGCGAATTTGTAGAACCTTGGAATTTGCGGAGAGGAGTGCGCATTTACGAAGCTAAAAAGATTGGTTGTAAAATTAAAGGGAATATTTCATCCCGTGGCGAAAAAATTTATCACCTTCCGAACTCTAAAAATTACCTAAAAACAAAAATCTCATCTTCAAAGGGCGAAAGATGGTTTTGTTCTGAAAAAGAAGCTAAAGAAAATGGGTGGAGAAAACCAAATAATTAAAGCAAACCACAGAATATGTTGAATTTTACTGTTAGAAAAAGCAAAATTATCTAGAGCCATTGTTTAATTTTTATGGCTGTTTATAATAATAGTTGGAACAATGAATGAACGAAAAATTTAAAAAGCTAGATGCTTCATGTCACTGCGGCTCAATAAGACTGACCATCAATTTGGAGAAACCTCTTTCAGATATTGTAAGGTGTAATTGCTCAATATGTAGTAAAAGTAAGGGGTTCGGGATGCTTTGTACACCTCAGGAAAATATAACTGTGGTTGAAGGCTTTGAGTCTGTTACAGAATATGTGTTTAACACTGCGGAGGCTCCACATTTTTTTTGTATAATATGCGGTACGCATACCCATCACAAAAGTAGGAATAACCCTGGTAATATTTGTGTAAATGTTGCTTGCATTGATGATTTCAATATCGCAGATTATACAGGAGTTATAAAAAACTTTGATGGAATAAATCATCCTCGAGATTTATAAAACAAATAAAGAGGTTTACATTTGAACAAGCATAGTACAATCAGAAATCAAACATGGGAATGCGATCTCAGAAGTGATACGTTTACCTCTCCAGATGAAGGTATGAGAACTGCGATGGCGACTGCTGTGGTTGGTGACGACGTGTACGGTGAAGATCCAACCGTGAACTTATTAGAAAAGCGACTTGCATCACTTTTAGGAAAAGAAGAAGGCGTCTTTTTCCCTTCAGGAACCCAAAGCAATTTATCAGCTGTTATGGCTCATTGCGGTAGAGGCGAAGAAATCATTGTTGGAAAAAATTACCATGTATACTGGGACGAGGCGTCCGGGGCGTCGGTGCTAGCTGGAATATCGTTATGGCCGGTTGAAACAGAAAACGACGGATCCATTTCACCATCATCGGTTGAAGGGGCAATCAAAGAAGATGACCCCCATCATGCATCTAGTCGATTACTATGCCTAGAAAATACTGTGGGTGGAAAAGCAATATCATTAAAAAAGATGCAAGATGTGTCTGAAACAGCACGAAAAAACAATCTAAGCATTCATCTTGATGGCGCACGCTTTTTTAATGCGGTAACTGCCTTGCGCTGTAAACCAGAGGAGCTGGCAAATTGTGCAGACAGTGTGTCAATATGCTTGTCAAAAGGGCTTGGGACACCACTAGGTACGGTACTTGTTGGTTCATCAAAATTTATTCGAAAAGCACGAAGAAATAGAAAAATTCTTGGCGGGTCAATGAGACAAGTTGGTGTTGTAGCCGCTGCAGGGCATTACGCTTTAGACAATAATATATCTAGACTTGCTGAAGATCATAAACGAGCCGAGTATTTCGCTAATGAGCTTCGAGAAATGAATATAGGGAATGTAGATAACGGAACAAACATGGTATTTTTTACACCTACGGACGGGCAAACCGAAAAACTTCGATCGCACTTAGAAAAATACAGCGTCAAGGTTGGTGACCAAAACCCATCAATACGAATGGTCTTACATCGCGATATTTCAGATGAAAGCCTTGAGAAGGCTATCACAGGCTTTAAGACCTTCTATCAATAAAATACTCACATTAAGTTTTATGATAAGAAGAGGACAGAGAGACAGAATTCGGTGGGAAAGTATCGAAAGCCCCTGTGTTAAAATCTGCAAATTGGAGAATGGAGTTTGTATAGGATGCGGAAGAACTCAAGATGAGATCCGAGAATGGGTAATCATGACCAACAGTCAAAGAGAAGTAATCATGGAAAGATTAAAGACAAATTCCTCAAATGAATAATTCTGACAAAGGAAGCCCATCCGATGAACTTATCTATAGGCTTCTAGAGCACTATCAGAACGGACGACTGAGTGATGCAGAAAAGCTTGCTGCAGAAATCACTCATGACTTTCCCAAGCATGAATTTGCGTGGAAAGTTTTAGGGGTAATATTTGAAGCAACAGGTCGAAAGTCTGAAGCTATGAATGCAAATAAAACAGCAGTTAATTTATCTCCTCAAGATGCTGAAGCCCACAACAACTTGGGTAATACACTCAAAGAACTTGGAAGACTAGACGAAGCTGAAGCTAGCTATAACCAAGCGCTAGTGTTAAAACCTGACTATGCTGAAGCCCACTGCAACTTGGGTATCGTACTTCATCACTCTGGGAAATTAAACGAAGCTGAAGTCAGCTATCAACAAGCTATAGCATTGAAACCCGAATTTCCTATAGCCTACAGCAACTTAGGCATCACACTACAAGAAGCAGGTAAATTGAAGGAGGCTGACGCAAGCTATAACCGAGCAATAGAATTAAGTCCTGGCTATGCTGAAGCCCATAGTAACTTGGGCAATATGCTGAAAGAATTAGGGCGTTTGGAGGAGGCTGAAGCAAGCTATAACCAGGCGATAGCTTTGGAACCTAACTTAACTGAAGCTCATAACAATTTGGGCACCATACTACAAGAATTGGGTAGACTAGAAGAAGCTAAAGAAAGGTGGGAACAATCGCTTTTATTGAAACCTAACTTTTTCGATGGAGTACGAAATTTAGTAAAACTACCAGTGGGACAATTAGAGCCCGATGCAATAAATTTGTGTGAAAAATCATTAGCTTCTGTGGATAGTTCACTAGAAAATCAAATAAAATACCTCTTCGCTCAAGGAAACTTGTTCAAGCACCAGGGACTTATCGAACGATCGTTTAAGGTATTCTGTAAAGCTAATAAATTACAATTAGAAATTAGTAAAAATGAGATGACTGTTGACTCAAAGAAAAATGTTGCCAGTTTAAAAAGAATAGACAGTTGGGTACCAAACCTTCCAAAGTTTTCGGAAAAAATATTAGCAAAATTATTCATAATGGGTCCATCAAGATCTGGAAAGTCGCTTCTAGAACATGTTCTTGCAGAAAGTTCGCAGGTTAAAACACTGCGTGAGATAATTAAACATAATGAGCTTTCAAAGAACGAGGGTTATAAGAAAAATGCAAGTGAATTGTTCTTTCAAAAACTTTTTTCCCAAAGTGAAGGTAACCTTATTAATGAGGGGTATAAGATAGTTACCTCAACCAATCCAGGGAGCATATTTTATTCTGATTATCTGCTAGATATGTTACCGAGTACATACTTCATAATTGTTAATAGAGATCCTCGGGATATCTCACCAGAAATATTTACTTCAGAGTACAACAAGGAAAACTTTTACTCATATGATGTAAACGAAATAAAAAAATATTTGAATGTTTATTATCAGGTCTTTGAAACTTTAGTATTAAAGGTTCCCGATAGATGCCTTTCGGTATCTTTTAAGGATATTCTTCAAGCTCCGGAAGATGTAGTTGCCCGTATTAGTAGGTTAACAGATACTAGTCTTAGGGTGGGTGATTTTAAGCAAAATGTTGCTAACCTTGAATATGAAAGTTTATTTAGAAACCACTATGCCGCCTTGAGCAACTGATCCAACTATTGGGCGTGAGGTGTCTCTGTTATACGTCAAAATAATTTGTATCGCTTTTGAGTGGAAATAATGCCTACATTATCCCTTGCTCATTCTGGAAATCCTTGAGAGTTTCATTTAGTTTAGATAAAAAATCGTTGCACTGATCTGTAGTTGAAATGAGCGGGGGTGCTATCATTAGCCACTCCCCATTTTCACCTTTTGCCGTTTTTCGAGTATAGAGAAGAATTCCATTTTTTATTCCAAGCTCGCTTATTCGATAAATAGCCCTTTGATCCATATTGAACATAGATTTAGTTCTTACATCTTGAACTATCTCCACTGCGAGTAGCAGTCCTTTTCCTCTTACATCACCAATAATTGATAGTTGTGACGCTAGACGCTCTAAACCCTTTTTTAAAAAATCTCCAACAATTCGAGCATTTTCAATAAGATTATTTTCGATAACCTCATTAAGCACGGCATTTGCTATTGCGCATGACAGAGGGTTTGATGCGTAAGTATGTCCATGCAAAAACCCACCGGAGGAAACTACCGGCTCAACTATCTTGTTGGGAGCCAATAAAGCGCCTAATGGTGAATATCCAGCACATAAGCCTTTTGCTAATATGACTAAGTCTGGATCTGATCCCTCCCAATGATCAGCAGCAAGAAATTTTCCCGTTCGACCAGCACCACTCATTACCTCATCGTAAATCAAGAGCACCCCATGCCGATCACAAATTTCTCTAACTTTTTTGTAGTAAAAGTTAGGTGCCACCAGTGCACCAGTAGAAAGTCCCCCAACGGGCTCCAGAATAAAAGCCAATACTTCTTCCGGATCTTCATCAATTATAGTTCTTTCAAGCTCATCTAAACAAAATCTAGCATAGGATGATATATCAAAATTATCTGGTACTCTGTAAGAAAGGGGGGCCGGTACTTTAATCGATACTTTTGTCAGACTTTGAAAGTTGTCCTTCATCTCAGAGTCATCAGATGCTGAAAAAGCTCCCATTGTTGATCCGTGATAACTAGGCGCTCGGGCTATTATTTTATGCTTTTTAGTTTGTCCACAAGCGAGTGCATATTGTCTTGAAAGCTTAAATGATGCCTCGATTGCCTCAGAGCCTCCTGATACAAAAAATGCTTGATCATACTTATTGCCCGTTAAATTTACTAAACTTTTCGCTAAATCTCTATTAGGTCTATTTTCAAAAAATGCATGGCTTGCGAAGCATACTTTTCTGGATTGATTATTAATAGCTTCCAATACTTTTGGGTTTGCATGCCCAATATTGCAGGTAATAGGACCCGACGAGGCATCGAAGTACTTTTTTCCCTCTTCATCATATAGATAAACCCCCTCACCCCTTTCAACTACAGGCATTTTTTTGTTGCCAATATAAAAGGTTTGTATCGGGCCTCCCCTTTCAAGTCTCATAAAAAGCCACCACTTGTAAAACCAGTTTTTAAAGGCTAACTTTTAAATAAGATGAAGTCATTAAAATTATTTCCATAGAAAGACAAATGAAAATGATTTATCCAAATATGGACCCTGCGCTGAATAACTTTGTTGAAACAATGGCACCAAAAAAGAATAACATGCCATATAATTACGCTCCTCAAGCCTTCAGAGAGTCGATGAAAAAGAAAGTAGCTATGACTACTCTCAATAGGCCAACAACATTGGATGTTCGAGAGCATCTATTTAACACGAAAAACGGCACAGTAAATTCTAGGATCTATAGACGAAAGGGCGACAATACACGACTTCCTTGTTTAATATATATGCATGGAGGAGGTTGGATCATTGGAAATCTTGACTCTCATGATGGCGTATGTGTCGACATAGCTTTAGGTGCAGAATGCCAAGTAATTTCTCTTGATTATGGCTTGTCTCCAGAAAATAAGTTTCCAACAGCGTTGTATCAATGCCACGAGATCTTTAATGAAGTTTTTGAAAATGCTGATACTTTTAATATTGATAAAAATCGACTCTCGATAGGAGGCGACTCCGCTGGCGGAAATCTAGCCCTGTCGACCAATCTCCTTCTTATAAAAAATGGTGGCCCTCTTCCTTTATATCAATTTTTAATCTATCCATGCGTAGACAAAGATTTTAATAGTTACTCTTACTTAAAGCATTCAGAAGCGCCTTTTCTTACAAAAAAAATGATGCTTTGGTTTTTTGATACATATTTGAACGGACCCGGCGACTATTTAAATCCATTGGCATTTCCAATTTTAGAGAAGAGTTTTTCTGGAATGCCAAAAACGGTAATATTAAATGCAGAATTAGATCCCTTAGCTACAGAAGGTAAAAAACTAGCTAAAAAACTTATAGATGATGGGGTCTCGGTTTTTCATCGAGAGGCCCAATCGCTAATCCATGGCTTCATTAGATGTCGTGATCAAAGTCCTTTAGGACAAAAAATTTTCAAAGAGATAGTCAATGTTTTAAAGTCGTTTCACTGAGTAAAAGCTTCGCTTTTGAGCCATAGATAATTAGTTTACTATTTTAGTAATGTTAAAAAGGGGGATTTTGACATGGATCAAAATATTAGAACATCGCTTCAGGTAAGTGCTTTTTATAATTTCTTAATAGTTGTTTTTATCACAATGGTCAGCCAGTCTGTTACACTGATGGCTATAATTTTTGGCGATCTTTCTGGGAAAGAAAATGCAGTTGCTGCAACAATCGTACTAATGGCTTTTACGGGGCATTTGGTATTTTGAGACAAATGAGTACCATAAAGTTACTAGTAGATGAAATGGACGAAAAAACGTCAAACACAAACTATGGCAAAGAAGTAAAGGCCATTCCTCTAGAGTGCTAAAATTCATATTTTCTGGGATCTTTGTAATTATTGCGATTTTCCAACTGTTGGCGCTTTACTAAATTCCAAAGACAATGTGACAGAGGGGTCTTTTTAAGGTCCATCTGTCTATCCTAATTATTGACTCTCTAACTATCCGCATTCAAAATAAGGAAAAAATGCTGGTGGTTTTTGTGCCTATGTCCATATTAAATATTTCATACACATCGATAAAAACAACTTTATTTAAGGTTAAGAAATGAGATTTGAGGGGATCTATACACCTTTAATAGCCCCTTTCAATAGTGACTTTACACTCAACTCAGAGGCTATGGCTACAGCCATCGACTTTTTAGTGAATGCAGGTGTTCACGGAATTATCGTAGCTGGCACTACGGGTGAATATTACGCCATGAGTATGAAAGAACGTGTGTTCTTAATGAATAGAGTAAAAGAATTACTTAATGATCGTTTACCTATGATTGTTGGAACCGGTGCTATTCGTACGGAAGACAGCATCGAATATGCGAAGCAAGCAAGAATTGCTGGAGCTGATGCTATTATGATTGCTACACCACCTTATGCTTATCCGACTGGACGAGAGATTGCACTGCACGCCTTAGCAATCGATAGAGAAGCAAATTTACCAGTAATTCTATACAATTACCCAGGGAGAATGAGCGTTAATATGGATGAAGAGACACTTGACAGATTAGGTCGCTCAAAAAACTTTTGTGCAATAAAAGAAAGCTCAGGAGATCCAAACCGATTACATATGTTGGCACGAGATTATCCTCACATATCTTTAAGCTGCGGAATGGATGATCAGGCATTAGAGTTTTTCGCATGGGGTGCTCAAAGCTGGGTATGTGCTGGTTCTAATTTTGCACCTGAAGCCCATTTAGCTCTTTATAAAACATGCGTGATTGAAGGAGATTTCACTAAAGGAAGAGCTGTAATGTCAGCAATGCTTCCTCTGATGCGGGTTCTGGAGCAGGGAGGAAAGTTTGTGCAATGCATTAAGTACGGGCTCAATTTAAGAGGGATTGATGCCGGGCCTCCTAGGAAGCCCTTACATCCTCTGAATAAAGATGAAAAGCGTGTTTTCGAACAAGTGGTGAATACAATGAATATTACTATTGATAGAATAATGGGGAGATAGTTATGAGTGAGCTTTTGACACATGAAGAATATAAAAGTCTTGGGGCATCATTAGACTTTCCACAAAGCCCATTTATCGATGGCAAGTATTGTAAAGGTTCAGGGAATTTGATGACCTCCATTAATCCCTCCACAGGTAAGGAAATAACGAGTATTACCACTGCTAGCGGTGAAGATATAGACCATGCGGTTGGTAAAGCTAGAGAAGCTTTTGATCAAGGTCGCTGGTCTCGCCTCCACCCGTCTAAACGAAAGGATATACTAATTAAGCTATGCAAGCTATTAACACGAAATCAAAAAGAACTTGCCGTTATGGAGAGTCTAGAGAGTGGAAAGCCAATCCGAGATTGTGTTCAAATCGATTTGCCTGAATCAATTCATACCATAAAGTGGCATGCTGAGTTAATTGATAAAATTTATGATCAAACGGCTCCCAGTGGTGATGATGCTTTATCCCTGATAATTAGAGAGCCTATAGGTGTAGTTGCGGCAATTCTTCCATGGAATTTTCCATTATTGATGCTTGCCTGGAAAATAGGCCCTGCTCTTGCCTCTGGATGTTCGGTCATTGTAAAGCCAGCTGAGCAGACCTCTCTTACTGCTCTTAGAGTTGCTGAGCTTGCTGCTGAGGCAGGAATTCCTCGAGGGGTTTTACAAGTACTACCAGGTGCCGGGCCGATAGTCGGCGAAAAACTTGGGCACCATACCGATATTGATATGGTCAGTTTTACGGGATCAACAGAAACAGGACGGCTTTTTTTAAAATACTCCTCAGAAAGTAATTTAAAGAAAACTGTTTTGGAATGTGGTGGTAAAAACCCAGCCGTTGTTTTTGATGATGCAGAAAACCTGGACCTTGTAGCAGAGCATATAGTCAATGGAGCTTTTTGGAATATGGGTGAAAACTGTAGTGCAATATCTAGGCTGATCGTTCATAAAGATATCAAATCGGAATTACTTAAGAAAATAGTTGATCGATTAAGAGACTGGAAAACTGGTGACCCTCTAGATCCACAAAATCACTTAGGAGCACTTATTGATAAAGAGCATTGCAAAAAAGTTTCTATCTATCTAAGTGAGGGAGCAGTTATTGGGGGAAAGATGGACGGCTGCTTTGTTGAACCTACAATTTACGAAACAACAACAGATGATAAAAAAGCAAGAGATGAAATATTTGGGCCAATTCTAAGTGTTCTAGAGGCACAAACAAATGAAGAGGCAATATCAATAGCAAATAAAACAGAATATGGATTAACCGCATCTATTTTTAGTGCTAATACAAGAAATGCCCTGAGAGCGGCACGAGAACTTAGGGCTGGCACTGTCACAGTAAATAGCTACGGAGAAGGCGATATTACAACACCCTTTGGGGGATATAAACAATCTGGATTTGGTGGAAGGGATAATGGTGTTCTTGCCCATGAACAATACTGTGAAGTAAAAACGATATGGATCGATCTTACCGACCCAGCATCACAGGATAATATTGAATGACGGTACAAGCTGTAGGAACAATACGAAAGGGGCGAAGCGCTAGACGGCTAAAGAGCCAAACAAGAAGTTTTACAATGCTGCCAGCATTACAGCACAGCCTTCCGCTTACAGAACCATTAAATCGAGATCAGATCAAACGAATTGATGAGGCCTCCATGGACATCTTAGAAAATACCGGTATTCATTTTCGAGATAAAGTTGCTCTTCAAGATTGGAGATCCATTGGGGCAAAGATTGTTGGAGAAACAGTTTTTATAGATAGATTTCTAGTAAAAGATCTAATTAAATCCATACCCGAAACATTCACATATCACGCAAGAAACTCAAAAAATAATCTTGAATTTGGGAAAAGCTACTGCATGTTCGTGCCGATGACGGGAGCTCCATACCTTAGAGATTTAGAGGACAAACGTCGTAATCCAACCTTAGAAGATTTAGCCAATTTTCATAAACTGTCACAGATGCTTCCCTCTATGCACTCAAGTGCACATCACATAGTAGAGCCCTATGATCATCCTATAAGCCAGCGTCATTTACGTATTACATATTCATCCATGCGATACTCCGACAAAACATTTATGGGAATGACAACAAGTCCCAAAAACGCAGAAGATGTGATTAAAATGTGCGATATTCTGTTTGGCCCTCGTTTTATCGACAGTCATCCAGTAGTTACAGGTAACTGCAATGGAAACTCTCCTTTAGTTTGGGATGAAACGATGCTTGGCGCGATGAGAGCTTTTTGCAAAAGAAACCAACCGGTATTATGCTCTCCGTTCGTTTTAGGAGGAGCAAATACCCCAGCATCGGTAGCTCCAACAGTTGCACAACTTAATGCTGAGGCGTTATCGGCTCTAGCGTATACACAAGTTATTAAAAAAGGTGCACCTGCAATTTATGGTCATTATCTTTCTACAGTCTCAATGAAGTCAGGAGCTCCGATGGCAGGAACACCCGAGATCAGTTTAATGAATTTTATGATTGGTCAAATGGCACGTTATTATAAAGTGCCGTGGAGGACATCAAACACATTAGGAGGCGCCAAGACTTTTGATGCACAAGCTGGCTATGAGAGTGCAACAACACTGATGGCTGTTATGATGTCGGGTGCAAATTATATTTGGCATTCCGCAGGATGGAATGAGGCTGGTATGCACTGTAGTACAGCTAAGTTTATCGTTGATGCAGAGCAATGCGCGATGGCATATCGAATGGCTCAAGGTATTAATTGGGACGACTTTGACGAGGGCCTAAAAGCAGTAAATGACATTGGGCCCGGCGGTCACTATCTCGGTCATCCCCACACGCTAGAAAACTTTCAGCGAGCTTTTTTTATGCCTGAGCTTTTTGATAATAACTCTATTGAGCAATGGCAGGCCGAAGGCTCAACAGAGATTACTGAAAGAGCGCTAAAGCACGCAAAGTCTCTTTTGGCAGATTATGAAGAACCAAAAATCAATGAAGCAATCAATGAAGAGTTATTAGAATTTATTGCTTTGAGAGAGTCTCAAATTCCCGCCACTGACTCCCTTAATCAGGAGTTTTAATTAAAATGAGATTTCAAGAAAAAAAAGCTCTTGTAACAGGTGCCGCTGGTGGAATTGGCAAATCGCTTGTAAGAAAATTAAGGGCCGAAGGAGCATCAGTTGCAATAACGGATATAACTATTGGTAATGTTGCAGCTGAAGCTCAATTCCCAGGCGATCTTTCTTCTGCTCAATTTTGTGACGAATTGCCTAGTAAAGCTAGAGATGCATTGGGGGGGCTAGATATTCTTATAAACAACGCAGGCATCATTCGAAGAGGAAAAATTACCGAAGCTACGGATGACGACTTTAAATCAACGATGGCAGTAAACATAGAAGCTCCGTTTAGGTTATGTCGATCCACAATTCCTATTTTGGTAAAAAATGGAGGTGGATCAATTGTAAATATAGCTAGCTGCTGGGGTTTAAATCCTGGTCCCGATCATCCGATTTACATAATGTCAAAAGCCGCTTTAGCTTCATTTACACAGTGTTTAGGTCGTGATCACGCACATCAAAATATACGGGTAAATGCTGTTTGTCCAAATGAAGTAAATACACCTATGATACGTTCTGGTTTTTCTATTCGTGGTCTTGATCCAGAGAAGGCTATAAAAGAACTCAATGATACCGTTCCTCTAGGCCGCATAGCAGAACCTGATGATATTTCAGACGTAATTTTGTTTTTAGCCTCAGATGAAGCTCGGTATATGTGTGGATCTCTTGTAGAAGTAAACGGCGGAAAACCCGTATCATGAGAGAACTGGAAGGTAAGATTGCTTTAGTTACTGGGGCGTCACGCGGAATCGGGCTTAGCACAGCAAAGCTCTTAACTGAAAAAGGTGCCAAGGTTTACACAGCGCAAAGAAGTAAAGGGGAGCATTTTTGGCTTGAGGCTGACTTTAATGACTTGAAAATGCCAAAAAAAATTCTGTCACAGATACAAGACTTGGAAGGACACCTTGATATTTTAGTGAATAATGCAGGCATTATGCGTGAGGGTAATGCTGAAGAAACAAGTGAAACTGATTGGTTTGAGCAACTTCAAATTAATTTAACGGTTCCCTTTCTTCTTATAAAATATGCTCTTCCAATGTTAAAGGGAAGAAAGGGCTCCATTATTAATGTAGGTTCTATAGAAGGTTTAGGAAGCAATCCTCGCCATCCTGCTTATTGTGCCTCTAAGGGAGGACTTCATGCATTAACGCGGGCGGTCGCAGTTGACCATGGACCTGAAGGCGTACGGTGTAATGCTGTTGCTCCGGGCTGGATTAATACTGAGTTGAATGAGGAGTTCATAAAATCTTTATCAGATCCTAAAGTTTTTAAAAATAAAATTGGTGAAATTCATCCCTTGAAGCGCAGTGGAGAACCTCTTGAAGTGGCTGAATTAATTGTTTGGCTTGCATCTGAGAAGGCATCTTTTTTAACTGGTCAAGTCCTGACTGTTGACGGGGGTAGAACAGCAAAATTGAGTTTACCGTGAAATGATAAATGTTTCAAAAAACCCTGGTCCTTCTGCTTGGAACGAATTACTTCCTGAAAGAGAACCGCTCCCTAGCCTTTCGAGCAATTTAACGTCCGATTGGCTCATAGTTGGAGCAGGGTTTGCCGGATTATCAGCTGCACGCAGAGTCCAACAAGAGGCACCAAATGATAGCGTTGTAATTTTAGATGCCCAAGGCCTTGCCTCCGGACCAGCGGGTAGGAACTCTGGCTTTATGATTGATTTACCTCATGATTTGGCGAGTGATGATTACGGAGGACAAATAGAAAATGATCGTAAAACTATAAGGCAAAATCGGTATGCTATAAACTTTGCAAAAGAGACTGTTGAGGCTTTACAACTGCCTGAGGAATGCTTCAAGGAAATCGGAAAAATAAATGGTGCTGCAACCGCGAAGGGTATGCGGCATAACCACGACTATGCAAAACATCTTTCAAAACTTGGCGAAAAATATGAGTACCTGGATGCTAATTCGATGAAAGATATTACCGGAACAAATTATTATAAAGGGGGACTATTTACACCAGGAACTGTAATGATACAACCAGCTCTATATATCAGGGCTTTGGGAAAAAAAATTCTCTCCAATAGATTTCGATTATATGAAAGTTCACCCGTTGAAGAACTAAATAAAATTGGCTCTGATTGGCAAGCAAAAACACCTAAAGGTCTTGTTACCGCCTCTAAAGTAATTCTTGCGGTTAACGGAAACATAGAGAACTTTGGTTATTTCCACAACTCACTTCTTCATATCTACACTTATGGCTCCATCACACAAAAACTTACGCCCGACCAAATTAAAATTCTTGGAGGCAAAAATGAGTGGGGGATAACTCCAGCAGACCCTTTAGGCACCACGGTAAGACGTATATCTGGGATTGGAGGGGATAGAATTGTAATTCGTAATCGCTTCACTTATAACCCAAACATGAGCCCCAACAAATCAATACTTGATAATGTGTTGAGAAGTCATATCAAAAGCTTTTCGGACCGTTTCCCCATGCTAAAGGATATAAAACTCAGCCAAACATGGGGTGGGCACTTAACCCTTTCAAGAAATAATGTAGCAGCTTTTGGCGAACTAAAACCTGGTCTTTTTTCTGCCTGTTGTCAAAATGGGTTAGGTACTGTGAAGGGGACACTTCATGGGTTAGCTGCTGCTGACTTGGCTATGGGAAAAAAAACAGCCCTAGTTGAACAATTGTTGAATAACCCTAAGCCAAAAAAGCTGCCGTTTAAACCTTTGACGAAAATCGCGGTATCCTCCCGGATAAAGTTGGGGGAATTGCTGGCAGGGAAAGAACTTTAGAAATTAAGAGAATAGATGAGAGGAAGAATAAATGAATGTCGATCAAACTTTAGTGAATATGCCAACCATTGGTTTTGGAACTTATTTAATCCCAAATGAGGAGGCACAGAAAACTATAAATACAGTACTCAAAATTGGATATAGGCATATTGATACTGCTGAGGTTTACAGAAATGAGGTGGGTATTGGGTTAGGTCTTAAAGACACATTCACTCAACTTTCTCTTCAAAGAAATGACGTTTTCATTACGAGTAAGGTTTTTCCTGGAAATCCAAGTTGGGGCAGAGAGGCAAAAAATTATAAGATGTGTATTGAGGCTTGTGATAGCAGTCTTAAAAGGCTCAATCTTGACTATCTTGACTGTTATCTAATTCATGCACCTTTCTGTAAAGACTTAAGACTAGAGCAATGGAAAGCATTATGTGATCTCAAAAAGGAAGGGAAAACGAGAACTATAGGTGTCTCAAACTATAGTCAGTTACATATTCAAGAGATAATTAATGAGGGACTAGAAGCTCCTGAATATAATCAGATCGAGTTACACCCTTGGTGCCAGAAGAAAGAATTAGTTTCTTTTTTGAAAGAGAAAAATATAAGAGTAGTAGCCTACAGCTCATTAGTTCCCCTGGAGGGATGGAGGGCAAAGCCCAATCAAGATAGTGCAAAATCTCAAAGCATGAAAGAGGATGGGGCTGATAATTCTTCTCCATTTAAGAGAATGTCAAAAAAGTATGGCATGTCTGAGGCACAGATATTGCTCAAGTGGGGACTTCAAATGGGCTTTGTGATTTTACCGAAATCTTCGGATGAAAACAGAATAAGAGAAAACTTTGATCTTTCCTTCAAAATTGATGATACCGATATGAAAGAAATAAGCACTATGGATAGAGGCGACGGTATTGCTTGGCCCAATGGTGATCCTTGTAACTCTAAGTAAAGGTAAATTCATTAATTTTACTTGCGTTTTTTCATTTTAAGTGTAAATCCGTTCCACGAGCAGCAACTTTTATCAAAAAACTGGAAAGCATATGGAATTACGAAACATTGCGATCATCGCACACGTTGATCATGGGAAAACGACATTAGTAGACGAGTTACTGAAGCAATCTGGAGCTTTTAGAGAGAATGAAGCGACGGTGGAACGCGCTTTAGATAGTAACGATCTTGAACGTGAAAGAGGTATCACAATATTGGCAAAAGCGACTTCAGTTGTTTGGAACGATATTCGAATTAATATAGTTGATACGCCAGGACATGCGGATTTTGGAGGCGAGGTTGAGCGTATACTCTCAATGGTAGACGGAGTAGTACTGTTAGTTGACGCCGCAGAGGGCCCGATGCCTCAAACAAAATTTGTTACTTCGAAAGCTCTTTCACTCGGGCTCAAACCTATAGTTGTATTAAACAAAGTTGATAAGCAAGATGCCGAGCCTGATAGAGCGTTAGATGAGGTTTTTGACCTTTTTGCTAATTTAGGTGCAAATGACGATCAATTGGATTTTCCCATTTTATATGCATCCGGACGTTCCGGTTGGGCGGACGAAAGCTTAGAAGGACCTAGAAAAAATCTTGATAGCCTTTTTAAATTAATTTCAACACATGTTGCTCAACCAAGCCAAATTTCGAAACGTAACGAACCATTTAAGATGTTGGCTACAACACTAGGTGGGGATAGTTTTCTCGGAAGAGTTCTTACTGGACGAATTGAGTCAGGTACGCTCAAAACAGGGCAAAATTTGAAAGCTATAAGTATCAATAATGAGCTTATAGAAAATTTTCGTGTAAATAAAATTTTGGCATTTAGAGGATTAAAACAGCAAGCAATAGATACTGCTGAAGCTGGAGATATAATATCCCTAGCTGGAATGAGCAAAGCAACTGTTGCAGATACAATAGCAGACCAATCAGTTGAAGACCCAATTCCAGCGCAACCAATAGACCCTCCAACAATTACAGTTACTTTTGGAATTAATGACAGTCCTTTAGCGGGTAGAGACGGTAAAAAAGTTCAGAGCAGAGTAATTAGAGACCGTTTGTTGAAAGAGTGCGAAAGTAACGTCGCAATCAAGATGGTGGACACACCAGGTGGAGAAGCCTTTGATGTCTCGGGGAGAGGTGAATTACAAATGGGTGTTTTGATTGAAAATATGAGGAGAGAGGGCTTTGAGATCTCTATTTCAAGACCACGCGTTATTTATAGGGACGTGGATGGTGTTAAAAATGAGCCTGTAGAGGAAGTTACTATCGACGTTGATGAAGAATTCTCTGGTGTGGTGATAGAGAAATTGTCCTCTAGGAAGGGAGAAATGGTTGATTTGAAGTCTTCAGGCTCTGGAAAAACAAGAATTATTGCATTAGTCCCATCGCGCGGATTAATTGGATATCACAGTGAATTTATGACCGATACAAGGGGAACAGGAATATTAAACCGTGTGTTCCACTCTTGGAGCCCGCACAAAGGCTCAATTGCAGGGCGCCGCCAAGGTGTTTTAATCTCTATGGAAAATGGAAGCTCAGTTGCTTATGCTATTTTTAACCTTGAGGAAAGAGGAAAGTTTTTCATTGGTTCGGGAGAAGAAGTTTATGAAGGGATGATCATTGGTGAACATAACAGAGACAATGATTTAGAAGTCAACCCTCTTAAAGGCAAAAAATTAACTAATATTAGAGCCTCTGGTAATGATGAAGCAGTACGATTAACACCTCCGACAAAGCTAAGTCTCGAGCAAGCAATCGCTTATATCGATGATGACGAGCTAGTTGAAGTTACACCCAATCATATTCGCTTGAGAAAACGAATACTAACTTCAGTTGGAAGAAAAAGAAGTCAAAAAATCGCAAGCTAATAAGTTGTAAATGTTCATTAATTAGACCGCGTAAACACTCGCTCTTTACATAGTTTATATATTGTTGTCTTGAGAAAGATAACTTACACTATGAATATAAGTGTAAGAGGAGTGAACGATGCCCAAAGGTTATTTTATAAGCGCACACAGAAGTACCGCCGATCCCGAGAAAAGAGCTGCGTATCTCAAATTGGCTGGGCCTGCTATCGAAAAATATAATGGAAAAATACTAGCGAGTACGAATAAAATCAAAGTTTTTGAAGATGGGAAAGTAGAACAAACCGTTTTAATAGAGTTTGAGTCATTTGAAAAAGCTGCGGAATGTATTGATAGCAAAGAATACCAAGACGCTTTATCAGCTCTTGATGGAGGTGCTAACAGAGATTGCAGAGTATTCGAGGGACTATAAAATGTACCCAGGAAAACTAGCTAAAAAGTATGAAGATCGACCAGCTTTTATAATGGCTTCAACTGGAGAAACGGTCACGTATAAAGAATTCGAGGCGCGGTCAAACCAACTTGCCCATTTTTTTAGAGAAGAGGGCTTAAAAAAAGGAGACCACTACTCGGTTTTTATGGAAAATAATAACAGGTATCTTGAGTCAAATTCAGCAGGTGAGAGAGCTGGGTTAATTTATACATGTATTAATTCTTATCTTAAAGATGAAGAGTTGGCTTACATATTGGTGAACTCTGACGCCAAAATTCTAATTACATCGATATCAAAATTAGACATTGTTGAAACAGCGGCCAAACAGTGCACTATATTGAAAAAAATACTTGTTGTCGGGGCAGAGGGAGAACAGTTACCAGATGGCATGTATGATTTTGTGACAGCCATCTCTCGATTTCCCACAACTCCAATTCCAGACGAAAGCCTTGGCGCAGCTATGCTTTATTCCTCAGGCACAACCGGACGACCAAAAGGTATTTTGCGCCCGTTGCCCGATCAAAAACCTGATGAACCACTTCCTATAATGGGTTTTTTGTCTAATTTATGGAATTACAGTGAGGATATGATTTATCTCTCCCCTGCCCCACTTTACCACTCAGCGCCTCAAGCTGCGAACAGCCTAGCAATAAGAAAGGGCGCAACAACTGTAATAATGGAAAAGTTTGAGCCGCTTGAATATTTAAGTTTAATAGAAAAATACTCAATAACACATTCACAGTTAGTGCCAACAATGTTTAGCAGAATGCTTAAGCTCAGTGATGAAGAAAAAAACAGATTTGATCTTTCCTCACTAAAATATGCTCTTCATGCAGCTGCTCCTTGTCCAGAACAAGTAAAACGACAAATGATTGAGTGGTGGGGACCAATTATTTGTGAATATTATGGAGCTACAGAGGCCTTTGGTTTTGCTTATTGTGATACTGAGGAATGGTTAGAGCACCCCGGAACAGTAGGAAAAATAATGATCGGGGAGCTAACAGTAATGGACGACGAAATGAAGGAAATGCCGGTGGGCGAACCTGGTACTCTTTGGTTTAAACCTGCATCAGAATTTAATTATCACAAAGAGCCTGAAAAAACTGCAGAAGCCTATTCTGCAGATAAAAGCCTAACCACAGTGGGCGATGTAGGTTATTTAGACGAAGATGGATTTCTTTATTTAACAGACAGAAAAGCATTTATGATTATATCTGGAGGTGTTAATATTTATCCTCAAGAGTGTGAAGACCTCCTCATATCTCACCCAAAAGTTTTTGATGCTGCTGTTTTTGGAGTTCCAAATCAAGATTTGGGAGAAGAAGTAAAAGCAGTTGTTCAACCCGTTGAGAACTCTACGCCCAAAGAGGATCTAGAGGGAGAATTATTAGAATATTTACATGCTAACCTATCAAGGCAAAAGGTTCCTCGTTCCATTGACTTTGTTACAGAACTTCCAAGACTTCCAACGGGTAAATTATATAAAAGGGTATTGAGGGATAAATACTGGGGCGAAGGTAAAAGCCGGATAATTCAAGAATAGTAATTATTAGGAGGATTTAATATGTATCCAGGGGAATTGGGAAAGAAGTATGCTGATCGTCCTGCTTTTATTATGGCATCGACCGGAAAAGAAGTCACATATGCAGAATTTGAGGGTCGAGCAAATCAACTTGCCCACTACCTGCGATCAATTAATCTGAAATTCAAGGATCATTATGCAATCTTTATGGAAAATAATGATAGATTTTTAGAAGCAACCTCCGCTGGTGAACGTGCAGGATTATACTACACATGCATAAACTCTTATTTAACCGCAAGTGAGGTCTCTTATATAATAAATAACTCAGAGTCCCAAGTATTGATAACATCTTCGAAAATGCTTCCAACAGTGATTGAAGCGGAAGACTCTTGTCCCGGTCTTAAGAAGATTCTTGTCGTAGGGGCAGAAAAGCAATCTTTATCCAAAAAAATATTAGATTATGAAGAGACTATTTCGAATTTTCCGACCCATCCAATAGATGACGAATGTCTGGGAACCTCAATGCTATATTCTTCGGGAACAACTGGACGTCCAAAAGGTATATTAAGACCGCTACCATTTCAAAAACCAGATGAACGGTTACCTGTATTCAATTTTCTCATGAAATTATGGTCTTTTGACCAAGATAATGTCATATATCTTTCACCAGCACCTTTGTATCACTCCGCACCTTTAGCCGCTGCTAGTTTTGCGATAGGTACCGGCGCAACGACTATAATAATGGAACAATTTGATCCATTAGAATTCTTGAGGCTCGTTGAAAAGTATAAAGTCACCCATTCCCAACTAGTTCCAACTATGTTTTCCAGAATGTTAAAACTATCAGAAAAAGAAAAGGGTATGTATGATCTGTCGTCCCATAAATATGCCATTCATGGCGCTGCGCCCTGCCCTGAGAAAGTTAAGTATCAAATGATAGATTGGTGGGGGCCAATCATATATGAGTACTATGGGGCTACAGAGGCTTTTGGCTTTGCATATTGTAATAGCGAAGAGTGGCTTGAACACCCAGGCACCGTAGGAAAGATTGTTTCCGGTGAGTTGGCAGTTCTGGACGATAATATGAAGGAACTTCCTAGGGGAGAGCCTGGCACTTTATGGTTTAAACCAACTTCAGAATTTGAATATTTTAATGATCCCGAAAGAACTTCAGAGGCGTACTCCGAAGATAAACAACTAACCACTGTTTGGGATGTTGGTTATACCGATAGCGATGGATATCTATATCTAACGGATAGAAAAACATTCATGATTATTTCAGGAGGTGTGAATATTTACCCTCAAGAATGTGAAGACCTACTAATCCCACACCCAAAAGTTTTTGATGCTGCTGTTTTTGGAGTTCCGAATGAGGATTTGGGGGAGGAGGTAAAGGCTGTGGTGCAACCAATTGATGGAATTAAGGGAGATGAAGCGCTTACAAAGGAGTTACTTGATTATCTTTCAGAGCATCTATCACGACAGAAAATACCGCGTTCGATTGACTACATAGATAAAATACCAAGACTTCCTACTGGTAAGCTTTACAAACGACTTTTACGTGATGAATACTGGGGCCGAAGTAGTAACAAGATTGTGAAAAATTGAGTACCCCGGCTATGGAAAATATCTTAGAGGTTCAAAAAAAAGCATTTTTGAAAGAGGGGCCACCTTCTATAGAAAAAAGAACAGATCTTTTGAAGAGATGTGTTGCATTAATTGAGACACATCAAGATAAAATTATAAAAGCATTAAATCAAGATTTTCAAAATAGATCCGTTGATGAAATTAAGATTTCGGAGATTGACCAAACGGTACGGAATATCCTTTTTACTATAAAAAAACTAAATAAGTGGATGCAGCCACAAAGGCGATTTTCATCACTTGGAACGGATCTACTAGGAGCAAAGAGTTTTTTACAACCATCGCCATTAGGAACAGTGGGTATAATTGCTCCTTGGAATTTTCCTGTGGGTTTAATTTTTTATCCACTTGCATCAATTTTCGCTGCAGGTAATCGCGCTATGGTAAAACCATCAGAAATCACTCCTGCAACCGCCAATATTATTAAAGAGGGTGTTGAAAAATATTTTGATATTTCCGAACTTGCTGTGATAACCGGCGGGCCATCGGTCGGGGAACAGTTCAGTGGCCTAAAACTCGATCATCTACTCTTTATAGGAAGTAATAGAGTTGCAAAAAAGGTAGCAGCTCAAGCGGCAAAAAACCTTGTGCCAACAACGCTTGAACTCGGGGGCAAGAGCCCAACCATAATTGGAACTAATGCCAACATGGCGCTAGCTGCAGAACGCATATTATTTTCAAAAACACTAAATGCAGGCCAAATCTGCCTTTCACCTGATTATATCTTCGTGAAAAAAGATGAGAAAAGAAACTTAATCTCAGAATTAAAAAAAGCTTATTCAAAATTTTTTCCTGAACCGAATAGCCATAATCAAACCTCAATGGTTAATAACCACCATTTGAAAAGAATGAATAGTTATTTGTTGGATGCTACCAAAAAGGGAGCGACAGTTGAAAGCTTAGGCAAGAATGATGATCTTGATAAAAATATGATTTCAACAAAAATCGTCACTGAAGTTAATGATGGCATGGATGTTATGAAACATGAGATTTTTGGCCCAGTCCTTCCTATAATGACTTATGACAGTATTAGTGATGTTGTTGACTACATAAATAAAAACGATAACCCTCTAGGACTATATTATTTTGGCCGAAGCCAATCTGAACAAAACTTTGTTATAAATAACACAAGATCTGGAGGAGTGACTGTGAACGATACAATGTTTCACATTTTACAGTCCAGACTTCCTTTCGGAGGAGTTGGTCAGTCAGGGCATGGGTGTTTTCATGGATATGAGGGATTTTTAAATTTTTCACATTTAAAGTCTATTTATCATCAAACCAGTATAGATTTTATTCTGGCCATGATACGGCCACCGAGAGGCAAAGCCTTTAGTTTGCTCTCAAAAATTATGAAAAAGCTTGGATAGAATTTTGGAAGAAGCAGATTTCGTAATAATTGGTGGCGGGTCAGCAGGGGCAGTAATCGCGTCCCGATTGAGTGAAAAAAGCAAATATAAAGTTTGTCTTTTAGAAGCTGGTGGCTGGGGCAGCAATTTGCTGTTTAGAGCCCCTGCGGGTGGACTTTTGATGCTTAGAGACAAGCCCAAATTTAATAATTGGGCATTTCACACAACACCTCAAAAAGGTCTGAATAATAGGAGAGGTTATCAACCTAGAGGCAAGGCACTGGGTGGATCAAGCGCAATAAATGCTATGATCTACATTCGGGGACAGAAAGAAGACTACGACAGTTGGGCAAACGAAGGAAATAATGGCTGGAGCTGGAATGAAGTACTTCCGTTTTTTAAAAAGGCTGAAAATAATGAAAATGGAAGTAAAGTGTTTCATGGAAACTTCGGGCCTTTAGAAGTATCTAATCAAAAAGCAGCAAAACCAATTTCACACGCGTATATTAAGGCCTGTGCGAACTATCAAGTGAAAATTAGAGACGACTTCAATACAGGGGATAACGAAGGTGCAGGTTTTTGGCAATCAACAATTTTCCATTCAAAAAACAAAAATGGCCAACGATGCTCCACTGCTGCGGCTTACCTTTTGCCCCATGTAAAAAATAGAAAAAATCTAGAGATTATTACTAAGGCAAATGTCGTGAGAATAATTTTTGATGGAAAAAAAGCAGTTGGCTTGGAATATATGCATCAAGGTAAAAAAAAGAAAATTAGGGCACATAAAGAGGTAATTCTTTCGGCAGGATCTTTGATGTCACCTACAATTTTACAGCGCTCTGGAATTGGCGCATTAGAGGATATAAACCCTCACGGAATCGAGTTAATCCATGAACTACCGGGAGTTGGAAAGAATTTGCAGGATCATATTGACTTTAACTTCTGCTTTAAAACTTATGATAAAAATACCCTAGGATTTTCTCCAGGTGGCTTTTTGAAAATTTTAGGAGAAATGGCAAAATGGCTAACCCACGGGAACTCTATGATTTCCTCCACTCTTTCAGAGGCTGGAGGATTTTTGAAAACTGACCAATCTTTGGACAGACCCGATATACAACATCATTTTGTTATAGGTCTTATTGACGATCATCTTAGGAAACTTCACTATGGGTATGGCTATTCATGCCACGTCTGTCTACTTAGACCTTATTCTAGAGGCACAGTTTCTTTAGCTTCAGCTAACCACGATGATGCTCCCTTGATAAATCCTAATTTCTTAAATGATAGCCGAGATCTGGAAACGTTGATAAAGGGTGCAAAAATAACCCAAAATATTCTAAACACTCCACCTCTTAAAAAATACCAAAAGAGAGAAATTTATGGGGTGCATAGTAATCTTAAAGATAAAGAGTGGGAACAGCATATTAGAAATCGTGCTGATACAATTTATCATCCAGTTGGGACCTGTAAAATGGGTAAAGATCCTTTAGCTGTTGTTGATAGTTCATTAAAGATAAGAGGGCTTAAAAATATCCGAGTAGCAGACGCCTCTATTATGCCGACTATTACCTCAGGCAATACCAATGCTCCCACAATTATGATTGGAGAAAAATGCGCTGCTATGATTATGGATAGTCATACATGATTGTATCTTTTTGGACTATTGAATTATAAAAAGCGAATTTAATGGGTGATTAATCTCTATTTCCTTGACGTTTTTAAACCCAGCCGCAGCACATAATTGTTCAACCTTGGATTTAGGTAAACCGACAGTGCCCAAACCTTCTCCATCATTTGCCAATGATGTCGTCATACAAAAATGAAGACTCGCTCCAAACTTAAATGCTGTCAAAGGGCCCTCATTATCTATTGGATCGTCAGTACATTTAATATCCATCAATAGAAAAAATCCATCATCTTTCATAGCATTCTTTATTGATTGAATTCCTTCACCAGGATGTGGTAAATCGTGAATAAGATCGAAAGCTGCAACAATATCGAACTTACCAGGGGCACCACTTTTAGCATCCCAAACTTGAAAATGACAAATATCAGAGACTCCCCTTTCAATAGCATTTTCCCGTGCTTTCTCAATGTTTGGAGGAAAAACATCGAACCCAAAATATTTGGATTTGGGATATTTTTTTGCTAATTCAATGCTTGATCTTCCCGTTCCACAACCAAAATCAGCGAAAGTAACTCCGTTTTCAAGTTTCTCTGTAATCTCCGCTATTTTATCTGTCCAATCAGTTACAAGAAACGACCTATATCGTGTACATCCGGTTAGATCTAATCCTTCCCATAGTCCTGATCTGTAATTTTCAAAATTTACTCCCCCACCCTCTTTGAATGAGGAGAGCAGTTCATCATAGGGTAGCATCATATTATTTATTAGTTTAAAAGCACCCTGCTGTGAAAATTTCTCACCCTTGGATACCAAGACATTTATGGCCGCTTTTGATAAACTTGCCTTTCTAGTTTCCTTATCAAAATTAAGATATCCAACTTTATGCGTGCCGTAGACCCATTCTCTTATATACCGTTCTTGGTAAGATTTTCTTTCAGCTATTTCTTGACTGGTCGAAGCACCATTCTCTGCAAGATCAACAAATAAACCAAGATCTATTCCAATAGCACACATTCTTGTAGCAATAGCTCCTGTAAAATCCTGAACGACTTTCCCAAGAAGTTCCTGTGTTTCATTTTCTAGTTTGGTACTCATATTAAGGCCCTTCATAAAACGGTAAGTATTAATTGATAGTGATACCTTAAGGGTATACAATTGAAGTTCAATTTCAATACTATTTAAAGTTTCATGAACACCGAAGTAGATCGCAAAATAGCTGTAATCCTTGTCGCTGATGTTGTTGGTTATTCCAAGCATATGGAAAGAGATGAGAACGCTACATTAAAAGCCTATGCCGAATGTGAGAAGCTACTCAAAGCATGTCTTAAGAAATATAAAGGATCTATCTTTAATACAGCTGGTGACTCTGCTTTAGCAGAATTCCCAAGTGCAGTAAATGCCGTTGAGTGTGGTGTTGCCTTTCAGAATGATATTAAGAAAAGAAATGAATCGGATAAAACAGAGGTAAAGCTCGAGTTCCGTATTGGTATCAATATGGGAGATGTTGTTAAGAAAGAGGGTAATCTCTTTGGTGATGGTGTAAACATTGCGGCACGATTAGAAGCATTAGCTCAACCCAATGGGATATCCATATCCAAAAGTGTCTATGACCTCGTTGTTCCTAAAACCAAGATGACGTTTAATGATCTTGGCATACAGAAGGTTAAGCAAAATGAGTTTCATGCCTTTGATATTCTTCTTGAACCGTCACAAAAGAGAACATTAAAGACAAAGTCAAACCCAATACTACCTATCATTGGTGCTGTTGCGGCTGCTTTGCTTGTGGTAGCAGGAGTTTTCTATTTGAATGAATCGGAAAAAATGACTGCAAAAAAAGTTATTTTATCCTCCAAACCACTAGTTTTCGTTTCAAGCATAGATAGTTCACGTTTATCTAATGATAACAAAAAATATGTGGAGAGTATCACAGGAAATGTCATATCATCGTTATCTAAGTCAAAGTCAATCAGACTAGTGCCAACAAAAACGGCCCAAAATTTTGAGAAAAATGAAATAAGCAGTGAACAACTATTCAAAAATCACGGTGTGAAATTTCTAGTATCATCTTCTTTGCTAATAGTTGATAAAGACGCGCGTATTAATATTGAAATTTCTGATCTTGAAAAACAGCAAATAATAATCTCATCAATTAAAGATTTTAAATTAACAGGCATTTTTGAATTTCAAGATAAAGTTGGAGAAAGTATTTTAAGTGAATTTCTTGTAAACATATTGAATCAGAAAGGACTTTATGAAAGTTACTTCAGTTGGAGGAAGGTCCCTGTTACCCCGGAACAGTTACTTCAATATGTTAATTTTCGTTCTGAATTGGCAAAATGGACGGAAGAAGGATATGTTAATGCCAGTACAATCCTATCTGAAATGAAAAAATGGCCTGGAACTAATAGACCTGAAGATTGGTTAGTACAAGATACATGGTTGAATTTTTACGGAATGGCTAAGGAAAAAATACCTACTAATCAGGACAACTTAATAAAACTTAAAAGAGAGCTTGACAAAACAATTGAAATCAAGCCGAGTCCAGAAAACTATAGTGGTCGAGCACTGCTAAGCTTTGGAACAGGAATGATTGGGTGCGAAGAGGCCATCGAAGATTTGAAATTAGCCCATCGAAAGGCAGGAAACTTTGATAGCTACGGACAGGCTAGTATTATATACGGAAGATGTGGCTATACTGAAGAGGCTGCTAAATATGCTAAAAATGCGCTCAATTTGCAACCTATAGACACAAATTGGCTTTCAACTTCCCGCCTCGCTTTTAGACTTTATGAAAACAACCAAAAAGAGGAAATGTATTTATTAATAAATGATATTATGCCGGCCATTGATTTCCCAGCTTCAATACTCGCCTTGATTGCTTATGATAAGTTCATAGACGGAGAAGATGAATTAGCAGAAAATTATTTATTACGAGCAAAAAAGCAAGGTTTTTCAAAAAAAGCTCTTGGCCAAGCTATTTATGGAAAAGCTTTGCGAGAGAAAGTACTTAGTTCTCTAGATTCTCTAGATAGCTAAGTTTTTTAATTGAAAGAGAGGTGTTTTTTATTTTCTACCACATATCCTATTATTTATTGAGGTTTCTACCCTCCTCTGCCAACTTTTTATTAAGTAGCTTCCTCACCAGAATACCAGCACCGTCGGCACCTAAAGTTACCTCAAGATAATTCATTCCTTTAGGATCGTCATTGATTTGCTTCTGCATTATCTCTAATAGGTGCTTATCTTCATCGAATGCGGCTGTAACGCTATTTTTTGTCTTATTAATAACGTCTTCGTTTAGTTGAGGCACATCAAACGCAGCCCCCCAAAAATAATGTGTTTCTCCTTTTTTCCCGGGAGTAACTATATGGCAACCACGCATAATAAACTTTGATCTAGCTCCCTCTTCTGGATTAGGATCGGTCACATTCCAATCAGAAAATGATATGGCCAAAGTAGGCATTCTACCTACTTGCTTTCTCAAAATTGGTTTATCCTCTGGCAGGCCCATTCCAGCACAAAACAAAGGGGAAAGAGGTGCTAAATCAAATTCTTGTTCATAACAGATTGTTTCACCATCTAAATAACTATCCGGAGCTGTTATCCAGTCATTTTGCTTGAAAGTATTCTTATGGAGAAAAGCAATATGTGTTAAATCCATGACATTTTCTCTTATTAAAACCCAATTTGCTTTCACATCATAGTAGCCGCCTAAAAAAGTCCAATCATTATCCGTTTGATAGCTAACATCTGGGGGCTCACAATCTATAGCGTCCTGATTACCCATCCAAATCCAGAGAAAAGCGCCACGTTCCAAAACCTTGAATGAGGGTATTTGGGCAGTCTTTGGCATCATCTTTTGAGTTGGGGCTTTTGTGCAATGACCTTCACTATTAAATTGCATACCATGATAAGGACAAATAATTTTATCTCCCTCAACATGTCCTTCGGATAGAGGTGCCCACCTATGTGGACATCTATCATATAATGCTGCAGGAGTGCCGTCCTCTAAGCGATATAGTACAACTGGAGTTTCGAGCAGCCAACGTGCAACCGGTTTTTCTTTTATTTCGTCTGAGCGCGCTGCTACCCACCACATATTTCTAGGATAGTTATCCCCGAGCATACCATTTGGTATTCTTTGTCCTATAAACTTTTGTTCGCTAGAGTCTTTCAATATCTTATCCCAGTCTGAAAAATCTATTTCCATAATAACATAAGAAGACAAAGAGCTGAATTGGATTTTATTGAAAAATAGATTTTAAAATATCGGCGAGAATATAAACTCAATTGTTATTAAATATGATTAATTTATTTAAGGGGAAGGTGATGAGTGTTGCACGAATAAATATGTTAGAATTTGAGACAGAGGATGCTCTAAATAAAAGAGCTGAATTGTATGAAAAGGATGCGCCTAAGCTTTTTCCAACTGCTGAGATCCTATTGACCATAAAAACAGGCCCAACCACTGCAATGTCGGTCTCCATCTATCCAGATAAGCAATCAGCTGAGAAATCTCTTATCCGAAAGGATAAACATTTTAAAACTGCAGAAATACAGCCACGAGAGGCTTGGTATCTGGAAGGAAAAGTAGTTCAGAGACATATTAAATAATTATTTTTAATTCTGTTCAACCAACGCTTCGAGATTTGGCTTATAAATTCGGGCAGGTCTGTGATTACCTTCTCTAAACTTATCCGTTTCTCTAACTAATCCCTTACCGTCTGAATAATTTTTCAGCCATAAACGAAAATTCCTTTTGTTCTCAGGACTAAATTTTTGTCCCCCAAAAGCAGCAAATGTTTGTTGTAATTCAGTTAACGTAAAACCATCTTTATGAAAAGCGAAAGCTAAAGAGGGCCTTCTCTCTATTAATAACCGTGAATATTTAATCCCATCACTACAAATTTTATTATGATCAAAACACAAGTCTGGCAAACTATCCACATCAAACCAATTAACATCAAAAACATCAGAGTTTGCCCTGATCCTTAACTTCCCTGAAGGATGTACCGCTAAATAGGCAACTGAAATTACTTGATGTCGATTGTCTCTACCTGGATCGCTATAATTAGCAAAATGACTGATGTAGGGGACTTGAATTCCTGTTTCTTCATATAATTCTCTTTGTGCGCATTGATCAAGATCTTCACCTTTTTCTAAAAAACCGCCAGGTAGTGCCCATCCATTTTCATGATCCAACCGTTTAACAAGTAAAACTGAGAGTTTTTTTTGTCTTAGAGACAATAAAACAATGTCTGCTGCAACGGAGGGATGCCAGTAATTTGATTCAAAGAAGGCCATGTAAGTATTATATACATACTAAGTAAAAATAACTATAAATTTGTTTAATATTAAAGTATTTTTTGTACTCCACATCCGAATTTCCAAAACGGAAAGTAAGTTTTAAGAGCAACCGATGTCTAATGCAATACTTGTCTCAATTAAAAAGCGCTTAAAGCTACCGGCGGTAGTAGCTCCAATGTTTCTTGTTTCAGGGCCTGACGCTGTGATTCAATCATGCAAAGAAGGTCTTATGGGATCTTTTCCTGGCCCAAACGCCCGTACTATTGATGATTTAAGAAGTTGGTTTGAAATAATCGATACTAAATTAAACCAAGAAGATGCCCCATGGGCATTTAATATGATAACCCACAACAGCTATGGACGCTTTGATCAAGAAATTACACTTGTTGAGGAATTTAAACCAAAAATAGTTATCACAGCTCTTGGAGGACCGCATAGGGTGACACATCAGGTTCATGCATATGGTGGTCTAGTATTTGCGGATGTTAACTCTCCTTCTTTTGCAAAAAAGGCAATTGATAGGGGTGCCGATGGCTTGGTACTGGTTTGTACCGGCGCTGGTGGCCACACTGGTGAGTATGCCTTGATGCCCTTTCTCGATGAAGTAAGATCGTTTTTTGATGGCCCTATAATGGTAGGGGGTGGAATTAGCAATGGTAGGAGCATACGTGCTGCTGAAACCCTTGGAGTTGATTTTGCGTATGTAGGTACGAGATTTCTAGCAGCTCAAGAAACTTTAATATCCGATGCCTACAGACAAATGGTCTGGGACAGTAAAATGGAAGACTTGATCCAATCACGTGCCATCACGGGAGCACTTGGAAACTGGATGAGAGCAAGTGTCGAAGCTTCTGGGCTATCTCTTGACGATACAAAGAAAATAGCAAAAATCGATTTTTCAGGAGATATGCATGCGGGATCAAAAGCGTGGAAAACAGTCTGGAGTGCTGGGCAAGGCGTTGGAAACGTTAGAAAACCAGAAACAATTAAAGAAATTATAGACATTTTGAAAAAAGAGTATGAAGCAGCTGTTGAGATTCAATCTAAAGGAAGTCAATATTTATAGAGTATTTATTTGATGCTTGAAGCTTATGATTTGTAGTTTCAAATAAAATGTAAGTTATGATATTATCTAAGTTGAGGATAAGTCTTAAAGAAAAAAAATGGTAACAAAAGAAGAAAAACAAATTATTGAGCAAATACTTGAGTATTGTGAAACCGGTAAAACTTCTATGACTGATGAAATAATGCATAATCCGGTTTCTAATTACAATGATCCAAAAAAATTAAATGCTGAAATCAATACGCTTTTTCGCGAGTTTCCAATTATTGTTGCGCATGTAAGCGAATTATCGGAACCCGGACAGTTCATCACCCACAATGATACCGGTGTACCAATATTAGTTACGAGAAATAATGACAATGAGTTAAAAGCTTTCATGAATGTTTGCCGACATAGGGGCGCAAAAGTCGAAGGGCGTGAGTGTGGAACAGCTAAGACTTTTTCATGTCCATATCACAGCTGGACCTATGACCTCAATGGAAAATTAAGAGGAATGCCACAACCATTTGGATTTGATAACTTAGATAAAAGCAAGTATGGACTCAAGGAATTGCCAGTATACGAGCATTTTGGATTGGTGTGGGTTAGACCATCTGCAGACGCAAAGCGGGTAGATATGGCAAAATGGTTGGCTCCAATGGAGAGTCAATTTAATGCTTTGAACTTAGATAATCATATAATTTACAAAAAATGGACACTGCCAAGAAACATGAGCTGGAGATTAGCCTTGGAGGGCTTTCAAGAAAATTATCATTTTTGCTCAGCACACGAACATACTGCGTGTTCTGGGTACCTAGATAATCAAAGCGTTTTTACCAATCACTATCCTCACGTGCGTCACTCAGTTCCATTATGGAATATAAGGGAGCTTAAAGACAAACCACAAGAAGAATGGAATTATAGAAAATATTTTATGACACAAAATTATTTATTTCCCTGTAACTTTGTCCAAATTATGACAGATCATGTCTATGTGCATTCAATAATTCCAACGGGTCCAGGCACTTGTGTATTTAAATGTATGATGCTTATATCTGAACCAGCAAATACAGATAAGGCTAAACAATATTGGGAAAAAAATTACAATGTTGTCAAAGAAGTGTTTAATGAGGATTTTGAGATTGGCGAGGCCATTCAGGCAGGCTTGTCAACTAATGCAAATGATAACTTTATTTTTGGCAAATATGAATGTGGATTGCATTGGGGACAGCAAGCTATAGATGATGCTCTAGAGGGACGATTAAAAGCAAGCTAAGTACTCCTTAATTTTTAAAAAACAGCTAATTTTCTTTTGAAAACTCCTTTATGATTTCCAAGCATAAATGTGTAGCTTTTTCCATATCTTGAGCGGAAATCCACTCTAAAGGGCCATGAATGTTTTGCATGCCCGTGAATAGGTTTGGCGTAGGTATACCCAACTCAGTTAACAATGATCCGTCTGTGCCACCTCTAATAGCTTTTGAGAAAGGAGCAATATCTAAGTTTTCCATAGCTTTCTTAGCTATCTCAACAGGCCTCATATTCTTCTCAAGCCAGTAACGCATGTTTCTGTATTGTGGTGTAATTTCGCAGGTAATTTCTGCTCTGGGCTCTGACGCGTTTATCACCTCACATACCTGCTTCAAAAGATCACCTTTCTCTTTTAAGCCCGCAAGCTCAAAATCACGTAAAATAAAGCGAAGCGTCATTTCAGAGGACCCTCCAACCATATCAGTAGCATGAATGAAACCTTCGTTATCTTCCGTAGTTTCTGGGGTAAGAGTGGTTTGAGGCAAAGTACTAATAAGCTTTGCTGCAATGTGGATAGCATTTACCAACTTATCTTTAGCTAAACCAGGGTGTATTGATACACCTTTAATTTTGACCTCCGCTTTATCCGCAGAAAAGGTTTCATATTCTAAGTCTCCGATTTTACCTCCATCAAAGGTGTATGCCGTTTCTACGCCAAGATCAGTGGCCAGTTGTTTTTTTACACCACGACCTATTTCTTCATCTGGGGTAAATGCGACCCTGATGGGACCATGCTTTAGTTCGGAATTTTGTAACAGGTGATTAATGGCTGTCATTATTATCGAGACACCAGCTTTATCATCAGCTCCAAGTAATGTAGTTCCGGATGCGGTAATGATATCATCACCCTTTTTATCCTTTAGGTATTCAAACTCATTTGGCGAAAGGGTCAACTCCGGGTCATCGGGAAATGTGATGTCTCCCCCATTATAGCCTTTAATTAACCTCGGCTTAACACCTGAAGCATTGAATTGTGGTGCTGTATCCACATGCGCTAAAAATCCAACAGATGGTGCTGATATATTTCCGGGCACTGTCGCTAATACTACTCCATAGTCCGTGAGCTTTACGTCTTCAACTCCTAAAGCAAGAAGCTCTTCCTTCAATAAGTTTAGCATATCAAGCTGTTGATCCGTGCTCGGCGATTTATTGGAAAGCTCATCACTCTGGCTGTCTATAGCAGTATACCGCATCAACCTTTCTGTTAGCTCGTCTTTAAGTCCATTTTCCATTAGTACTCCTAATCTTTTTAGCTATTATCACGATAAATACGCGCAATTACTTCCTTCAATAATTTTGCGGCAACCATTGCCGTCAAATTATGAAAATCTCTTTTTGGATTGTACTCCACAATATCGGCACCAATCAGCCGTCCCTTAAAACCATTAAGACAATCTATTAACTGTCTCGTAGATAGGCCACCCGGTTCAAAATGAGAAACTCCTGGAGCATATGCTGGATCTAAAGCATCGATATCAATACTGCAGTAAACAGGTTTTGAAAAGCTTAATGAACTAAGTTTAGTAAGGTCTTTCATTTGATATATCTCGACTCCAAATTTTTCTGCCTGTTCACGCTGATGTTTATTTAACGTTCTAATGCCTACTTGAACTAGCCTACTCGCTCTGCCCGCTTCCATTATTCTAGCAAAAGGTGATGCATGACTGAGTTTATTACCCAATAAACTATCATAAAGATCTGGATGTGCATCAATATGGAGAATATCTAGGGCATCCCATATATCCAAATGAGCGTCTAGAATGGGCCACGAAACAGAATGATCTCCTCCTAAGGAAACAAGTTTTTGATTTGAAACCAAAACATCTTTTACAAAAGTTTTAATCTTTTTAAAGTTTTCTACCGCCACCTCACCTGCGAATTCGATATCGCCGAGGTCCTCCCAGATACCTCTTTGATCCAAGTTCAAACCTGATTCGGAAAACAAATTTGAAGAAGCAGAATACAGTGCCTCTCTAATTAAAAGTGGGGCAGCACTCGACCCTCTCATAAAAGAGGAGTTTATATCGTCAGGAACTCCAAGTACTTTTATGGCTGGCTTCATTGAACTGCCTTATCAATCTTTACTATTTAAGTATATGTTCCCATCTAAGTAGCGCGCCGTATAGCCTCCAATAAATACCCGTTCCCCTTTAAGCTCACAAATTAGCGCGCCTCCTCTTTCAGAACATTGATAGGCGTTTAAATTATTCTTTTTTAAAATATCTGCCCAATAAGGAATGAGAAGAGTATGAGCCGAGCCAGTTACTGGGTCCTCATCTATTTTGGATTTTGGGTAAAAACATCGTGAAACAAAATCATACTCATTACCCTGAGTACTTACAATCAATCCTCTTGCGTCGAGCTCGGATACTTTGCTAATGTTTACGGATATATTTCTAATACTAGCTTCATTATCTAAAATTGCTAAGTAATCGTCACGGCCCTTAAACAATTGCTGGATATCAGCCCCTACACTCTCTCTTATAACATTATTAATTTCTTGTTCGATTGGCTTATCAGCGGGGAAATCTAAAAAGATTTGCTCGCTTTTTTTAATTGTTTTTAGAAGACCTCTCTGTGCAGAAAAAGTAATCTCTTTTTGATCTCTATCCATATATTCGTCGAACAAAACCCGAGCACTTGCCAATGTTGCATGGCCGCACAACCCCATTTCACATTCGGGCGTAAACCACCTAATACCAAAAGGTTTAGTGTTAATGTTTATAAATGCAGTCTCAGATAAATTATTTTCAGATGCTATATCCTGCATTACTCTGTCGGATAACCAATTATCAAGGATACAAACAGCTGCAGGATTACCCGAGAATACTTTCTTAGAAAATGCATCTACCTGGTATATTGGAATAGATTTCACGATAATAGGATCTTTCTCATTGTAAAATTATAAATCCATAAGTTTACTGTTTCAAATAGATTTCTCTATCAAAGAATAGTTAGATTTTATATAACAAGTAGATCATAATTTTAACCCCAACTAACATGAACTCAATATATAGAAAATCACTATTTAATATCCCATCAGGTATGATCTATCTGGACGGTAACTCCCTAGGCCCTCCACTGAAAGGCATTGAGTCTATATCAGAAAACGTAATTGCTAAAGAATGGGGTGGAAAGCTGATAAAAGGTTGGAATGAATCTAATTGGATGGAACAGCCAATAACTGTTGGTAATCAAATCGCTAATATAATCGGTGTGGATAAAGGTTCGATAGTAGCTGGGGACACTCTTTCCATAAAGACTTACCAAGCTTTGGCAGCAGCAATAAAACTTAATCCCCAAAGAAATATAATACTTACTGATATTGATAATTTTCCTTCAGACATTTATATAGCTGAAGGCATCGTTGATAGTGTGAACTCAAATTTTGAGCTTAAGAAAGTAAAAAAAAATGAGCTTATATCCTCGCTAAATGAGCAGGTTAACACCGTATTACTTACCCATGTGGATTATCGGACTGGGGCAATGTTTGAAATAGAAAATATCACTAATAAAGTTCATGAAAATGGATCAACCATAATCTGGGACTTAGCACACAGCGCGGGAGCTGTTCCTTTAAATCTTAAAGAGATTAATTGCGATTTTGCTGTCGGGTGTACATACAAGTTTTTAAATGGTGGGCCAGGTGCACCTGCCTTCATATATGTAAGACCCGACTTGATAGAAAAATGTTACCCAATAATCAGAGGCTGGCTTGGTCATAAGGCACCATTTGATTTCAATAATACATTTGAGAAATCAGCCTCAATTGAAATGATGCGCGTTGGTACACCTCCTGTTATTCAAATGTCAATCTTAGAAAAATCTTTAGATATTTTTCGGGGCCTCGACCTTCATAAACTAAGAGAAGAAAGCATAAAGCTGTCAGATTTATTCATTTATATGGTGCAACAAAAATGTTCAGATCTTCATTTAGAGAGTCCTATAAATTCTTCTGAAAGAGGATCACAGGTGTCTTTTTCTCATCCGTCTGGTTATGCGATAATGCAGGCATTAATAGACAGAAATATAGTTGGAGATTTTAGAGCTCCTAATATTATTAGATTTGGTATAACTCCACTCTATATCAATGAAGAAGATATAATCCAAACGGTTATGGTATTGAAGAATATACTGTCCAATAGACTTTGGGATAACCCAGCATATTTAAATAGAAAAAAAGTAACCTAGCTTTGAGAAACACGTACCTAAAATGATAGCCTTTGCTTTCGCCGTTTTTTTTATGATTGCTACCCCTGGACCAGCAGTATTAGCGCTGGCAGGAGTGGGTGCAGCATACTCTTTTAACGTTGGTTTAAAGTTTCTTATTGGATTAACGATAGGTTATCTGTCAGTTTGGGCTCTCGTTATTACCGGGTTTGCTTCAGTGATTTTTTCTATTCCAATAATGAGAACTATTTTTCTTTTTATTGCATCAGGATACCTAGTCTATCTCTCACTTAAAATTATGTTTAGAGGCTCTGAAATTGCTTTCGTAAGCCCTCAAAAAGAACCTACACTGGTAGAAGGCATTTTTCTCCAGTTGGTAAATCCTAAAGCGTATGCCTTTCACTCGATCCTTTTGACTGGTTTTGCGGTCTTTCCAGATAATTTTGTTTTAGAAACAACGTGGAAATTTATCGTTATGAACTTAATCTGGATCCCTCTACATGTGGCTTGGTTAGCTTTGGGTTCAACAATAGAAAAAGTAAATTTAAAACCTAGCACACAAAAATATATCAACATAATAATGGGTTCTTCATTATTAGTAGTTGCTGTTCTCAGCTTTCTTTCCATGACAAAAATTTGAGTTTACAAAGCATGAATAATGAATGGTTGTACCAAGTAAGAATAAAGCTTTCACAAGACTTAGCGGATGATATAAGGAGTGAGAGCAATTTGGATATATCGAAGAAAATAAATAACATTGCTAGAAAACATCAGACTAGACCCGTGTGTACGCTCGATGGATTTTTAGATTATGTGAAAGAGGCTGAAAGAAATAATATTAAAGATTACCCATTATACCATTGGACTAAGTCAGTAGTTCAAGATCCGGATAAACAGATTAAACACTCAAAATCATTCGCTTTTTACTTCGGGGATGAACAGATATATGAAAAGGAACTTGCTGTTTCTCTTTACAATGATTTAGTAGAATTAAATGATGAAAATAAAATTGAGGAGATTAAGATAATTGACTCAAACCCAAAAAATAATCCCCAACCCCCCAAGAATAAAAACTAACTTATGAAATATTGGCAGTGAACTTTTTAATATTAATTATCCTCGGACTCGGATGGGGCCTAAGCTTTACACTTGGTAAAATTGCTATAACAGCTGGTGGAACTCCCATTGGTTTGACCTTCTGGCAAAGTCTTTTTAGTGGCCTCATTCTATTAGCTTATGTATTTTTTAGGCACGGAAAAATTATTATCCCAAAAATAATGTTTCTTCCTATAGTTATAATTACTTTTCTATCTGTAGTTATCCCCAATATTATCTTTTACGCTTGTGTTGAACACCTTGACGCTGGTGTATTATCGATTTCGGTCTCAGTAATTCCCCTCTTTACCTATTTAATTGCCATGGGGCTAAGAATGGATAAGTTTAAGGTAAGAAGAGTGATAGGCCTTATCACTGGTTTCTGTGCTCTTCTAATTTTAATACTTCCAGAAAACAGTTTGCCAGATAAAAGAGATATTCCCTGGGTCTTACTCGCTCTTAATTGCGCTCTTTGTTATGCCCTAGAAAATATCTACATTGATAGGCTAGCCTTACAAAATTTTGGACCTATCCGCTTAGTTTGCGCGGTTTCCTTTGTCTCCGCAACAATCACCTTTTTGTTGTCTTTAGTAATGGATCAATTTTTCATACTGCAGCCAACAAATTTATATTTGTTTATCTCAACTTTAGGTCTAGGGTTCATCAGCGCTACTGCATACTCAATATTTATTTATCTCATTGGAAGAGCAGGATCGGTCTTTTCATCTCAAGTAGGGTATCTTGTGACGTTTTTTGGCGTTGTGTGGGGAATAATTGTCCTAGGTGAAAGCCACTCCGTTTTTGTATGGATATCTTTGGCTATGATTATGATAGGGATATTCCTCGTTCAACCCAAAAAAACTAGTGAAAGCTCCGATTTTGAAAATGTTTAAATGCCTCTATGGAATACCGTAAACATTACTTGCTGTCTTAAAGAAAAGATTATTCTTATCTGTTTCGCTAAAATCCTTTACCAGATTTTTAAAGGAATTCCATAAAACTTGATAGGAAACCGAATACTTATCTACGGGAAAATTGCTTTCAAACATGCATCGTTCTGATCCAAAAAAATCTATAGTTGTTAAATAAAATTGTCTCTGAAGTGCCATAAACTGCTCAGAAGAAGGAGGATTTGGGTTTGCTTCAAAACCAAGACCATTTATTGGCATAGCTAAACCCCCTAATTTAGCAAAGACATTCTTATACTGGGATAATTCCTTTAGATCTTTCTTCCATCTTTCATAAACCTGTTCTTTTATTTTAGCATAATAGCCGATCCCCAACGGACCACTAAAATGATCTAAAACAATTATAAGATCGGGGTTATTCCTTGCCAAATGGGCAACTTGAAGTAGTTGATGATGATATTGCCATGCCTCAAAAATAAGTCCTTTTCCAGATAAAATTTTTAACCCTTCCCCAAATTCTTTCATTAGATACATGTCTTTTGGTGGATTGTGATGTGAATTATTTATCAAGTCACTGGGATCCCAACTCCCTGCATGCCGGATACCTTTAAAAAGATTTCCTCCAATCTCGAGATGCCTCTCTAGAACCTCAACCACATCTTTTCCTAGTAACATGTTAGCGTGACCAATTATTCCTGAAATTGTTGTCTTTTTTCTATTTTCCAGAGAAAATAGCGCTAAGCCCTTTATGTATTCGGTTTCTCCAACTGGATTAAAATGCTCATTTTCAGAATTCCAAAAAAACTCTGAACACTCAATGTAAACACTATCTGTAACATTATGTCCTGAACTTGTGTCTGCCCAAAAATCTTCAAGCATATAGTTATAAAGGCGATGCCGCCTTATATTTGAGGAATCTGCACGGGTTTTTGGCCACAAGTGATGGTGAGGATCAATTATCCTTTGATCAGGATCAATTATATCTTCCCTTACTCTTTTAAGCCAATCCAAATCTACAGTATACGCACTCATGAGAATATTCTATGAGTGACAGAAAAATAATAAAGGATAAAATATAGCAATGGAGAATTATGAAAAAAATATTGTAGATCCCAAGTATGTTTACGAGAAACTGGAAGCTAAAAATTTCAAAGTGATTGATTGCACCGTCTACTTTGAACTCAAAAAAGTAGGCGCCTCAACTATACACAGTGGATATGAAGATTATTTAAAACGGCATATCCCTGGTTCGGCTTATTTACATATGGTTGATGATCTATCCGAGAAGGATAATCCCATACCTTTTTCAATTGTCTCGCAAGAAAAATTAAATGAAAAACTGTCGAGCATTGGGATAAATAATGAAGATGAAATTATTCTTTATGGCTCTGGTTTTCACATGGCTATCACAAGAGCGTGGTGGGTGTTAACAATGTCTGGGGCCAATAATGTAAAAATCATGAATGGCGGGTTAGCCTCATGGCAAAAACAGAATTTTCCCCTATCATCAGGAGAAGAAGTGTTTACGAAAGGAAATTTTCAAGGAGCCCGTACCCAAGAAACGATTTTTGATAAAAATAAAATGAAAGAAGCTCTGAAAGATGACGAATTTATTTTTGTAAATGCCCTAACATATAAGCAATTTTGTGGTGGGGGAACACATTATGGCAGGCCTGGAAGAATACCAAAAAGCATAAATATTCCTGCTTTAATTTTACTTAATCATGATACTGGTAAATTCATACCTCCATCCGAAATGCATACTATGATAAAACCTCTTATTAATACTGATAAGTCAATAGTAAGCTACTGTGGGGGTGGTATTGCGGCCACAACTGTTTTTTTTGTTGCCAAGATTTTCGGTATAGAAAAACTCTTTCTATATGATAACTCTCTTCTCGAATGGTCCAACGATCCCACCTGTCCAATGGAGCTAGACCAAGAATAAAAGCTAAAAATCTTTATGCTTGCCTATTATTTTTTGAGTGCTAACGTTGACGAAAATTTTAAGGAGATATTTCATGTTTTTTTTAGGACTTATCGGGGTATTTGGCGTAATGATGTATGCGGCAGTCACAGGTGGAAACCCTGGTGCATTTATAGACCTTCCTTCTCTTGTAGTAGTTGTTGTTGCATCATTCTTTGCTGCACTGGCTATGAGCAAAGGAAAATTTGATGAAAGAACAATTTCACTTACTGGAGATGCAGCCGTTATAATAGGTTGGCTAGGTTTTCTTATTGGCTTAGTTTTGATGGCTCGAGGTCTAAATAATCTGTTGGCCGATCAAATGCTTGGGTCTGCTTTTAGCGTAGCTTTTTTGACCGTTTTTTACGGCTACTTTATTAAACTCATTTGCTTAATGTACTGTTATTCTAAGTAAATCCAGAGAAACCGTAAGGATTCTAAAACAGATCATTTATGGACAAAAATACTGAGTCTAAGTCATTTCCTGTTCCCAAAGGTAGAATTAGAAGGGCATCAAGTTTTGGCAGAATAGCAATGAGATTTGCTAGCTCAATCTTGGTTGGAGGAACAAAAGAATTAGTTGGTGGGCGATCTCCAACGTTAAAAAACCTACTAATTCAGGAAAAAAATATTCTCACTTTTATAGAAGAGCTCGGCAAATTAAGAGGTGCAGCATTAAAAATTGGCCAATTATTATCTCTTGAAGCAAATGACTTTTTGCCAGAACAAGTTAGTAAAATGCTTGGCGACTTAAGAAATAAAAACTTTCATATGCCGAATTATCAACTTGGTGAGGTATTGAGAGAAAATTATGGCGATAATTTTTTAGATAATTTCTCTGAATTCAATGAAACGCCAATCGCTGCTGCTTCAATTGGACAAGTTCACAAGTGTAAATATGGAAAGAAGGAATTAATATTAAAAATTCAATACCCAAAAATTAGAGAGAGCATAGAAAGTGATATTAATAACATTAAACTAGTCACAAAAAATTTTGGAATCTTACCACAATCGTTTGATTTCGATAAACTACTTGAAGCTGGGAAAACACAGTTATTAAAGGAAACCGATTACTTACTAGAAGCAGCGCATCAGAAAAATTTTTATCATCTACTTAAAACGGATAAAAAATTTGTTGTGCCAAAGATTAATGAGAAACTTACTACTACCAAAATTTTGGCAATGGAATATAAAAAGGGGGTGACAATTGATCAGGTCGCTCATCTTGATCAAAAAACAAAAGATACAATAGTAAATAATTTGGTAGAACTTGCCTTCAAAGAAATATTTGAATTTAATTTAATTCAAACAGACCCTAATTTTGCTAACTTTCTTTATGATGATACATCAAAAAAAATTGTTTTACTGGACTTTGGTGCAGCAAGTAAAGTCTCTAAAAATAATATCCGAGTATTCAAAGATATTCTTAATGGCTTAGCGCTTGATAGAAAGGAGATGGTTGAAAAAGCTCTTTTAACCTTGAAGATCTTCAGTCCTGACGCTAGTAATTCTGTAAAGAGTTATCTTCTAGACATAATCTGGAACTTATCTTTGCCCTTACGGAAAAATAAGGAATTTGATTTCCTAAATTGCATTTCTACAGAGGATTTGAACTTGCTTTCATCAACACTCATAAACCAAAAAGATAAATTTCAACTACCCGATCCTGAAATCCTCTTTATTCAGAGAAAATTAGGAGGTATTTTTCTTTTAGGTCGAAAATTCGGTGCTCGAAAAAACTTTTCCAAATTAGTTACAAAATATATCTGAATTAAATTCGAGACTTAATCATCAAGGTGCTTTTAGTGAGAAATACTATTTCATTGTCTTGATTGAACAACTTCGCCTCATATCTAACAAAACCAAGTCTAGGTTTGCTTTTTGATTTTCTACTCTCCAATATTTCTAATTGACCGGTCACTTTGTCATCAGGTCTTACTGGTTTTGGCCAGGTCATTTCCTCATGCCCGGGTGATCCCATTACCGTATCGTAGGATAAAAAACTTTTATGCATCATTCCAAGCCATATAAGAGCTGTTAGCCATCCACTTGATATAATGCCGCCAAATACAGTTTTTTCAGCTGCATCTTTGTTAATATGAAAAGGAAAAGGATCATACTTTTTTGCAAAATTTATTATTTCATTCTCTGAAAAAGCATGCTCCCCAAGATCAAAAATGTCCCCCTTTTTAAAATCCTCTGCATATCGCCTTGCCATCTTTTTTCCTCTCTATTGTTTTTCAAATTGAATAAGAGTGTAGCGCGATCTATCCTCACCTAAATCTATAAAGTCACTTGAAGCGTTAAAACCAAGGTTTGATAGCTGACTTATGATTGCTCTTTCATCTCTATTAGGGGCAACTTCAATGTCAAAATTCTTTATACTTTCAAATTTACATCCCAAATAACCAATACCCCGCTTTTTTAATATTCTTCTGAACTCAAGGATATATTCTTCTATTGGCTTTAAGAAATATATTACATTTATCGCTAGAAGTTTGTCTATAGACCCATCTGGAATTTCATTGCTTAAGTCTTTTGCATCATTTTCTAAAATAACTATGTTTTTAGGCAGTTTTTTATTAAGTAATTTTTTTCTAAACTCTGCACTTATTTCTACTCCAATTATGTTATTTTCACAAATCTTTGCAATTTCCTTTATTGCCAATCCGTTACCTACACCCAACTCCAGCACATGATCAGTTTTTTTCAGTTTCATTCTATTTACAATATCAATGCTCACCTGCGCATTTGAATAATTCATTAATGTTCTTGCCACCCAGGCCAGTCCTATTGTTTTTGGTGACCTCATATTTTCGGTCATCCATTCGGTATGAATAAGAAATTTATGGATCCATCGAGCAACTATAAGCTTAAAGTTCATTAAATATACTCAACATTATTTAACTTTGCATAGGTATGATGTATCGTGGTCATATAATATAGTAATAAATTTTTAGTAATTTTAAAATGATATTGCTGATACTTTAAACGCTTTAAGATGAAGGTTAAATATGAAAACTTACATAATTTACGGAAAAACAAATTCAGAATATGCCAGCGGTATGCTTAACAAACCCCAAGATAGGCTACCAATTGTTAGAAATTTAACAGATCAATTTGGCATGAATATAAGAGAGTTTCTTTTTACACATACTGAAAGTTTCACCTTTTTTTGTGTAGTAGATGCCAATAGCGATGAAGATATGGAGGCGGGAATGAATATCGCTAGAGCCTCCGGAACATGGACAAACTTATTTTGGTCCAGAGCATTCGACTCATTAGAACACATGAAGATCTATGAAAAAGCTAAAGACGGCATGGCCTCTTATGTAACAACTATGCAAGCCGCCGAGACTTCTTGATGTATGGAAGAGCAATTAATTTCACCCTATTGGCACCATCCTTATGGTCTGTAGTCGAAGCAGTAGCTCAACCTATTGATAATGAGGAGTTAAAAAGGAACCTATTTAAATCAAGTGATAATACAGGTTTTATAATTGAAATATTTCCCTCAAAACAAGTTGCGGGATCTAATCTTGATGTATTAAAAGCCATGCAAAGTTTAAAAGAGCAGGCAATGGCAAAAGTGTCGGTTTTAGAAGGGAGTAGGTGAAGCAGAAATGACTTTCAAAATTCTAAAATCAAACAACATAAATATACGTGCAAAAATAGAAGGATCAGGGCCACTAATCGTTTTAGTCCATGGATGTCCTGAAAGCTGGTATAGTTGGAGACATCAAATCCCCTTATTAGCAGAGAAGGACTACACCGTTGCCGCCATTGACGTGAGGGGATATGGAGGTTCATCAAAGCCATATGAGATTGAAGCCTATAGTATGAGAGAGCTCACTAAAGATGTAATTGGTGTCATAGATGCTCTTGACTTTGAAAAGGCTATCTTAATTGGTCACGATTGGGGAGGTCCAATTGTATGGAATACAGCTGTTTTAAACGAAAAGAGAATATCTGCCGTTTTAGGCCTTTCAGTGCCTTTTTTTCCAAGAAGAGATATTTCATCAATTGATCTCTGGAGAAAGATATATGAAGGTAAGTTTTTCTATCAACTCTATTTTCAAGACGAAGGAGTTGCTGAAGCAGAGTTTGAAGAGAATATACGCAAGTATTTGGAGCAAACCTATTTTTCAATCGATGCGCGAGGCATGAAAACACAAAAGGAAAATGCACTCACAGGAAGTTCCAAAGGTGTAAATGGAAAATATTTAGAAGCATTACCAACATTTGACACCTACCCATCCTGGATTACCGCAGGTGATATGGATTATTTAGTCGGTGAATTTGAATTTAGTGGGATGCGTGGTCCGCTAAATAGATACAGAGCGCAACAAATTGATTTCGAGGATTTACTTGAGCTAAAAAACGCAAAAGTAAGACAACCCTCTGCATTTTTAACTGGTAAATATGATCCTGTAAATTCTTTTATAGGTCCCAACTATGAGAGTAGCAAGGACCTTGAAGATAAAATTGGCAGAAATTATGAAAATCTTTTATCAGTACGTCTCCTCGACGATTCAGGGCACTGGGTTCAGCAGGAAAAACCTGCAGAGGTAAACAAGTTCATTTTAGACTTTCTCTCGAAACTTTAATAGAAACCGGACGAAGTAAATTTGGATAAAGAAATCAACCTGCTTCAAGAAATCGATACCCCTGCAATAATTGTGGATATAAATATTGTCAAAGAAAATATACATAAATATCAAAGATATTGTGATGATATAGGGATAAAATTAAGACCTCATATTAAGACACATAAAATCCCAGCCTTAGCTAAATTACAAATTGAAGCTGGAGCGGTTGGAATTACGGCTCAAAAAATAAGTGAGGCCGAGGCGATAATTTCCGAGGGTGGCATTAATGATATTCTTATCACCTACAATATAATAGGAGAACAAAAATTAAAGGCTCTTCGAAATTTAGCTAATAAAGTGAAGACTTCCGTAGTAGCTGATAGCTCTTTTTGCATAGAGGGCTTATCTAAGACATTTGAAGGGGCTAAGGAAGCTTTACCTGTATTAGTTGAGTGTGATACTGGAGCCAACCGTTGCGGGGTCATAAGTCCTCAAGAGGCATGTGATTTGGCAGAATTGATTAATAGAAGCCCTGGACTAATTTTCAGTGGGTTAATGACCTACCCTCCTACTTCTCAAGCTCAAAAAATTAACAGCTTTTTAACTAACGCAAAGAAACTAATTGAAGCAAAAAATATTGCTGTAAATACAGTTTCTATCGGTGGCTCGCCTGACATGTGGAAAGTCAAAGATATTCCGGTTGCGACAGAGTATAGAATTGGAACTTACATATTTAATGATAGATCTCTTGTTGAAAACAAGATTTGTTCAGTAAAAAAGGTCGCTATGACCGTGTTAGCAACTGTAGTGTCAACTCCGACAAAAAACAGAGCCATAATCGATGCTGGGTCAAAAGTATTAACGTCTGACCTCTTTGGAATGAATGATCATGGTTCTATAGTAAACTTCCCTGAACTTAGAATTACACAATTAACGGAAGAGCATGGCACGATTGTGAGTGAACAAAACACAAATTTAGAAATTGGACAAAAAATCGAAATCATCCCCAATCATGCATGCGTAGTAACAAACATGCTTAATGAAGTAAATCTTATCACTGAAGAGAAAAAAATAAAAAAAGTTAAAGTTATTGCAAGAGGTAAAGTCTGGTGACTTTAAAACTTAACAACAAACCTGTTTTCAAATAAGCGATCAAATTCACAGGAAAAAACATCAGCCTTATTAATATCGTATGCGTCTGTTATAGTACCAGTTGTAATTAGCCCATCGAGGACTAACCAATCTAAATTTTTTTCACAAAATTCTATGTAAGATCTCAGGGCAGCTATTGGACTTTCGTCTAATATATTCTTTGACTTTCCCTGCTCCAGTATTTTTGAGTTTTTTCTCAAAGTAAGATTGAAGTTTTTTAATTCATCGATTAGAGCAACTCTATTATTTTCATCAGATGGGATTGCCATTTCTTCTAAAATTTTATACTGGCCATGCAAACCAAATCCGGCAACTGTATCCGGCAACTTAAAAGTCCATCCCTTATAGATACTCTGCACTAACTCGACGCCTATTCCAAAGCTCTCACAGCAAGCGATTAGGTCAATATCACTCATTTCACTATGTGGCTTTTTGCTCAGTCTGAAAAATATCTCAGGCTCAAACTTCGGTTCAAGAAATTTTTCCGGTGAAAATGATTGCTTGGTGTTTAAAACCGTTGAGGAATACATAAATCCATAGATTGGTGCATTTACAGAATATTTATCCCAAATTGTTTTGTTTGTAAAACCTACTTTTATGCCAGAAGCTTTTTCCTTTTTGCTTTCACGAATTTTTTTAATCTCTGAAGCGGTCCTGTAAGCATCCGACAGAGAGAAGTTGGGAATAGTTTTACTTGGTAATTGTGCTTGAGACATATTTTCTAAGCATTCAATTAAGTAATTTGAAAGATTTTTTCTGGAGCTCAAGGAAAAAATACCGGGTCTGCCGCCGGCCTCCATTTAACAAATTTTTTTTGCGACTTATCAAACATATTTGATCCAACTAAGGCTTTTAGCCAATTTTGAAGTTTTTGCCAGCCAAATTCATTAAACCAATTTATGTCAATGTTTGCAAATTGTCTGACGAATGGGAATATAGCTATATCAGCTAACTTTGGTTGCTTGCCAAAAAAGAATTGGCCTTTTATTTTTTTGTCTAGATTAATCAAATATTCTATGGCCAATTTCTCGCTGACTTTACTATCATCTTGGGGATACCGAGTAGCGTATTTTGTTTTGTCTAAGTTAGGTTTAAATTTTTTCTCAACCTCATCAATTAAACGGTAACCTTCAGCAGGCATATCTAACCAGCCCTCAGGGTCATTTTTTCTTAAAGCCCAAATCATTATATCAATACTCTCATCAATTATTTTATCCTTTAATTGCAGGCATGGAACAGTACCAGAGTTTGAAACCTTCAAGAATTCATGTGGCTTTTCCTTCAAAACAACTTCTCTTAATTCCACTTCAATATTTGATGAAAGAAGGGCCCACCTAGCTCTTATGGCATATGGACATCTACGAAAACTATATAGAATTGGAACATCTTTACCCAAAAAAAACCTCTCTAATTTTCAATTATATAATAAACACCTAATCCATTTCCATGGGAAGACTTTTATCCATAGCCCATTCACTAAGAGAATTATCATAAACTTTCAATTTCTGAAAACCAAGTTGGTACAAGACAAAAGCATTCAATGTGGCTGCAATACCTCCTCCACAGTAGTTAAGTATCTCACTATCTTTTGTGATATTATGTTTTTCAAAAACCGACAATGCTTCTTTAGGTGATTTTAACATATGCGTATTCATATCCATAAGGTCACTAAATGGAATATTTATACTACCCGGAATCCTACCTGGTCTCCCGTAACGCGTACTTTCTCCATTGTGAATATCACTCGTAAGTGCATTAATTAAAATACACCTATTATCTTCCATGGAATCTAGTGTTTGTTCTTTGCCCACAAAAAAGACTTGTTTTTTGGAACTTGAGAATTCTGTTTTAGAATAAAAATTTTCTCCAGACTCAAGATCATAATTATTTCGTTTCCACTCTCTTAAACCACCATTTAAAATGCTAACATTTTTATATCCCAGCATGTAAATCATCCACCAAACCCTAGTGGACCACTGAAGACCATTTGTTGAATACAAAATAATATGGTATGGATCACCAATTCCCAACTTACCAAAACTATTACTTAAGCGCTCAATGTCAGGCAAGGTAAATTTGTATTGACTTTCTGGATCTGAAATCTGGATTTGAAGATCTAGAAATGACGCACCAGAAATATGTTCCCTTAAATAATCCTGGTGGCCGCTCTCGACGTCATAGGGTTTAGAAGGATGATCATCCGTGTAGTGCAAAAATGTTGTACAATCATAAATGCGTAAATTCTTATTTCCTAAATTTCTTTGAAGCCATTCACATGATATTATAGCTTCAGGATACTTCCAGCCTATTTCTATTTTTTCCATTTTATTTTATCAAGGAACAAGATATATACTTCCCCCGCCCTTTCTTGATTCTAAAGTGTCATGCGCATTGGATGCATTTTTCAAATCAAATGGCATAAATTCCGAAACCTTAATTATTTCATTTTCAAAAGCTTTAAATACAGAAGCTGCCATATTTTCGTAGTTTTTCCGATTCCCAAAATAATGGAAAAGTATAGGACGAGAAATAGATAGTGATTTCTCAGCTAATGTACTCATTAATAAAGGTTGGACGGGACCTGATGATTGTCCAAAATTAATCAAATATCCACAATGCGCTAGTGATGATAAAGAAGATTCGAAGGTGTCATTCCCCACAGAATCGAAAACGATATCAACACCTTTTCCATCAGTAACGTCTAATACTTTGTTACTAAATTTTTCGTCACTTGAAACAAAGGTTTCAATACATCCATTCAATTTCGTTTCCTCAATTTTCTCTTGTGATCCTACACTGCCTATTACCTTCACACCCATTGCGGTTGCCCATTGGCAAAGTAGGCGACCAACGCCCCCAGACGCGGCTGTTACCAAAATTGATTTTGATGAGTCAACTAATGTTATTCGATTCATAAGCATTTCTACTGTCATCGCTCTTAGGAAATTCGTTGCAACTAATTCATCACTTAAAAAATCAGGGATCTTTATTACTTTATCATGTGATATATTTATGTGGGTTGCATAAGCCCCATATTCTCTTGTGCAAAACGTTACTCTTTCTCCAATCACAAAGCCTTGAACATGATCCCCAATCTTTTCGACTATACCGCTGGCTTCGCACCCTGGAATGCCGGGTAAAGTCAATGTTTTGTAAAGTCCCGATCGTACATATACGTCATGGTAGTTTACACCTATAGCGGTATTTCTAATTCTAATTTCATTAGCAGAAGGTTCCCTTATGTCCCTTTCCTGGTGGGACAAGACTTCAGAGGAACCATATTCACTTACGATGATTGCCTTTGACAATTTTTTCTCCAATTAGCTTGTTAAAATTTATAAATAATTTAAGCTCATATTCTTTGCATGCTAGTTATCGCAATTTTTTAAAGCAGGAATTAATATATGAATATTTTACCAGAAATAGACAAAATATCCAATGAACTAAAAAAAATCTTTAAAGACCTTCACCAGCATCCCGAATTAGGGTTTGAAGAGGTAAGAACATCTGAAATAGTAAAAGAAAAGCTTCAAGAATTTGGTGTAGACGAGATACACACACAAATAGGGAAGACGGGAGTAGTAGCTGTTATAAATGGCAAACAACAAGGTGCTAATAAAATTGGGCTGAGAGCAGATATGGATGCGCTTCCAATTGAGGAAACAACTAACCTAGATTATGCGTCAAAAAATCGAGGCATAATGCATGCCTGTGGGCACGACGGGCATACTACAATGTTGCTCGGGGCAGCAAAGCATCTGTGTGAAACCCGCAATTTTAAAGGTAAGGCTATCTTAATTTTTCAACCAGCTGAGGAAGGCCTGGGTGGAGCACGACTTATGTTAAAAGAGGGTTTATTTGAAAAGTTTCCATGCTCTGAAATTTATGGAATACATAATTCTCCAAATGGTAGACATAGTGAGATTTCAATATGCAAAGGCAAAGCCATGGCAGGTGCTTCTTTTTTTGATATCACAATAAACGCAAAAGGAAGTCACGCTGCTATGCCTCATCAATCAATAGATCCGATTATTATTTGTGCAAACATGATTGATCAAATGCAGGCTATAGTTTCGAGAAACACGCCACCTCTAGAAAGCGTTGTCTTATCAATAACCCAGATCCATTCTGGCTCGGCGTACAATGTAATTCCTGAGGAAGCTACCCTCTGTGGAACGATACGGTATTTTTCCGAAGAAGTTTATGCGTTAGTTGAAGATCGTGTAAAAGCGATATGCAGAGGGCTTGAAGCAACCTATAATGTTGAAGTAATTACTGATCTTCGAAATACTTTTGATGTTCTGCATAATGATAATGAACTAAGTGATTGTTATATGGATGCCGCAGAAGAAATTGTTGGAAAAGAGAATATTATAAGAACTGCACGACCAGCTACTGGCTCTGAAGACTTTGCCGATATGTTAAAACATGTTAAAGGAGCATACTGTAGAATAGGCCATAGTGGAACTCAACCACTTCATAGCCCTAAGTTTACACTAGATCCAGAGATAATTCCGGTGGGTGCATCAGTTTTAGCTAGGCTAGTAGAAAAGCAAATGCCCACTAATTGATTTATATGATTAAATTATTTAGCGAGGACGCCTGTCTTTACATTATAATCAACAGCTATCTGGTAAGTTGGGTCGTCATCACTGTCTACCATAAGCTGGCCTGTCTTCGTCAAGAGGTCATGACAATCACGGCTTAAGTGACGTAATTTCACCTCTCTTCCAGAACTTTGATATTTTTCAGCAATATCTTCAATAGCTTTCAACGCCGATTGATCAACTACCTTTGACTTAGCGAAATCTAGAATAACCGTTTTCGGGTCATTATCTGGTTTGAAAATTTCAACAAAACTTTCGACGGATCCAAAAAAAAGAGGTCCTTCAATATCATAAACCTTAGCTCCCTTTGTTCTTATAGAAGGGCGTTCAACGGCTCGTATCCTTATAGCGGAGTTCCAGGCAAATACTAAAGCAGAAACTATAACCCCCACTAAAACAGCAACAGCTAAGTCTTCGAGAACTGTGACAACAGTTACTAAGACGATAACAAGAGCATCTGATTTTGGGATTTTTGTGATTAAGCTGATAGAATTCCAAGCAAAGGTACCAATTACCACCATGAACATAACGCCCACTAAAGCGGCTATCGGAATGGCTTCAATAAGCGCACTGCCATACAAAATAAAGAAAAGTAGAAAAAGAGAGGCTGCCGTGCCGGCAATTCTTGTTCTTCCGCCTGATTTAACATTAATCATAGACTGACCAATCATCGCACATCCACCCATACCACCAAAAAACCCAGTAACGGTATTTGCAGCGCCTTGCGCCATACACTCTTGTCTTGTTCCACCTCTTTTATTCGTGATTTCTCCAACAAGGTTGAGAGTTAAAAGACTTTCAATTAGTCCAATAGCAGAAAGCACTATCGCGTAAGGGAAAATAATATATAAAGTTTCTAAATTGAGAGGAACCGTCGGAATAGAAAAAAGTGGCAAACCACCAGCCACCGGGGCGAGATCTCCCACGGATGGAACAGGAATATCAAAATAAATAACAACTAGGCTGACAATTATTATTGCTGCTAAAGGTCCAGGCAATAGTCGTGTTATTTTTGGAGTAAGCCAAATTAAAACCATTGTAATACAGACTATTAAGACCGAAGTGCTTAATAGCATACCGCTCATCCATTCCAAATTGCCATCTGCAGTTTCAAATTGAAATTGCCTTATCTGGGCGAGGCCAATTACTATTGCGAGCCCATTAACAAAACCCAACATCACTGGTTGAGGAACCATCCGAATGAATTTTCCTAGCTTAAAAACACCAGCAAGAATCTGAAGTATACCCATTAGGATTACAGTCGCAAATAGGTATTGAACACCGTGCTCTGATACAAGGGAAATCATAACTACAGCCAAGGCGCCTGTTGCACCCGAGATCATCCCTGGCCTTCCTCCAAAAAGAGCGGTAACCAAACCAACAATAAAAGCGGCATATAATCCAACCAGAGGCTCTACTCCAGCAACAAAAGCAAATGCAACTGCTTCAGGAACTAATGCTATAGCTACCGTAAGTCCAGCGAGTATCTCAACTCTCAATAGTGAGATAGAGAGCTGGTTACTAAGAGAATTATTTTGATAGCGCTCAGCTAATAACGAAATTGCTGTTTTTATCACTGGCTGCCTCTTTAATGGTTTAAAAAAAATTTGTACCACTTAATATGGACTTTAGAGAAATATGTAAAGCCTGTTTTCTCTATTTAGATAGAATATAAAACTTTTTGTTAGGACTGATTAAATCACTTGCCAGTTAAAAATACCCTCAATTGATAAGCTAGTTGATAAAAAAATCCTATCTTTGCGGCTGCAAAAAGAGGAGCGTTTTCTACATTTTTGGAATGAAAAAAATTTATCAAAAGTCGATTATATAAGAACACTGGTTACCGTAGCATCTGTTTCAAATAATCTGTCATGGATCTTTTTCTCCGCTTACCAATGTGCAATTAGATATCATTTCAAGCAAAAAATAAGAGGAACTATTTCTCTAGCAGTTAGAGAAAACCCTGATGCTCCTATAAAAGCTTCTTTTGATAATAAAAAAAATATATTGTCAATAAGTGGTAAGAAATCTTGGTTGGTCAGCACAAATGTAGAAATGATACTATTGTTTGTAAGGTTAAAGAAACCTATTGAATTACGACTCAACAATAGCACGAGTTTATTAAATTCAATTCTAATTTCAATTTACAAAGAAAAGTCTGCAATTCGCAAAACGTATGAGAAAACAAGATTTTTAAAAAATTTAAATCAAGGCAATTTAACGTTAGAACATACACAAATTTTTTCCAAACATATTTCTTCTGGGAAAAAAATTCGCGGTTTCGGGGCCTCAGAACAATTTTTCGTTATGCTCTCCTTAGGAATATATTTTGTTAATTCGGTCAAAAGTCCAAAACTAAAGAGAAGCTTCTATGTTACAGTAAAAGCTCTGATTTTAGATTTCAATGCACGAAAACCGCTTAAATTTTTAGTGAAACATCATAAGAAAACTCTAATTAAATTGATCAACACTTTCGGACAACTACCAGAAAGAAAAGCGATAATTAATTGGGATACTGATAAAACCATTTTTAAAAACATATTAAAGTGAATCATTAGGGTTCAAAAAATAAACCTTTTTTTTTATTAAAAATTAAATTATAGTCTAGAAAATAATTGTGGAGATAGATTATGAAGCTCAAAATTTTATTAACTGCGGTCGCCTTTTGCTTAAGTTCTGCTTCCTTTGCTGGAGATCTATTAGGATGGAACCATAGTTGTTGGGACAATAAAACAGCATTGTTCACAGATAAGATGAATAAAGCAATAGAGGTTGCGTCTCTAGACAGAGAAACTCTGTTGAAGGTCGATCAATTGACAACAGAGTGCCATTACAATGTCAATTTAGGCCTATCTACTTACGAAACAGATACGTGCAAACAAGCATTGGAAATGGTTGGAGTAAACTAGTCAACTGATATTTTTCTTGGTCAATTTCTACCAATACTCTCCATAAGGACGTAATTCAACGCGGAATGACCATACAGATTTATCTTGCTTCACGACCTTGAAGATCTCCTCAGCTATATGTTTCGGAGAAGAAAAAAAATCATCTGGTTTATCTGGGGCAAGTCGCGGCCGGGTTCTGGGTGTGTCAATCAACGCGTCTATAATAATATAGGCCACATGTATTCCTTTCGGACCAAATTCTCTGGCCATAGATTCTGCTAGTATCTTTTGAGCTGATTTAGAAGCAGCAAAAAAACCCCAACCATCTTTTCCTCTTTCTGCAGCCGTATTACCTGTAACAATAATCGTGCCACTCTCTCTTTCTAACATTTTTGGAAGAGCCATCTGTGACAAAATAAGTAAAGCGGTTGTGTTAACTCTAAAATTTTTTTCCAAATCTTCGTAGCTCAAATCAAGGATGGGTCCTCGCGTTCCCAATGGAGCATTGTGTATCACCACCTCAGCTGGTCCAAGATCCGTTAGTATTTTATTTATTGTTTGTTTAAAATCTTTAATATCACCCACATCACATGGATAAGCGGTCGTATTGTTATACTTTCTTTCCAAATTTTTGAGGTTGTCTTCAGTTCGAGCAATCATGGCAACGTGGTAGCCATTTTCGGAAAAGTAACGCGCAATTTCAGCACCAGTACCAGTTTCAGGTCCAACGCCTGTTAATATACATAATTTTTTATTCATCTAACTTGAACCTTCTATCCAGTTTTTCATACCAAGCTTTGACTTTCTCAAATTCATCAAAATTCATTTCAATAGCAATGGCTAGCGTTACTACCTCGTAGCCTGTTATATCAGCGATGCTTAACGCTTTGCCGGCTACGTATGGGGACGTTTTTAAATGAACGTTTAGTCTCTCAAACAATATTCTGCATGACTCTATCCCTCTTTTCGCTATTGCAGGAACTTGTGGTAAATCGTTACGCGTTCCGGGTAAAACTTTTCCTTCGTATCTCTCAAATTTATTTCTGATGCCATTAATAAGGGGAATATATCCATCAATTTCAAGTCGTCTATTCCACATTTCAATGATTGCTCTTTCTTTAGAAGTCTTTCCAAATAACTTTTTCGAAGAGTTATTAGTCTCTTCTAAAAACCTACAGATTGCCACAGTCTCGGAAATTGCAGTCCCATCAGCTAACTCAAGAAAGGGAATGCAATGAAATGGATTAAGTGAATTGAAAGGCTCTTCAAATTGATCCCCATCTCTAACATTAAGTTGCACTATTGGCAGCTCAATTCCTGTTTCTTTGAGAAAAAAAGTAACTCTCTTAGAGGCTGGAGCCATATCAAATTGATAAAGTTTCATTAATTTTACCTTTTTTTTCAAAAGAAAGCTTAGTTTATATTTTGAATTAAACAAAATATATAAATACAAATTTAGTAATTTTTGTCGTTTATGGTATTGGGATGATGGGTTTGGTATCTCGTTGACTATAAATAATGACAGTGCAATTGGATTTGCATTGATTGCGCTGGGTCGTTCATTAAGTTTGATGGATGAAGCTATTGAACGTCTGTCCACTGGGAAAAGAATTAACAAGGCATCTGATGATACAGCCGGAATTCATCAAATAATGAGATAAAACGCGGGAATCCAAGGAATAGAGACCGCATCAAGAAATGCCGCAGGCGGACAATCTTTACTAGACATATTAGACACAAGTTTATCGGAAGTGCAATGTATCTTGCTAAGAATTCGCGAGCTGACTATCCAAGCTATAAGTGATACGAATTCTGCCGCTGATAGATTCGCGTTAGACTCCGAGTTATCGCAACTAGAGCTGGAAATTACTCGCATCGGTAGCGCTACCTCTTTCGGGGGCAATCCAGTATTTGATGGAAACCTGCATTATCTTCAGATTGGACCTCGATCCGATAACACGCTGGAAGTTCAAGCCTATACTCTGAGCGCCTCTACACTGGGATTAACACAAGATTTAATGTCTAGAAGTAATGCCGAGAACTATTTAGGCATCATTGATACTGCGATAGAAGATATCAATGAAAAAAAAGGTGCAGCCGTAGCATAATCAAATAGACTGGATTTTATAATATTCACCCGGGATGATAGTAAAGTAAATCTGATTAAATCCAGAAGTACTATTGAAGACGCAGATTATGCCGCGGAGAGTATGAAATTGGCAAAAGCGAAAATATTGGAACAGGTTGCAATAGCGATGATCGCTCAGGCGAATGCTAGAACGCAATGGATACTAAAGCTTTTGGAAAATTGAAAAAAAATGTTACATAAGGTGCATGAAGTCAATTGTCGAAAAAATAAGTGATTTTCTTTTTGAGGCGCACGAAGCCGGTGATAGGTTTGTAAATCTTGAAAAAGATATGAAACCAAAAGATTTCGATGAAGCTTACGAAGTTCAGACGCAATTGCGGCAAAAGTTACCCCGAGGATCTCTTGGAGGGTACAAAATTGCCCTATCTTCTAAAATACAACAAGACTATCACAAAATCAGTCACCCAGTTTATGGTGGGCTCTTTAAGAATGAGATTTTCAATAGTCCTAAGACAATAGTTCTAAAAAACTACCATAGAATGAGTGTCGAGTTTGAATTAGCCTTTGAACTATCCGAACGCATTATAGATCCCTCTATCCAACGAAACCCAGAAAATATTGTCCACGATATTCTAAATGTTTTACCCGCTATCGAGCTCATAGATGATAGGGGTGCAAATTATGATGGTCTAGATCCACTTTCTCTAGCCTGTGATAATGCGTGGTCTGGTGGCCTAGTTTTAGGAGAGCCAATAAATAATTGGCAGGAAAAAAATTTTCTAGACATACAATCTACCTGTGAATGGAATAATGAACCAAGGTTAACAACTGGCGTGCTTGACGCGAAGCCTTTTGAAAATCTGTGCTGGTTGATCAATGAGCTAAACTCGCGTAAAAGTGAACTAAAACCTGGAATGATTATAATAACGGGAAGTGTCTTTAAAGTAAGACAAGCAAAAGTGGGGGATAAGATAAACCATATTCTTTCTGATCATGGGAAAGTTAGCATAGCAGTAATTTAGGAAGTAACTGTTTAATTTGGAGATAATAAATGGAAAGAGACACAAAGTTAAAAGATGAGCTAACGCAAAAGATTGGAGTTTTAACACGGCGCGAAACAGAAGCTAGGATCATAGCACCTTTTGTAGATGCCCTAATAAAAACCTTTGGCAAAGAAAAAATAATACCGATTTTAGAAAAAACAGTTATGGAGCTGGCTCGCGATCAAGGCTCATCTCTAGCGAAAGAATATGGCAATGATGTTTCTTCTTTTCTTAAAACGCTAAAGTTCTGGACTCAAGATGGAGCACTCGAAATAGACTTGCTGGAGAAGAATGATACAAAACTAGATTTTAATGTAACAAGGTGTAGGTATGCCGAAATGTATAAGTCGTTAGGAATACAAGATCTTGGGGCTGTTTTGTCTTGCAATAGAGATGCCGCAATGATTGAAGGATTCAACAAAAGTGCAAGACTTAATCGAGAAACCACTATCATGAGTGGTGGGCAATGCTGCACTTTTAGATACACATTTGAGAAACCCAGCGCGTAAGGATAAGTTGTATTTGTTAAAAAGCTCTAAGAACTCTATATATAAAGTCTTTTGCCTTTTATTGATTTTAGTAGCCCTATTTGCGTTTTGGAAACTCGATTTTGCTGAAAGAAATTTGACTAGTGCCAGAGAGTTCGTCAAGAAAACCCCCGTGACTCTAACTTTCAAGGACAATATAAAAACTAAGGGCATAGTATTTTTAGCACATGGTTTTGCTGGATCTACCAGTTTTATGAGACCAATAGCTGTAGCTCTTGCAGAGGCTGGCTATTTGACAGTTCGTTTTGATTTTTTAGGGCATGGACGTCATCCTCTACCGTACTCAGGAGATATTACAACGATTGAGGGAGCCACACAGAAATTCGTAAATCAAACGAATGAGATAATCTCTCATTATTTATTAAAACATAGCCCCAGCTTTTCAATGATAATTGGCCATTCAATGGCATCCGATATAATAATTAGGTCGGCCTCTTTGAATCCTAGTCTTGATAGCGCAGTTGCAATTTCGGCTTATACTGACGCTTTAAAAGCCAAAGAACCCAAAAATGTCCTCATTCTTAATGGTCAGTGGGAACCTCAATTGAGATCGAAATCCTTAGAGATTTTGCAAAATATTGGAGTTGATAATCCTAAGGAGGGAAGATTTTATGGAGCCCTTGATGATAATTCTATTAGAAAAGTGGATTTTATAGAGAACGCGGACCATGTGGGAGTTTTATATTCTGTTCGCACTCAGAAAGAGCTGGTAGATTGGATTAATTTCCTTGAAAGAGATAAGCAAATATTTACGGGCAACAATATTGGAATATGGACAGGTATTTTATTTTTTTGTATTTTCTTTCTTATTATATTACTGACCAAGTTTCTCCCTAAAAAAGCCTTATGGAAATATCAGTTTGGCTATACGCGGTTTTTTTCCATAAACATTATCGCTTGTGTACTCCCTCCACTTATATTGTATAACTTTACATTTAAATTTGTTAATTTCCCTGCTCATAATCATCTCATCAATCACATGATCCTAACATCCATAATTCTGTTTTTCAGCATGCCACTTAACCAGTTTAAGGAGTTAACAAAATCATTTAATTTTCCATTATTTGCCTTTTTATTTATTTTGTTTTGTATTTTGTTTGGATCCATTTTGGATAGCTACGTGAGCTCGTTTCTTTTGACCATAACCAGAGTACCTGTGTTTTTCTCTTGCTTAATTGGGTCTATCCCTCTGATGGTACTAATGCAAATGTATTATGATAATTATTCAAATGGCTGGATAGTAGGAAATATATTTAAACTGTTTCTAATAATCTCCTTATCAGCCTCAATCTTTTTAAATATTTCCCAACTTTTTATCATGGGCTACGCAATACTTCTATTTCTTGCCTTCGCATTAATATTTGGATTTTTAGCAAATATTGTAGGTAGAAAGTACAATAATACTCTTTCGTCAGGCCTCGCTAATGGAATTGCATTAGCTTGGACATTTTCCACGGCACTACCATTATACGTTAATTGAGTGGAAACATATTATGGTCTATATGTATTATCCAACAGAGATTAATTTAAAATGACAGTTCTAATATGTGGGGCAGGAATAGGTGGTTTGAGTTTTGGTCTATCCCTACAACAATTAAAAATACCGTTTCAAATATTTGAGTCCTCAGTATCTATTGAACCCCTAGGAGTTGGCGTCAACCTCCAACCTAATGCCGTAAGGGAACTTTTTGCATTAGGATTAAAAGACCCTCTGAAAGGGATTGGGATACAAACCGAGGAATTTGGATTATTTTCAAAAAAAGGTTTGGAAATTTGGACTGAAGCACGTGGCTTAAAAGCAGGGTATAATGTACCACAATTTTCTGTCCACAGAGGAGAACTCCAAAAGTTACTTTATGATACTCTTATTGAGCGCTCGAAAAAAAGCTCTGTTAGTTTGGGTATTAGAGCTACTGGCTTCAAAAATTTATCCTCTTCTGTACAATTGCAATATTTCAATAAGAATACAAAAAAAAATGAAATCTTTTACGGCGATATTCTCGTTGCTTGTGATGGAATAAATTCAAATATTCGAAAACAGTTATTCCCAGATGAAGGGGACCCTCTATGGAACGGAGCAATTTTATGGCGTGGGCTAACAGCTGCTTCTCCTTTTAGGACTGGTGCTTCTATGGCGATGATTGGACATGATACGCAAAGATTTGTTTCATACCCGATAAGTCAAAAAGACAATAACGGGCATGCAAAAATAAACTGGATAGCGGAACTAAAATTTAATCCTGAAAAAACATATATGAAAAGTGATTGGAGTAAAAAAGTAGATAAATCGAAATTTATAGGTAGCTTTACAGAGTGGTCCTTTGAATGGATAGATCCTTTAAGCCTTATCTCAGAAACAAGCTCAATCTATGAGTATCCAATGGTTGACAGAGATCCATTAGAAAAATGGACATTTGGAAGAACAACACTGTTGGGTGATGCTGCCCACCCAACATATCCAGTTGGATCAAACGGTGCCAGCCAAGCTATTATTGATGCTAGAAAACTTGCGTTTCATTTAAAAGTAAATGGACTTAGTGAAACAGCTTTATTGAAATATGAAGAAGAGATGCTTCCCCTAACTGCCAAAATAACATTAGCAAATAGAAATTCTGGTCCCGATGCTCTTCTACAAGTAGTTGAAGACCGTTGTGGAGGAACTTTTAATAATATCCAAGAAATCATTAGCCAGAGCGAACTTAAAAATCACTCAGAAAAATATAAATCTGTTGCTGGTCTTAACATTGAAAGGCTTAATAATACCGATAGTATTTTGAGTTCATTGATTTAAACTTTGAGTAAGAAATTTTCCATATTCACAATAGTCTGAATGCTGGGGTCTCGTACTCTCGTTCAAACACTCGCTAATATCTTGCAAGGTCGGCTCTATCCAGGTGTCGTTAGTTTTGTAGTCAATTAAAGTTATTTTAAAATTCATAGATGCGGTAGTACTTGATAAAAAATCATAGTCACTAAACCTATCCCCGTCGCAATACAAGAAGTAACCCACATCATCAACATGAAAGCCTTTTTTTCTTAAAACCCAGACATATAGGTCCATTTGCCTTTTATAAGAAGCTTTCCAGGGATCATCCAATGTAATAGGCCCCTTGTCTGATTTTTGCGATGTACTTTTATAATCAACAATATGCAAACAATTAGTGTTAATATTTAACCAAACGTCGTCGAGACCACCACCAACTTTAAGATTTGTTTTAGGATCCACAAAGTTAAGCCTATCTTTTGCTCCAAAATGCAAGCTTTGCGTCCATAATTCAAAGTGTTTATGAGAGAAGGGAATGAGAAAGTCTCGCCCTTTCGCAACCAAAAAAGGATGAGGCTCTCCAATTTCTCTGTATTTATCAAAATCTCTTTTAAGCAATATATCAGTAGCCTCATTTATATTGAACCCCGGAATGGAAGGGAACTTTATGCCCTCCACTTGTTCCATATAAAAACAAGCTTTACATTTGACAAAGTTTTCAATTCTGCTTCTACTTAGTTCATAGGGCTCAATCTTATTTTTATCAAATTTTCCACGATGCCTTGCCATATTAATCCTCTCTTATTAATTCGATATTAGAATTTAATTTTATTTCCTTGCCAACAAGGAAAGGAAATCCATCGGCACCAAAATCATATCTGTTAATAGAAGACATTATTTCAAACATAAGAGTTTTTGCATTTTTTCTGTATTTGTCTTTGGTAAAAACCATGATAATAATATTTCTCTGTACTTCTTTCAGTTTGAGTAGGCCGCTTACTCGATATCCCTTATCTTGTTTAGAAATACTAGTGCTTTTAAACTCCATAAACGGATATTTGTTCGCATTTAAGACACTTTGTCCTAACATGGCGCTGGTAGCCAAAGGAAAGCCTGCGGTACTTTTTCTAATATCTACTTTAATGTAAAACTTAGATTGCTGTTCTTCAGTAAAATCGATAGTGAAATAAGATGTGTCCACATGAAACTCACCATATAAAGGAACGCCACTCACAAAATAGGTAAATTTAAGTGCTTTTGAATTTGCAATTGTATATCTTTCACCTGCAAAAAGGTTATTTACAAATAAAGGAAATGCAAAAGAAATTAATATAATTCCCAACCGCAATAAATTTTTTAAATGCATTAATAGACCTTTGATCAGAAGAAAGTATGTTTTAATATATAACTATGGACCAATTATTTAAAGAACTCACCTTTTCAAACGGTGTAAAAGCAAAAAATAAATTTCTGCTTGCACCACTTACCAATATGCAAAGTCCTGACCAAGGGATAATTTCTGATGATGAGTTTATTTGGCTTACAAAAAGGGCCGAAGGAGGTTTTGGGATAATAATGACTTGCGCCATGCCAGTGTTAAAATCTGGAATTGGTTGGAAAGGACAACTTGGCATTTATGATCCTAAACATGAAGATGGCCACTATCGTTTAAATGAGAGATTACACAATTTAGAGGCACTTTCCATAGCACAAATTTTCCATGCAGGCATAAGGGCAGACATTAATTATTCAGGCGGTAGAATAGGTCCAAGTATGAATTCAGAAAAGTCTGCAAGAGAAATGTCGATAGCAGAAATTGAAGAAATAAAAGTGGCTTTTGTAGAATGTGCCATTAGAGCACACCAATGTAACTATGATGGCATAGAACTGCATGCTGCTCACGGTTATCTAATTGGTCAATTTCTTTCTAAAAAGTTCAATAAAAGAGAAGACGAGTATGGAGGTTCTTTCAAAAACAGAGCCAAGTTTCTAATAGATATTATTAAGGAAATTAAAGAAAAGACTTCTTCGAACTTTCTGATCGGTGTGAGGATTTCTCCAGAAAGATTTGGTTTAGATACCAACGAAATGATAACACTGTATAAAATGCTTTGTGGAAATAATAATATTCATTTTATCGATATTTCACTTTGGGATTCATTTAAATTGGTCGATGATGGACCTTTCGCAGGGGAGAGCTTGCTAAAACTATTTACGACTATCAACAGAGGTTCAAAGTTATTAACCGTAGCAGGAAAGATTTTTTCTTATGAAGATATAGAAATTTTAAAAAATAATAATGTCGACTTTTTCTGTTTAGGGAGAGCTGCAATTTTAGATCATCAATTTCCAAACCGCCTCAAGGCTGAAGGTTCAAACTTTCAGCCCTTCTGTGCTCCTGTTACAAGGGGTCATCTTTTGAAAGAAGGTTTATCAGATACGTTTATCAACTATATGGCTACCTGGAAAAATTTTGTAAGTGACTTAGCATGAGCTACGACCCATCTGATCCAAATACTTTGGCTAATCCATATCCCTATTTCTTAGAACTTAGAAATGAAGATCCTATACACTGGCACACGAAATTGAAATCATGGATAATTACAAGATACGACGACGTTAGATCTATACTTTCCAGTGATAATATTACTGTTGATAGGTTAAACACCTTCTATAGTAAACTTCCTACCAAGGAAGCAAAGCTATTAGCAGAAATTGTAAAATATTTAAATCTATGGGCTGCATTTAGAAATCCCCCTGATCATACCAGAATGAGAAAGATAATGATGGTTGCCTTCACAAGAAAATCTATTAGCGAAATGCATCCAAAGATAAATGCTATAACGGATGCCACATTATCTAAACTAAAAAATATGAGAGAAATTGACTTAGTTAATCATTATGCTTCTCCCATTCCTGCACTTACTATAATGCACCTACTAGGCGTTCCCATAGACATGCTAGACGAATTTAAATCATGGTCGGATGATATGTCAAAATTTATTGGCGGAGCTAGGAATGATAAGCATAAATATGAGAAAGCATCTCGTGGATGTAGAAAAATGGTTTCTTTCTTTAGGGAAATTATTATAGAGCGGAGAGCAAATCCTTCCGAGGGTTTTCTAATGGATTTGATAAATGCATCTGTTGAAAACGATAAGTTTTCTGATGATGAGTTGATTGCGACTTGCATGTTAATTTTATTTGCTGGTCATGAAACCACTACCAATCTTATATCAAACGGGATTCTTACTCTGATTAAAAATCCATCAGAACTATTAAAACTTCTTAAAAATCCTGATCTACTTGATCTTACCATAGAAGAAATAATGAGATATGACGGACCAACAAACTCGCTCGTAAGAAATGTGGAAAAAGAACATGAGCTTCATAATAAAACACTCAAAAAAGGTGATAGGGTGTTTGCCATGGTTTCTAGTGCAAACAGAGACGAAAATATCTTTGACAAACCAGATGTTTTTAAAATTGACCGTTCACCGAACAGGCATTTAACATTTGGGTATGGTCCTCATCTTTGTATTGGTGCTGCCCTCGCCAGAGAGGAAGGACGTATCGCTATATTAAATTTCTTTAAGCAATTTCCAACAACTAGGCTGAAAGCGGAGAATTCCTTTGAATGGATTGATGCAATGGTGCCCCGTGGCCTAAAAAAGTTGGACGTTAATTTGACCTAAAAAAGGAGGATAAATTGGAAGCCTATCTCATTGCTACCGCATGCACCAAGTTTGAGAAAAAAGCAGATCAGACATTTAAAAGCCTTACAGAGGAAGTTTATTGCGACTTACTTAAATCAGCTAAAGTAGAAAATGGTAATATGATTGGACAAGCATGGTTTGGTAATTGTGGGATGGGTACCTTCGGACAAAATAATATTAGAGGTCAAGTTTGCTTTACTCCACTGGTACAAAAAAAACTATTCCCTGAAAGAGTTGGTATTATCAATGTAGAAGGAGGTTGCGCTACCGGGTCAATGGCATTCCATGGAGCATGGAAAGATGTTATTTCTGGAACAGAGGATGTATCTTTAGCGATAGGCGTTGAGAAAATATACCAGCCAAATCAACCGGAGAAAATTCAAGAAATATACGACGGAGGCATTGATCAATTCGATAGGAATGAGTGGCTCGAATTTTATGAGTCAATTGGTAATGAACTTGGGAAACCGTTTGACCCAGGAAATAAAAAGGGGACCATTTTTATGGATACTTATGGTCTTCAGGCACTCTGGCATATGAAGGCCTATGGAACCACTCAAAGGCAAATTGCTTTTGCTGCTTCGAAAAATCATTTTCATGGTTCATTAAATGAAAAAGCTCAATATCAATTTAAAGTGAGCGTAGAGGATGTTTTAAGAGATAGAGAAATTTCATACCCACTAACAAGGGCAATGTGTGCACCTATTGGAGATGGAGCAGCGGCAGCTCTTATTTGTTCTGAAAAAGGTTTAAAACACTTTCCATCAGAAATTCAAAAATCAGCTATAAAAATTAAGGCCAGTGTACTATCCGGTGGAAAGTACCGAACCCCTCAAGAAACCGGATTATCCAGAGTGGCTGCAAAAAAGGCCTATAGGCAAGCTGAGCTAGAACCAAAAGATATTAATTTTGTCGAAGTCCATGACGCAACGTCGTTTTGTGAAATATATCAGCTTGAAATGCTTGGTTTTTGTGAGATTGGTACAGGAGGAAAATTTGTTGAGGAAGGTCATACTCAACTTGGTGGCAAATTACCAGTTAATTTATCGGGAGGATTGGTGTCGAAGGGCCATCCTGTAGGTGCAACTGGATTATCTATGATACATGAACTAACTGTGCAGCTGATGGGAGAAGCAGGAAAAAGGCAAAGCGAAAGAAATAAGATTGGGCTTGCAGAAAATGGAGGAGGAGTAATTGGCTTTGAAGAGGCTGCGTGTTCTGTAATAATTTTAGAAGGATCTCACTGAGACCAGTAAGGCTCTCTTAGAACTCTTTTCAAGACTTTTCCCAAGGCATTTCTAGGAAACTCCTCCCTAGGTTCAACCTTATATAATCTCTGATGTTTGGCCAACTTTTCGTTTGACCAATTTTTAATTTCATCGCAATCTATTTCGACCCCATCCTTAGGAATTATAAGTGCTACGCACGTTTCTCCCCATTTCTCATGAGGAATGCCAATGACTGTAACGTCAATAATATCGGGGTGCTTGCCAACCACCTCTTCAATGTCTACGGGAAATACGTTTAGGCCTCCCGATATTATCATATCTTTTTTTCTATCCAGGATGGTTAAAAACCCATCTTCATCCAAGCTACCAATATCCCCAGATTTTATAAAACTTCTGCCCCTATTATCACTCCAGATAAGGTTATTTGTTAGTTCGACTTCCCTATAGTATTCCTTCATCATTCCGGCTCCATAACCCACTATCTCTCCCGCTACATTAGGAGAACACTCATTGCCTTTTTCATCAATAATTTTAATTTCAAACCCTAAGACGGGAGTACCAACAGAACCAAATTTTTTTCTCTGATCGTGAGGTTTTAACATTGTTGCGAATCCTTCAGAAAATCCGTACAACTCAAATAGGTTTTCACTCATACTGGTTAAAATATTTTCCTTTACATCAAGCCTTAGCGGAGACCCTGCTGACAAGATAGTCTTTAAAGAACTAAAACTATCTTTTTCTAGGTTTTCTAAAGATAAGATCGCACTAAATTGTGGCGGAACAAGGAACGTATGTGTAATTCTTTCTCTACGGACCAAATCTACAAAAGCTTTCGGATCAAAACCAGTCATAACATGAAGAGTGCCTCCGACAAATAATGTGGGAAGCATCATTAGCCATGTGCCATTGGAATAAAGCGCTGTTGTCGTGAGAGCCTTACATTCTGAATTGAATGACATTTCGATAGCATTAGATGTTGCCCAATGACTTCTTGCCCTATGCGTTTGAACTATACCTTTTGGAACACCAGTTGTTCCTGATGAATAGATAATATTAAAATTATCTTCCGGCTTGCAATTATAGTCGAAACCATAATCTTTCTCTTCAGAAGAAATTTTTCCCCAACAATCTAACTCGCCACCTAAAAAAAGTAACTTACCTTCGTCAATATTTTTAAATTGTGATACATCTGAGTTGACTAAATCTATAAGGTCATTATCTATAATCAATAATTTTGCATCACTATTATTTACTAAGGCAGTTATTTGTTCTCTAGTTAAAAGGCCAGAAAGAGGTACAACACACGCTCCCATTTTCACTATACCAAAAATTAGCTCAAGTATTTCGGGCCGATTACCTATTAAGAGCGCTATATTATCTCCCTTATGAACACCCATTTTCTTAAAAAAATTTGCTACCTTATTTATATTTTGTCTAAAATCTTTCCAAAGCCTCGTTACCTTACCACAACATACAGCTGGCTTCTCAGGTTGATAAGTACCGTGGGTCTCGATAACATTTAAAATATCGAAATGGGTATCATCAATCATGTTCACAACTCCGATTTTAATATTAAAAGCAATATTTATAATTTATTATAGGCTTTATAATAATAGTGAATAAAAATTAACGAAATCAATTTATGGCAAAATTATTTATTTTTACCACTTTTTTAATTTGTGTCTTGAGTAAAATAGCTCTTGGGTTTTCCACGACTGCTAAGACAGCGTTGGTTATTGATAACACGACTGGCGAGGTTTTACTCTCTAAAGATATTAATCGACCAATTCCTCCAGCTTCAATGTCAAAATTGATGACACTATGGATGGTATTTGAAAGTTTGGAGGAAGGCAAAATAGAGTTAGATGACACTTTCAGAGTATCAAAAAAAGCGTGGAAAAAGGGTGGTTCTAAGATGTTTCTCAGAGAAGGGGAATACGTAACAATTAAAAACCTAATTAAGGGGGTTATTATCCAATCGGGAAATGATGCATGCATCGTATTAGCCGAAGGAATAGCTGGAACAGAAGCGAATTTTGCAGAACTAATGACCATAAGAGCTAAGGAAATTGGATTGAAAAGCTCAAACTTTACAAATTCAACAGGTTGGCCTGACCCTGAACACAAGATGTCTTCAAAAGATATTGTTACCTTGGCAAATAAAATAAGGGAAGAATATCCTTCTTATTACAGAATATTTGATGATCTAGAGTTTACCTGGGATAATATTTCTCAAAAAAATAGAAATCCTCTACTTTTCATGAACCTAGGTGCTGATGGGCTGAAGACTGGATATACGGAGGAGGCTGGTTATGGATTAATTGCTTCGGTAAAACAAAGCGAAAGACGAGTAACTTTCGTTATTACCGGTCTTAACTCGGTTGAGCAAAGAGCACGCGAAGCGAAAGGAATAACGACGTGGGCTTTCAAGAAGTTTAAATTGAAAACATATTTTAAAAAAAACTCTATCATTTTGGAAGCACCCGTTTGGAGAGGTAAAAAAGAAAGCGTGAAGATATCCGCAACAAATGATGTTCAGACACTTCTTGCCGCTGATGCTACAGAGGAAACTGAGATTCAAATTGTTTTAAAAGAACCGCTAGTAGCTCCTTTGAAGAAAGGGCAAAAAATAAATGGTTTCTTGGTAATCAAAACAGCTCACCTTTCCAAAACGGGTGAGAAGAATAAAGAATTAATTTTTCCAATAGAAGTTGGTGAAGATTTAGAAAGAGGAGGGTTAGCAAATAAACTAGCAACTAATCTGGATACTTTGAAATCTAAATTTTTCTCGCTTCTCGGATCTAAATAATGAAAGGTATTTTTATTAGTTTTGAGGGGATTGATGGTTGTGGAAAATCTACTCAAATAAATCTTCTTGCAAAATACTTTGCTAAGCAGAAAAAATCTTTTGTTAAGACAGAGGAACCGGGAGGTACTGAAGGGGCAAATGAAATAAGAAAAATCCTTCTTAGAGAGAATAATTTTAAGTGGTCAGTTGAAACAGAGGCATTGCTTTTCATGGCTGCCAGAAATGATCATGTCGAAAAAGTTATTAAACCGGCCATTGAAGATAATAAAGTCGTTATATGCGACCGATTCATGGACAGTACTATAGTTTATCAAGGAATGCGAAGTCCGCAGGCTAAAAAACTGAGCCTATTGTTATTTGACCAGATGGGCATTAATCCAGACATCACATTTCTTATTGATATGGACCCTGAAATCGCTCTAGACCGAGCATTAAATAGGGAAACTGACGAAGATAGATTTGAAAACTATGGAATAAAATTTCAACGCCAACTGCGAAAAAACTTTTTAGATATCGCAAAAAAACATAGTGAGAGAATTAAGATAATTGACGGAAATCAATCGCTACAGCATGTTGCTACCCAAATAATGGAGAGCATAGAAACTCTAATTAAGTGATATGATAGAAAAAGTAGATCATAAGTTTACAGGATCGTCAAATGGGGATAATTCCTTTCTTTTTGGGCATAAAGAACAGATAGCTTTCCTGCTTAATTGCATTAGGAACAAGCAAATTCCTAACGCATGGCTTTTTTACGGGCCGGCGGGAATTGGCAAAGCTTCTCTTGCATTGAATGTGGCAAAGTTATTGTCAAAGGATAGCATATTCAAAGAAGACAGTCTAAGTTTTCTTTCTGAAAAAGATATACGAAATCCAGATGTCTCAACTCGAATAAACAATATTTTCTTCTGCAAAAGAAAATGGGATGACAAAAAGAAGTTTTTTCAAAAGCGCATTTCTATTGATGACATACGAGAACTCAATAGAAAATTCTATTTATCTTCGGCTGACTATTCTTACAAAGTCTGCATAGTTGATACGACAGAAGATTTGAACATTTCTGCATCAAATTCCCTATTAAAAATACTCGAAGAACCACCAAAAAATACTTTATTCATTTTAGTGTCAAACAATAAGCAATCTGTCCTGCCTACTATTCTTTCAAGATGCCAAAAAATTGGCTTTAAAAGACTAAATGAGGATGACCTTCGAAATATATCTGCGGGTTTATTTGAAGAAAATCATTTTGAGCTACTTAAGAAGACTGGTGCTCTGACATCTTGCGATGGATCTGTAAAAAAGCTTCTTAACTTTCTAGACAAAGATTATATGAAGTTTTTTAATAGCGTGAAGGAGTTATTATTGGGTCTACCTAACCTTAATAAACGAGAAGCTATTAAATTATTAACAGTTAACAAAGAATACCTTAGTAACGACGACCCTGATAAATCCGCGTTTGGTGTTCTTTTAAAATTACTTGCGTCGTTTGCAAAAAATGAACTCGATTTGTTGATCGACAATAAATCAGTTCAAGTAGAGGTCAATCTTACAGCAGCTCATTTGTATTCACAAATTTCACTTTTGAGACATCAATCAATGGAGTACAATATTGAAGCTAAAAAAGTTCTCTTTCTAGCCTTAAACATAATAGAATTAGCCTTTGAAAAATACAAAAATTAATAAATCAGTTATAATAGATAGCCATTGTCATTTGGATTTCAGAACTTTAGCCAACGATATATCCGGTGTTTTGAGTAGAGCGAAGTCTGAGGGCGTTCATAAAATGTTAACGATTGGGACAAACTATAGAGAAATAAGTGAGATCATTTCTTTAAGCGAAAGATACGAAGAAATATTTTTTGCAACGGGGGTACATCCTAACCAGCCATCAGATGATCTTAAATTTAACAATGAAGATTTACTATCAATTTGCGAACATAAAAGAATGATCGGAGTAGGTGAAACTGGTTTAGACTTTCACTATTCTCAAGGTAGTAAAAAAGATCAAATAAAATCATTGATACAACATATTGAGGTAGCTAAAGAAGCAGACCTACCAGTTATCATTCATGCAAGAAATGCAGATAAAGAGATTGGAAAAATTTTATCTGAGCAATATCATAAAAGTCCTTTTAAATGTGTTATGCACTGCTTTTCTTCCGGCTCTTATCTAGCAGAGGAGGTAATTGACTTAGGATTTTATCTTTCAATGTCGGGCATTATTACCTTTAAAAATTCTCAAAATCTTCGAAAAATATTTTCAAAGGTACCAATAGATAAAGTCTTAGTTGAAACTGACAGTCCATATCTAGCCCCAGCTCCACATCGTGGAAAGTCCAACGAACCAGCTTTTGTTTCCTTTATCGCTAAAAAAGGAGCAGAAGTTCTAAATGTTGATGAAGACTTTTTTAGAAATCAAACTACAAAGAATTTTTTCACTCTGTTCAAGAAAGCATTTTAGCTGTGTCATATCAATTTAGAATTTTGGGTTGTGGGTCATCTGGTGGAGTTCCAAGGGTCGGTTTTGGTTGGGGAAATTGTGATCCAATGAATAAAAAAAATAGGCGGCTAAGATGCTCTTTGCTCGTTGAAAGAGTTACAAGATCAAAAAAAACAACCGTGCTTATAGATACTGGTCCAGATATGAGGGAACAACTTTTACAAGCAAAAGTTTCTAATTTAGATGCGGTATTATACACCCATTCACATGCCGATCATGTTCATGGCATAGATGATTTAAGGACACTAGCGTACAGAAAAAGAGAAAAAATTCCTGTATGGGCAGATGAAGTAACCCAGGAACGATTATTACAAGGTTTCTCATATATTTTTCAAACTCCAAAAAAAAGTAAGTATCCACCTATTTGTGAATTGAATCTAATAAAGGCAAAAGATGTAAAAATCAGAGGTGCTGGGGGTGAAATAAACTTTCGACCTTTGTCAGTTAATCATGGTGATATAGAATCGTTGGGTTTTAAGATTGATAAATTAGCATATATTCCAGATGTTCTTAATATACCGCTAGTCAGTTGGAAGGAATTAGAAAATCTTGACATTCTAATAATTGATGCACTTCGTAGAGATCCTCACCCAACTCATACTCACTTGGAAAAAACACTGCACTGGCTAAAAAAGTTGACCCCAAAACGAGCTATTTTAACTAACTTGCACAATGATTTAGATTATTCGGAACTGAAAAAAGAGTTGCCAAAAAACGTTGAGCCGGCATTTGATGGGCTAGAAGTAACACTGAAATAATGCTTTTTCAGATAGCTCTTGTAATTTTGCCGGTTTTCATATTAGTTGCATTTGGCTTCACTTCTTCTTATCTCCAGTTATTGAAAAGGCACTCAGTTGATGCTCTTACAAAATTTTGTCAGGATTTTGGTATACCTTTTCTTTTATTTTTCAACTTAGCAATTCTAGATCTAGATAGAGCCTTTGATTTACGAATTTTAATTTGTTTCTACAGCTCAATGATAATTTCATTTCTTTTAATAAGTTGTGCTAGCTATTTCATATTTGAGCAAACTTACAAAAGTTCAATAATACTTGGATTTTGTGCAATGTTTTCTAATGGAGTTCTACTGGGTCTTCCAATAAGCGAACTCGCCTATGGAGCTGAAAGTCTTTCCATAAATTATACAATTATAATTGGTCATGCGCCTCTTTGTTATTTAGTTGGCATAGCATTCATAGAGATCGCTAACACTAATTATAAAAAAAACACATTTATTGTTTCCCTAAAAAGCTCATTTAAATCAATTATTCTTAATAACTTAACTATTGGAATTTTATTAGGTATAATTTTTAACTTACTAAAATTTGAATTTTCAACACATACTGAGGATTTGTTAAAGCGAGGAACAGCTTGGATCATACCTATTTCACTTTTTACGATGGGAGGAGTTCTATATTACTATAGAGTAACAAACTCTTTTAAAATACCTTTTACGATAATATTTACCTCTTTATTTATTCAGCCTGCAGTTGTTTATCTAATAGGGGTCTATTATTTGGATATCGAAATAAAATTATTAAGAAATGCCGTAGTAATGGCTGCCATGGCTCCTGGATTAAATGCATATTTTTTTGCTAACATTTATGGGCAATGCAGAGAAATAGTAGCCACCACTATTCTAGTTTCAACTGGACTTACTATTTTTACTTCGTCTTTCTGGATACTCCTCTTATCCTAGACTAATTTCCATAGTGTGTGTTAAATGACTGCTCACATAATTTATAGACCAAGGTATCCTTGCCCTCTCCAGCTTTTCTAGCACAATGCGTTTCGACAGCAGCTGCTCTATTTCCACCTACATAATCAGTAGGACTATTGAAATATTTTGGCCCAGAACAGCACGCGAGCCCGCTGAACACAATCAAAATACCAATTATTTTTCTCATTCTATGGTCTCACAAGTACTCTTAGATAATTCATACACTCTTTAAACTTTTTTTCAATACATTTTCTAGTTAGCTGTTCAGCACTCTTTATTTGATCTGCGGACATCTTTGTTTCTAGCTCAGTTCTTAACTGAATGCTTCTACTAATACTTCCAATATCTCTTGAAAGTAAAGTGGCCAAATTGCAACTAACGTGTGCAAGAGTTAAGTTTTTGTCTACGCCACGTCCTAAAATAAAATTGGTAGCTAGCGCTAAGTGTGCCTCTGGATTTCCTAGTTGAGCTGATTTTGAAAACCAGAAGTGACTTTCTCTAAAATTTCCAAATTCATCTTGTAATAAAGATGCAAGCCTAAATTGAGCAATATCATGTTGATTAAATGCTGCTTGTGAATACCAATAAAGCGCTTTTTCTTTATCAATTTCGGTTCCTTCACCCCTTTCATACTTTAGTCCAACATTAATTTGGGCCTGTATGTGTCCTGATAAGGCTGCTTTTGTGAAAAAGAATAATGCCTCTTTATCATTCTGTAAAACTCCATCATACAAGAAGCCCAAAAGAAAATCAGCCTCTCTACTACCTACTTCTGAGGCAGATTTCCAGCTCTGCAACGCATCAGCATAGTTTCCTTTATCATAAAAATTCAGTCCTTCCCTGATTAAGCTTTTAGACGAGTCTGCTAGGGTAAGCCCACTATACATAAATAGCCACAAGAATAAAAAGATCGTGGTTATGTTTGAAAAGTAATTTTTAGCAAATATCGTTGACATGAATTCGTTATTCTGTGTGAGGATCTTTGATTATATAGTCAAATGTATTTAAATCATATTTTATTTATATTGTATTTTATTTAATGTTTTCCATATAATCTGTGGAAAACCCTGTGAATTAGTAAGAAAATATTTTACTAAACCTTTGTTCGATAATAACTTCACCCTATATGCCTAAAACTTAGGCACTATTAAAATAAATACTTGAAAAAGAGAAAAATTTTTGTATTCATGCAATTTATTTTGGAGTGGCAATATGGTCAAAGAAATAGAGCATGATGAAATAAGTGAAGTAGCAGAATCTGGCAAGATGCACAATATTACTTCAAAGGCTGGAAGACTGGCTATGGAATTAGCAGCAGAAAAAAAGCGTCTTGCACAAGAACTTGAAGAATTACAGGGCGAATATGATGATATTAAACCTCTTACACCAACAGGAACAAGAGATTGGTATGTGAAGTGGAGCTCTATGATTTTAGGAGTTATAGGAGTATTTCTTATCTCTGCCGAAATATACCTTTTTGGACAGCTAGCTTACTTGATAAGTGCGATAGGATGGATTTATGTAGGAATGCAGTGGGGCGATCGAGCCATTATGATTGGTTCTGCGATAAGTGCTACTGCGGTAGCTATGTTTTTAATAGAAAACCCTTTGCTCTTCAGCCAACTTCTTGGTTAAAATACTAATGGGCCTACTATTAAGCTTAAATCGATTTCAGAGACATATTAATCTTTTTAAAGGATTCACTTGCTACGTTGAGAGGTCGACCAGCCAATAAGCCTCCATCCACAACAAAATCTTGGCCAGTTACAAATGTACTTTCATCACTGGCGAGATATATAGCCAAGTTAGCAATATCTTCTGGTAACCCTGCACGGGATATTGGTTGAAAATCATTGAAGGCTTCGCTTGACTTAAGGTGATCATCACTCAAAGAGAGCTTTTCACCTGATAATTTCTGACCAACACCAAATATTTCGGTTATTATTGCTCCAGGAGAAATTGAGTTAACTCGTATGTTAGATTTTGCTAATTCAAGAGAAGTAACCTTGCTGAAATGTATAACCCCTGCTTTGGCAGCCGAATAAACGGAACCACCACAGCCTCCCCAATGGCCTGCAATGCTTGCAGTGTTCACTATGCTGCCATTTTTCTGCTTACTCATAACTCTTGTCGCTTCTCTAGTCCCAATAATGACACTAGTCAGAAGAAGATCCAGACTATGCTTTATTTTATCGTATGAAATATCTTCAATATTTCTAACAAAATCTGGGGCGCCCGCATTATTGAACATAGCATCAATTTTTCCGTAGTGACTAGATACTTCTTCAACAAGTGTGCAGATCTGTTCCTCGTGTAATACATCACACTTGATAAATCGGCACCTCTTTCCTAGCTCCGTTGCAATTTTTTTTCCCTCATCTTCTCTCCTGCCAGAAATCACTACTTCAGCTCCTTGAGAAATTGACTGTTTCGCTATCTCAAGCCCTATGCCGCTTGTTGCTCCTGTAATAACAACCACCTTATCCAATAATCTTTTTACCATATCCAATCCTATCATTTACGTTTGTTTTTTATTGAAGATATTTCTTTTCTTTCATAAATATTTTAATTCTCTCTATACCATTTAGTATCTCGGGTGTGCTTCTAGCATAAGATAACCTGATTTTTGACTTTCCATTTATTGGATCAAAATCTATCCCAGGTGTCATAGCTACACCCCCGACATCTAACATTTTTTTTACGAAATCGTAGCTATCAGACGAAAATTCACTGATATCTATGTATAAGTAAAATGCGCCGTCTGGCGGTGCTATATTATTAAAACCAAATTCAGGTAACGCGTTTAATAAATTCTCTCTATTCTCTTTGTAAGTCATGAGGTTTTTTTCTAATTCCACTTTTCCTTCAAATGCTCCAATTGCTAAAATTTGACTGGCGTGCGAAGCGCATATAAACAAATTTTGCTGTATTCTTTCAACTATCCTTACGTGTTCTTTAGGAACAACAATCCAACCTATTCTCCAGCCTGTCATAGAAAAATATTTTGAAAATGAGTTTATGATATAGCAGTTATCACCAAACTCTAAGACAGTTGAAGGTTGCATATCGTATTGTATGCCATGGTATATTTCGTCACTTATTAGTGAGATATTTCTATCTGTACAATAATTCACTAAGGCCTCTAAATGCTCTCTATTAATCATAGAGCCAGTAGGATTTCCTGGTGAGGCAATTAATAAGCCATTAATATTATGATGGCTAAGATCACTCGGAGTTGGTTGAAATTTATTTTTTTCAGTTGTGTTTATGAGTACCGGATCTAAGTTGAGGGTTTTCATAATTTGCCGATAACTGGGATAGCCTGGATTACCTAATCCCACTTTGTCAAGCTTGTCAAAGAGTGCCGTAAAAGCAAGGATAAAGCCTGCCGATGAACCACTAGTTATTATAATCCTATTCCAATCGACATCCATTCCATACCAATCGCCATATAATTCAGCAATTTTTTTTCTTAAATCAGGGAGCCCTAGAGCTACTGTGTAACCCATTGGATTATCTTTCATAGCTTTTTTTAAGAAATCCTTGGCGGCTTCTGGCGCTGAGGTTCCTGGCTGCCCAACTTCCATATGAACCACTCCTTGTCCTTTTTGCTCAATTGAATTAGCTCTTTCCATAATATCCATCACAATAAAGGGATTTATTAAACTTCTCTTGGAACTTTTCATATTATTTGATTTTTAAAAACTTTCAGGTTTGCCATGATATATATATATTAATTTCTTATTCTTTAAGTAATTCACAGTTTTCTAGACCAACTGCCATACAAGCTTCAGCAAGTTTCTTAGATTTATTGATATTAGCCTCAGAAATGCTAAACTCATCTTCAATCATTAAATGATAACCTATATCAACTTTATTATCGATTAAAGCTGCGAGATAAAAAAAAGTATGTGCGGCAACTAAGTCATTTTTTACCTTTTCGTTGTAAGCATATAGGTTCCCTAAAAACTCAAGCGCTGGTAAATAACCAGCTTTTGCAGACAATTTTAAGTAACTGACCCCTTCAAGAATGTCTGTCTCAACAGTCTGGTCTATAGGTGAAATGAGCATATTACCTAAAAAATAAGTAGCAAATTTATTACCATTTTGTGCTAGGGGAAATAATACTTCATAAGTTTCCAAATGACTTTTTGCGTAAAAAAGGGATATGATGTCCTCTTCATTCATAATGCACTCGTTTTTACTAACTCTCTGAGGAGTTGTGGTTTTTGGCTATGGTTTTCTCTCGACTTCCTCTTGGATCAATCCAACCAATGTTACCATCCTTCCTATAGTAAACTAAGTTTAATCCTGAATGCGAAGCATTTCTGAAAAATATGCAACTTTCATTTTCTAGTTCTAGGCGCATAACAGCTTGTTCGACTGTTATTTCCTCTATCTTATACGATAATTCTGCAATCACAGGCAAACTATCCCCATCGTTACCATCTATCTCATCTTCATCTAAATTCAAAACACTTTGATAAACCCTTAATGGTTCATCAGTTGATGAAATGTTTTTATTTTCAATATTCCTGTGACTCTTCATCCTTCTATGATAACGCCTCAGTTTTTTTTCTATATGATCTAAAGCATCCTCATAACTGGTATTTGCATCCTTTCCTCTACCCGTAGCATCTAATTCAATTTTGTTCTTGAGATATACTTTTAACTTAGCTTTAAAGTTCCCAATTCTTTTTTCTAAGGTAATTTGAGTGCTAACGGCATCATATGAATATTTGTTCAGAACTTCGCCTATCCTAGCACTACTGTAAGCTTGAAACGATTCGCCAAGTTCAATGTTTTTACCGACTATTTTTATATTCAAATTTAATTCACGCTCCCGGTTTTTATTATATATCAATTCATAAAAAAAAATAGCGTTTGTTAAAAAACTCACGTTGGCGTAAACCATGTCTACGCTATTATCATTCTGATATTCGTTAATAATTTTTCTTTATTTTCAGATTGAAATGGTAAATAAAGAGCTTAAAAACGCTTCGACAAGAAATATGATAATAAACAGAGACACAATAACGCGCGCTAGTAAAGAATTGATAGGTAATATTATCAGAACCCCTACTATTCGATCTCAGCATTTAAGTAGTGAAATTAATGGAAATGTTTTTCTTAAACTAGAAAACCTTCAATATACATCTTCTTTCAAAGTTAGAGGGGCTTACACTTCTATAACACGACTAAAAGAAGAACAAAAAAAAATGGGCGTAATTGCTATGTCTGCGGGTAACCATGCCCAAGCTGTAGCTTGGTGGGCAAAAAAAGAACGTATTAACGCGACAATTGTTATGCCAGAGCATGCTCCTTTATTCAAAGTGATGAAAACAAAAAGTTTGGGTGCAGACGTTATCCTAAAGGGACGCACTTTAAATGAGTCTCAAACTTATGTTTCCGAATTGGTAAACGATAAAAAATTGACCCTTATACATCCATATGACGATTCTAACGTTGTAATTGGACAGGGCACCCTCGGACTAGAATTTATAGAAGATATTAAAGATTTAGACCTATTAGTTATTCCTATTGGAGGGGGTGGATTGATATCAGGCGTATCAATAGTGGCCAAGGCTTTGAACCCCGCTATAAAAATATATGGAGTGCAAACTGAAAAATTTCCCTCGATGTATAATGTGCTTTACAAAAAAGAACTTGCGATTTTAGGAGACACCTTAGCTGATGGGATTGCCGTCAAGAGGCCTGGGAAAATTACTTCGGAGATAATAAAAGATCATGTTGACGATATTTTGCTTATTAACGAATTTGAGCTTGAAAAAGCAATTAGCTCATTATTTGAAAACGAAAGAATTGTAGCTGAAGGAGCAGGAGCTGCTGGAGTAGCTGCAATAATGAAAAATAAAGACAAATTTTCTGGCAAAAAAGTAGGAACAGTTATTTGTGGAGGAAACATTGATGCTAGGCTATTTGCTAGCATATTAAATCGAAAGCTCTTAATGGATGGAAGGATGACAAAGGTACGGATCGATATAATTGATGAGCCTGGAATGTTGGCTAGAATTTCAAATTTAATTGCTAAGTATGGAGGCAACATTATTGAAATCTATCACCAAAGAATGTTTAATGACGTTCCAGTTAAGAATGCAAAAATTGATGCTATTATCGAAGCGTTAAGCGTAGAACACATTGCCTCTATCATAAAGGCTCTAAGGGAAGACGGATTTCAGGTTTCAGAAATAATGGAAAGATCCTAACTTTCTAATTATTTGACATATATCCACTTTTATTTATTTTTAAGGCATGAAGTTAAAAGATATTGTTTTTAAATCAAAAAAAATAAATAAATTGTTTGCTTGGGCGGCTCACATTTTCACTGCATCAGGTCTAGTTTTTGGGTTTCTAGGCCTTATAGCAATATTAAATGGTGAACAAACTTTGGCATTTTTATTTATGGGTTTTGCTTTAGTTATCGATGGCGTCGATGGTACTCTAGCCAGATATGTCAACGTGGAAGAAGCACTTCCAGAAGTAGATGGGAGTACTTTAGACAACGTTATAGATATGTTTAACTACTCAATACTACCTGTACTAATGATTTATTGGTTTTCAATGGTTCCGTATAATATTGTTCACTTAACCTGCATTTCTATTTTGCTCGCTAGTTGTTACACGTTTTCTGATAAGAATATGAAAACAACAGATTATTACTTTAAGGGCTTTTCAGCGCTTTGGAATTTGCTGGTTTTCTTTCTTTTTATTTTAGATCTCGGGCTTTGGTTTAATTTCGGAGCTATATGCTTATGTTTAATATTGACGTTCATTCCGATAAAAATCATTCACCCATTCAGAGTTAAAGAGCTACGCAATTCTTCAATACTGATGGTAGGAGTATGGTCCACAAGCGCAGTTTTTCTAATACTACATAAACACAGCATCTTGTTACACCAATTTCATGCGATGATTTTTGGACTATTTCTGATTAGCACAACTTACTTTGTATGGATCTCCCTGAGGAGATCCTTTAAACAAAATACTTAATTAAGAATCAACTTGACCCAAATATTTTTCGAGCCGCTCTTTAGATTTCTTAGGAACTTTTTGGCCTTTAAGAAAATCAGTAGGATCTGCAGAGTCTCCAACTTGGATTAGAGCCACCATTCCATTCGCATAATGAGGTGTGCACCGGATTCCGTAGAGGCCCTCAACTTCCACCGTATAACTAAACTTCTTATTAATTTTACTCTTGAACTTTTTTGCCCCCTCGGGGATTAATCCTTTTATGGACGCAGCCATATGCCCCTTATCTGTCGGTAGAAAAATTATGTTGTCGCCTACTTGGGCTTTTATAAAGGAAGGCTCAAATATCATTTTTCCTTCTTCGCCTTTATTTAGCATTTTTACTTCAATGTCAGCTGCGAAAGCAGCGGCAGATACTAAAAAACTAGCCAACAATGTTACCGTTAATGAAAAAAGTCTCATATTATCCTCCTATACAATATGTAACTCACAAGCTGTAACATGGAGTAAATTTAAGTGGTGTCAACCAAAAATATAAAAACCCAAGAAGATTATTTTTTAATTAGACTGCAGTTTTTTTTGTCGTCGCACAAATATGAAACTTTGGACGCAAAAATATACATAAACAAATCCTGTGATCAAAAGCATAAGCTTTGACAATCCTGCATAATAATTATTAAACATGCCTCTAAAAAAATCGAGCCCACCCAAAAAAGCGATTGTGCCGATAACTACTGCTATATGCATCAAAGCCTTCCTTAATGTCGGTTTTATCATTGATATAAAGCCAATAAACGCAAGTGGCACCCCGATGAAGGCAGGTATCATAGACGTTATAGAAGAACTCCCAGAAATTAATGATATAGAAATACCCCAAATGACCATAAACAAGCCATAAAGTGTTGTAAAAAACTCTATAGATAACGAGAAGACCCTAAAATCTTGGGTATTATGAGTATTTTCAGACATCTAATTTCCTCCAGCATGTTTTTTTAAGTGTTCTAAATCGCAAATATCTAGGCATTTAATATTCGTTGCTTCAAGAACAACTTTAGGTGCTTTACCTGCCATTCTAGCTTCTTCCCACCTTGCCGCACAAAGACACCAACGATCCCCGTCCTTCAAACCTTCAAATTGATATTCTGGTCTGGGACTAGATAGGTCATTCCCCCTTTCTTTTGAAAACTCGAGGAACTCTGTTGTCATTATTGCACAAACAGTATGACTTCCTATGTCTCTAGGATCCCAGCTACAACAACCGTCTCTCAAAAACCCAGTTAATGGGTCACTAGAACAGGACTCGAGTGTTGAACCAATTACATTTAATTGTGATTTTCTTGGGTCAAAGTACTCTTTTTCATCAAACATCTTTCATACTCCTTAAAACCTTATTAAGTTCTATTTTTTGTAACATTTAAATATATATAACAACCTTAAATTATATCTAGCTGAGCGGAATACTATTGTCATTTTTCTTATTTTGGTACTCTTCTGATAAACTCTCATATATTGACGATATACGCTCAGATATTTTCCATAAATTATCTCTACTTGCTGGCTCTAGCATACTGATCAGCTCTTTTATTGCATAACATTTCCAAAAGTAATTTTCTTTACTATATGCTCCATCCGACCTTCCAAATACTTCCGACAGAATGTCTAAATCGTGAGCTATATTAAAAGCCTTTTTTGTATCTTGGTAATTAAAAAAATAGTAAATAGTATTAAATCCGGCCCAAGTAATAGCTGATAAACACATTGGGCAAGGCTCATGTGTTGACAAAAATATTAAATCATCTGTGGACCTATTTTTGTTTTCGGCAAAAAATTTGTTTAACGTAGATATTTCACCATGAAAAAGCGGGTTTTCAGTTTCTTGATTAACTCCAATAGTCATGGTTGCATAGTCACTTTTAGTTAGAATAGCGCCTCCAAAAACTTTATTACCTTTCGCAACACCTTTTTTTGTTTCTGGGATTATTTCTTCTTCGATTACCCTCAAAGCTCTTTCTATGAAATTTTTCATAATGGTATGCCTACATAGTTTTCGGCAAAATGCGCTTGTGCAAAATTTGAATTAGACAGATAGTCTAATTCACTTATTTTTATTTTCCTGTCGAATTCTTTAGTCTCGGGAAACTCATGCATCAAAGTAGTCATCCACCAACTAAACCTCACCGCTTTCCATATTCTATTCAAAGCCGTTTTAGAGTAGTTAAATAATTTCTTATCACCCTCTCCTCTATAAAAGGCTATAAGGCCCTCTGATAAATAATGCACATCTGACACCGCTAGGTTCAAACCCTTAGCTCCAGTTGGAGGCACAATGTGAGCAGCGTCTCCAACGAGAAAAAGATTGCCGTATTGAAGCGGCTCGACCACGAAACTCCTCAGCGGAGCAATAGATTTCTCAATTGAAGGGCCAGTCCTTAAATTATCCTTTGAATTCTCGGGTATTCGTTTAATTAATTCCTTCCAAAAATAATCATCCGAATAGTCCTCTGCTTTAGTGTTCACATCACACTGAAGATAGTATCTTGAAAGATTATTATTCCTCATGGAGCATAAGGCAAATCCATCACTAGTGTTGGCATAAATTAACTCATCACTGACGGGAGGGGTTTCAGACAAAATACCTAGCCAGCCGAATGGATATATTCTTTCATACTCTTTTCTTTGGTTTAGAGGGATTCGCTGCCTGCTAACGCCATGAAAGCCATCACAGCCTACAACAAAGTCAGATACAATTTTAATTTCTTTCCCAATTTCATCTTCGAATATTACCTCCGTCTTCGAACATTTTGGGTCGATTATATTTACGTTTTTTACCTGGAAAAAGATATTAGCTTCTCTCTCCTCCTGCTTTTGGTATAAATCTTTTGTTACTTCAGTTTGCCCAAAAATTGTAACAGTTTTACCCACAGTCTCTGAAAAAGAAACTCTGAAACCTTTATTTTCCGATGAAAGATAAGTACCTTCATGAACGAACCCATCAATATCAATTCTTTCACCTACACCAGCTTGCTTCAATATTTCTACGGTCCCACTTTCCAAAACACCAGCTCTTATTCTTGATAATACATGGCTTTTAGTGTGTTTTTCCAAAATGATGGTGTCTATACCCTCATTCATAAGCAACTGGGATAATAATAGGCCCGATGGACCACCACCTATAATCGTTACTTGTGTTTTAAAATTTACCATAATTATAAAAAAGCGAAGGAGGCTGTTAAGCCTCCTTCGGTGACTGACGATTTAGTGTCAGACCCCTTTTTGCCCCTCGAAAATTTTTGTCGAGAGGGTATCTATGTCTGCTACCATCATCGAATAATCACTAGACATTGGACCACCTCCTTTCAGTTGTTAAACTCTAATTAACAATGTAAGATACTTTGTAATCTTCTCAAACTATAAAATTTATAATTGACTTAAAGATCAGAATTGACAGTTTAAGGAAACAGCATAGCCTATTGGATGAGTCGAGATGTCTATTGAGAAAGCTCTGATTGAAGCAGTTATGAAGGTCTACCAAAGCAAAGGTGTTGGGAAATTTTTCTCAATAAATTTTTTGGTGGAAATGGATGGCGAATTTGTTTTTGAAGTGTGCTTTCCTCCTGATTGTTTAAACCCTCAAGGAAATGTACAGGGTGGAATGATCACTAGCGTACTAGATGATTGCACTGCACTATGTGTTTTGTTTTCTACTAAAGGCAAAAGATTTCCCAACACAACGGACTTCCACACAACATTCCATCGGCCATTGTCTCTAGAGCGTGCAACAATAAAGGCATCTATCTTGAAAATAGGCAAAAATATCGTTTCGGTAGAGGGTAAGATTTTTAAGGAAACGAATAAATTGGTGGCTTCCTGTCTTCATACTGGGTTCCTTTTCGATACGCATGGAATGAAGAAATAGTTTTTGTAATCTATTCGGGTAATGTTATATTTATATTCACGAGAACAACACCAATGACTATTAGAGCTAATCCAATCACAGACCAAAAATTGAGAGATTGATTGAAAGCAAAATAAGATACTAAAGCCAAAGTAAAAATTCCTAATCCACTCCAAGTAGCATACATTATCGCAATAGGAATAAAGTTCACAACGATTGACAAAAAGTAGAAGGAAACACCGTAGAGTAACAGTAGAGATATAGTAGCTTTTGCGTTCGTAAAATTTTGAGACGCGGGTAACAAAAGTGTACCACTTACCTCAAAGACTATTGCGGCTAGAAGGCAGAGATATGCCGTTATTGGTTGCATTTTTCATAAACTTTCTCCATATAATTTTTTTTCTAGCATAGGCAAAAACCTTTTACCATCCTCATTATGGGGATCGATCTCAGTCAGCCTCTTGTAGGACTTATATGCTTCACGAAAATTGCTATTGTGAATATGAATAAGCCCAGAACCAGATATTGCTCCGAAATGACGAGGCTGTCTTTTGAGCACCTCCTCAATATCTTTAAGTGATCCATAGAAATCGCCCAATAAAAATTTTACTGTTGCCCTTTTATTCCATCCTTCGACATAATCTGGATCTAATTCAATTATTTCGCTGAACGCGATCTTTGCTTGTTCTAGTTTTCCAGCATTGAATAAGTCTAATGCTTCATCGATCTTGCTCTTGTTTGTCCTATCGATATACCCTTCTAACCACAAACTCCAAACTTCTCTTCTTATAAACCCTGAGTCAGAGGGGCTTGGCGAAGACGCTAAGTTATCAAGGAGTAATTCTATTCTGTTTTTTTCTTTTGAAGAAAGAGAGAGTGATGCTATCGAAAGCGTAAAGCAAATTGCGAGGCAGCATATATGTATTAATTTTTTTGCCATTGATGGATAGGTGCAGATTAATCACTTCTTTAGAATTAGCGTAATATTCTTTTTTTCAAGCCAGAAATTAAAAACTCTATCAAATGTTTACATTTAACTTTAGCTGAGTTAATTGTACCCACTTTCAGACACAAAAATAAAGGTTCCTAACTTTAACATACATGAAAAAATCTATCAAAAATATTGTTCTTATAGCAGGTGGTATAGGTGGTGCAAAATTAGCAGAAGGACTTAATTCCATAGAAGATATAAATCTCGCTATCATTGGCAACATTGCAGATGATGATGAGTTCCATGGGCTAAGGGTTTCTCCAGATATAGATACCTTAACGTATACACTTTCAGGAATGGTGAACCGAAGGCAAGGATGGGGAGTAAAAAAAGACGATTACAAGACGCTCTCAATGTTAAATAAATTGGGCGAAGAAACCTGGATGTCTTTAGGTGATCTCGACTTTGGTCTCCATATATATAGACAGCACAGACTATTAAAAGATCATCGTCCGACAATTATTGCCAATGAGATCGCTAAAAAATTGGGTGTAACGGCAGATATAATCTTACCAACTGACGATAAGATTAGAACGGAGGTGCAAACCAAGTTGGGTTGGATATCATTTCAGGAATATTTTGTAAAAAAAAGGTGTTCACCAAAAATTATAAAACTAAGATACACCGGTATTAAATCAGCTAAAGTCACCAAAGAGGCAAAAAAAGCACTTTTTAACGCTGAACTTATAATTATTGCTCCGTCAAATCCTTTAGTAAGTATAAAACCCATACTTGAAATACCTGGGTTTAAATCGATAATTCAAAAAAGTAATAAGAAGGTGATAGCAATAAGTCCGTTGATTCAAGGGAAGGCGGTAAAAGGTCCTGCATCAAAAATGCTTAAACAATTAGGTTTCAAGCCAAATTCTTTTTCTTGTATGCAGTTCTATAAAGATATTTGCAAATCATTTATTCTCGATAGGTCCGATATAGGCTTAGAGAAACAATTTATTTCACTAAATCAAAAACCTATATTTACGAACACTCTGATGACCTCTCTTGAAGACAAGAGAAAGCTGGCTAACTTCATAATCAATCATCCTATTGATTGATCTTTTAAAAGACTTTAGAACTTTTTAAAAAAGTTGATTACAGATCGTAATCTATAACTAGTATTATCTCAGATTAAGGTAACTATTGAAGAAAATGTCAAATCCAACGTTAAATTTAAATATAATTCCGCATATTCCTGACATTTATAACGGTGATAACATTAGTGACATCCTGATTTCTGCTCTCAACAAATCATCTATATGTCTCAAAGAATTCGACGTTATTTGTATAGCACATAAAATATTTTCAAAAGCTGAGGGATGTATAATTAATTTAAAAGAAATTTCTCCCTCCAGAAAAGCAATCGAACTCGGGAAAAGCCTTAATAAGGACCCAAGAAAAGTCGAAGTCGTGTTACAAGAAAGTAATAATATTATTCGCTCTTTTAAAAGAGAGGAACAAAATGAAGGAACTCTTATTTGTCAGCATAAACTTGGATTTATCTGCGCTAATGCAGGGGTTGACCAGTCTAATATAGCGGGTCAGGAAACTGTAGTGACCGTTCCTAAAAATCCTGATTTGAGTGTGCAAGTTTTAAGAGATAAACTAAAAAATTACTTTGATTTGGAGAATTTGGGGATAGTTATGAGTGATACCTTTGGAAGGCCATGGAGGATTGGACAGGTCAATGTCGCTATTGGTGTCGCAGGAATACCCGCAACAAAAAAAGAGCAGGGAACTACAGATGCTTGGGGAAATCAATTATACGTGACAGAACCAGCTTTTTGTGATGAAATAGCGGCATCTTCGGGGTTGCTTATGAGCAAAGCAGGGAAATGTCCTGCAATTTTATTAAGAGGGCTTAGCTGGAGTGGCAAATATGGCTCTACAAAAGACATTCTACGGAAACAAAATGAGGATATGTTTAGATGAAATTGTCAATTATTGGAGGAACTGGGCCCCAAGGTAAAGGCCTTGCCCTTAGATTTGCCAAGGTAGGTTTTGAAGTTGCTTTGGGATCACGTGATGAATCCAGAGCTATCGAAGTTGCAGATAGTTTAACATCAAAAAACCAAAACCTCGTGGGGTCAATAACTGGGCTTTCGAATGGCGAAGCAATAGCATTCACCGACAAGTTTGTAATATTTTCAGTACCTTGGAGTGGTCACAACAATACACTTTCTGAAATCAAAGGGATGCTAGCGGATAAGGTACTTGTTGACATAGTAGTTCCATTGGAAGACGGCAACCCCAGAAAAGTAGCTATGCCACCTGAAGGCTCAGCTACAGAAGCAGCCCAAGCCATATTAGGGCCTGACATACCAGTAGTTGGCGCCCTCCATAATGTTTCCGCGAATACACTTAATCACCTAGAGAAAAAAATTAATTGTGATATCTTAGTATGTGGAAACAATTTGGATGCTAGATTAGATACTATAAAGTTGTTAAAAAACTTAGAAGTCGAAGCTTACAACGCTGGTGATGCGGCATCAGCGAGATGTTTAGAAGCTATAACGCCTATATTGATAAGAATAAATATGTCTAAAGCGGTGCCTTTTTCACATGCTGGAATAAAAATTTGGCCACCGGAGGAATAAAAAAGGAGGAAGATATGGAATTTGCAATTTGTTTTAAAGGGTTTGTTCAACCAGATCGAGCAAAAGCGCTGGTTAGACTGGCTGAAAGCGCTGGATTCACATATTGCTGGTTCTACGATAGCCACATCCTTTGGAGAGAAAGCTTTGCTCAAATGGCTATGTGTATGGAACACACAAAAAAAATGCGGTTTGGACCATGTGTTACCAATCCCAACACTAGAGACTGGTCTTTAGCGGCATCAATGTTTGGCTCACTAGCTTTACAATCGAATGGACGATTTGATATCGGTGTTGGAAGAGGAGACAGCGCTGTTCGCGTAATGGGAAAGAAGCCTGCGAACCTAGCACGAATGGAAGAATTTATTTTAAAAGTAAAGGCAATGGTTAAGGGGGAAGAAGTCCAGTATGGTGATGTTCCTAACCCAATTCAATTTCCATGGGCAGAAGGATATGATTTGCCGGTATGGGTAGCTGCATATGGGCCAAAGGCTCTTACATCTGCAGGAAAAGTTGGAGATGGTTTGGTGCTTCAAATTGCTTCTCCAACCGTTTGCAAATGGCTAAGAGATCAAGCCGTGAAAGCAGGAGAAGAACACGGACGTGATATGTCAGACTACAAGGTAATGGTAGCTGCACCTGCTTACTTTGGAGACAGAGCAGAAAGTATTGAGAAAGTAAAGTGGTTTCCCGCAATGGTTGGAAATCACGTAGCCGACATAGTTGAGAAGTATGGTGAAGATAATAAAGACATTCCCAACAGCCTTACGGACTATATCAAAGATCGCCGCGGCTATGATTACTCTAAACATGGCCAGAGCGATAATCCCTATTTAGAATTTATCACAGATGAAATAGTTGAAGAATTTTGTGTCTTGGGAACCGCTGATCAACATGTAGAAAAACTTAAAACACTAAAAGATCTCGGAGTAACTCAATTCAATATTTATCTGGATAGCGGAGACGAAGAGAGAATTATCGCAGAATATGGTGAAAATGTTATACCGGCTTTTTCATAAGTGCCTCAGTTATTGAAAAACAGACTTCTTTCCACTTCTTAGCTGTAAAAAACTTTATTACAAATATAGCTCAGGAAATATCTTAGGTTAATTAGCTCTTGATAAAAAAAATATCTGTAGAGACATCAGAGGTTTGGGGACACGGGGCAATGCTCCTTTTCTCCCTTTGTGTATCAGTATCCTACATTTTAGGAGCCATGGTAGCAAATGATATAGAGCCAGGAGCCATAACAGCAGCAAGGTTTTTAATAGGAGCAATTGTA
>CACNDI010000002.1 GCA_902619165.1 uncultured Alphaproteobacteria bacterium
AATTGTGTTTCTCTAAATCTAAAGAAAGGCTCTCTATTGACAATCCTAGCCTCCACTTAAATGCTGCTCCAGCATTATCAGTATGCTCATCCAATATAAACAGTGGGATTATGGGCCTACCATCTTGCGTTGCACTGTAAAGAGCTGGGTTATCACTCAAACGAAGGTCTCTACGAAACCAAACTACATTTACACTCATAATAAATCCGATTGTCTAAAGGTGTCGATCGAGGCCACTCATCAATTTCTCAACATCGTTGCCCGAGGTGTAGTGAACAAAACTCAATCTTATCACTCCCTCATGAATATCTACACCAAGCGCCTGAAGAAGACGGACCGCATAAAAGTCACCACTACCTACCGAGACATTTAGTTCGTTTAATTCTTTTGCAAGCTCAATATTTGATTTTTTTGTTACTATGGCGACTGTTGGAACTCTATCTTCAATTTCGTAAGAGCCCAGCAATCTAATATCTTTTTTGGTTTTCAAAAAATCGAGCAAAGGTTTCAGTAATTTCTTTTCTTGATTAGAAATTAGATTGTTTAGCTTATCATTACATGAACTTGATGATAATTTGCTATTCAGATGATGGTCACTGAGGGAATCGTAGTAGTCATAGATGCCACCCAAAGCGGCGACTTGAGCATGATCAGGTCCAGCAGGTGTGAATCTCTTATTTGGGAATTCTTGATTAAAATAATGACATTGGCTCTCTAATACTGTAGCCAAACTATCTGATACATACATAACGCCTAGATGTGGCCCAAATGTTTTATAAGATGAAAATAGATATATATCCGGACTAAAATCATTGATTTGCGGTATCCCGTGAGGTGCATAGCTTACTCCATCCACACAGGTAAAGGCCCCTGCTTCTTTAGCTATTGTACAAATGTCTTTAACAGGGTTTACTTGGCCTATTATGTTAGAAGCGTGTGGAAACGCTATCAAACAAACAGTATTATCAACTAGTTTTTTCAAATCATCTAGATAAAGGCTGCCATTAGACCTAACCTTCCACTCTCTGACCTCAAAGCCTTGGCTTGCTAAATTTCTCCATACGCCGCTATTAGACTCGTGATCTTGATTGGAGACTATGATGACCTTTTTTTTATTTTTTGATAATCGAAGCGCATTAGCTAAAACATAGGTATTTTGAGAAGTTGAAGGACCGACATGAAGATTTTTTAACGGAACTCGCAATAATTGAGCAATCTTTTTACAACTGTTATCCATTTCTTCACCAGCCTCAATAGACCCATTGAAATACCCATAAGGTTGTACCTTTTTTGTTTGATAAAACTTTGTAAGTTTATCTACCACAAACTTACATGGGAAACTTCCTCCAGCATTTTCAAAGAATGCTTTTTCACTAAGGGGGTTATCTGCGTCGAAGGCATAAAAATGCCTTCTAACAAAGTTTAAATCAAAATCTTTCATCTCAAAAAAGGTGGTTTTACTTAGATCCTTGGCCCCTAGACGTCGCATTAACTAAACACGCCATATTTCCACTTGGATGCTTGTTTTCATGCATTAACTGATGCGCATGACCAATCTGCTCAAAATCATATGTTTCCGACAAGCACGGATCCACCTTTTTTTGGATAACTAATTCATTAACTGCACTTGCTTCATCGTCATTTGCTACATGTGATCCCTGCAACCTTTTTTGATGCATCCAATGATATCTTAAGTCAAGAGTAACATTGTAGCCAGTTGTACCAGCACAAACGACTACCATACCACCAAGAGCACATACAAAGCCAGAGGTGGGCAAAGTAGCTTCTCCTGGATGTTCAAATACAATTTTTGGGTTTGTCCTCTCTCCAAGTATGTCCCATATAGCTTTACCAAAAGATCTAGCTCCTGCCATCCACTCATTGAATGCTGGATCGTCTGTATCGGGTAGTGGTCCCCAATGGCTAAAATCATTTCTATTTATTACACCAACAGCTCCTTTATCCATACAAAACTTTCTCTTCCCTTCATCAGATATTACAGCTATTGGCTTTCCTCCTAACGCAGAGACAATCTGTAATGCCATTGCACCGAGCCCACCAGCCGCTCCCCAAACAAGAACAACATCACCTTTTTCCACAGTATGTGGAGCCCAGCCCATAAGCTGCCTGTAAGCTGTTGATGCACAGAGCATATAACAAGCCGACTCCTCCCAGGTTAGATGGTTAGGCTTCTTCAAAATTTGATGTGATTGCGCTTTAGCAAATTGACAATATGACCCATAGTTAGTTTCGTAGCCCCACACCTTAGCTGAGGGCGCAAGCATTGGATCCTTCCCTGATAATACCCAAGGATCATCAGCTTGCCAAGTACCAGAATGAATTACCACCTCGTCACCCACCTTGACATTGGCAACGTCATCTCCAACTTTATATACAATACCTGAGGCATCTGAACCACCAGCATGAAAAGTCTCAGGCTCACCTTTCTTTTGTCGTGTTGCTATAACATCCACAGGGTACCCAAGAGCCGCCCAAACGTTATTATAATTTATCCCCGTAGCCATAACATAAACCAAAACATCTTTTGGCCCAATCGCTGGAACATCTATTACTTCACTCTTCCATGCATCAATCGGCTTACCAAATCTATCCTGTCTAACCATAAATGCATGCATTTTTGATGGAACCTCTCCAAGAGGTGGTTGGTCACCTAAATCATATAGTTCTTTCGTGCTCACGTTACTCTCCATAAATTTGTAGTTTTAAACTAGTGTGTTCCCCATTTAATTTTGCACAATTCTGCGCTTCTACCTTCAAAATCCCATACACGACCAAACGCTCGAACTCGCCCTTGTTCAGCTGTCGAAATAATAACCTCCGGTCCCATCCAATATGTTGAGTTCTGGAAAGTTACTGGCTTCCCTTTCTCCAAGCCTTCAATAGGCTTAATAACCCCCTGAATTTTTTTTCCAACATTTACTATCCGCTTTTCACCTTCTGTTTTGTACTCAACTGGAGATCGCTCACTACCAAGGTATGTTCCTGTCAATATTGAAAAAAGACCCGTCGTACCACCAACTTTTCCAGAGAATATTTTATCAAGAGCGTCGAAAGCCTCATCTCCCGCACTATCATCTATAAATGCCCCAATAGTCCAATTTCCTCTTGCCATTTTTCCAGGAATTTCCATCAGCATCCCTACATTAAGGCCTGAGAGATCTACATCACGAAAGTGTCCGTTATCTATTCTTACAGCTAACCAGGTTTGACAATAACCCTCTGTAGGAGGATGATCTCCAAGACTTACTGCGCAAGGGCAAAACACAGTACAATTACAATTTAGTGCGAGCTCCCCATTTATAGCCCAATCTACTTTCTCCGAACCCATATCCTATACTCCTAAAGTTTCAAAACCAAACTAACACGGTTCCAGAACCAATCAAGATTAAAGATAGTGGTTTTGAGATATATTTTCCAAAATCAGGAATTTTCTCTAACATCATGAAAAAAGTCATTATAGCCATAAAAGCTAAATTCATAACTCCCCCGACAAAAGCTAAAGCCATTAGAGCCCAACAGCAGCCAAGACAGAACAATCCGATCGATACCCCCATGTTGAATGACCCACTATTCCCACTCTTCCAGTTCTGTAGGAAGAAAGTAAAGGGCCTTTGGCATTTGATTAGACATGCTTCTTTAAATGAACTGAGCTGATATAATCCTGCTAATACTAGAAAGCCAGAACTGATTAGAGAGCTCACAAATGCTCCCTGATCATTTAACAAATAAAGCCTTCCAAGAAAAACCTGTGTTAAAGACATTAAAACAGAAAAAATCATCCAGATACTTAAGAAACCTGTAATGAACCACCAAAAACTATTTTCTCTTTTTCCACCACTTTCCAATATATCTTCATATGTTTTAAGCGTTGGAATTATAGTAGGTGACATCATTGCGATACTCATTAAAAACCACATAAAAAAAACCCCAATGATATTTAAGTCCGAAACCGAATTGCTGCAAATCTCTACTACCCTGGTGACGAAATTTGTATTATTTGGCAAAAGACTCTCTAGTGCCATTACCACAATTGCAATCCATGCAATTAATAAGACAGTGTAGAAAATAATCCAATTATTTATGCGAGTGGTTATATTTGCCATTTGTAACACTATTAACCGAATAAAAAGCTTTTTTTGATGATATACTTTTCTACCAAAAACTATTCCTTACACGATGGGTTGCATAAAAAGTCAAATATTTTTTTATGCTTCAATGTTTTAAATTTAAAAGTTTTTCTATTATTATTATGCTTAAGCAATTTTCACAAAATTAAATGCCATTTTCATATTAATACCTTTTATAATATTGCTACTTATCAATAATAAAATCCATAATCGTTATTCAATTCTTTTAGATAGACCATAAAAAATCCAACATGATACAAAGTCAAAGTTCTATTTCGATAAATTCATTATATTGCGCGATTGATAGCAAAGTAATACTCAGTGATATAAATTTCAATTTAAATTCGGGGCAGTCGATTACTATTACAGGCCCAAACGGAGTTGGCAAGACACTTCTTTTGAACACAATTGTTGGATTCAAATCAATTTTCAAAGGCAAAATATTGATAAACAAAATTAATCTTTCCAATGATCCTTCAAATAGGCAGGAACACCTAGGATATTACGGGCATAAAGCCTCTCTCCATACTGGGCTAACGGTAATGGAGACAATAGAATATTGGAAAGCATATTTCAGCTCGGATGCCTATACTAGCGAATTGATAAAATTCTGGGATCTACCAAATAAAACTGTTGAAAGTTGTTCCGAGGGTCAGCGAAAAAGACTAGCCTTGGTGAGACTTTCCTTGATGAATAGAAATATTTGGATACTAGATGAACCAACAACAAACCTAGATTTTGTTGGCAAGAAAAAGTTTTTGGAACTACACAACTCTCATCTTAGGGCAGGAGGCTTGTCGATAATTACTTCTCATGAACCGGCACAAGTTAAGGGACATAAAATAATTAATCTAGAGAGACATAGCGGTAAAAATTAAAATGCTAAATATTCTTCGATTAGAATTTCTATTGGTAATAAGGTCTGGTTCACACATAGTTTTGGCTTTTTCTTTCTTTCTATTCTTTATCCTCTTATTCGCGCTTTCAGCATTTGGTGATAACTTTGTGCTTAGTAATATAGGTCTTACCGCAGTTTGGTTAAGTCTTTTAATGTCTATCTTGCTTACTCTAAACAAAGTCATTCATGAAGATTACGAAAGTGGTATTTTGGACTATTTTTTGATCGCTGAGTTTCCCCTAGAAGTAACAATGTTTTTAAAAACGATTGTTCATTGGGTTTCAGTTGTTATTCCGCTCATAATTATAATTCCAGTTGTCTTGATTACATTTCAAATAAGCTCTGATCATATTTTGCGAATTTCTATAGTGCTACTGTGTGGATCTCCTTCACTCAGCTTTATAGGAACAATGATATCCTGCCTAACGTTATCAAACCGCAGTAATTTTCTTCTTACAACAATTACTATACCGTTTTATTTCCCAACTCTTCTTTTAGGAATTTTCTGCTGCAGTTCCAGTACCACCGATTTATTTGCCTTGGAATATTTGCTACTATACGCAAATACACTATTTACTGTGGTACTCAGTCCTTATATATCTGCGTATGCAATTAAACTGAATTATTCATAAAATGAAAAACAGCGCGTTAAATAAATTTTGGAAGTTCTCTAACCCGGTACTTTTTAAAAAACTAGCAAAGATAATGTCACCTCTTGCAGGTTTGATAGCTATTTTAGCAATTATACCTGGTTTAGTTTGGGGGGTTTTCTTTACTGGCCCTGACTATAAGCAACTGGAGACAGTGAAAATAATTTTCATCCATGTTCCTGCAGCATTCTTAGCAATAAACGTATATCTTATGATGACTGTAGCCTCTATAGTTTGGTTGATTAGGCGCCAATACGTTAGCGCATTAGCGGCTAAATCGTCCGCAATGATTGGTTTAATAATGACTATTGCTACCATAATAACAGGAAGTTTGTGGGGTAGCAGCACCTGGGGAACTTACTGGGTTTGGGACCCTCGACTAGCCTCATTTGCAGTTCTGCTATGTTTCTACGTGGGGTACATCATCTTATGGTCGGCTATCAAACCTTTAGAACGGGCAGCAAATGTTACTTCTTTATTTTGTATATTAGGATCTGTTTTCGCTCTTCTATCCAGGTATATCGTTTTTTTTATAGATCAGGGTCTACATCAAGGCCCAACTTTGTCTCTTGACGAAGAAAAGAATATTGATGACAGCTACTATTTTCCACTTATTTTAGCGTTAGTTGGGTTTTCATCTCTTTTTATTTATCTTTTACTTGTACGAACAACTACTGAGCTTAATAAATTGAAGCTAAAATTAATGGGATAGTTTAGGACCAATGTTAGAAATTTTTGGGAAATTTTCTTTTGTAATCATTGCATCTTATGTGAGCACAATTGCTCTTATATCAGCCCTGATAATACAAACCTTAATTTCTAAGATAAAAACAGATAAAGAATTAAGAAAAAAAGAAACTAAAAATGAGGCAAATTAGTTTCAAAATAATTATAGTAATACCCATATTCATTTTACTTTGCCTCTCTTTGTTCGTGATTTTTGCTTACGATATCGAAATAGCAAATGGCAAATTGAGTATTAAATCAAATATATCGAAACAAATAAAAAGTAATCTGATAGGTCAAAAAAAGCCTAACTTTTATTTAACCCCTCTGAACCACTACGAGACTCCCCAAGAAAAACATCTTGATGTTTCAAACTACAAGTTGGTGAACTTCTGGGCTAGCTGGTGTGCTCCCTGCAGAGCCGAACATAAATCCTTAATGTCAATTCAAAAGAATGGATACCGCATAATTGGCGTAAATTATAAAGATAATCCTTTAAACGCGCAAAAATTTCTTTCAGAGCTAGGCAATCCATATGTAGCAATCGGTTCAGACCAATCTGGTAAAACAGCTATAGACTGGGGAGTTTATGGAATTCCGGAAACTTTCCTTCTTGATAAAGAAAACAATATCTTACTAAGGATTGCGGGACCTATAACTAGTACCATATACGAGAATAAGCTTAAAACGTATCTTGAAGAATAAGTCTAGTTTGCCTTATCAATAAGATATTTCTGAAATAACTTATATTGAAAAGCAAAAAACAGTAGGCTTAAAATTGGCATTCCAAAAGTTTTAAAATTCACCCATTGATCTTGGCCAAAATACCTCCATATCAGTTCATTAAGAAAGGCAAGACTAATAAAAAAAATAATTATTCTCTTTGTGAGAAGCATCCACCCTTCTTCTTCTAAGGCTAACGTGGATCCCATTAAACTTTGTAATAAGCTTCTTTTTCTCATTAGACCAATGATCAGAACAACCGCAAAACTAAGATATATAATTGTAGGTTTCATCTTTATAAATGTGGGATCTTTGAACCAGATTGTTAATGCACCAAAAAAGATTACTAAAACCGCCGTAATAACAGACATTTTGGATATCGTTCCTAAGATTAGGTAATTTAATAACGATGCAATTAACAAGATGGGTACGAATACCTTTGTGGCAAAGATTATCTTTTCAACCGAAAGGTCTTCACCAGTAAGATTATTTGAGTTGGGAAAATAGTAATAAGCCAGAAAGAATGCTATCAATGGAACAAACTCTAAGATACTTTTTATGAGTGAATTTTCTTCTTTTTTTTCCATTAATAATTACTCTCTAAAATCACCAATCAAAGCCGTTGCAAATTCTTCAGGATCAAATGGCTGAAGGTCATCTAATGTCTCACCAACTCCTATAGCATGTATTGGCAACTGAAATCTATCGGCAACTGATATTAATATTCCCCCTTTTGCGCTGCCATCCAACTTAGTCATTATTATTCCCGTTATATTCACCATTTGCTGGAAGATCTCTACTTGAGAAATAATGTTTTGTCCAGTGGTCGCATCGAGAACTAATATTATATTTTCAGGGGCTTTGCTTTTTACTTTTTTTATTACAGTGACAATTTTTACTAACTCCTGCATAAGATCTGTCTTGTTTTGCAATCTTCCTGCTGTATCGATAAACAAGAGGTCCATCTTTTCATTTATAGCTCTTTCAACTGACTTATACGCTAAAGAAGCTGGATCAGATCCTTGCTTAGCCTTGACAATTGGGACATCTACCCTCTCCGCCCAAACAGATAACTGTTCAATAGCTGCAGCTCTAAAAGTATCACCCGCTCCAATCATTACTGATTTTCCAGCCATCTTAAATTGTGATGCAAGTTTACCAATTGTTGTTGTCTTACCAGATCCATTAACGCCTACCACCACCACGATTTGCGGAGCCGTTTTATAGATTGGAATGGGCTTAGCTATTGGCTCTAATATCTTAGTTATCTCGTCTATGAGATATTCTTTAAGCTGCATTACCTCTATTTTTTTTCCATATACTTTTGACGAAATTTTTTCTGAGATCTTTAAAGCGGTTTTACTCCCTACATCGGATGAAATCAGGATATCTTCAAGTTTCTCTAAAAACTCATCATTAAATAAAATTTTCCTTGGGTCTGGCTTTCTCTTTAATAAGTCAAGAGCTTTTTTTACGACTGATTTAGCGCTGGTGACTTTTTGACCATCTTCAACGATATCTTTGTTTTTATCAGTATCACCGTCTTGTGCGAACTGACTTTTTTCTGATTCACTAATTTTCTTCGAGTTAATTTCATTTTTTTCTGACTTTTCTACTGAAACTTTTTCCTCAATATTCATATCGACTTCAGCTTTAGATACTTCGTTAACAGCCTCATCTAAATTTTTTGTAAATTTTGAACTAGAGTTAAATAGTTTATTTTTAAGTTTTTTGAAAAATCCTGTTACCATTTTGTAATACCAACTTTCTACTTATCTGCTCTTACTCTTACCTTACCATCAGCCCATTCAATTGTAAGAGCACTTTTACTTTTCAATTGAGATTTGGTGCTCACGATTTTTTCATCTTCATCTCGTATGACAGAGTATCCCCTGGACAGGACTTTTTTATAACTTACGCTCTCCAACAATCTGGATGCCACCATAAAATTTTCAGATTTTTTTCTAAAGTTATCCCAAAGATGCTTCAAAGCCATCTCATCTAATAAACCTAATCGTTTTTTTGTATCAGAGACATAGTGGAAAATTTCCTTTAGCTTCGCCGAAAGATCCTTATCTAATAATTTTACGTCGTTAGACATCTCAGAAAAAGCATCTTTAATAATACTATCGAGTTTTAGAATGTTCATTGTAAGTGATTTTTTCATATCGTTCAGGTTCTGGTATGGGCTTTTAAGCTTTGCAGAGCATTGATTAAGCAAAGACATTTTTAAAAATGTTATCTTTTCCGCACTATTTCTTAAATTTGCAGAAAGGTAATTTAACTGCCCTAAAATTTCAGTTCGATTTGGCAAGGCAATCTCGGCCGCTGCTGTGGGAGTAGGCGCTCTCACATCCGCAACAAGGTCTAATAATGTTGTATCGGTTTCATGTCCAATAGCTGAGATAATGGGTATCTTTGCTTCTGATACGGCTCTAATGAGACTTTCGTCATTGAAAGGCCATAAGTCTTCAAACGAGCCCCCTCCCCGGGCAATTATTAATAAGTCAGGTCTAAGGCCTTCGGTATTGGCTTTTTCCTGATGGAAGAAGGTAATTCCTTCTATAACATCTTTCGCACAGCTATCTCCTTGAACAGTAACTGGGAAGATAATAACCATTACAGGAAATCTCGCTTCTACTCTGTTCAAAATATCTTTAATAACTGCCCCAGATATAGACGTTATTACTCCGATACTAAGAGGGTACGTTGGTAAAGCTAGTTTTCTTTTTTCACTAAATATACCCTCAGCCGCAAGTTTTTCCCTTCGCTTATTTAACATTGCAAGTAGAGCCCCAATCCCCGCTGCTTGTATATCCTCCACTATTATTTGATATTTGCTGTGTCCAGAAAAAGACGATATGCGACCTACTAAGACAACTTCATTTCCTTCTTCGATTAAATCTCTTTTGGTTAGTTTGGTACCTCGCCATACAACGCTAGCTAATATTGATCTGTCATCTTTAAGGTCAAAATATACGTGGCCAGAGGCAGGTCGGCTAACCCTGCCGAGTTCCCCCTTTACCCTGACATATTCAAACTCAGTTTCTAATATATTTCGTATCGATTGGGATAGGGTGGTAACAGTAAATTCCGGTATGTTCTCTTTTGTCATAGCCTTTAGATCACAACTGATTTTTATTTCTTTATATAATCACTCCTATGAGTATCATGATCGAAAAGGATTGGAAAGAAAATGAAGATTCTGATTATTGGAAACGGTGCACGGGAACACGCATTGACCTGGGCTATATCCCAAAATCCAAGATGTACCAAAATTTATTGTAGCCCAGGGAATGCCGGAACCACCGAATTAGCGACTAATGTTGATATTGATGTGACATCAAATAAAGAAATCCTGGAAATGTGTCTGCTTCATTCCATTGATCTTGTGATAGTCGGGCCTGAGAAGCAATTTGAGCAAGGTCTTACAAACGCTCTCAAAGAAAAAAATATTTTGGTATTTGGGCCAACCATGGAAGCTTCTCGATTAGAAGCCTCAAAATCCTTTACCAAGAATATGTGCAAGCACAAAAAAATACCTACTGGAAATTACGAGGTTTTTTCAAGAGTTGATGAAGCTAAGAAATTTTTGAGAGAACAACCTACTCCCTACGTAATTAAAGCAGATGGACTTGCTGCAGGTAAGGGAGTTTTAGTTTCAAGCGATATTGAAGAGGCCGACAATTTTATAAGTTCTATTTTTGCAGGAAAAATTGGAACAGTGAAAAGTAAGGTTATAGTTGAAGAGTACCTTGAGGGCAAAGAAATGAGCGTCTTTTTTGCCATTGATAAAAAGACAATAAAATACATCGGAAGCGCACAAGACTATAAAAGAGCTTTCGATCATGACCGTGGGCCTAATACTGGTGGTATGGGTGCCTTTTCGCCATCTCCCTTATTAACTAAAATAACTTTAGATAAGATAGTGACTAAAATCATTAAGCCAACAGTTGAGTATATGAAAGAAATTGGGAGTGAGTTTACGGGAATACTCTATGCAGGACTAATTTTGAACAATGGAGAGCCAAAACTTATCGAATATAATGTTCGTTTTGGTGATCCTGAATGTCAAGCTCTGTGTGTTCGATTAGGTGCTCAGATATTCGATATATATTTTAGTGGAGCAAAAAATGAATTATCAACTTTATCTATTAATGAAGCATGTGACAGTGCTATCACAGTTATTGTTGCAGAAAAAGGATATCCAAAAAACCCAAGAAGTGATTGTGAACTTAACGACATAGTTGATATAAAATATAATAAAGCGTTAAAAATATTCCACGCTGGCACTTATTTTAAAAATAACTTTTTATGTAATACTGGGGGACGAATTTTTAGTTTTACAGTCAGAAGCAAAAATCTTAAAGACGCTAGAACAATAGTCTATAAAGAAATAACTAAGATAGAAAATGAAAACATTTTTTACAGAACAGATATTGGCACCTATTAAATCAAATTTGTTTTTCGGGCATCCTTACAATTAAGCCTTCTAAATCATCTGTAACTGTAATTTGGCATGTTAGCCTAGAGGTTTTATCATCGGGGGAAAAGGCAAATTCTAGCATGTCACTTTCCATATCTTCTTTTTGGGGAAGTTTATCGACCCAATCGTTATCAACATAAACGTGGCAAGTGGAACAAGCACAGGCTCCTCCACAATCTGCTTCAATGCCTGGAATATCGTTATCACGAGCACCCTCCATCACTGTTAGCCCATCCTCTACATCGACAACGTGTTCGGTCCCATTGAACTCTATATAAGTAATTTTAACCATTGGGAAGGAACTTAATATTATTTTTTTAATTATACAATCTTAAATTTTATCTATTAATAACAAAAAAAATGTTCTATTTTTGTTCTCATGAAAAATGCTCGGAAAAATGATGCGATCTTGACTTGTGCTGAATTATGTACTTTAGAGAATAACTCTTTTGCAGCAGTTGCAGGGTTTGTAATTGTTAAACAGATGCCCTCAACAGCTAAAGGGACAGTTTTTCTAACATTAGAGGATGAAACAGGGACCTCAAATATAATTTGTTGGAATAGTGTTTACAGAAAGTTTAGGGATCAAGTTGTATTCTCTTCGTTTTTATTAGTAAGTGGACAGCTGCAAAGGGAAAACGAAGTCTCTCACCTAATTGCTGATGATATAAGAGACATCTCAAGACTTCTAGAACTTATTCCAAATATAAAATAAACTTGCATTACTGAGTTGGCAGACCAATAAATCTTCTCATACCGTTTCTTAGTATCAACATTAGTATGGATGTTTTGTTTGCCTTTTTTGCCTCTTCGTTAAGTTTGTAAAGTTCGTCTGTGGAAGAGATCTTTATCCTGTTTATTTGAATAATTACGTCTCCCTTTTTCAACCCCTTCTCCTCGCCAACAGACCCTGCTTTTACATCTACTATAACAACACCCTTTATATTTTGATCAATACCAAACTGTTCAGCTACTTCTCTCCCTAAATTAGACAAAGTCATCCCTGCAAACTCGACTTTTTTTGTCCTTTGTCTCGTTGGTTGGCTTGACGCAATGTTATCTTCTAACCGACCTAGCTTGACGGACAAGGACACTTTCTTTCCATCCCTCAGTACCTTCACTGACACCTGCTTACCAACAGGACTGTCCCCAACTATCCTAACGAGCTCTCTGGTGTCCTTTATTGTCTTACCGTCAAACTCAATGATAACATCTCCTGATTTTATACCACCAGTTTTAGCAGGTCCATCAGGGACATCAGTAACTAAAGCACCATCAGTTTTTTCAATACCAAGCGCTTCCGCAACATCTTCAGTAACATCTTGTATTCTGACTCCTAACCAACCTCTTCTTGTCTCACCAAAAGTCGTAAGCTGGTCTATTACTTTCTCAACTACAGCCGATGACATTGAGAAACCTATACCTATAGACCCACCATTCGGAGAAAGTATCGCCGTGTTAACACCAATAACTTCACCATCCATGTTAAAAAGTGGTCCTCCTGAGTTTCCTCTATTTATTGCCGCATCGGTCTGTATGAAATCGTCGTAAGATCCACTTAAAGCCCTTCCCCTAGCAGATATAATACCTGCAGAAACAGAGAACCCTTGACCTAAGGGATTACCTATAGCTAAAACCCAGTCACCTACTTCAGCCTCGTTGCTATCTCCAAACCTAACAAACTTAAGCTTATCTTTCGCCTTAACTTTTAAGAGTGCTATATCTGTCTTAGGGTCAGTTCCAACAACTGTTGCCTCCATTAATCGGCCATCAAAAAATTCAATTTCTATCTGATCGGCGTTTTCAATAACGTGATTATTTGTTACAACATAACCGTCAGCTGAGATAATAAAACCTGAGCCCAGCGCTGTACCCCTTCGCTGCCTTCTAGGTGCACCATTTTGTTCTCTATCCATAAAATCTCTGAATAAATCTTCGAATGGCGAACCAGGTGGTAGTTGTGGGTTGAGTCCCTGCCTGTTAGGCACGGTGGAGCTGGTAGTTATATTAACCACTGAAGGACTCAATTTCTCCACGAGATCACTAAAACTACCCGGAATACTCTTTCCGTGGGATATACCACTAACAAACACAAAAAATAAGAAAGTCCAAACTGGTAAAAGAGCATAAGAAAAGAATTTTTCTGCAGTATTTTTTCTCAAGACGTTCATGTAAGTTCCATCCTAAATATCTGTTACACCTATAATTATTATCCCAATAGCCATCATTACTAAACCAATTCGAGAAAGCTGTTTATTAGGAATGATCGAAATTTGACTCAAAGTTTTTTTTAGCCTTTCTGGTATAATCGCTAAAAAGAACCCCTCAAATGCTATTACGGATCCCAAAGCGAATAGCACCTTTTCTATCACTCTTTTTCACTTTCCTTTATATAATCAAAGAATTCAGAGTTAGGGCTTATGACCATTGTGGTGTTTGATCCTGTCATTGATTGCTCGTAAGCTATCAACGATCTGGTAAAAGCGTAAAACTCTGGATCTCTGCCAAACGCGTCTGCAAAAATTTTGGTGGTTAGGGCATCAGCAGTACCCCTTATTATTTCTGCTTCTTTCTTTGCTTCAGATACCGTCTCAACAGCTTTTCTGTCGGCTTCCGCTCTCACTATTTGAGCAGCCTCTTGACCTCTCGCTCTCTCGTCTGCTGCCATCCTTTCTCTCTCTGCCTGCATTCTTCTAAAAGTAGCTGCTAAGTTTTGTGTCGGCAGATCAGCTCGTTTAATCCTAACGTCAACTATTTCTACACCTAAACCCTTCGATTCTATCTTTGCGCTTTCTGTTATTCTTGTCATTAGCTCAATTCTGTCTGTTGATAGAACTGCATTGGAGGTCACAGATCCAAGCACTTCTCTAAGTGCAGCATTTAGAATCCGTTCAAGACGACTTTCCGCCGTAACAATACCACCAGTTCCCACTGCTTGCCTGAACTGGACGACGTTGATGATTCTGTATCTTGCAAAAGCATCTACCACCAATCTTCTGTCATCAAGAGGTGTCACTTCAAGCGGCATGGTGTCGAGCGACAGTATCCTATCATCGTACCTTACAACTTGTTGTATAAACGGTAGTTTAAATGCTAAACCAGGTTCTTCTTTCACATCAGCAACTTGTCCAAATTGTAATACAAGCGCTTTTTGCCTTTCGTCAACTACAAAGAGTGAGGAGTATGCAACAAACGCTATGAGCGCTACTATTATTGATATAGTCCGTAAAACCATTAATTATTTCCTCCTGCTCTGAGTTGATTGAGTGGAAGATACGGGACCACCCCTTGTTCTCCTCCGACATTTTGATCTAGAATAACTTTATCAACATCACGCATGATTGACTCCATTCTCTCCAAATATAACCTTTTTCTGGTTACATCTTTAGCCTTGACATACTCTTCATAAACGGAAACAAATCTAGCGGCTTCACCTTCACTTTCGTTTACTACCCTGGCCTTATAGCCTTCCGCCTCCTGAATTAATTGAGCTGCCTCCCCACGAGCTTTCGCTAATGCCTGATTAGCGTAAGCATCTGCTTGTTTCTCTAGTGTATCCTTCTCTTGTTCTGCAGCTTGTACGTCTCTGAAAGCGTCAATAACTTCGCCAGGTGGATCAGCTTTATCAAAGTTCAAACGCACAATGTTTACTCCGCTATCGTAACTGTCTAAAGTGGTTTGGATCAAAGTTCTAACCTCTGCACTGATAACAGCCCTATCTCTGTTTAAAATGGGAGCAAGTTCTGATTTTGCAATCACTTCCCGCATAGCCGATTCAGAAACAGCTTGAATAGTTTCACGTGGTTGAGCCAAGTTGAATAGAAATTTCGCTGGATCAGCAATATTCCATACTACTGAAAAATCGATATCTACTATGTTTTCGTCTCCGGTCAGCATCAACCCTTCATCTTGGTTAGATGACCTGTTGCCAACCCCTATATCCTCGGTATTTTCTCTCGTAACGGTAAGCACCTCATGTGTTATGAATGGCCATGGGGCAAAGTTAAGTCCCGATTCACCAGTTCTATAATATTCACCCAATAGAAGTTCAATAGACTTCTCTTCTGGCTTTACAGTGTAGAAAGAAGCATATGCCCAAAACAAAACAAGCGCTAGGCCGATTAGCCCGTAAGAGCCTTTTCCAATTCCAGGGGATTTTTGGCCTCTACCGCCCCTACCACCTGATCCACCACCTCCGAGCAGAACTTTAAGTCTTTCTTGGCCTTTCCTTACCATATCGTCTATCTCAGGGATAGATGTAGGTTTGTCATCTCGAGGACCCTTACCACCACTGCCGTTACTATTACCCCAAGGGCTTTTATTTCCAGAATTATTTCCTCCACCCCAAGGGTTGTCATTATCATCGTTCGGCATTGCTGTTCCTTTATTACGTAAAAATCTGTTGTTTGCTATAAATGCTCATTAATTTGAGAATTTCAAGTGTATGTAATTAATTTAACGTAACTAGCTCTTCTGCAGCAGTCGGATGCACCGCACAGGTTGCGTCAAAATCTTTTTTTGTTGCTCCCATTTTAACGGCTACAGCAGCAACTTGTATAAGTTCCGCGGCACTCTCTCCGACAATGTGGATCCCAAGAATTTTATCGGTCTTCTTTTCAACTAACATTTTCATAAGCGTTTTTTGTGGATTTCCTGATAATTGATTTTTCATCGGTGTGAATTCGGTCTTAAAAACTACAAAAGCTTTACCTGCATTTACTACCTCTGCCTCCGACATTCCAACTGTTCCAACCTCAGGCTTAGTAAAAACGGCTTTTGGAACCAAGTGATGGTCGGGTACTGTAGGTTTGTTTTTAAAAACCGTATCTACAAAAGCAATACCGTCGCGTATGGCTACTGGCGTTAAATTTAATCTGTCAGTAACATCGCCTATAGCATAGACATTTGATACATTAGTCTTTTGATACTCATCAACCAACACCACACCTTTTTTCAGATTAACGCCTAACTTTTCGAGACCAAGATTTTCAACATTTGGCTTTCTACCCACAGCACATACAACTTCGGTAACAACCAATTGGCTTTTGTCACTCAAATCCACTGAAAGTCCTTTTGAACATTTGGTAACGCCATTGATCACAGTATTAACTAGCACCTTAATACCTTTTTCCTCTAATCCTTGTCTCACTAAGCGTTGAATGTCGTAATCAAACCCTCTTAATAAATTTTCGCCTCTGTAAACTAGTATAACATCGACACCCAATCCATTGAAAATTGTAGCAAATTCACAGGCTATATAACCAGCACCATAAATTACGATTTTTTCTGGCAAGCTTGACATCATGAAAATATCATCAGATGACTTTGTAAACTGAACACCTGGAAACTCTGGTTTCTTAGGCTTACCACCAGTGGCTAAAAGAATGTGTTTTGCCTTTATAACTTTCTGATTATCTAGCTCAACCTCGTTCAATCCTCTCAATTTTGCAGAGTTTTCATAAATTTCAACACCGGAGTTTTTCAAATTCTTTTTATATGCTGCCTCAAGCCTGTCTACCTCGTTGTTTCTAGCTTTCACCATTCGCTGCCAATCAAAATGCGCATCTCTAATGGTCCATCCAAAACCTTCACTATCGCTAAAATATTGGCTGAATTCTGCAGCGTGGACCATAAGCTTTTTCGGAACACATCCTCTTATTACGCAAGTACCACCTACGCGAGAGGACTCAGCAATACCAACACTTAAGCCTTCAGCTGCCGCTAGTCTTGCTGAACGAACTCCACCTGATCCTGCACCGATCACAAATAAATCATACATTCAAACCTCCTGAATTACCCTACAGCTTCCATCATCACTACCAATAATAATTTTAGAGGCCATATTTAAAAATAAACCAACTTCAACAACTCCAACAATTTGAAGCAACCCTAGAGATAACGTCTTTGGGTCTAGAATTTCATTTAGATGCAAATCAAGAATATAATTGTGCTGATCAGTTACATATTTATTTGACGCAGCTCTTCTGAAAGTAACTTTGGGCATTTGATACCCTTGAGAAATTAAGAATCTCTCCACGGAGGCTTTAATCCTTTCAGAACCAAATTGAACCACTTCAACCGGCAGGGGAAACTTTCCTAAGTTGGAAACAATTTTTGAAGAGTCAACTACTATAATCAATTGCTTAGAAAAACTCGCTACAATTTTTTCCATCAAAAGCGCACCACCACCCCCTTTAATCAAATTATTTTCAGGATCAACTTCATCCGCCCCATCAATAACGACGTTAAGTTCATCCACTTGATCCAGATCTATAATGTTAATTCCAAGACTAGAAGCGAGATCAGTTGTTTCTGTTGAAGTAGATACTGCAGTTATTGATTGACCATTTAGAATAAAAGTTTCATGGATTATCTTAATAAGGTGATTTACTGTTGATCCAGTACCGAGTCCAATAATTTTCTTTGGATCTATAAATTCCATAGATTTTGTGGCTGCAATTTTCTTTCCAGAATTTATTTTTTTCTCCACCTTCGTTGATTAATCTTACATTGAATTATACAAAATATCCAGATGCCTGCTAGAAAAGATACCAAGCATGCCTGAATCATCATAGGATATTCTTATGTTTTCTTTTGTAGAAACATTTGAAGTTCCGATTTTGCCCATGGGAGAAAATTGAAGTTTTTCAACAGGATACTTTAGACCAACTGCTTCAACTGTTTTTATTTCATTCATAGGAAATAAAGAAACACGTGAATTTATAGGCAGTTTAACAGAAAGATTTTTCGGCAGGTGAAACATAACATCTCTTTTACCAACCACAAAAATCAAGCGTCTATTCTTCACAAGCGATGAACAAACGGCTAAAAAGTGATCCAGCCTTTGTTCCATAAAGCCTAACGCAATAATTTTTTTTGACTTAATAAGTGATGTGCACTTATCAAAATCTGTTGAGTCTTGATCTTCAATCTTAATTAATTCACTTCCCTTTCCAACCCACTTTTCTGGAGACCTTAAAGAATCTAAATCCCCTATTATGTATTTGGGAACTGTATGCGTTGGAAGAAAATTTGCTCCTCCATCAGCTGCCACCAGATCATCGGTAATAGCTAGGCTTTTTGAAAGAAGAGTTTTGGAAAAGCCTGCGCCACCTACGAGCGTTACAGCATCTCCTAATTCAAGTATTTTTTCAAATTTTTTGGACATTGCAAACGTATCGCGCTTTCACATTTCTTAAGTTATTTTTTTTTGTTTGGTTGTCCTATTCCTTTAAAAAGAGCTTTGAAAGGCCAAGCCCAAAATACACCAACTATAATATATACCAAAAGTTCTATAAATAAGTTTGGTCTTTCAAAAAAAGTAAGCAAGTTCAGAACCAACACTATGTACAAAGGTAACCAAAGCAATAAAACTAAAAGGGCGAATAATCTTTTTAATCTATATGAAGACATCTCTATACCGAGTTATAATTGAAATGGGTCATTTATCAAAATAGTTTGGTTTCTTTCTGGCCCAGTTGAGATTATCGAAACCTTGGTCTCAGAAAGTTCCTCTATCCTTTGAATATACGCCCTTGCCTTTATAGGCATCTGATCAATTTTTTCCAATCCAACCGTACTGGTGTTCCAACCATCGATTTCCTCGTATATTGGAGACAGTTTATTAGATAAAGAAGTGGAAACAGGAAAATCCGTATATTCTTCCTTTTCAATTCTATATCCTACGCAAATCTTAATTTTTTCAAGCTTATCTAAAACGTCAATTTTTGTGAGAGCAAGACTAGTAACACCATTAAGCAAACAGCTTCTTCTAACCAGCGGTGCATCAAACCAACCACATCTTCTGTCTCTACCTGTCACTGTTCCCTTTTCATTTCCCTCTTCTGATAGATAACGTCCAATACTATCAGTAAGCTCGGTAGGCATTGGACCCTCTCCTACCCGAGTTGTGTATGCTTTTGTTATTCCTAATACAGTGTTGATTTTATTATGAGCAACACCGCTTCCAATTGCTGCTGCTGCCGCAATTGTTGAAGAAGAGGTAACAAATGGATAAGTGCCAAAATCTATATCGAGCATAGAACCTTGCGCGCCTTCAAATAAAATATTTTTATTTTTTTTAATCTGTTCGTTAAGAATTTTCCAAACGGGCTTTATGAACGTATTAATTTTTTTACCCACCATCATCAATTCATCAAAAAGTTGTTCTTCATCTATATCAGTGGCGCCCAGTCCTGCCCTCAAAATATCATGATGATCTTTAATAATATTTAATTTTCTCTTCACTTGGTTTGGGTCTTTCAGATCACCGGTCCTTAATGCCCTTCTTCCAACTTTGTCTTCATAAGCTGGCCCGATTCCTCTTCCAGTTGTACCTATTTTTTCTTTTCCCGCTTTCTGTTCGCGCAAAAGATCTAGATCTTTGTGAAAGGGTAGTATAAGAGGCGTATTCTCAGAAATTAAAAACCTATCACTACAAATCTTTATTCCCCTCGAGTTTAATTGTTCAATCTCTTCCAGTAATTTCCATGGATCTAATACCACTCCGTTCCCAATTACCGCAATCTTATCTTCTCTTATGACGCCGGATGGCAAAAGTGAAAGCTTAAATACTTGATCACCAACAACTAATGTATGACCAGCGTTGTGTCCTCCTTGAAATCTAACTATGGTATCTGCCTTTGAAGAAAGCAAATCTACGATTTTTCCCTTTCCTTCATCGCCCCACTGTGTGCCTATTACAATTAAATTACTCATTTCTTGATCTAATCAGATTTCAAAACTCAAGGTTTTTGCCTCTTTTACACCTTTTAGCCTTTTTATTTCCTTTAAATCTTTTGGGTCAATTTTTTCATCAATCCCTAATAAAGCTAGCGCTAAGCCAGCCTTTTCCTTTCTTCCTAATGAAAAAGTTGCAATGTTTACATTCATCTTGCCCAACGTCGTTCCTAGTAGGCCAATAAAACCTGGTGTATCTATATTTGATGTATAAAGCATAAATTTCTGTGGCATTGTATCCATATCAATTCCATTTATTTGAATAAATCTAGGCTGCCCATCAGAATAAACCGTCCCAGCTGCAGATCTAATGGCCCTCTCGGTCTTCACCAAAATTCTAATATACGATCCAAAGGCTCCCTGCGAGTCTTTTTTTATCTCACTAATTACGATACCTCTTTCACGCGCAAAAATTAAAGATGACACAAGATTGACAGACCCAATACCAACAATTGGGTTAAGGATTGAAGCTACGATTGAACAAGTCAATGGATGCGTATTCAGTTCGCCAACTAAACCAACATATTCAATGTTTATCTCCTGTAGACCTGATTCAATAACCTGCCCAATAAAGCCACCTAATACATCAGATACTTTGACCCAAGGTTTAAGTAATGGTGCTTCTGCAGCAGATATTGAAGGTGAATTAATAGAATTTGTTATTGTACCTTCTTTTAAATAATCTGCTATCTGTTGAGCAACTTGCACCGCAACTTTTACTTGAGCTTCTGAAGTAGAGGCTCCAAGATGTGGTGTGCAAACAACATTTTCCAGACCAAACAAAGCGTTATCCACTGCGGGCTCTGAGCCAAATACATCAAAGGCAGCTCCAGCAATTGACTTTTCTTTCAGCGCTTTTGCAAGTGCGTTTTCATCTACAAGACCCCCTCTTGCACAATTAACTAGTATCGCGGTACTTTTCATTTTTTTTATCAAAGAACCATTTATGATATTGGTGGTCTTTTCAGTTTTTGGAACATGTAACGAAATTATATCACTTTCAGCTACAAGCTTTTCGAGCCTCTTTACTCTTTCTATACCGAGCCCCCGTACTTTTTCGTCGGTTAAAAAAGGATCATAAGCTTTAACTTTAAGTTTGAGCCCCAAAGCACGATCCGCAACAATCGAACCTATATTCCCAACACCAATTAATCCCAAGGTTTTCCCCGTTAATTCTTGTCCCATAAACTTTGATTTTTCCCACTTTCCTTGTTGCGTTGAGTGGTCCGCTGCGGGAATTTGCCGACAAGAGGCGAAAATCATCGCGAGCGTGTGTTCTGCCGTAGTTATTGCATTTCCATGAGGCGTATTCATTACCACAATTCCTTTAGAGGATGCCGCTTTAAGATCAATATTATCCACGCCTATACCCGCTCTACCAATGACCTGCAAATTTTTTCCTCGATCAATAACGTCTCTTGAGACTTTGCTAGCAGATCTAATTATTAGTCCTGAGTAAGGTTCAATGACGTCCTTAAGGCTATCACTTGTTCCGCAGTCTGGCTTGTAATCGAAATCGATATTACTTTTTTGAAGAGTTTCTAATGCTCTCTGTGATATCTTATCAGATACTAATACTCTATGCCTTTTTGCCATTGTTGGTTACCCTTAGTAGCTTGATATTATTTCGTGGAAACAGTACTCCAACCAAGGTAGTAATTTTTGAATATCATCCAGATTAATTGTTGCTCCACACCAAATTCTTAAACCTGGAGGAGCATTTCTGTGACCCTTTATATCAAACGCAGCGTTTTCCGCTTCTAGCAGCGCAACAAATTTTTTAACAAAGCGAGTTTTTTCGTCTGGAATTAGTGAAATAAGCCTCTCGTCTGAAAACTTTAAGCACACTGACGTATTTGAACGATTTCTTGGATCACTAACTAAATTTTCTATCCAAGGCGTTTTATCTACCCACCCCTGCAAGCAATTAAAGTTTTCATTACTTCTTCGGATTGTTTCAGTCAATCCACCAATCTCCTTAATCCACATCAAGCTATCTAAGGCATCTGCTACACAAAACATGGATGGTGTATTTAACGTTTCTCCTTCATAAACTCCTTCTATCAACTTTCCATTTTTAACGAGCCTAAATATTTTAGGCATTGGTCTTTCAGGATGAAATGTTGAAAGGCGTTTTATGGCATTAGGACTCAAGACTACTACGCCATGACCTCCTTCACCACCGAGGACCTTTTGCCAAGAAAAAGAAACCGCATCAAGCTTTTCCCAATCTAATTTCTGAGAAAAAACTGCAGAAGTGGCATCACAGAGCACTAACCTTTCATCACTTTTTTCAATCCAGTTTGAGTTGGGGACACGCACGCCAGAGGTTGTTCCATTCCATGTAAAACAAATATCCGAGCTGCTAGAAACCTTATCAAGATCCGGTAGGTATCCGTACTCTGCTTTTTCTACTTTACATCGCTCTAATTTTAATTGATCGACAGCATCCTCTGCCCAATCGTTACCAAATGACTCCCACACTAGCATAGTCGTCTCGTTTTTTCCTAAAAGTGACCACATTAAAAGCTCAAATGCTCCTGTGTCAGAGCCTGGCACTATAGCCACTTTATAGCCCTCAGGAATCTCTAGTATTTCACCAGTTAAATTAATTAAATTTTTGATTTGTTGCAGTGGTTTTTTTGCTCTATGTGATCTCCCAAGATAAGCTATTTTCTCTATTGCGTCTGCTTCCCATCCCGGTCTTTTAGGACATGGGCCAGAAGAAAAAAGGGGTCTTGAAGGCTTTTGTAATGGCTTAATATTCATAACAAACTGCTTTACATTGATATCTTAAAAATTGGTCTTTTTCAATATAGACAAGCAAGTGGCGATAGTCTCTTCTAATTTATTTTTTTTTCTATGCTCAACCATTAATCTAATAACATTTTCGGTGCCTGATCGTCTGATGAGAATACGGCCCTTACCAGTTATTGAGCGCCTGACATCTTCCAACCTATTTTTTATTTGATCATTGTTTTCGAAATCGTTGCATTCATGAGCGTCTATATTTACCACTGTTTGTGGGAATGGCTCGAACAAATTAAAAAGCTGACTTGCTTTTTTTTTGTTTTCTACCAAAACACTCAATACTTGCAATGACGTAATTAATCCATCACCTGCATTTGAATAATCCGCCAGAATCATATGGCCTGACTGTTCTCCACCTAAGTTTAAACTTTGCCTATTCATACATTTTGAGACGTTTTTGTCACCTACCTGCGTCCGAATCAAGCTTACTCCTATTTTTTCTAGGTATAGCTCCAAGGCTAAGTTAGACATAACTGTTGCAACGACAGTATTTTTATTCAGTGAATTTTTATTTACCCAGGCTTCAGCTAAAAGTCCAATAACTATGTCCCCATTAGCTAACTTCCCCTGCTCATCGATGAATAAAACTCTGTCAGCATCGCCGTCTAAACATATCCCTATATCTGCACTGTTTTCTAGAACTGCTTTTTGTGCTTTTTCTGGTTTTGTTGAACCACACTCTTTATTGATATTGAAACCATCGGGAGCCACGCCTATAGACACAACCTCTGCACCAAGCTCTCTTAGAATTTGCGGTAAAATCTTATATGCAGCACCATTAGCACAGTCCGCTACTATCCTAATTCCGCCAAGGCTTAAATTACTTGGAATAGTAATCTTTGCAAATTCGGTATAACGGCCAAGAACATCATTTATCCTACTCGCTTTACCTAAATCACTTGGAATCACTAATGGTGATTTGTTCCTAATCTCTTTACTGATTTCCTCTTCAATTTTTGAATCTATCTTCAACCCATCTTTATCAAAAAATTTTATTCCATTGTCGTCGTATGGGTTATGGGATGCCGAAATCATAATGCCGAGGTCAGCTCTCAGGGATTTTGTTAGAAAACTTACTGCAGGTGTAGGCAAAGGTCCAAGTAAGTTTACCTCCCAGCCCATAGAGATAAAACCAGCAGTTAGAGCATTTTCAACCATATATCCAGACCTTCTCGTATCCTTGCCTATAATAACCTTAGGAAAATTTATACCTTTTCCGATCACATGACCTGTTGATAGAGCAATTTTCAATATCGTTTCGGGATCAATAGGGTAGGTGTTTGTCCTTCCTCTTATCCCATCAGTTCCGAATATATTTCCTTCCATTTATGCAAACCTTATTTTATTTAAAAATATTCCAAACTTTCATTGCATGGACCGTCTCCTTTACGTCATGCACTCTAACAATGTTCACCCCGTTACTGACTATTTTCAGCATTGCTGCTATCGAACCTGATAATCTTGCCGAGGGCAGCCTTTCACTAATAATTTCGCCAATAAAACTCTTACGTGACACCCCAATCATGATGGGACATCCTAATCCAAGGAACAGACTAGCTTTATTTATTATTTCCATATTATGGCTAAAACTTTTTCCGAAGCCAATGCCTGGATCTATAATAATGCGTTTTCTTGATATGCCTGTACTTTCAGCTTCAGCAATCTTCTCTTCAAGATAATCATAAATATCTAGAAGGACATTATCATAATGAGGTTTATTTTGCATATTTTCTGGCAAACCTTGAGAGTGCATCAAACACATACCTGCTTTATATTTTGCTACAACGCCAAACATTTTTTCATCAAATGATCCTGCAGAAATATCATTCACAATGGAAGCTCCAGCTTGCAAAGCATTCTCAGCAACAATTGCCTTTCTAGTATCAACTGAAATTATTGCTGAGGGAGCAGATTGTTTTATTTTCTTAATTACTCCTGTTACTCTTTCTATTTCTATACTGGACGCAACCTCCTTCGCTCCAGGCCTTGTAGATTCACCTCCTACATCTAATATACAGCAGCCAGCTTTTAAAAGATTTAGACCTTTTTCGACAAACTGTTTTTCTGAAAAGGATTGTTCTCCATCGTAAAAACTATCAGGAGTAACATTTAAAACTCCCATAACAAGTGTTGTGTCGAAGTTTACTCCCAATTTTGAATTTGGCTTTGATGTAAATTTTTTTAGAAACTCTTTTTTTACATCAGAAGTAGAGATAACCCTCGAGCCTTTATTCCTCTCGGTAACTCTGAATGAATTAAAAACAGTATTACCACCATTGATAGTATGAAGGTGCTCTGCTTCACCTTTAAGATAGTTTAACTCTGGGAAAAAGTATTGCATTTTCAAGTCAAACTTTGCTTGAAGTGACTAGTCAATTCACTGTAATTATCGAAACTAAAGTCGATTCCAGCTTTTTCCACTGTTTGTGGTGCGTAACCCCTTTTATGAAAAAAAAAGCTTGCACCAACCGCTTTTGCTAAAAGTAAATCAATTGCAGTATCACCGACATAAAAATAACTTCCATTACCTAATCCTTTTACAGAATGATAAAAAACTTTTGGATCAGGCTTTAAAACTCCAGTGCTATCTCCGTATGCAAATCCATCAAAGTATTGATAAACATTGAGACTATATAAAACCTTTTTAGCGCTGCTTTCAAACTTCTGGGTGCATATAGTCAATTTTATCCCTTGGCTCTTCAAAAACTCTACTAGCTCTAATGCCCCTTTATAAAGCGAACAACCCTTAACAGGATCTTCGTAGTATCTATCTTGAAAAAACTTAAAGTAGACGTCCAAACCTTGTTCTGGAATACCTCCAGTGGATATCAAGAGCTTCTCTACCTGTTTTTTTGTCCCTCCGCCAATAAATCCTTTATACTGTTCGAGCTTTATTGGATTTCTCCCAATACTTTTTAAAAGTTCATTTCCAGCATTAAGCAACGCCGGAGCTGTGTCAGCAAGGGTGCCATCCAAATCAAAGACCACAATTTTTTCTTTTTCTGGCATTAAAACAATTTACTATCAGCAATACTCAACGGTAACTCCCATGTTATATATACCTTCTGTTAAAACATCAGACAATTTATCTTGTCTGAACAAGTAAACCCTTTTCATCAAAAGACCCATGGTTAATTGGCAAGCCATGCTAAGGGCAAATTCTTTATTGAGGAAGCCATCGTTTTTGGAAAACTTATAAAGATCGGTTGGACACCAAATACAATTAACACCTTCTTTCAACAAAAAAGCTACCTCGGTCTTACTTCGTGCTAATTTTAAATTATTAAACTTTTTATTGAGCATATAAGCATTTTGTGCAACTGCCATTGTTAGAATTTCGATATCAGTTTCTGGATCCATTTCTGAAAATTCTTTATAAATCTCTGAAAGGCAGATAACCCAAGTCATAGTTGAGGTAGAAATAAATTGCTTTAAATAACAAATATTTTTTCGTTGTAACATCCTATTCGAAATATATAACAGGCCAGCATTTGGGATCTTAGTCTTGATAACTAAATTATTCTTATGTAGCAAATTCACATTTGTTTTAGATGAATTTGGTTGAACCTTCGTTCTACTTATCTGAACCCCAAGCTTTCCCAAACCCCTATCCAGCTTTTCTAGACGGACAGTAGCCTTAACCACACTATCTAGACATAGGCACGAAATAGCTATTTTCTCTGCTAAAGTTTCTAGCAGTGCAACTCTTTTCTGACCAATTTCATCCTCAATAATTTCAATTATACTGTCATATGATAATACTAGATCAACATTATCATGCATTGGTTGATTATCAGTATTCACTTCCAGAATGACATTGAAAGATACTCTTTGTTTAACACCATATTCTGACTGAAAGGCGCCTATGTCTATCTTTCTAACATAGTCTCTTACTAAAATATGGTCTACATTTGCCTTTTTTTTTCCTCCTAGGTCTAGAAGGTCTTTTTTCTTAAATTCTTCAGTAAACAATGGATAATCCTAATGAGTTGAAATACATATTACTAGTTTTTGTAAAATATATGCCTGCCTATTTTCCTAGTCTTTTTAAATTTCCTTGACCAACTGGGACTTACTTCCGACGCATGAAAAAATGTTGCGCCATTTGTTACATCAGAAAAAGCTCCATTTAAAATCATCGATGAAAGTTTGACTATCCTCCTATAGGTTTTTTTATCATAAATCAGCTCTAGTTTCCCATCACAATTGTAAGAAAATTGACACGCATGTCTCTTATGTGCACCTTCAGAGACCACTCCACAGATAGTACCTGGGAATTGGCTTGAGTTTTTGCGATTAATAATCACGTCTGCTACCGCAATTTGCCCCTCTATCTGTTCACCCCTTGCTTCAAAATACAAAGCCTCAGACAAGCATTTCAGCTCCCTATTCATCTTCGGCATTCTCAGACTATCAAGAGCTCCTTTAGAAAAAAATTGTTTTTCACTATTTTTTGATAAATATACTCGATCATAAGTAATCAAACCTGACAGTCTTGTTAAATAATTATCATCTATACTATCCAGACGGTTCATTTCTTCTTCAATTGTTGTTCTCAAATTTACAATAAACCGCTCGTTCCCCAAATCGTCTTCCCTAATCTTGTTTGAGTTTGTTTGAGAGAAAGCGAGATGAGTTATTAATAGAAAATATATCAATAAAATAGGAAATGTTGCCCTTCTTTTAACAATTAAGTAACTCATTATTAGGTCCTACTCTAGTTTAAATTTCTTATTCTTGATTGAGCGGCGGCCAGCCTAGCTATCGGCACTCTATATGGCGAACATGATATGTATTCAAAACCAACAGAGCGACAAAAACTAATGGATGTAGGGTCGCCACCATGCTCGCCACATAAGCCAGTGACTATCTTTGAATTCGTATTCCTAGCTCTTTGCACTGCTATTTTAAGCAATTCGCCTACACCCTCGACATCAATAGTTTTGAAAGGATCGCCACTAAAAAGTCCCTTCTCAATATACTCTTTCATAAATCTATTAGAATCATCTCTGCTCAAACCATAAGTCATTTGAGTTAGGTCATTTGTACCAAAACTCAAAAAATCGCAGGATTGCGCAATATCACCTGCTCTTAACGCAGCTCTGGGAGTTTCAACCATTACTCCTAACTTATATTTAAGATTTACAAAATTCTTCTTATTTAATTGTGAAAAAACTTTTCTTATTCTGTCTCTTACCAAATCAACTTCTTTATTAGCAGAAATTAATGGGATCATAATTTCGGGATTTGCTACTATTTTGTATTTCTTGAAAACCTCAATGGCCGCCAGAAAAATAGCTTGCACCTGCATATCATATATCTCGGGAACCATCACACCAAGCCTCACACCTCTAGTACCCAACATTGGATTGAACTCAGTTAGACCTTTTATGCGATCAGCCAGTTGCTGTTCCGTTATCGCCATAAGATTTGCCGTCCTCCGAATTTCTTGTTGTGAATTTGGAAGAAACTCATGCAGTGGTGGATCTAAAAGTCTTATAGTTACTGGCAGATTCGACATCTCTTTAAACAGGTCAATAAAATCTTCTTTCTGTATCGGCAGAAGCCTCTCAATTATTGATCCTCTCTCCTTGTCACTGTTAGTTAGTATCATTTGTCTAACCAGATTTATACGATTGGAATCGGTAAACATGTGCTCGGTTCTACATAGACCAATTCCATCTACTTCATAAAAAAGCGCTACTTTAGCATCTTCCACCGTATCAGCGTTTGCTCTTATTTGAATATCACAGAACTCATTAGCCCATTGCAAAAGTGTGCTAAACGTGTTCGTGGTCTCAGGTGGTCTTAGTTTTACTTTTTCGAGATATATGGCTCCTGTAGAACCATCGATTGTAATTTCATCACCCTCTGATATTACTTTACCATCCTCTAATAAAAGTATTTTTTCCTGTTCCTTAAATACCACATTTCTTGTTCCTACGATACATGGTATTCCCATTCCCCTAGCTATAACAGCAGCATGGCTGGTCATCCCTCCTTTTACGGTTAATACACCTTTTGACAGAGACATAGCATTGATGTCATCGGATATAGTCTCGGTTTTAATTAATATTGCATCGGTTTCAGTTGAGTTGTATTCAATAACTTTATTAGTAGACATAGCTACCCTCCCGGAAGCAGCACCAGGGCTTGCTGGTACTCCCAAAAGCGCGACCCTCGGCTTTATATCTTCCGATACCGATGGATGAAGAAAAATATCTAGGTATTCTGGGTTAATTAGCAAGAGCCCATCTTCTTTTTCGATTATATTTTCTTGGACTGATGAAACAACAAACTCAATAAACTTCTTGTGAGGTAAAACTACCTCTTTTAAACCAATCAAAAATAATGTACCGCCATCTAACAGAAAAGTTACCTCTAATGGTGACTTAACTTTTTTTGTCAAACTCTCAATCAAACTACGCAATGAATTAGGTTTAAATACTTTGTTTACCTCTTCTTTATTTAATGGGTTGAGAGAGGCCTTTTGGTCACTTTTATCAAATCGAAAGCACTGATAGCTTGACTTTCCTATTTTATCATCGAAGTTCATAACCTTGAAATATTCCACTGGCTTCTCTTCAAAACCAGAGTGCATTTCTTGTAGAATTATTGGTATTAACTCCTCACTCTTCCTACCACTGACATCCCGTAGTATTTTCTGAGTAGGGCTAATCCAACTTTTATAAATTGAATTGATTACTTCTATTAATTGCTCTGAAATACTTCTTGGGAAATTTGAACCTGTTTCCAAAGAGATTAATTTTTTTATCCTGCTAATTTGCCTCGAACTGCCTTCCTCAAATACGGATTCTGGACTTTTTGGGTTTTCTAATAATCGGCGAAGTTCATCACATTTTTCAAGATCTAAATTATATATAGTCGAAGAAAACATTCTAAGGAAGCTTAGGTAAATCTGTGATGCTTTTTTAATCCCTACCCTCTTTTTGAGGATCTCATAGCTGCTATCGTCTAGCCCAATATAAAGAATTGGCTCATTTTTTGCGGAAAGGTCCGTAACAGGACTCGGTCTTATTGCCAGTAATTTATTCTTAAAGTGTGAAAGAATTTCAGCCGGAACGCATTTTTTCTCAAATATTTCTTTAACCAATTCTCCGGAAAGGAATACTGTTTCAGGCACAGGAAACTGCCACTTTTTAGCTAAACTAAGGTTGCACGCTTTGCTCCCAAATTCATCGATTTTTTTTTGCTTATCTGGTATCTCATTAAAAAAATATCTAGATCTTAAATTCGTATCGTTCATTTTTTGTCCAATTCCGAAAATACCACAACTCTATCCATAGTTTCTCGGATTTGATACAATAATGAATATCTAAAAATCCTAAGTGCATTATCTTCACAATTAACTTGTACATTATCAAGGAAATGATTGATAGAATCCACCATTGAATTCAGCTCAAAAAGAGCAGCCTTAAAATCTTTGAGTTTCAAGCTACCTTCTACTTGCTCTTTAGTTAGCATCAATTGTTTTTGCACTAATTTATCTTCTTCAGCCGCACGTTCTTCAGAAATTTCTTTTTCAAAACCTAAGATCTCTTTATTAGAACTTAAGAAATTAGAAACTCTCTTATAGGCTGCTAAAACTCTTACACCAGACGTGGAAGAAATAAATGCATTCATCTGAGCTATCATACCCGGCATGAAGGGCAAAAAATCTAGCTTGTAATGCTCGACCACTGCGTTCACCACCTTTTTTTGATAATTTTTTTCTGTCAGGTAATATACTATTCTCTCCTTTAGAAATCGCTGCAAAGAGGGCTTATCAAAATTACTCTCCGTTAAATCAATCAAGTAATCTAAATCAATATCTAACTTGTTCTCTAGTATTATCCTTATTATCCCCAAGGCGGCTCTCCTCAAAGCAAAGGGATCTTTATTTCCAGTAGGCCTAATGCCAATCTTCCAAAGGGAGGTTAAATAATCAATTTTATCACTAAGTGACAGCACTATTGAAAGCGGATGTTTTGGAACGCCATCGTTGGAACCAACGGGCAAGTAGTGATCTCGGATCGCATCAGAGACCGTTTTTTCAAAACCCTCAGATCTAGCATAATGAGATCCCATAATACCCTGCAAGGAAGGAAACTCTGCTACGATGTCAGAGACAAGGTCAGCCTTAATAAGTTTTGCTGCTTTACTTACCTCGTCCTTTTCGAGTTCAAATTGGCTGGCAAGCATCACAGAAAACTTAACTATTCTTTCTACTCTATTATACTGAGATCCTAGCTTTTCATGAAACCTAACACTTTTCAATTTATCATTCCAGGCCATCATTCCTTGATGTTTCACAAGATCTAGATCATTTTGATAAAAGAAAATCGCATCTTTTAATCTAGAATTTAAAACACGCATATTGCCAGAAAGAATTGTTTTTTGTTGATCATGAGTTTCTAGATCAGTAATTAACAAAAATCCTTCAACCTTCCCATTGATACTACTTCTTAGAGATAAGAACTTTTGATGCTCTCTCATAGAAGTGACAATCACTTCTTCGGGTATCGAAAGTAATTCTTCAGGAATCTTACCCAGTAAGGGAATTGGAAATTCTGTTAACCCAACTATTTCTTCTAGAAGTTTATTATCCTCTACCAAGTAAAACCCGTTGGCTTCCGCTAGTCTCTTACCTTCTTGGACAATTATTTTTTTACGCTCCTGAGGCTGGAGAATAACTTTACCGTTGGCAATCTTTTCCTGATAATCGTTGATTGATTTAAAATCAAAAAACTCTGGATACATCACATGATGGGCTCTTGTAACAATACCTGATTCAATATCTCTTACATGCAAGGGTACTCTTTCCCGTTTCTCATTTTCAAAAAGAACAGCAGTTATACTTCTAAGTGGTCTAACCCATCTGAGAGAATAATTATCGCCCCAGTACATAGATTTTGGCCAATTAAACTCTTGAATAATCTCAGTAAAAATCCGCGATAAAATATTTGATAGGGATTGAGAATTTATCTTTAAAGTGTAAAAATAAAATGATCCCTTCGTTGTTTTTTTTTCTTGTAATTCACTTCTTGCGATCTTATTTTTTCTCAAAAACCCATCTATTGCATTGGTAGGTGCTCCCAACCGAGGTCCACGTATTTCTTTGATACTTTCTTTCACTTTAATTGATATGTTTTCGAGAATAATCCCTAGTCTCATTGGTGTGACAAATGGGACCATTTCCCCGAAAATCAAACCGTTTTCATTAACTTTTTTTAAAGTTAAGATTTCCAGTTGACGCATAGCAGGTGCTTGCATTTTTGCGGGTATCTCTTCAGAGATCAGTTCCAATATAAAATCGCTCAACTCTATTCTTTCATATACTTAGAATTTAATTGCCTCCAACGATAACTTCTCCCATCTGGATAAATAGCTATCACATTATCAATGCCGTCAAACTCTTCTTTTTGAAATAAAAAGGCAGATGCTTTACCATCTTCTAAATCTTTTGTTATTCTTTCAGCATTAAAGCACTTGAACCAAAAAGGTGCAGTAAGGGGTGTTGGTTTCTCGTATTTAGGAAGATTAATATTATCTAACGCATCGACAACAAAGCATTCTCTGAGCTTCAAACCTGAACTTTCAGAGTCTATCCCTTGATAGTAGGAAATTTTGTACCTCTTTTTACCTAATAAAATATTTTGTCTAATATCTATTAAGTCATAGTAGGCATAGTTTTGGAAATAAAACAACGTCGCTGTAAAAATGACAACAATACATAAAAATAAAAGAATGAAACGTTTTCCGTTCATTATACTCTCGATGAAACTTCATCTATATAGGCATCTGCACACAACTTAGCCAATGCTCTCACTCTGCCAATATATACTTGTCGTTGGGCGGTAGAAATTACACCTCTTGAGTCAAGTACATTAAATAGGTGTGAAGCTTTTATACACTGGTCGTATGCTGGTTGGACAAGAATATTTTTTTTTGATGAAGACTCATTTTTGAGGTCTCCCATTCCCAGTATTTCTTGACACATTCTCTCTGCATCATCAAAATGGCGAAAAACAATTTCTGTGTTTGCAACATTAAAATTCCACTCACTATATTGCTTTTCTGCCTTGAGAAAAATATCTGAGTATTTTAATGGTCTTTGACTGTTTGGGGAATTGTAAGGTAAAATCATTACAGAGTCACACTCCAAAATAAACATCGCAAGTCTTTCGAGACCGTAAGTAATCTCTCCTGTAATCGGTTTGCAATCATGTCCCCCTACTTGTTGGAAGTAAGTGAATTGACTAATCTCCATACCGTCACACCAAACCTCCCAACCTAGTCCCCATGCGCCTAAAGTAGGACTTTCCCAGTCGTCCTCTACGAATCTGATGTCGTGGACTTTGTTATCAATACCCAAAAACTTTAAGCTTTCCAAATACATTTCTTTCAATATGATTGGTGAAGGCTTCATAACAACTTGAAACTGATAATAGTGCTGCAATCGATTTGGACTGTCTCCAAAACGACCATCAGAAGGTCGCCGACATGGTTGTACATAAGCAGCTGACCAATGATCTGGGCCTAAGCTCCTTAGGGTTGTCGCTGGATGAAAAGTTCCGGCTCCTACCTCCAGGTCATAAGGCTGAAGTATAACACACCCTTTATCGGACCAAAAGTTTTGTAGCAATAGAATGATTTGTTGAAAACAATCTGGCTTTTGCATTAGTGGTCTTTATTCATTTTATCTGGGCTTGTGACTCTAAAAAAATTTTTCAGCTGACGGATCTTATAAACTCATTCTTTTTCTCTGAGTCATTTAGGAAAACACCAGTGAAATGCATGGTTTTCATGATGGAACCGTGTTTTTTTACACCTCTCGAGGACATACAATGATGTTCTCCTTCAACTATAACTCCTACTCCTAAACAATCTAAGTGAGTTTGTAAACAATTACCTATCTCAGCGGTCATCTTTTCCTGCACCTGCAAACGTCTTGCAAAAACTTCAACAAGTCGAGCAAGTTTTGATAGGCCCACTACTTTTTTATTTGGTATATATCCTAGGTGAACCTTTCCTACGATTGGAGCAAAATGATGTTCGCAGAAACTGTGGAAACTCACATCTTTTAGACTTATCATTTCTTTGTAACCCTCTACCTCTTCAAAAGTCTTACTAAGTATTTCTAACGGGTTCTGGTTGTACCCGGCAAACCACTCTTTATAGGCCTTTAAAATCCTTTTTGGCGTCTCTTTAAGACCTTCTCTGTCTGGGTTCTCGCCTATCCATTTTAGTAGCAACTCGAGTGCTTTTTTTGCATCATCATTTGACACACCGTTACTAAACTTGTTTTCCGCGGTTCCGGAAAGATTTTTTTCCACAATATTCACTTAATTTTCCTCGTAAACTTTCAGATTGTTACTATAAAGGTCTATAAGAAAAAATATAGACTAGTAATTGAAATTTTGGAACAGATTTAGATATTTTTTACGAAAGAGTGGATCAAACTCTTTCTAAGAAAGCCAATAATATTAATTAACATAAACGAGATAAGTCATTATTATAAACAAAAAAATTTAAACCTGATTAATGGAAAAAATCTTTCTTGATATTTTAAGGCCTGATGATTGGCATGTACATTTACGCGAAGGCGAAGTGTTATCGAATGTTTTGCCATTTACTTATGAAAACTTTGGTTCGGCCCTTATTATGCCCAACTTGGATATTCCTATTACGAATATTTCTTTAGCTGACAACTATTATAATGAGATCTGTAAACAGATTCCGAAGGCAGCAAAGTTTACCCCAAATATGACACTCTATTTGACAGATTGTTTAAGCAAAGATGAAATCAGAAAAGTTAGTACTCACAAACATATCAAGGCCATTAAGATGTACCCAAAAGGAGCGACGACCAATTCAGACTCCGGGATATCCGATTTTAAAAATTTCTATCATTTGTTTGAAGTGATGGAAGAAAGTGGCGTTATACTATCTATACATGGTGAGGTTACAGATGAAAAGGTTGATGTATTTGAGCGAGAAAGCGTTTTTATTGAAAAAGTTTTGACAAAAATAATCAAGCAATTTCCAAATTTAAAAATAGTTTTAGAGCATATCACGTCATCGGATGCAGTAAATTTCATAAATGAACAAAGTATGGTTGCGGCAACAATCACCATTCATCACTTGATGGTAAATAGAAACATAATGCTATCGAAAGGAATTAGACCAGATTTTTATTGTGCACCAATTTTAAAAACAGAATATGATCGTCGTGCTCTAGTACAAGCTGCAATATCAGGTGACCGTAAATTTTTCCTTGGTACGGACAGCGCTCCTCATGTCGAGGGCAAAAAAATAGCTTCCTGTGGATGTGCTGGAATATTTAGCAGTCCTCTTGCAATTCCACTTTTGATACAATTATTCGAAGAACATAGCTCTTTGAAGAAAATTGAACCCTTTGCGTCTAAAAATGGTCGAGCGTTTTATGGCTTAAGGCAGCATAAAGATAGGGTAAGATATGTTAAAAGACCCAAATCGATAGAAGTCATAAAAGATATCAAGACTAGTGATGGAAAAATAAAGGTCTTCAACCCTTATAATGAAATTTATTGGGAAAAAGAAAATTAATATAATTTTGTGAGGGAATATGAACATAAATGAACGATCCAGAAACACCGCAAAAATTCTAATCGATATTGGAGCCATTAACTTTAGTCTGGTGACACCTTTTAGATTGTCTTCGGGTTTTTTGTCACCAAGCTACATTGACTGCAGAAAGATTATTGCATATCCAACAGCTTTCAAATCTATCACTGATATGATGATAGATACCATCAAATCAGATATAGATTGCCAATCTCCAGATTATATTATAGGAGGTGAGACCGCAGGAATACCTTTTGGTGCAGTTATAGCAGAAAAAATGGGTTTACCCTTATCTTATGTGAGGAAAAAAGCAAAGGACTATGGAAAAAATAAATTGATTGAAGGGGAAATTTTTAAGGAAAAGAATAGCTTGTTAGTAGAAGATTTAATGACAGATGGACAATCTAAAATAAATTTTGTCGAAAATATTAGATCACACGGTATTAAGTGTGATCTCAGTTTGGTTGTTTTCAAGTACAACATTTTCAAGGAAGCTGACATTTCTATGAGAAGAAATAATATCAAAGTATATTATCTTACCGACTGGGAAGATGTTTATAACCAAATGCGTTTTATGAATACATTTGATTCTAGTATTCTTTTAGAAATAAGAAAATTTTTAGATGATCCTGTTTCTTGGTCCAATTATAAGAATCAGACAACAAAATTGTAGATTAAAGGTAATTATTTTTAACCGTTTAAATCCAGATAAGTAAAAACATGTAAAGTATCTAAATCTTTGTCAATTACTGCATGATCAGAGACTTTTCCACCGAGGCTAAGGTAGAACTTTAGTAAAGGAGGCAAAAAATTATAAGCCATTTTTTGTTTATCCGAACCAATAAGTTTTTTAATATCTAAAATGCTGTTTGCTTTCTTTGCGATTGATAATTTTGGTCCTGCTAGCTGATTTTTTTTTAAAGAGCTTAAAGAGGCCAAATGTCTTGGGTTATTTGCTCCAGAAAAGCTGGTACACCCAAATATAAAATTCCTCTGACTACTCGAGATTAGTGAAGCAAGATATTTAAAGGCAGTCAAAAGTAAAAATGGGTCTCTAGCCCTCTTATCAACGCATAATCTTCCAATCTCCAAAGGTTTGAAGGGTAAACTGGTCAATTGGGTTAAGTCGTAATATTGGGCAGAATAGCTATACAGAATATCTTTCATACTGGAAAACGATCTTGATCTAAAAACTAAAACTAGCTTATCATCCTTTTTATCAAATATCAGACAATGGTCTGAAATTTTATCGAACTTGTCTTCATCCAAACCAGTTTCACATTCTCTAAAAACCCTTTGCCTAAATTTTTGAGCTTTTATCCGATTGGCATCCGATTGGCCAAATTCTATTTGGTATCTCATTATTTGATCTTTCCTAAATTGAGACTATAATCACTGTACATGATAATTACTATAAAGTAGCACATGGAAAATAAAAAGTTGTCTAGTATGGAGTTTGCGGTTACCCAACTAGGTGAGACAGAACCGCCGTTCTCACACCCAGGCTTCCCGAATACAGAGGGCAAATTTATTTGTGTTTGCTGTTCTCGTCCATTATTTTCTTCCCGTGATAAGTTTGAAAGTGGCTCTGGATGGCCAAGCTTCAGTAGTCCCTTATCAGATCAAGCTGTAGCATCAAAAATTGACCTTTCACATGGAATGAGGAGAATAGAAGTAACTTGTGGCAACTGTAAGGCTCACTTAGGACATGTGTTCGAAGATGGTCCTGCACCTACTGGTCTAAGATATTGTATCAATGGAGTTGCATTAAAATTCAAGGAAACTTAATCGGGAATTCTTATGCCGCCGACACCGACATTTGAAAAAAGTGTTGCAATCAACGATCTTTGCTCTTCATTTAAATCGGTGGTTTTTGTGTTCATTTCAAAAGACTTTCCGTCTTTCAAGCTAAACTTTTCAAACCTCTTTAATTTCTTTTTTTTATTGAAGTAGAGGACTAAAACATCTCGGGAAATCACTTTGGGTTCCAAAAATAAAATTTTCTTAGTGACCTGTGAAGAATATACAAAAATTGGCTCTCGGTTGCCTAAAACCAAAGCAGGTTCTCCTAATCTAGATTTTGCAAAAGACAAAGAAGTTTTATTAACTTTAAGCTGATTGACGCTCTCTTGCACCGGCATGTAGCCATTATTGCTTTTAATTCCCGAACAAGTATTTAGAAAAAAACAAGCTAAAACTAAAAGTATTATTTTTTGTTTAAACATTTTAAAATTCTTGATAGATTTTTCAAACTTTCAATAGGTCAATGATATATCATGAAAAAAGTACAGGAAATAGATAATTTTTCTCACATAATTCTACTAGAACAAATAAAGAAGGAAATTGAGTACGAGTTTCACCTTGTTTGTTCTAAGGATGCTCTCAGGGAAATAACTAAAAGACTAAACGTTATAGAGGCGAAGAAGGCAAGCTTCAAGGGGCAATTAAAATTACAATTAGCAAACCAGATATATTTAGTTGGCACGGTTAAGGCAAAGCTTATACAACCTTGTTCACTAACACTTGAACCTGTGGTAACGAATATATATAAAGAAATTGCAAGAACATTAAATATTGGGTTCAATGAAAATAAACCAATAAAAAAAAGTGTTTGCGAGCTTACTGAAAAATCGTTTGACAACGATATTATCCTAGATGAAATTAATTTGGGTGAGATATTAATGGAAACTATCAGTCTCGAAACACCTGATTACCCAAAAAAACACGGAGCATCTATAAGTTTAAAACCAATGGAAAGTATAGAAAGAGAAAATCCTTTTTCTATCTTGAGTAAACTAAAAAAGTAATTACGAGATTTTACTTGCGCTATTCTCAATTTTGCTTATGGTGCGATGAAGAAACTCAACAATTCAATGAGGAATTTCACATGGCCGTGCCTAAGAGTAAAATTACGAGATCAAAAAGAGGTTTGAGAAGAGCGCACGACGGAATTATATCCCGCCAATACGGAGAATGTAGCAATTGTGGGGAATTTAAGTTATCGCATCACGTATGTGGTGCCTGTGGTTATTATGGTTCTGGAAACAAACAGAGAAAAGTAATAAATAAAATAGAATCTGAAGTTGGTGATGACGAAGATTGACGTTTATTAGCTAGATTAGGTATACCTTAAAGCTAATGATAAGAAATAATAAAATCATACTCTCTGTGGATTGTATGGGAGGAGACAACTCCATAGATGACATCGTCGGTGGAGTGAAGCAATTTTGTTATGAAAACTCTAATGATACATTGCTTTTGCATGGAGATAAAAAAGCTCTGTCTAGAGAGCTTGATAAATATCCTGAGATAAAAAAAATGTGCAAAATTAAGCACTGCGATAAAGTAATCCAAATGGGGGATAAACCTTCTCAATCGGTTAGAGGAGGGAAAAACTCAAGCATGTGGAATTCAATCGAAAGTGTTAAATCATCCAAAGCAGAGGTCGCAATTTCATGTGGAAACACTGGCTCTTTGATGGCTATCTCAACTCTACTTTTGAGAAAACTTCCTGATGTCAAAAGACCTGCAATTGCTATCTTTTGGCCTTCAACCTCTGACCAAGGTTTTAATGTTGTACTAGACGCTGGAGCTGATATCAAGGCCCAACCATCTGATTTGCTCGCTTACTCTAACTTCGGCTCAGATATATTCTCTAAAGTTTTTAATACCCAAAAGGTCAAAGTGGGATTATTGAACGTTGGTACGGAAACACACAAAGGGAATGAACAGTTAAGAAAAGCATCAGAGCTGTTTATAGAAACTTTCGCAGATGGGGCAATAGAATACGTCGGGTTTGTAGAAGGCAGTGATTTCTCTTCTAATAAAGCCAATGTTATAGTAACCGACGGTTTTAGTGGAAACATTGCTTTAAAAACAGCTGAAGGTACGGCAAATTTAATTAAAAAATTTTTCTTGGATGAGTTTAGCTCCTCTATATCTGGAATATTCATGGGTCTCCTAATGAAAAGAAAGCTTAGGCGACTAAAAGAAAGAATGGACCCAAGAACTCTTAATGGTGGGGTCTTTGTTGGCTTAAACGGTCTGGTAATAAAGTCCCATGGTAGTTCTGATTCCAAAAGCTTTTACTCAGCGTTAAAATTAGCAAAGAATATGTGTAAAACAAAGTCCACCTAGCTTACCATAAAAACTTAAGTTGACATCGCGATAATACTTAAATTAATTTGTAAGGGGAGGTTAAGATGGCACGCAAAACATTAACTCGCCAAGACATTAGTGAGGCACTTTTTAAACATGTAGGGCTATCAAAACACGAATCCGCCTATATGTTAGAGACTGTTTTGGACCAGATATCTAACGCACTTATTGACGGTAAAAGTGTGAAACTTTCATCATTTGGTACTTTTACCCCAAGACAAAAAGGAGAGAGGATTGGCAGAAATCCAAAAACGGGGGTAGCAGCTACTATAAATGCTCGGCGAGTAATAAGCTTCAAACCCTCCAAATTGATGAAAGAGCGCATTAATAAGTCTGAGAACATTGAGTAAAAAATTTGATACCCAAAAAGCACCTAAAGCTTTTCGTACCATATCTGAGGTGGCTGGAGAATTAGATATACAACCGTACGTAATTCGTTTCTGGGAAAGTCAATTTAAACAAATAAAACCCATGAGAGGAAAGGGGGGAAGAAGATATTATAGACCAAGAGACATTGATTTTCTTAGAGGCGTTAAAGCGCTACTACATGGTGAAAATTTCACGATAAAGAAAGTTAAAGAAACAATTACAAGAAGGGGTAAAGAGTTTATAGTTGCTCGACCAAATAAGGAAACAGATCACTACTTTGGCGTTGATAAACGAAAAATACAAATCAACTTTAGCCATACGGGGAACAAAATCATATATATCAATAGCCCTGCTAGTGAAGCGAAAAAGATAAAGATAAATTCCCTTATAGTGTCTTTAAGTAAGTTAAGAGAACAAATGGTAGCTAGAAAGAATATTTGATTAACAGCGGGCTATGGCGCAGTCTGGTAGCGCGTTCGTCTGGGGGACGAAAGGTCGTGAGTTCAAATCTCGCTAGCCCGACCAACAAATGAGTAAATTTATGCTTTTAAAAAGAAAAGGCGCTCTTCCTGCGGAGCAGATAATAGCCTTACATAAGCTATCATCTATAAAATGTCAGCGACCCTTAACGGACGACCAAATCCAACCTGCTAGTATGGACTTACGACTTTCTAAAAAATGCTGGGAAGTTGAAGCTTCCTTTTTACCTGGACACGAGAAAACTGTTCGACAAAAGCTATCTAAATTAAAAAAGAGGGAGATAGATATTGGTGACTTTAAAACACTTGCAAAGGGTAAAATTTATATAATACAAATACAGGAAGAACTAAATTTGCCAGATAACATTTCAGCGGTAGCTAACGCCAAAAGTTCAACTGGAAGATTAGACATATTGACACGATTGATCTCAGACAATTCTAGCTGTTTTGATCGAATAACAAAAGGCTATAAAGGTAAAGTTTATGTGGAGATAGCCCCTGTATCTTTTTCAATAACAATCAAGGAAGGGATTAAATTAAACCAGCTAAGATTTCATAATGAGCAAAAAATTATAACTGACCAACAACTAGAAAAGCTAGATGCTAGATTTAATATTGTAGAAAATGCAACGCAGATAGATAATGGCATTACAATCTCTGTAAATTTAAAGGGTAAAGAAAGTGAACCAATTGGCTTCAAAGCAAAAAAAAGTTGCCCAGCTATTAATTTGAGTAAGCTTAACTTCTATAAAGTGGAAACTTTTTGGGAAATACTATTCTCAAAAAGGAGTTATATCACTTTAGCGCCTGGAGCATTTTATATTCTAAGAAGTAAAGAGTACATTACTATACCACCCCAAACAGCTGCTGAGATGGTTCCTTATGAAGTCAGGATGGGAGAGTTTCGCGTACATTATGCTGGTTTTTTTGATCCTGGGTTTGGTTTCACAAAAAATATTGCGGACAAGCGCTCGAAGGCTGTACTTGAAATTAGGTGCCATGAAACACCTTTCATACTGGAGCACAGTCAGATTATTGGCAAGTTAATATATGAGACACTATCCAGCGTTCCAAATTCAATGTACGGAGAAATAATTGGCTCGAATTACCAGGGACAAACACTTAAGTTATCAAAGCATTTTAAAAATTGGCAGTAGACTAATCTCGGTTTAAATTTTTTACGGACAACCCAAGATCTCGAAGTTCCTTAACTCCTGGAAGATCTTTTGGACTACTTAAATCAAAATAATCAAGAAATTTATCGGTTATTTGGAAAGTTACAGGGCGACCTGGGCTTAACTTCCTTCTACCAAATTTTATCCATTCTAAATCCATTAATAGATCAATAGTACCTGACCCCACACTAACGCCTCTTATTTCTTCTATTTCTAGCTTAGTAACTGGTTGATGATATGCGACGATAGCTAAAGTTTCTCTTGCAGCCCTTGATAAGTTCTTTTTAGTAACCATTCTTTTGACGAATAGATGATCTAAATCCTTGGCAGTTCGTAAAGCAATTGAATTACCGACGCGTTTTAAATTTACACCTCTTGTTTCATAACGTTTTTGTAGTGTTTCAATTATTGACTCTATATCAGCATTTGGAGGCAAATTTTTCTTTAAATCCCTTATTGAAAGTGGCTCTGAGGAAGTAAAGAGTAATGCTTCAACAACCCTCTCCATATCTTGTTGGTTCAAAGATAATTCCATCAAACCTTATTTCCGTTGCTAACTTTAACCAACTCTAGACTGGAAAATGCATTTGCTTGCTTAATTTGAATTTTTCCTAATTTTGTATATTCGAGTAATCCACAAAAAATAGATGCAGCACAGCGCTTGGCTCCAATCCCTGACAAAGCGTGTATTTCCTTAACCAAATTTGGGAAGCTAATTAATACTTTTGATTCCTTCACTTTCTGCTCAATGAAACTAATCGCTTTGTCTAAAAACAAATATTCCTCTTTAGCACTCAGAGGCACTTCATAATTTCTCTTATCTACAATCCCCAAATAGGCCTTTAGTATATCTGCCAGCTGAACCTTTAAGAAATCTTCTTTAATCACTCTTTCATCTCGATAAAGACTGCTTGGAAAAAAATTTTTGGAAAGCAGCGGTCTATCAAACAATAATATAGCCTTTTCTCTTATTTTAGCTAATCTTTGAAGTCTTAACGCCAAAAGTTCATTGATCTTATCAGCATCCTCCTCTTTGAGCTCATCCTCAGGAATAATTAATTGACTTTTCAATAACGTGAGCCACGAGGCCATAACTAGATAATCTCCAGCAAATTCTAATTTGAACTTATATCTCTGTTCCCTAAGATAATCTAAGAACTGATCAGCAAGAATACCTAACTGTAATTTTTTTAGGTCCACCTTCTGCTTCTTTGCAAGCGTAAGCAAAAGATCTAAGGGACCCTCAAATCCGTCTAAACTGACATATAAATCAGGCTTGATATCCTTATTATATTCTGTTGGTCGATCCATTTCTCTATTAACTACTACCTAAATCATTGAATAATAGGCACGAGAACTGTCTACTAGAAAGTATTGAACACAACTTTTCACCTTCTTCTTCAGAACCAATATTAGTCAATTCAACTCGAAAAAAAATTGTTTCCCCCTCTAACTGCTCAAAAACCTTTAAGTTATCAATATCAAGAAGGGTATCGTTTCTTCTCTTTATGAATTGTCTAAATTCATCTGCTTGCGCAAAAGTATCGAATGAGCCTAAATAAAGTTTCACTATCCCTTGTTGGGTTGTGGCTTCTGGCTCTTCACTTTTTTCTTCATTGCTACTCATGACCTCACTGAGAGCATCCTCAATAGCTAAGGTTAGATTTTTCTGATCACCGTTATTAAGTTCATTGACCTTTATTTCTTTTCGAAGATTTACCAAATTCTGGTCTGAACTATTTAAAACAATTTCATTTTTTTCTGGTATCTTAGGACCACTCTCAAGGTTTTTGTAGATTGATAGATCTTCTTCATCGAATGATTTTCCACCGGGGTCATCAGGGACAACCCTTACATTTCCTTTTAGTGCATTAATTATCGGTAAATTATTTACATTCCTTTCAGGAATTTTAATCGCCCAATAGGTAATTAAGCCTATGATAACCAAAGAAAAACAACTCACCAACCAACCTCCAACTAAGAACAAATAATCTAATGTGGTTTTCTTCTCTGTGGTATATGATGTGATCTCGTGTGCCTGTTCGCTCATTTTTACTATAATCTTAATACATTTCTTCTAAAGGAACAATACCTAGAATAGAAAGCCCATTCTTTATAACTGTCTGAGTGGACTTTGCTAAAAATAGACGCTTAATACATAACTCTTTTGATCCCTCAACTATAAATCTATAAGGACCAGAAGCACTTGAGGATTGATATAGACTATGAAAAGAGGATGCAATCTCGTTTAAATAGTAAGCAATTCTATGTGGTTCGTGATATCTGGCTGATTGTTTTACGACATTCGGCCACTCTGAAATTTTTTTTACCAAGGCCAGTTCGCTCTCCATGTACGGAAGGTTCATTTTCTCTAAATTTTCCATTTTTGTTAGAGGCCACAGATTTAATTCCTTTGCTTTTTTAAAAACTGAAACTATCCTTGCATGCGCATAATTAACATAAAATACAGGATTATCTTTTGACTTAGACAGCATCAAGTCAATATCAAAGTCCAATGGAATATCATTATTTCTGCTCAGCATCACAAATCTTATAACGTCAGAGCTAACCTCCTTTAAAAGATCTTGAATAAGTATATAGTCACCAGCCCTTTTTGACATCTTCAGGACTTTTTTGTGTTTAATGAGTTTTACTAGTTGTACTAGCTTTACTTCAAACTCAACGTTTTTTTCAGCGAACGCATTTATGACTGCCTTCAAACGGCTTACATATCCACTATGATCAGCTCCTAAAACATCTATTACAACATCAAAGCCCCTATTTAACTTGTCTGCGTGATAGGCTAAGTCAGGTGCAAAGTAAGTCCATGATCCATCAGATTTTTTTATTGGTCTATCAATATCATCATCAAATTCGGTTGATTTAAATAACAGTTGCTTTCGCGCTTTCCAATCGGTGTGAATCTTACCTTTAGGTGCGTCGATTATTCCTGTATAAATCAACCCTTTATCTTTAAGTACGCTAATGGATTTATCTATCGCATTGGAATCTATCATTGCCTGTTCCGAGAAAAAACTATCCATCTCTATATTTAGAGACTTTAAATCCGCTTTAATTATTTCCATCATATGCTCTATAGAAAAACTGCGAATAATACTATCTCTCTCAACCTCTCTAAGATTTTTGAGTTTGTTTCCATATTTGTCTATAAGCTTTTCAGCTATTGGAATTAGATAATCTCCAGGATAGGCTTCATCAGGGAGCTCTATAACTTCTCCCAACTTTTCTAAATATCTAAAATATATGGTTCTAACTAAAATACCAATTTGCGCTCCTCCATCATTGACATAATATTCCCGAGTGACTTGGAAACCTACAAACTCCAATAACCTAGAAAGAACATCTCCAAATACAGCGCCTCTTACATGCCCAAGATGAAGAGGGCCTGTCGGGTTAGCAGATACATATTCTAAGTTTACTTTTTTTCCACCCCCAAAGCTTTGCTCTCCATATCGATTGTTAGATGAATTAATCTCATATATTAGCCTGTCCCAGAACTTCGGATTAATTGTTATATTTAGGAAACCTGGCCCATCAATTGATACATTGGATATGAACTCGCTATCCCTTAACTTAATACTAATTATTTCTCCTAAATCCCTAGGGTTAGAAGACAGTACTTTCCCAAGAACCATCGCAGCGTTTGTAGAATAATCTCCTTTGTGTTGCTTCTTAGGTCTCTCCACCACAATATTATTCGTGTTAATAGGCTTTTTTAAATTTCTTTCATCAACCAATTGATTAACACTATCAAGGATCTTATCTCGTAAAATATTGACAATATCCAATTTTTGCTCCCTCAGATTTTCCTATCTAACGCATATTTTTATTCGACCAAAAGTCTCTAGCGCTTCCTTATCGGTCATACTAGCAATGAAATCTCCAACCAGATTTAATTTCTTATGTCTTAACGATTTAAATTTTGAATAATATTTATTCTCCATAAATGAGAGCGGTATATCATCCAAGTTATCTAAATAATATTCAAATAAAGTGTTTATTATTTCCTCTGCTTGGCTCCTCATGATATTTATCTCCTTACTTCTATATAGGTTTTTAAAGAGATATTTCTTTAATTCTACCACTTTTTTGACCGTTCCGGAGGAAAATGCAATTAGATTTGAAGTTTTGGTACCAAATGCATTCTTTTGGAGATCTTTAATGTTCTTATGTGTTTGAAAAATTAAATCGTTCACCAAATATCTTATTAAATCTCTGCAACCTTGCGCCACTGAAAGCGAGTCATGATATTCTCTGGGTTTTTCTGACACCAAAAATTCTCCAAAAAATGAAGAAGTCCTTAAGTTATTATAGGACAAAATTCCTGCTTCATGTCCATCAGCAATATCGTGTGCACAATAGGCAATATCATCAGATAGTGATGCTACTTGTGCCTCTAAAGATGGGAACAGGCTTAAATGGTGTTCATTACCACCCTCTCCCAACGCAATATTCTCATCCCAAAACAACCTAATAGTCTTATCTTCTTCATCAATAGGTCCATTGTGCTTAACTATCCCATCTAATGACTCAAAACATAAATTTAGCCCAGAAAACTTAACGTATTGTCGCTCTAATATAGTGACTAATTTAAGGGTGTGAAAATTATGGTCAAAACCACCAACTTCTTGCATAAGATTATTCAGCCTTTCTTCACCGGTATGGCCAAAAGGAGGATGTCCTAAGTCATGGGCGAGGGCAATTGTTTCACAAAGATCGATATTTAGACCAAGATGATTTGCGATAGTTCTAGCAATCTGACCTACTTCAATCGTATGTGTAAGTCGGGTTCTAAAAATATCATTGGTTGTAGAAAAGAAAACTTGGGATTTATTTTGTAACTTCCTAAAAGCTTTGGAATGAATAACTCTATCCCTATCTCTCTGGAAATTTGATCTTATGGTACAAGGTTTTTCTTCATGCACTCGTCCTAAAGATCTGTCGGGGTCAGATGCTATCTTCAAAAAAAGCTCTTCTCTTGCCTATTTCATTAGACAAGTATATATTATGCTACAGCGTAAAATGTAAAGAAAGAAAAAATGAATTTAAGAATACCACCGACGGTAACTGACAGAGCGTTTAAAAAAATAGCAGATTCTTGTGAGAGCAAGACATTAAGAGTCGCTGTTAAGGGTGGTGGATGCTCGGGGTTTCAATACATTTTCAATATTGTTGATAATGTTAATGAAAACGACCAAGTTTTCCAAAAAGAGGAAAGTAGAGTCATCATAGATAACACTTCTTTACAGTTTTTAGAAGGTGCAGAAATTGATTACTGTGAAGAGCTTATAGGTTCGAGCTTCAAAATTAATAACCCTAATGCAACCTCGTCATGTGGATGTGGCACAAGCTTTTCCTTCTCCCCTTCATTCAAATAGATTAGCAGATGAAAATAGTCACCTTTAATGTTAATGGTGTGCGAGCAAGGATTGATATACTAATTGAGTGGTTAAAAGAAACCAACCCAGATGTTGTAGCCCTTCAAGAGATAAAAATTCAGGATGCAGACTTTCCAATATCTGCTTTTGAGAAGCTTGGCTATCATTGTTACCTTAACGGCCAAAAGTCATTTAATGGAGTCGCGATCCTTACAAGAGGTGAGGCTAAACTATCAAATAGGATTTTACCAGGTGATAGTGACGATAAACAATCACGTTTTATTGAAGCCTATTACCAAGAAAAGAAGTTTGTATGTATTTATCTGCCGAATGGTAACCCAAAAGGAACAGAAAAGTTTGCGTATAAATTAAAATGGATGGATAGACTGAATCAATATTGTAAAAAAGCACTTCTGTCCGAAGAAGAGATTATTGTTCTAGGAGATTTTAATGTAATTCCTCAATATATTGATTGTAAGTACCCTGATCAGTGGACACAAGATGCGTTATTTGATTCCCAAGTTAGAGCTAAATTTAATTATCTTCTCAATTTAGGTTACCTGGATGCAATAAGGATACTAAATGAAACTGACTCACTATTCACTCAGTGGGATTATAGAAATCGAGCATGGGAGGAAAATAATGGCGTTAGAATTGACCATATAATTTTGAGCCCTAACGCAGCTGATAAATTGGAGAAAAGCTGGATTGAAACATCTTTGAGGAACCAAGAAAAACCATCAGACCATGTTCCTGTCTGGATTACACTTAGTGAGAAATAATTCAACCTTTGTAATTATAAATCCAATCGAGCCTCTTAAAAAACAAGTTTGGAGAAAATCTACTTAGACACTGCAGAAAAACAAAAAGAATCTTCCTTAACACTCTTTGTTCCAGATGATATACCTTCTCATTTAGCCTAGAAACTTGATCCAGTTGATGTATTCTCTTTATTCTCTTTTTAGAGTAATTGTTCAGTGCCTCATTTATATCTAAGGGGAACTCCTTTATGCAATTTGCTAACTCCCAACTGTCCTCCAAAGCCTTATTGGCTCCCTGAGCCATGTAAGGGAGCATGCTGAGAGCAGCATCTCCTACCATAACGACATTTTTTTTGTGTATTATAGTAGGTATTCCACTCTCAATAATAGGCCACCTGTAAATCTGTTCCACATCAGGGAGACAAGTTTTAAGGGTCTCATTTAATTCAAAATCATTTAAAAATTTTTTCTTAGTTACCTTTTCCTTCCAGTTATTAATTGTCTGTCCTTTTTCTCTTTTACAGAAAACAAAATTTATCATTCCATCATTTCCAGTTGGATAAGTTACAAAATGTCTGCCTCTACCAAAAAATAGATTAATGTTATTTTTGGAAAAAATAGGCGGCAAAGTTTTTTTACTCAATACAAATCGGTAAGCCGTTTGCGAAATGGTTCGAGTATGGTTCGTTTTAAAGATATTTTTTTTCCATAAAGAGCCAACACCATCTGCGACAATAATGAGGTCTTTTTCAATTTTTTTCCCTTTGTACGATATGTAGATATCTCGTTCATTTTTTGAAACTAAGGGAAGCGCTCTTGAACCAAAGCTAACCTTTATTTGTTCCTCTTTAACTTTTTCAAACAAAATTTTTATAAGAAATGATCTATGTAGGGTAATGAAAGGTCTGCCGTAGCGAGATTTTAATCTTTCTAGAATTTCCAAACTACCGATACTTTTAAAGTCAGTTTCATCAAATAAACACAAATTGTTAGGTTTTAAACCAGCTTCAACCACCAATTTACCAAGTTTTAACTTCTCCAGAACAAATAAGCCATTAGAGGTGAGCTGAATACCTGCCCCTTCATGTTTCACTAACTTATCTTTTTCAAATATAGTAACGTCGCAACCGAGCTGCTTCAAAAACAGCGCGGAGCATAAGCCGGATACGCCTCCCCCTATAATCGCTACTTTAAAACTTTTTGATTTGCTGAGACGCAAATTCTCTTCTAGTCTAATCGTCCCTATGATCTCTTTCGCGCCTTTCGTGTCGCTCTTGAGCTTCAATACTTAACGTTGCTATAGGACGCGCATCCAATCTTTTTAAAGATATAGGTTCACCGCTTTCTTCGCAATAGCCGTAAGAACCATCATCTATTCTTCTTAAAGCAGCATCAATTTTAGAAATTAGCTTTCTCTGTCTATCTCTAGTTCTTAGCTCTAACGCCCGATCTGTCTCTTCTGAAGCCCTATCAGCAACATCTGGAATATTTCTTGTCTCCTCTTTCATTCCTTTAATCGTATCTTTGCTCTCAGAAAGTATCGACTTTTTCCAATTAAGGAGTTTTTCTCTAAAATATTCAACTTGATTTTCGTTCATGAAAGGCTCGTCTTCAGATAACCTGTAACCTTCATGTAAAAATTCTTTTGACTTTACGAAATCTAAACCCATAATCCCCCCAAAAGTATTAGATTAAAATTAAGCTACAATATATTCGATAATATAAATTTTAGCGTTTGTCACTATAAGATTTTAAAAATTTTATTGGATTAGAAAGGAATTTTTATGAAGTTTGAAGGTACATCAAAATATATCTCCACAGATGACTTAACTTTGGCTGTTAATGCATCGATAAATCTAGAGCGCCCTCTTTTAGTAAAAGGAGAACCCGGTACAGGAAAAACTGAACTTGCAAGACAAATTGCCGAGAGTCTTTCACTTCCAATAATTGAATGGAATATTAAATCTACAACCAAAGCTCAACAGGGACTATATGAGTATGACGCTGTAAGCAGATTGAGGGACAGTCAGCTTGGTGATGAACGAGTTAAAAATATAAAAAACTATATTAAAAAAGGAAAAATATGGGAGGCGTTTGAGGCAAATAGTAAAGCCGTTCTTTTAATAGATGAAATAGACAAGGCAGACATAGAATTTCCGAATGATCTGCTTCAAGAATTAGACAAAATGGAGTTTTTTGTTTATGAAACTGGAGAGACAATTAGTGCAGCTAACCGCCCTATCGTTATAATAACCTCAAATAATGAAAAAGAATTACCGGATGCCTTTTTAAGAAGATGTTTTTTTCACTTCATTAAGTTTCCTGAAAAAGAGACCCTTGAAGAGATAGTCAATGTTCATTTTCCTAAAGTGAAGAAAAACTTGTTAGATGCTGCGCTTAATCAGTTTTTTGAAGTTAGAGAAGTTCCAGGTTTAAAAAAGAAGCCATCTACTTCAGAGATGTTAGACTGGCTGAAACTATTGTTGGTTGAGGAACTTGAGGCTGATGACCTCAAGATGGATGGAAAAAATATTTTGCCAAAGTTACATGGTGCGCTTTTAAAAAACGAACAAGATGTTCATCTTTTTGAAAGACTTGCTTTTATGGCCAGAAGGAATAATGAGAGCAATTAAAGAAAATGTTTTTAATTATAATGACCATAGTTGGCTTTGTATTGGGGATACTGTTAAACCGAAAACGTAAACTCCTGGATATCTTGCATAGATCCACCGTAATTTCTATAATATTCTTCGTACTCGGTATCGTCATCGCAATTATTTTTGGTAAGTAGCAGGGGATCATCATGTTTTTAAATCTTTTTGACGAAATGAAAAGCGCCAAAATACCCGTTTCGCTTCGGGAATATTTGACGTTTCTGGAAGCATTGACTGCAGGTGTAGCAATTTTTGATGTAAACAATTTTTACTATTTAGCTCGCGCCTCTCTTGTTAAGGACGAGAGACATATTGATAGGTTCGATCAGGTTTTTTCGTATGTATTTAAAGGGCTCGAGGCCATTGAAATTGAAGAAGTTTTCAAAAAAATTGAAATTCCAAATGAATGGATAAAAAAACTGGCTGAGAAGACTTTATCTAAGGAAGAAATGGAAAAGATAAACAGCTTAGGTAGCTTTGAAAAACTAATGGAAACATTGAAGAAGCGATTGGAGGAACAAAAAGATCGCCATCAGGGAGGAAACAAATGGATAGGTACGGCGGGCACATCTCCCTTTGGGGCCTATGGTTATAATCCAGAGGGAATTCGTATTGGACAACATGAAAGTAGGCATAAGCGTGCTGTTAAGGTCTGGGATAAAAGAGAGTTTAAGAATTTTGATAGTGATATAGAGCTCGGTACTCGAGGAATGAAAATAGCTCTTAAAAGACTAAGAAGATGGGCAAGAGATGGTGCGGATGAAGAACTAGATCTAGAGAGTACCATAAGCTCCTCGGCTAAAAGTGGTTTTATCGATGTCAGAACTCGACCTGAACGTCGAAATGCTATTAAAGTGATAATATTTTTTGATGTTGGTGGATCAATGGACGCCTATATAAGACAGGTCGAAGAATTATTTTCGGCAGCTAGGACAGCATTTAAGCATCTTGAGTACTATTATTTTCATAATTGTCTCTACGAAGGAGTGTGGAAAAACAATCATAGGAGGTGGACTGAACAAACGCCCACGACAGAAGTAATGAATACATATGGTAAGGATTATCGATGTATCTTCGTTGGAGATGCGTCAATGAGCCCTTATGAGATAGAATATCCAGGTGGAGCCAACGAACATTATAATGCTGAGTCAGGTAGAACATGGCTCGAAAGAGCCATTACAAAATGGCCTAACTATTTATGGATAAACCCAACCAATAAAGACCATTGGGAATACACACATTCAACTCATATTATAAAAGACATATTTGAAGATAAAATGGTTCCTCTTACCCTAAATGGATTGAAAGAGGGCATGAGACATCTTTCATAATCAAAATGATTACAAAGATTATTCCCATAGTTGTGTTAATAGCAGTCTTTTACATAGGATCTATTTATTCATCCAAAAGTTTAAGCAAGAAGCTTGAGAAAAAATCAAAGAGTTTCCATGACCCTGTGATTGACAATTATTTAAAAGCGTTTCAATCAATACTTGATCTGGGCAAGTTACAGGTTTTTGTTCTGAATGAGAAACAAATTAATGGTTTAGTAACACCCAATGGTAATATCTATATTACACAGGGCTTTATCAACCAGTACAAATTAGGCAAGGTTTCGGGAGTGGAACTAACTTCAGTTATAGCACATGAGCTAGGGCACTTAGCCCTAGGACATACAAAAAAACGTCTAATCACCTTTTCGGCAATAAGCGCAATTACTATGGTGATCTCGACAATTCTCAGTAGGTTTTTACCATACATTGGAGCAATAATTGGGAGATACCTGTCTCAAATCCTCATATCTGGGCTTTCTAGAAAAGATGAATTTGAAGCAGACTCATACGCAGCTGCTCTATTAATTAAATCCGGAATTGGTACCGCTCCACAAATTAGCCTACTGAAGAAATTAGAGCAATTAACGGGTATAGTATCATCCAAAGTCACTTGGACTCTTAGTCATCCTTCTCCTGAGCAAAGAATAAACGCAATCCAAAACCTAGAAGCCTCTTGGATGACTGGAATTAAAGATCAAAATTAATTTCAGTTCCACTCCTTGTACATACTTCGAACCACTCCATCATATAATCTTTGTGAGAACGTAGAACCGAGACAAGTATTTCATCTAGCGATTTAAATAAAATATTAATTTGTATTTCACCCAATCTTGTTCTTAGAAAATTTGTTTTTGATATTTTTGATTTTTCTAAGTCTAAGGGGACCCCTTTTCGCAATATATCTAATGCTCTATTACCTTTTATTAAAAACCAAACTCTTAGATCTGTTGTGTTTTCAACAACCCCTGTTGTTAAGTTCATTTGCTTTTGAAATTCCTTAAGCAATGTATCGTTTTCTTTTTTTTGATTTAATAAGAGATACTCATCATTTGAAACCCAGCAAAGCGTTAAGCCATTTCTCTCTGATGCATTCTGAACTGATGGAAGCTTTTCTTCAAAAATTTTTTTTATAACATTAAGGCTTTTTTGATCCCTATGATCTACTCTTATATTAAAGGACTTTATTGATCCAATTAAATAAACGTCTACAAATGTAACGCCCTTTATCTTATCCATCTTGTTTGGTACCCTCTGGGTCATAAAAATTAGGATCTACAATCTTTGCAAAGATAGACTCTTTGGACGAAACCTCAAACTCTAAGGTTGATCCTTTTCTAGACCTACCATTCTCAATTAAACCAAGTGCTATTGATCTTTTCAAGGTGGGCGAGAAATAAGTAGAGGTCACGTGTCCAATAGCTTTACCATCTTCCACGGCGTGACATCCGTCCGGGAGAACTTTGTTTGTATCAAGGGTCAGTATGCCAACGAGCTGCTTTCTAATATTAGAATTTAAATGTGGCAGACTAAATGCTTTTTTTCCTATAAAGTCTTTTTTCTTTTTCGAAACAATCCACTCCATTCCCAAGTCGTGTGGAGTGACAGTACCATCTGTTTCATCTCCAACAACTATGAATCCCTTCTCAGCCCTTAGAATATGCAGTGCCTCAGTTCCGTACGGTTGTACTTTGTATCTCTTTCCCACCTTAATAAGCTTATTCCATAACTCTTCAGCTTGATTGGAATTAACCGCTAATTCGTAAGATAGTTCACCTGAGAAAGATATTCTGTAAATCCTTACCCATATATCATCGATATTAGTTTCCATAAAGTTCATAAAAGGAAGTTTTTCTGCGGATAAATCAATCGACTTGAAGGTTTGTAAAAGCTCCCTAGATTTTGGTCCTGCAACTGCTATTTGTGAATATTGTTCGGTTAAATTGACAATAAATACCTTTAAGTGATGCCACTCTGTTTGAAGCCATTCCTCTAACCAGGCATACACTCTATCTGCACCCCCAGAAGTAGTATGACATAAAAATGATTGATCATTGAGACGTGCTACAACACCATCATCAAAAACAAAACCTGCCTCATTACACATTAGACCATATCGACATTTTCCAGCTTTTAAAGTCGAAATCATGTTGGTGTAAATTAAATCTAAGAATCGACCAGCATCAGGTCCTTTGACCAAAATTTTACCGAGAGTTGATGAGTCAAGAAGACCAACATTTTCTCTAACGCTTAAAACTTCTCGACTTAGTGTTTCCTCCAAACCTTCATTACCTTTGGGATATGCGTATGCTCTTCTCCAATCCGCTACAGGTTCCCATATTGCATTGTTTAACAAATTCCATTTATCGATAGGAGTTTTTCTGACAGGCTTAAATAGCTTTTTTGCATACTGGCCGGCAATTAATCCGAGTGGAATTGGTTTATATGGCGGTCTAAAAGTTGTGTGCCCAATTTTATCAACAGGTTTTCCTAAGCTTTGTGATAATACGTGAATGCCATTAATGTTTGATGTCTTACCTTGATCAGTTGCCATTCCTAAGGTGGTGTATCTTTTTGCATGTTCTACATTCTCAAACCCTTCTTGAACAGCAAGTTGCAAGTCACTAACCTTCACATCATTTTGAAAATCAACGTACATCCTTTTTTGTTTGTCTTTTGACGCCCCATGAGGTAACGCGAAGACTGGTTTTATCTTTTTTTCTGGCTCTTTTGAAAATACGTTTGTCTCAATGTATCTTTTTGACTTGATCTTCAGGCGCGAGGCCAATTGATTGATTTTGCGTGGGACTTGGTCTTGGATATCGAAATTACTAAAGACGCCTGCACAAGCACCAAGAGCTAGCATATTGGTTTCACCTTGCCTACCTGTTGGCGTGTTTTCAGGATCAGGTTTATAAAACCCACATTCACCATCCCATAGAAGTTTTCCTCCACAATGTGACCAAAGATTTACATTTGGCGTCCATCCACCAGATACCGCTATTGCATTACAGGGGATCAATTCTTCAATTGAACCTTCACCATTTACAGAACAAATACCTATGGCGGACGCTTTTCTCTTACCCTCTACCTTACCTATACATTTCCCAAATAGTATTCTAATACCTAAACCCTCAGCCTCTTTGATGATTGGGTTATCGGATGAAGCTCTTGCGTCTAGCACCACCGGTATATCGATGCCTCTATGTTTGAGTTCAATCACAGTTTTATACGCATAGTCGTTATTGGTTGTAAGTACTAACCTGTCACCTAATAAAACACCATATTTTTGCAAGTAATCGCGAACTGAAGCGGCCAACATTATCCCAGGCAAATCGTTATCTGGAAATACTATTGGTCTTTCAATAGCTCCAGTACAAAGGATCATTGTTTTTGCTCGAATTTTCCATAATGCTTTTTTAGTAGCTGTATTGCTATGTTGATCTTCTTCATAAGCCAATACAAAACCGTGGTCGAAAATCCCAGTAACCGTGGTATTTAATTTAACAGAAACATCCTTGGACTTTTTCAAAATTCCTATACTCTTTTCATGAAACTTCTTGTATAGATCTTTCTCCTCTATTTTAGAATCCTCTAGGTACCTTCCACCAATCATACAATCTTTCTCACAAAGCATTATTGAAAGGCCCCTGCCTCTAAGTGCTTTAGCAGCCGTTATGCCTGCTAATCCACCTCCGATTATTAGTACATCTGTATGGTGATAAATATGTTCATAATGCTCCTCATCATACTCTCTTGGTGCATTTCCTAACCCGGATGCTCTTCTAATCATTGGCTCGAAGAGATACTTCCATGCTGCCCTTGGCCACATAAAAGTTTTGTAGTAAAAGCCTGCAGCAAAGAACCTAGAGAATACATTATTAATTGAAAGAAAATCAAATCTTAACGAGGGCCAGTGATTTTGCGAAGCAACATTTATATTTTGTTTTAGTTTTACCTCCGTGGCTCTGATATTAGGTTCGAAAAAAGGCCCTTCTCCTATGCCCATAAGGGCATTTGGTTCTTCTTCACCAGCCGAGAAAATACCTCGTGGCCGATGGTACTTGAAGGATCTTGCCACGAACATTTCATTATTGGCTAGCAGAGCAGATGCAACAGTATCACCATAAAAACCCTTAAGATTTTTTCCATTAAATCTGAAATTAACTGTTTTTTCTCTGTTTATCCGAGAACCTTCCTGTGGCAGTCTAGAACTCATTTTACCCAACCCTTGAAATCAACTCTCGAACGCCTAATTGTTGCTAAAATAGATTTGGGTGGTTGTACCTCTTTAGCTGAATACGAGCCAAATACTTGATTGGTAAGGGTACATCTCGCTATATGGAACCATTTTCCGCAACCATAAACATGCCTCCACCGCTCAAAAATAATACCTTTATCATTTTTTCTTTCGTATAGATATTCATAGAAATCTTTATCGCTTGAAGCGTGATCTCTTCTTATTAAGTGGGCTTGACCGCCACAACTCAACTCTGTTTCATCACAATCTCTTAGGCAAATAGGGCAAAATAAATTTAACATTACTCTCCTTTAATGAGCTACTGCTGCCGCAGCGCTCTCATCTATTAGTCTTCCTTCTGAAAACCTATCTATTGAAAATGGAGATGCCAACTTCCCCGGTTGCTCATTATAAATCATTTCTGCCGTAGCCCAACCTGAACCTGGAATAGCTTTAAACCCCCCAGTTCCCCATCCACAATTTATATACAAACCATCAACAGGAGTTTTAGAAATTATTGGAGATCTATCGCCTGTCATATCTACTATTCCCCCCCATTGTCGCAGTTGTCTTAAACGACTTATTACCGGAAAAGTCTCGACCAATGCACGTACTGTTTCTTCAATATGAAGAAAGCTTCCTCGTTGACTATAGTTATTATATCCATCGGCTCCACCGCCTATAACGAGCTCGCCTTTGTCAGACTGACTTAAATATCCATGTACCGTATTAGCCATAACAACACAATCTATAATGGGCTTAATTGGCTCCGACACCAAGGCTTGGAGAGCCACTGACTCAATCGGCAATCTGAAACCTGCTAAATCAGCCAGAACACTGGAATGACCGGCCGCGACAAAACAAACTTTTTTTGCTTTTATGTTTCCTTTGGTAGTTTCTACTCCCACGATTTTATCTCTTTTCTTTTTTACTCCAATAACCTCACACTGCTCTATAATGTCGATGCCAAAGTCAGAGCACTTTCTAGCATATCCCCAAGCCACAGCGTCATGGCGTGCTGTTCCGCCCCTGGGCTGCCAGAGTGCTCCTAGCACTGGGAATCTTGGCCCATTGATATTAATAATTGGCACTATTTCTTTTACCTCCTCTGGTCCAACCATTTTGGTATCTACCCCATTAACTCTATTTGCATGCGATGTTCTCTTCATCGCTCTTAATTCATGCTCTGTCTGGCACAGCATTAGAACGCCTCTAGGGCTAAACATAATATTATAATTGAGATCTTGTGAAAGCGTCTCATACAGAAATCGAGACTTTTCATAAATGCCAATGGAGCTTTCTTGCAAATAGTTGGAACGGATTATAGTAGTATTACGCCCCGTATTTCCACCACCAATCCAACCTTTTTCTATCACAGCAATATCTGTTATATTAAAATTCTTAGCCAAATAATAAGCCGTTGCGAGCCCATGGCCTCCACCACCCACGATTATTATCTGATATTCCTTCTTGGGCTGTCGTTTTGTCCAAGCCTTTTCCCAGCCCAGATTATCTCTAAAGGCTTCTGTAAAAATGGAAGAAAGAGAGTATCTTTTCAAATTTTTTTCCCCTAAATAACCCTTGTTTGGCTAGTACAAAAAATATATACCAGAGACCACGGTTTCCTCAGAACTACGCCCTGGACAAGAAATAAATATGTACTTTTTAATTCTACTATTTGTTATAATCCTTACAAGCTTGTTTTTATGCTTTAGATACTTTATTTCTATAACGTACGTAGCTAATAAAAATCAAAAAAATCTATCTTCTTCAGAAACAATAATTAATGGACGCTACGTATTTTCCCTTCTAGGTTTTATTTTTCTTACTGTTTTACTTTATTTTGGTCTGGGAAGACCTGATCTCCTCCAACCGCAATTACAGCAAAAAAAATTAGAACTTCCGTATATACAAAGCCTTCAGCTTAAAGAAGATGCGGGTGGGAATGCAGAACTGCTTTCATTATATAAAAAACTTAAGATGACACTGGTAAAAAGACCAAACGACATACCTGGGTACAGTTTATTGGTAAAAACCTGCCTAAGTTTGAATAAATATTCAGAAGCACGTATAGCACAAGAAAAAGTACTATCTTTGAAAAGTAAGTCCTCAAATTTAGATGATTATGTCCTCTTATTGGATACATATTTTATTGCAGCTGGGGGAAGATTCTCAATAGAGGCATCAAAAATTTTAAAGAGAATAAAAAATGAATATGCTTTGAATGAAAATATTCACTTTTTCACAGCCTTGGAGCACATAGAGCGAAAAGAGTATCAGTCTGCTGTAAGTGTTTATAAAAAACTTAAAAAGAAAAATACCCTTAAAAAAGAAAAGTTAATATTATTAAAGAGTAAACTTAAAAACTTGGGCCTCCCAATTTAGCGAAAAAAATAAAATGATTAGGGAAAATTTAAACGAATTTTTTAATGACACAAAAAGAGTTGGTCCTTTTCTAGGAATTGACTTAGGAGAAAAAAGGGTTGGCCTGTCTATATCAGACAGTACCCAAAGTATCGCGTCAAACTATGCTACTCTTCAAAAGAAAAAATTTTCCGTTTTTTCTTTAGACCTTAAGTCAATTATTGATAAAGAAATCATTTGCGCAATAGTAATTGGGTTGCCTTTAAATATGGACGGATCAGAGGGGCCAAAATGTCAGTCTGCCCGTGATTTTGCTAAAAACTTTTCTAACATTGTCGACCTTCCCATAACATTTTGGGATGAAAGACTAACAACGGTTGCTGCGGAAAGATCTCTTTTGTCGGCCGATTTATCACGAAAAAAAAGACGGCAAGTGATTGATTCAGTTTCCGCTGTTTTGATTTTACAAAATTTACTGGATCGTTTAAAAAACATGGATCAAAGAACGCCTGAAAACTAACATCAGCTAATTGAAGATAAAAATGGCCTGCTCCATTAACAATAGATTGGAACCAAGTTAGAAAGCCTCTCTAATTTTTCCGAATCTGTTGTTTCATTGCAGAATAAAACACTTTTGAACTCCTTTGAGTTCGCTCGGCCCTTAAATGCACCCTTCAAATGTTTTAAAACTCCTTTAATCGCTGTCCCTTCAGCCTTCTCTCGATTACAATACTCAATCATATTACTAATGACATCTTTCATACTTCTGACCTTTTCCTTTTGATTAAAAATTTCATTGTCTACATTCAATAATATTGATGGATTTTGATACGCTTCTCTACCAATCATTACACCTGCAACTCGATTTTCCACACAAGATTTCATCTCTTTTAAATTGGTTAACCCTCCATTTAAAATGATATCAAGTCTTGGAAAGTTCTTTTGCATTTCATAAACTAAAGAATATTGGAGCGGAGGAATTTTTCTATTGTCTTTCGGGGAGAGACCTTGAAGTAGCGCTTTCCTAGCGTGTATAATAAATACGCTACAGCCTGAGTCTGCCACCTTTGTTATGAACTCAGGTAGTACTTCATCAGGCTTCTGATCATCTACTCCAATTCTTGACTTTACGGTTACTGGAATTTTTCCCGCAGAGCGTTTCATTGCTTCTACACAAGATCTAACTAAATCAATTTTTTTCATGAGTGCTGCTCCGAAGTTTCCAGATTTTACTCTAGATGATGGGCATCCAACATTTAGGTTAATCTCATCGTATCCAAAGTCCACGGCTATTTTAGTGGCTTCAGACAAAAGCTTTGGATCATTTCCTCCTAGTTGTAGAGCGACAGGATGCTCAATAGGATTAAACTTCAAAAACCTTTCTCTTTCACCAAAAATAATTGCTCTGTCGACAATCATTTCACTATATAACAAGGCGTGTTGCGACAATTGTCTATGGAAGTATCTACAGTGCCTATCAGTGCAATCCATCATAGGTGCAACGCTTAGTAGTCTATTTAAGCTATCCAACCAACTTCTCTTCACTGCTAGCAAAAGTCTCGTTTCTTAATGCATCTCGAAATGCTGAAAATAACTTCACTGAATTCTCATCTCTCGAAGCCTGCCACTCAGGATGCCATTGCACAGCCAGACAAAATCCCTTTGACCCAACTATTGATATAGCTTCTGGTGTGCCATCAGGTGCATAGCCATCTATTGATACCCTCTGTCCTGGTCGGTCAATACCCTGTCCATGTAGAGAGTTAACATTGATCTCTTTTTTACAAAATATTTTCACGAAGACACTATCAGGCAAAAAAGTTACTTTATGTCTAAGTGCAAATTTCTGTTCCAAAGTGCCATCAGGTGGCATTCTGTGGTTCATCCTGCCGGGTAAATCACGTATTTCAGGATGCAAAGAGCCTCCAAAGGCTACATTAAACTCTTGAAAGCCTCTACATATACCTAAAATAGGTTTTCCAATCCTTTCACATTCCTTTATGAGAGGAATTACAACTTGATCTCTTCCCACATCAAATTCCCCATGCTCTTTAGTTGCTTTTTGTCCATAAAATTTTGGATGAACATTTGGACGCCCGCCTGTAAATATAAAGCCATCACATATGTTGACTAGTTCTTCAGTGGTTGCGTTTTTCGGCACCCCTGGCACCACAAGCGAAATAGCATTGCAGATCTCCATAATTGGCTCGATATTCATTAAACCCGTCGTTTGAGCTGGATAGGTGTCATTGATCAAGTGCGAGTTTCCTATTATGCCTACAACTGGCTTCAATATATTCTCCAAAGCATCATATCAAACAGCTAAATAGCTATATTTTTTAATAAATCTTGTTATTTATTAGAACATATAGTTGGATAAGTCAAAGTCGACATAAAGGGCGCATCGTGGCTGAAGTTAAATATAAATTACTTAAAGACTACATTCCCTCCGTTTATAGACAGAAGTCTGTTTCTCTGGAATTTTTCTTAGACCCTGAAAAAACAGTCCTTATGTCTAAGATTCACTTTTCAAATAATAATGGCAAACCAACAGATTTAATCCTGCAAGGGGAAAATATTCAGTTGATTTTTCTTAAAATAGACGGCAAGCAGATTCCGCTAGATCATCTAACTGTTATGAAGCATGTGCTTGTTATTCCCAAAAAATTTCTTGGCCCAAGAGACTTTCAGGTTGAGATGAAAAATATTCTAAGTCCATCAACAAATAAAACTTTAGAGGGACTATATTTGTCCGAGGGAATTTTTGTAACACAATGTGAGCCTGAGGGATTTAGAAAGATATGCTATTCTCTTGATCGTCCAGATGTACTCTCCACTTACACGGTGAGAATTCACGGATCATATGCTCACATGTTATCTAACGGAAACCCGGTAACAATTTCAGATAATTACTCTGAATGGTGCGATCCATTTCCAAAACCGAGCTATCTTTTTGCGCTGGTGGCAGGTGATCTAGTGTTTGATGAAGAAGCTTTCACAACTTTATCTGGCAAATTGATATCAATAAAAATTTTTTACCAGAAAGAGCATGTTGGCAAAGCAAAGCATGCGCTTATTTGTATTAAAAAAGCGATGGCATGGGATGAAATTAATTATGGCCGTGAGTATGATCTAGATGTTTTTAATATAGTAGCTGTTGATGACTTTAATGCGGGAGCAATGGAAAATAAAGGCCTTAATATTTTCAATTCCAAATATATACTTAATGATAACGATACTTCTACAGACTCAGATTTCGCTCTTACAGAAGCGATCATAGCACATGAATATTTCCATAATTGGACTGGGAATAGAGTAACCTGTCGTGATTGGTTCCAACTATGCTTGAAAGAAGGGCTTACTGTATTTCGTGAACAGGAATACATTGAAGACCAATTAGAGAAAGAAATTTCCCGTATAAATCAAACAGATTTCCTTATAAAAAACCAATTTAAAGAGGACGCAGGACCACTTTCGCATGCTGCTAGACCATCAAGGTACCTTGAAATAAATAATTTTTACACGGCTACAGTTTATGAAAAAAGTGCGGAAATTATAAGAATGCTCAAAAAAATTGTTGGAAGAGAGAAGTTTTTAGAAGGAATGAGTGAGTTTTTTAAAAATCAAGATGGGCGCGCATGTACGCTGGAAGATTTTCAAAAAGATTTTGAACTTGTTTTAAGCAAAAATTTAGAAAAATTTTTTAAATGGTTCCATGAGGCAGGAACACCAAAGTTAGTTGTTTCTGAAAAATTTGTTAGCAAAAATTACAAGGTGACATTTAGACAAGAAAAGCCAATAAATCAAAGAAAATATTCAAATAAGGTCATGCCTATAACATACAAGATTTTAAACAGTAAGGGTGATTTTTTACAGCCAGAGAAAACGCTCATACTTGATAAAAAAGCAACCTCAATTGAATTAAAGAACATAAGTAAAAAACCCGCTATTTCTCTATTGAATTGCTTTTCAGCCCCAGTAATAGTTGAATTTAAACAATCGATTAATGATTTATTTGCTATTTTGGAGTTTGAAACAGATTTCACAAGCGTATGGATGGCCAAAAAGAAGCTCGACTATATAGCTTTGGAAAAAATAGTGTCTGATCAACACAATGTAGAAAATATTATCTCTAGAATTTATGAGATTCTTATAAATAAAGTTCTTACGCCTTCACTACTTGCAAAGCTTCTAGAGCCAGTCAATGATAATGAGTACTTCTCTAAATTATTAGAAACAACCACACCTGATCCAAAAGCCATACAAACAGACCTTCGTAAATACGAAGCTTTATACAAGAGGTTTTTTAAGGAGTTTTCGATAACATACTTTAAGAGTTTTATACATAACAGACAATATTTGAGAGAAAACTCTAACTACAAGGAAAGACTGTTAGCATGTGCGTTAATGTTTTTGAATAGAGGCACAAATTTCCTTGATGATTTTCTCGATATTATTTTTAATACCTCGAATAATATGAGCTTAAAGGTTTCGTGCCTAGTTAATTACATCGGCAGAAACGATAAAAAAGAAAATATCAAAAAATTCTATCTACAGTATGGGAAAAACAAGGTCCTATTGAATAAGTGGTTTGCTACCCAAATACAATATTCAAATCCTAAATTGGCTTTAGATCGACTCCGCGAACTGACAAACCATAGCGACTTCAATATGTTAAACCCCAATAACTTCCATAGCGTAATAGGAACTTTTGCAAAAAGAAATTTCCATGCTTTCCATCAAAAAGATGGGTGTGGATATAAGGAAATAGCAGATTGGATAAAAAAAATTGATCTAGAAAATCCCCAAATTGCTGCAAGTACTACTAAGGCTTTTGAACAAATCAAATTCTTACCCAACATTTACAGGACCAGAGCGAAAGCTTCTTTAAATGCTCTTTCCAATAGTAATAACCTCTCAAAAGACACCTCTGAAATACTTAACAAGATTGAGGCATCTTTATAATATTTTTTATTGATTATCGGAGCAGGGTTAGATACTGATTGCGTAGAAAAGCGAAGAAGAAAAATGAACATAGAAACGTCACAGCTAATAAGAGGAGCAAAGAACGAATTCGTTTTTGTGATTGGGTTAGAAGTTCATGCCCAGGTAAAATCAAAATCCAAACTGTTCTCAGGCGCTTCAACAGAATTTGGAGCTGAACCAAACTCTAACGTAAGTTTTATAGATGCAGGGATGCCCGGGATGTTACCTGTTGTAAACTCATTTTGTATTGAGCAGGCGGTGAAAACTGGCTTAGGAATAAACGCAGAGATTAATCTCATTTCAAGATTTGATAGAAAAAATTACTTTTATCCTGATTTGCCACAAGGTTACCAAATTAGCCAGCTATATAAACCAATTGTTGGAAAAGGTATAATATCCATCCAAACAGAAGAAAAAGTGCCAAAGGAAGTAGGCATAGAGCGCATTCATCTGGAGCAAGATGCAGGAAAGTCTATACATGATATGGATCCAACCACCAGTTTTGTTGATTTGAATAGAACAGGTATAGCGCTAATGGAAATTGTTTCTAAACCAGAAATCAATAGCCCATTTGAAGCCGCTGAATATATAAAAAAATTAAGATTGATAATGAGGTATCTTGAAACATGTGACGGCAATATGCAAGAGGGCTCTTTGAGAGCAGATGTAAATGTTTCAGTTTGTGAGATCACCACTTATAAAAAATTTATAGAAACAGGTGATTATGACTTACTTGGGACTAGGTGCGAGATAAAGAATATGAACTCATTAAAATTTATACAACAAGCAATAAATTTTGAAGCTCGCAGACAAATAAAACTTAAAGAGGCTGGAAAAGAAATTGCCCAAGAAACTAGACTGTATGACCCAAGTAAAAATGAAACCCGTCCCTTGAGAAATAAAGAAGATGCACATGATTACCGGTATTTTCCCTGCCCAGACTTATTAAATATTGATTTAGAAAGAGGGTGGGTTGATAAAATAAGAGATGATCTCCCAGAGTTACCTGACCAGAAGAATCTAAGATTTATAAATGACTTTAATATCACCCCTTATGACGCTGAGGTAATAATTGCAGAAAAGGCTACAGCGGAATTTTTTGAGGCTATTGCGACAAATACGGATGGGAAAATAGCAGCAAACTTACTCATCAATGAATTATTTGGTCGGTTAAATAAGGATAATTTATCTTTCAACGAAAATCCAATTACTGTTGAACAGATGAGGGAATTAATAAATCTTATACAAAAAGATGAGATCTCTAGCAAAGGAGCGAAAGAGATTTTTGATCATATTTGGAATTCTGGTGGTAATCCAATCGATCTAGTGGATGAGTTGGGACTTCGTCAGGTGCAAGATACAAGTTTAATTGAACAAATAGTTGATGATGTTATAAAGGAAAATCCAGCACAGGTCAATAAAGTCAAAAGTAATCCAAAACTGATTGGTTGGTTTGTCGGACAAGTAATGAAAAAATCTGAAGGGAAAGCGGACCCAAAGATCATTAATAAGATTGTTAATGAAAAACTCAAATGATCAGAAATGCATGCTGCTAAAAATATTAGGGCGGAACTTATTGTTTCTTTAGGTTTTGAATTTTAGTTTTGTAAAAAAAGAAAAAGGCACAGTTATCCTTAAGCGCAGCTAGTATTGAACAATACTAGCATTCCATTTTATTGGAACTTTATTGATAGTGCATGAATATTGTTCATTATGCTAGAACCTAAAGCCTTATGAATAGCTCTTTCTCGAGATACCCTAGACATTTTTTCAAAAATCTTTGCGCTAATTACAACTTTAAAGTGAGTTTGTGTCCCATCCTTAAACCCAATATGACCTCGATGCAGCTCACTTTCATCTACAACCTCTAAAAAAATAGGTTCAAAGGTTTTTCGTAGAGTTTCATCTATTATGCTTACGTAATTCATATATTTTATCCAAAAGGCTAAATTTTTTCTTGGTTATCTCTATAATGGCACTATTGTATATACTTTCATAATTATAACAGAAAATCGAGATGCAAAATAAATCCTTCCTTGATTACGACATATCCGTTTCTGCTGACAAGAAAAGACGATCTAAGAAAAGCTCTGCTTCTGGAGGATTTGAGTCATCCGTAAGAACCTGTGATGTCGACAATTGTTCCGAGGAAGCAAAGTATAGAGCTCCTAAATCTCCAAAAGATTTAGAGAACTTCCACTGGTTTTGCCTGAAGCATGTTAAAGAGTATAACACAAGGTGGAACTTTTTTAAAAATCATTCAGAAGAAGAATTTGAAAAAGAGGTAAATCTCTCAAAAACATGGGGTAGAAAAACAAAGCCATTTGGCTCCAAATCATCAGTAAATAGAGCTCATTCCGACGGAAACTCTAGACTGCGGTTTGGGATCGAGGATCCGTACGGTTTTATTGATAGTTTAGGGAACAACGAAACTAATTCTTTAGGTGCGGAAAAAAGACTTAACCATTCAGAGCAGAAAGCTCTATCAATACTAGGTGCTACAGCATCCATGACTAAAGGCGAGATAAGAAAACTCTATAAAATACTCATTAAAGATTTGCATCCTGATACAAATGATGGGAAAAGGGATGATGAAGAAAGAATGACAGAAGTGGTTTGGGCGTGGGATCAAATAAGAAATAGTAAACGATTTGGCGATTGATCAGTGAAATAGACTAGAAAAAAGACATTTAAATAAGGATTAGTGATGAAAGAAGAAAATATTCCAATGAAAAAAGTTGATGTAGCTGAAGTATTTGGAATAGACACCAAAATGGAAGTCTTCGCTTTTGAGTCGCCGACCGAAAGAGTACCTGAATTGGAAACATCATATGTATTTGATAATGATACCACTCTATCAATTTTGGCAGGGTTTTCAAAGAATAGAAGGGTCATGGTGCAAGGGTACCATGGGACAGGAAAGTCTACCCACATAGAACAAATTGCCGCTAGATTAAATTGGCCCTGTGTGCGTGTTAATCTCGATAGCCATATTAGCCGTATTGATCTTATTGGGAAAGATGCGATAAAGCTGAGAGAAGGAAAGCAGATAACTGAATTTCAAGAAGGCATCCTACCTTGGGCATTAAGAAATCCTTCAGCTTTAGTATTTGATGAATATGATGCTGGGAGGCCAGATGTTATGTTTGTTATACAGAGAGTATTAGAAACCGAGGGTAAATTAACCCTACTAGATCAAAATGAAGTGATAAAACCGCACCGATTTTTTAGACTATTTGCTACTGCCAATACGGTTGGACTAGGTGATACAACTGGGCTTTATCACGGGACGCAGCAGATAAATCAGGGTCAAATGGATCGCTGGTCTCTAGTAGTAACGCTTAATTATCTTAAAAATGAAGTAGAGGAAGAGATAATTATTGCCAATTGTCCGGAGTATGGGAGTGATGATGGACGAAAAAATATTAAAAAGATGGTACTAGTTGCCGAATTGACAAGAAAAGCGTTCATAGGTGGAGATATATCTACAGTTATGTCCCCAAGAACTGTTATAGCGTGGGCTCAAAATAGTCTAATTTTCGAAGATATAGCTTTTGCGTTTAGAATGAGTTTTTTAAACAAGTGTGATGAGCTAGAAAGGTCAACTGTTTCTGAATTTTTTCAGCGCTGCTTCGATATAGAGTTACCAGAGAGCATTTTGTTGAAAGCTGCCTCCGAATAAAATGAACAAGGAAAAAAAATTTGAGGAAACTGACGGTATCAAAAAATCAATATCGGAGACAACGAGAGCTATATCTGGAAATGAGAACCTAAAGATAAAATTTTCTGCTGATCCTAGCGGCGATTATGGAGAAGTAATCAAGCTTCCTCAGATAAGTAAGGAGCCAAATGAGTCTGAAATATTAAAGGTCAGAGGGACAGCAGACTCGCTGGCTCTACAAGCGAGATTTAAAAACGAAGAGACCTACTCAAGATATGATCCATCTGGTGAACAAGCGAAAGAGATATATCATGAACTTGAAGTAGCAAGGTGCGAATTGCTTGGAGAAAAGTATTACCCTGGATCGAAGAAAAATATTTGGCAAAAAACAAAAGTAGAGGCTTCAGAGCACTCAACGAAAAACTCTATCGGAGTGAAGGAAGAAGATGTTTCACAACTTGCAAGGTATTTTATAAAAAGGCAACTATCTGAAATGGATTTACCTTCTGAAGCATCTCAACTATTAGATGCGAAAGAAGTGTTTAAAGATTTAACTACTCAACCGGAATTTAACAAAACTGACGACATCTTTGATCAAGAGAAGTTTGCCCTTCTAAGTCGAAAGTTAATTGAAAGACTTGGGTATGGAGAACAGCTTGGGGAGCTAGATGATGCGGATAGTGATATAGAAGAAAACAGTCAAGAGGAAGTAGAACAAGAAGAGGCAGGACAGGGATCAGACGATGAAGAAAATGATAATGCGGAAAATGGTGAAACAGATGATGGGGAGCCCCAACAAACTGCAAGTGCAGATGCAGATATAGAAGATAGTCAGATAGAGGAGGCTATAGAGGGTGAAGATCAAAGTGAAAACCAAGTTATTCACAATATCCAGAATAACCCATCTAAAGAAACATTTTATCAAATATTTGATGCAGCTAACGATCAAGAAATAAGTGCAGATAAGCTTGCGGATACAAGTGAATTGGAAAAATTGAGAGAATACTTAGATCAACAGCTAGATGGTCTAAAAGGTGCTGTATCGCGTCTGGCAAACAAGCTTCAAAGAAGACTACAGGCTAAACAAAATAGAACTTGGAAATTTGATCTAGAGGAAGGATTATTAGATGCTGCTAAGCTGTCACGAGTAGTATTAAATCCAACCACGCCGTTAAGCTTTAAACAAGAGAGTAGTACGAACTTTAAGGATACTATAGTTTCTTTATTGATCGATAATTCTGGATCGATGCGAGGCAGGCCGATATCAATAGCAGCAATATCCACTGAAATACTAGCTAAGACCTTGGAAAGATGTAATGTTAAATGTGAAATCCTAGGATTTACTACTAAAGCATGGAAAGGAGGACAATCAAGAGAAAAATGGTTGGCGCAAGGGCGACAAAAGAATCCAGGTCGACTTAATGACCTAAGGCACATTATATATAAAAACGCCGATGAGCCTTGGAGAAGGGCAAAGCTAAACCTAGGTCTAATGATGAAAGAAGGGCTTTTAAAAGAAAACATCGATGGAGAAGCTTTAGAATGGGCACATAAGAGGCTTATAAAGAGAGAAGAAAATCGAAAAATCTTACTGGTTATATCTGATGGAGCGCCTGTCGACGACTCGACACTATCTGTAAATCCTGCAAATTACTTAGAAAAGCACCTCAGACATATCATTAATAAAATAGAGACAACAAATCGAGTACAGCTACTTGCTATTGGAATTGGACATGACGTAACACGATACTACAAAAAAGCCGTTACGATTACAGATGCTGAACAACTTGCTGGCGCCATGACAGAGCAATTAGCTGACCTCTTTGAAGAACAGAAACCCAACATCGGAAATTCTTGAGTGTTAACTAAAAATAAGTATAAAGATAATAAAACAGAGTTATCAATAAGAGAAAGACTTGCTCTTATAAGAAAAAAACTCAAAGAGTATGGGTTAGATGCCTTTTTGGTTCCTCACAATGATATGTACTTCAATGAAATTACTGCGCCCTTTCACAACCGTTTGGAATGGATTACAGGGTTTACTGGCTCTGCAGGATTTGCAATAATATTTAATGACTCTGCCGTCATATTTACGGATGGTAGATACAGTATTCAGATACGACAGGAAGTCGACCAATCTTTTTTTACAATTGAAAACATAACTAAGAACTCACCATATTCTTGGTTACAGAAAAACGTTAAAAAAAATATAATAATAGGTTTTGACCCTTGGTTGCACTCAATAAAGGAGATAGAAACACAAAAAGAAATGCTACAAAAATCTATTAGACTTAAAGAAGTTAATAACTTAATAGATGCAGTGTGGTTAGGGAAGCCATTTGAAGCCTTGGCTAAACCCTTTTTAAGGCCGTACAAACTCTCAGGAGAAAATACTACTCAGAAAATCAAAAAAATACAGAAGAAACTTAATCTTAATAAAGAACAGGGCTTTATACTTACCTGTTCTGATTCAATTTGTTGGCTAGCGAATATACGAGGTAAAGATGTTCCGAACTCTCCCCTGATGAACTGCTATGCAATTGTGCACTATAATCATGTATGTATCTATTCTATGAGAGACGCTTATAAAGATTCTGTCATAGAACTTAGAAAAAATGTGAAATTGAAACATTTTGATTTTTTTTTTAAAGATTTAAAAAAATTAAAGAAGGTTCTATTTGAACCAACCAATACTCCTTTTATTCTTAAAAAGAAAATCGTAGGGCATAGTATAGAAACAAAGAAAGTCTGTAATGCTATATCTTTATTAAAGGCAAAAAAAAACCGAATTGAATTAAAGGGTTCAATTAAGAGCCATGAAAAAGATGGGGTAGCCTTATTAAGATTTCTGAGGTGGTTTAAAAGCACAAAAGTCAATACCCTTGATGAGATCGCACTTGTGAAGAAGCTGGAACAAGTCAGAAAAATTGATCCTTCTTTTTATTATAATTCTTTTGATACCATAAGTGCGGCAGGATTTAACGCTGCTATAACTCATTATAGAGTGTCGCCGAAGAGTAATAAGCAAATAAACCCCTCAGACCTCATTTTGGTTGATAGTGGGGGGCAATACCTTGAGGGTACTACAGATGTTACCCGGACCATAATAAAAGGACGAGTCTCACCAGAACAGAAATTTCTCTACACAAAAGTATTACAAGGCCTAATATGCCTAAGTAAGCTCAGATGGCCCTCAGGATTGACAGGAAAGGAATTAGATCCTTTGGCTAGATACTTTTTGTGGGAATATGGGTTAGATTACGACCACGGAACTGGTCACGGAGTGGGGGTGTTTTCAAATGTGCATCAAGGCCCTCAAGGAATTTCAAGACTTAATACGGTTCCGTTAAACCCAGGGATGATTTTAAGTGTCGAACCCGGAGTCTATTTGGAAGGTAAGTTAGGAATAAGATTGGAAAACTTAGTGTATGTTAAAAAGAAGAGTGGAAACTCAAGGCAGAAGAAACAATTTTTAGAGTTCGAGACATTAACACTAGTCCCATTCGAAAAAAAGCTCATCGAAAAAAAATTGCTTAGTCGCGACGAGTTACATTGGCTGAATTCATATCACGATAATGTCTATAATAAGCTAAGTCCTATTTTAAATGTCTCTGAGAAAACATGGCTTAAAGACGCATGTGGGGTTTTATAACTTATTTTTTTAATGTAATTTTCTTTCCTATTTCTAAAGGTATTTTATCCTGGTGCAATGATGACTTAAAAAGCTTGAACAGCTCTAACACTCTGTCCGGATATTGTTTAACTTTGCGTGCATTCAGATCCATATTCATCAGAACCGTCTCAAAAACAGCTGATAATTCTAGCGACTTATCTTTTCTCATTTCACCGAAGACATGGACTCTTTTTGCATCAAAATCTAAAATACTTATATCGACGAAAAAGCTTTCACTTTCCAATAACTCGCTAAAATAATTATAACTGGCTTTAAGAGCAAATGGTCCCTCTTTATTTTTTTCAACAAAAGACGGCCCAATATTGAGCACATCTTCAAAAAAGAAATCTAAAGCCTTATCAAAAGCGAGAGTGTAATAAGCAACGTTCATATGGCCGTTATAGTCTATCCACTCACCAAGCACAATTTGGTTCTTTGTCCTGAATGGGGAGCTCAAAGTTTTTTCAACTTGATTTTGGGTTGTCATTTATATTTTATTTTTTTTTTTAACTGTTACAATTACTTTGTATTTGAGAGGCCAAACATGTCAATTGAAAATGCTATAAGTGAGTTAAAAAGTTTGATAGGAGACCGTCTGTGCATTTCAGCAGCTGAAAGAAAGCAGTATGGGCAAAACGAAACCTATTACAAAGAAATGCTTCCCGACGCTGTCGCATACCCGAAAGATGAAAAAGAAGTTTCTGAAGTAATGGAAATATGCAATAGACATAAGTGCCCTGTAATACCTTGGGGCACAGGAACTAGCCTTGAAGGAAACTCAATTCCAGTAAATGGTGGTGTGACTTTATCCTTTGAAAAAATGAAAAAAATCTTGAACGTGAATCCAGATGATATGGATGTAACTGTGCAACCGGGAATAACAAGGGAGGAACTTAACATTAACCTAAAGGAATTTGGGTTATTTTTTCCAGTTGACCCTGGAGCTAACGCCTCTGTTGGAGGGATGGCGGCTACGAGGGCTTCAGGCACAACAGCTGTTAGATATGGTACGATGAAAGAAAATGTAATCAGTCTAAAAGTCGTAATGTCGGATGGGCGAGTAATCAAGACAGGCTCTAGAGCGAGAAAGTCTTCAGCGGGATATGACCTCACGAAGTTGATAGTCGGATCAGAAGGGACATTGGGCATAATAACAGAATTAACATTACGCCTACAGGGTATACCAGAAGAGATTGCATCAGCAATTTGCTCATTTCCAGACACAGCTAGCGCGATAAGAACAATAATTGAAACAATTCAAATCGGAATACCAATTGCAAGATCCGAACTTATGGACTCAACATCTATCGAAGCTGTAAACGAGTACTCAAAACTTGACTTACCAATAAAAGAACACTTGTTTTTTGAATTTCATGGAAGTGCAACCTCCGTAAAAGAACAATCTGAAACTGTACAAGAGATTGCGGCTGGAAATGGTGGTAGCGATTTTCACTGGAGTACCGCGACTGAAGATAGAAACAAACTTTGGAAGGCAAGGCACAACTATTATTATGCTATAAAAGCCAAAAACCCTAACCATACATTTTTAGTAACTGATATTTGCGTACCAATATCAAACTTAGCTGAAATGATAGATCAAACAGCTAAAGAGATGAAATCAAAAGGAATGGCGCCCAGCATAATGGGGCATGTGGGTGATGGAAATTTTCACTCTGGAATAATGGTTAGACCTAATAATGATGATGATATAAATTTAGCAAAAGATCTGACTAGGCGAATAGTAGAACGTGCCTTAGAACTGGAAGGTACCTGCACGGGAGAGCATGGAGTAGGAATAGGTAAAATTGAGTTCATGGAAAAAGAGCACGGCGAAGCTTACCAGGTCATGTCGTCCATAAAAAGAACGTTTGATCCAAATGGGATATTGAATCCAGGCAAGGTTGTAAAAATTAACTAATCCCCCTACTAGTATGTCTTAGTTTGGCTGCTGCAGCCAAGGCTTCAGAGGTCACCAATTCTCCAGATAGCATCCTCGCAATTTCCCTTACAGTCTTTTCTTCATTTAGAGTGGTAACTTTTGTTATTGTTGACTTCTCAGAATTAATCTTTTCAACCTTAAGATGATTATCAGAGTAAGCAGCAACTTGAGGAGAATGGGTAACGACTAATACTTGTTCATGTTTGGATAACTCTAGCAACCTTTTCCCAATTGCTGACGCTGTAGCTCCTCCGACTCCTCTATCAATTTCATCGAAGATTTGTGTTTTTTTGCTATCTTCATCAAAAAAACATAGCTTTGCGGCAAGAAGAAATCTTGATAACTCTCCACCAGAAGCGATTTTATTCAGAGGTTTAAATCCAGAGCCTGGGTTAATTTCAGTAGTGAAGCAAACATGATCGCATCCAAATTTAGATTCCTGATCCCTTAATATCTCTGTTTTAAACTTAGCAAGCTCTAGCTTTAATGGCTTTAATTCTTTTTCTATCTTTTTGTCCAACTTAGCAGCAAATTTGTACCTTTCATTTGATAAAAAAGCTGTTTCTTTCTGATACCGATCACTTATCAATAAAATTTTTTTCTCTATATCTTTTATTTTATACTCAACTTCTCTTATGCTTTTTAATTCTTCTTCTAATGAACCTTGTAAGTTGAATATTTGATCGAGCTCAACATTGTGAGTTGTACATATTCTCTTTATTGAATGGTACCGATCTTCTATTTCAACAAGTTGTTTTTCACTATCAACGCTTTTTTCTCTAATTTGATCCAATTTTTCGCAAGCCTGTGAAAACTTTTCCAAAGCAGTGTAAAACTTTTCAATCGGTAACTGGTTATCAACATCAACTTTTTTTTCTAATCTTTCTAAAGACTTAATTGCATTCAAAATGCTCTCTTCCACCATCTCTTTATTTAGGGCTTGAAAAGTATCAAGAATACCGGCGTTACTTCGGCTAGCTTTTTTAAGCTCCTCTCTATGCGACACAATACTCTCCAGTTCGCTCTGATCAAGTTGTAGCTCATTGATCTGTTGAATTGATTTTTCCAAGAAGTCCGTATTTTCTACCAAATCTTTTCTTTTGTACTCAGTATCGAGTAGTTTTTTTAATTTATTAAGCTCTGTCCAATATCTGTCAACTTTCTTTAAATTGTTCTGTAAATTACCATAGGTGTCCAGTAAACCTCTATGAGTTTTTACATTTAACAATCCTTGTTCCTCAAACTGACCGTTTAGATCTAGAATTAGGTTACCCAGATCTCGAACCAACTCTAATGAACAGGGTAGGTCATTAATAAAAGCTCTTCGTTTACTACTCGTACTAACACTTTGTCTCAATATCAGATTACCATCTGTCGGAAATCCCCTTTCAGACAGGAATTGGCTCATTAAGCCATTTTTCTCTGATTGAAACTCTCCGATGAGGGTGGCCGTCTCAGCTCGGTTGCCCAGCTCAATCCTTGTATTTTTTTTTCCTAGAAGATAACCCAAGCAGTCCAAAAGAATGGACTTCCCAGCTCCAGTTTCACCCGTTAATACATTAAGACCCGATGTAAATTCTAATTCTAGATTTTCGATTAAAAAAATATTTTGTACAAAAAGTTTTTTTATCAAGCTAATTAAGTCCTGAGTTATCGATTAAATTAGAAGCTTCATTAGTCCAATCACTGGCTGGGAATTTTTTCCTCATATATTTCATTTCAGACAATGCCTCATTGAATAGTCCAATTATTAGAAAGCTTTCAATAAGTCTATACGATACTTCAGGTAAAAAACTGGAAGCTTTTGTAGTTTTCTTTATTTTTTTAAACCTTCTCATAGCAGCTGTTGGATTATTTCTCTTTAGATAATATTTTCCAACATTTAATTGCTGACCTACTAGGAATTCTCTAGCTCTCCTGATATTACTCTCAGCCTCTTTTTTTGCGCTACTTTTAGGGTATAGCCTTTGAAAAGCTGAAAAGCTCGCAATACATTCTCTCGCAGCTGCTTGATCCCTCTCAACAATATCTATCTCATCACAATAACCCTTTGACTGAAAGTATAGTACTTGTTGGGCTCTATTACTTTCTGGGTAGAGGCTTAAAAATTTGGCAGATGCCAAACGTGAGTCCTCGAACTTTCCTGCTTTGTAATATGCATCCACAGCTTTGCTCAATCCAAGCTCATCTTCTGCTGAATAGGGGAAATACGTGTTCACCTCTAGATAGTAATCTCCTGCTCGTTCAAAATAGCCCTTTTGAAAAGCTTCATCTCCCAGTTTGATTATCTCTTCAGGTGTGTTGTCCTCGTTTATCTCACTTGGTAATTTGTTACCACAGCTTAAAAGTAGCAAAAGTAACAAACATGAAGTAAAGATTTTTAATAATCCAAAAAAAAAGATCATAGTTCTTTCTAACTTCAATAATATCTATAAGTCAAGATAAGAGGGCCAAATATTCTTTAGTAACTAGAGTATATTCTGAGTATCAGATTCTGAAATATCAAAACCTGGAAGTTTATCCCTATCTCCATCTGAGAAATCTTCACTAACTAATATGTCCCCCCTTTTAAAACACTCTCTCAGCAAAAGGTTTGTTAGGCCATGACCACCAGAACATGAAATAAATTTTCCTAAAATTGGCCTCCCTACGAGACTCAAGTCTCCAAGGGCATCAAGAATCTTATGTCGAATACATTCATCAGCATATCTCAATCCATCTTGTACAGTCATCTCATTTTCGCCAACGACTATTGCATTCTCTATCCCTCCTCCTAACGCAAAACCTTCATCTTTCAGTCGCATTACATCGCTTTTTCGACAAAAAGTTCTACTATCACAGATTTCTCTCACGAATGCTCCATTTACAATAGGCATATCAAGGCTTTGTCTGTTGAGTGCAGTGCCAGGCCAGTTCATTTCAAAGTCTATTGAGAACGTATTCGCAGGCCTTAATTCTGCCCAAGCATCTCGGTTTCCTACTCGAATACTGTTTACCACTTTGTATAATTTAGTCTTTTTCTCGAGCTCAGCGACTCCTGCTTCGAGTATCGCTTTTACAAATATTCTTGAGGATCCATCGAATATGGGAATCTCTGCTTCGTTCAATTCAATCAATGCATTATGAATTCCCAGGCCTGCAAAAGCAGCTAAAATGTGTTCAGCAGTTATTATTGAAACGCCCATACTATTTGTAAGTTGAGTCCGTAAATAAGTCTTTGATACATTCTCAAAGCTAGCCTTGACATAAGCTTTGTCTTCCTTCAAGTCCGTTCTCTTAAAAACTATTCCGTGATCTGCTGACGCTGGGTGAACAATCATTTTGGCATTTTTACCAAAATGTAAGCCTTTGCCTTCGAGCATAAATGAGTTTTTTACAGATTTCTGAAACATCGCAACCTTCAATCTAAAGGTTACCTAATCAGCTAGAAAGCTCAATACACAGTTATATGTCAAAATAATTCAATTGTTAATCAGTTGGCTTGTCTACGTAAAAAAGCTGGAATCTCTAATTTGCTTTCATCTTCTCTTTCTGTTATTGATTTTTCGTCTTGCCGAACTATTTGATCCTCAGAAGCTTCGTTTTCTTCTTGATCTCTTTTTTCTCCAAAGCCCGTCATACGTCTTATAAGATTGTTCAAACCCCCACTCGAGGGTGCGGTTTCAATGTTTTGCTTTCTTGAAGGTGGGCTTATCTCTGAAGTAGATTTATTTAGCGGTTGCTCTAATTTTTTTTCACTTTCACCTTTATTAACATTACCAATATTTTCTCCATAAACATATTTTTCCGAAGTTAGAGTGCTTGCTATTGGTTCCAACTCATTTTTTTCTTTATCTAAAGTATCTCCATCAGTTGTGGATTGCTCGTCTTTGATCTGATTTTCTTGCAAAGTAACTCTAGAAAAATAGCCCTGCTGATTGGTGTTATCGACTTCAATTCTATCCGACCCCTTTATTTCATTGAGTGCATCAGAATTAGGCTTTGAAAATTCAGCTACATCTATGCCAGTAGCCACGACAGACACTCTGATAGACCCGGTAAGATCAGAGTCAAAGGTTGATCCAACTATTATATTAGCCTCTGGGTCTACTTCGTCTCTTATTCTATTTGCTGCTTCATCTACCTCAAATAGGGTCATGTCAGTACTACCGGTTACATTTATAAGTACACCAGTAGCTCCCTTCAGTGAAATCTCATCCAACAAAGGATTAGCTATTGCCTTTTCTGCAGCTTGCAATGCTCTATCCTCACCGCTAGCTTCTCCAGTACCCATCATTGCCTTTCCCATTTCATCCATGACAGACCTTACATCAGCAAAGTCCAAATTGATAAGCCCAGGTTTAACCATTAGATCCGTTACACCTTTTACTCCCTGGTAAAGAACATCGTCAGCCATAGAAAAAGCTTCAGTGAATGTTGTCTTTTCTGTTGCTAGTCTAAATAAGTTCTGGTTAGGGATTACTATTAGAGTATCTACCACCTTCTGCAATGCTGATATTCCCTCATCAGCTTGTTTCATTCTGGTAGTCCCTTCAAATTGAAAAGGTTTTGTGACAACGCCAACTGTCAATATTCCCTTTTGCCTAGCCAGCTCAGCAACAATAGGAGCTGCCCCAGTGCCTGTTCCACCACCCATTCCCGCTGTTATAAAACATAGATTTGCACCATCTAAAATATCAGCGATCTGTTCAGTGCTTTCCACTGCAGCCTCGTTTCCAACCTCCGGCTTTGCACCAGCTCCGAGCCCCTGCGTTCTTTTTAACCCCAACTGTAACTTTGTTTGAGCATTAGACTGCTGTAAGGCCTGCGCATCCGTGTTCGCAGCTACAAACTCTGCTCCTTCCAGATTTTTTAACATCATATTATTTACAGCGTTTCCGCCAGCGCCTCCAATACCAAAAACTAGTATTCTTGGCTTCAATTCCTGATGTTCAGGAATCCTTATATTTATTGCCATTGTTGCCTGCCATTTTAGTTTTTTTGTTTTTTTTACTGCTGATTCGTATAATAACCGAATCACTATAACTCGTCACTATTTTTATCTTCTACCCGAGTTTTTCTGAGGAAAGGTTTTACCAGTTTGACTTTACCCACCGCCATGTTCTTCTTATTAGCTCATCCCCTTCATGCTCAAAGGGTGCTTTAAAGTCCCATAACTCATCTTGCGGTTGAGCTAGATTTAAGGCTAGCCCTATAGCAGCTGCTGTTTCAGGGCCATGAGTTGATGCCGGCAGACCTTGGATCCTCATTGGTACGGCGACACGTGTTGGCTTTCCAAGAAATATAGAAGTAAAATCTAATATATTCGCTAACTTGCTACCCCCACCAGTTAAAACGACTTTTTGTCCAGGTAGAAACTCGAAGTCCGATCTGTCCAATATTATCCTTAGTGAATCAAAGATCTCCTCAACTCTTGGCCTTATTACTCCTAGTAATTCAGACTTTGTTATAGTTCTTCTGTCAGCATAAAAATCTGTATTGTTCTCAGGCAATTCTATAGTTTCTCTATCATCCGAATTGGCCGGCATCAAACCTCCATGCAATACTTTTAATCTTTCAGCTGCTAGGAAAGAGATTTGAAATGCCTGCATGATATCGCTAGTTATATGTTGTCCTCCGATCCTTATCGATTCAGAGAATATTAAATTCTTTCGAAAGAAAATTGATATACTCGAACTGGAAGCACCTAAATCAATACAAACAACACCTATTTGCATTTCATCTTCAAGAAGGCTTGATTGCCCCGAAACATAGGGGGCAAGCGCTATTCCTGCTAAAGACAGATCACACTTATTCAAACAACTCACCATATTCTTTATAATATCCGATTGAATAGAAACAATATTAACGTCGACCGACAGCTTAGAGCCAGTTATTCCTCTCGGGTCCATGTATCCGTGCTTATCATCGATGCTAAAATTAACTGGCAAAGCATGAATTATTTCTCTTTTCAAATCATCATAAACTAGATTTAACTTTGAAAGCGCATGTCCGATATCTAGTTCTGTTACTTCCCTCTGAATAAATTCAATAGAGGATGAGATCAAAGTAGATTTTTGAGTGCCACTAGAAAAGGTCAGAAAAACATTTTCAATTAGGCAACCTGCCATTTTTTGGGCCCGTTGAATTACAGTCCTTATTGCACTTTCTGCTTCCCTCATCTCATAGATTTCACCATCCCTAATCCCCCTAGACTTTGTGGTTGAAGCGCCAATAACTCTAAAAGTCACTCCTCTACCTGATTTGCTAGTTGAGATTGAATTAATTTGATTTATGTCGGTAAGAGAAACTACTAGGCACATTACCTTAGAGCTTCCTAGGTCTATCAGACCAACAGTTCCCTTTTTTATAGCGGCCAACCTTTTTTGTCTTAATTGCCTCTGACTCTGCAATAGTTTCCTCAACCTGCCAACCTCTTTGTATTTTTTTGAATGTATTCGATAGGTGGGGCTTTCCTGAACCTTATTATTGGCTTATCTATATTTCTCAAATCAACAGAAACCACAGGTTTTGAAAGCTTATTTGTCTCATGCAGAAACATACGCATTACCTCTATTCCTTTATTCAAATTATTCTCTGGCAACTTAAAAACTAACTCGCTTTTCATATGAATATCCCATCGTCTTTCTCCGACCCATTCATAGTATAATACCTCAGATTGATAGGATCCTATTTCATTTACCAATGCTAATAATGCATTAATATTTTTTGATGCATCTTTTCCAACTAATAGAGGGAGACTTGATAACCCTTCATAATTCTGTTTAATCGACAATATAACTCCAGTACCATCAAGGACCTCATATAGATCGTTATTAAAGAATACTACGGCTTCTTTTCTTTCAATGACATTTACAATTACTAATCCATCAGTAGAAAACCTAACAAAAGCTTTTTTAACTTTTCTTATATCTTCTATCTTTTTTCTTAAGGCCTGAGCATTCAACGCGGAAAACCCTTCGATCGCAGCATTCTCAACTAAAGTTATTATTTCTTTTTTCAACGATTCTTGGCCACCTTTTACTAAAATTCTAGTTATAGAGAGTTCTGTTAGACCTTTGTATATAGCGGAACTTTCCTCACTTAAAAATCTAATTTCTGCATTTAAGTCAATGCCTTTGTAGAAAAATTTTTTCGATAGCAATATAATTATTACCAAGAGAACTGCCATTAAGAGCAATCTAAACCAAAGCCTATAAAATAATCTGTTTATCTTATAATATAACCTCGATGGCGCTGGATCATTAGATTTCAACCAATTCATATCTCGCCTATTTGTTACACGATGCGTCTTTAATCAACTCTAGGCAAATGTATTGTAAGTCTAGGCCGATGTATTTTGCCTGTTCAGGCACAAGGGAAGTTTTAGTCATCCCGGGCTGGGTATTTAGTTCGAGTATATATAGACCTTCTTTCCCATCCTTTTCATTCCATCTAAAATCCGAACGAGTAATACCTCTACAACCCAAAGAATTATGTGCAGTAACTGCATAATTTATACAAAGATCGAATATCTCTTGCGGAATATCTGCAGGAACAATATGTTCAGAGCCGCCACTTTTATATTTAGCATCGTAATTATACCAGTCGTCAGTTACAATGTCTGTAACTGTAAAAGGTCTACCATTTAGAACAGCAACAGTTAACTCTCTACCAGGAATATATTTCTCCAAAAGATACTCCCTATCGTGATCTGTAACAAACCTCCTAACCTCCTCAATTTGCTCTTCGAATTTAATAAAATGAATTCCAACAGAGGAACCTCCACTATTTGGCTTAATTACAAATGGAGGGGCAAAAGGCACCTCATGTAATTGTTCTTCTCCACGTAAAAGCAGGTCTTCTATTACTGGTAACCCGAATGTCTTAAATATTTTTTTTGAGATAAATTTATCCATTGCTGTCGCCGAAGATAAAACTCCGGAGTGTGTATATGGAATTTTCAATGTTTCAAATAGGCCCTGAATAGTACCATTCTCTCCAATGCCACCGTGTAAGGCGTTAAATATTACATCAGGCTCCTGACTTTTTATGACTTCAGCTAAGTTATGTATATTGTTTGAGTTAACACTCACCGCCTCAACAACTAGGTTTATTCTTTCAAGTGCCTCTATGCAGCTCTCAGCAGTTGAATCTGACACCTCTTTCTCCTCTGAAACCCCTCCCTGTAATACTAAGACTTTAGAGATGTTTTTTGGATTAGCTGTTGTGTTCAATTTTATTGTCTCCCAACCCTTATTACCTCCCAATCAAGCGAAACTTTAAATTTCTCATAGACTGATTTCCTGACATACTCTCCAAGCGCCTCCATTTCCTCAGAAGTTGCGCCCCCCAGATTTATTAAAAAATTAGGATGCTTTTTTGATACCATGGCTTTGCCCATTTGTTTGCCCCTTAATCCTGCTCTATCAATCAAACTCCACGCTTTTAACTCTATTGCTTCCTCTAGCATAAGTGATGATTTTCCGTCAGGATTCTTGAAAGTTGAACCACAGGTTGCTTTTTTGGTGGGCTGTGTCTCTTCCCTTTTGGACAACATCTCTTTCATTTTCAATTTTATTGCCTCTTTTTTTTCTATTTTCGGCTTCAAAATAGCGGAGGTCACAATAAAGTCATTTGGTAACTTAGTACAGCGGTATTTAAATTGGAGATTTTCCTTACCCAAACGGATAATTTTACCCGACTTATTAACTCCTTCTAAACTTCGTACATAATCACCTATGTATTTGCCATAGCAGCCAGCGTTCATCGCTATTGCGCCTCCTATGGTTCCGGGTATTGTTCTTAAAAAAGATAAATCGTAACCTAGTTCAGATAAATAAACAGCAACCTTAGAGCTAAAATTCCCAGCTCCAAGCTTTACTTGATTATTATTTATTTCTATTTCTGAAAAGCTCCCACCTAGTTTTACTGCCACTCCTGAAAGGCCTCCATCTCTTACCAAAAGATTTGAACAAGCTCCAATCGGCATAACATTCACTTCAACCGGTATTAGAGAAAGAAACCTAGATAAATCATCCAAATTTTTTGGCCTAAATAAAATATCTACTGGTCCTCCAACCTTCAACCAGCTAATTTTAGATAAAGGAAAAGAATAACTTATTGATCCTGAAAATTGATTTTCATCAACGAAACCCAATTTACTCTTTTTATTCATGTCCATTTTCATCATTTAAAAAAGATAGGTTATTAACCCAATTAGTTATACTGCCAGCCCCAAGAGTTAAGAAAATGTCGCCTCTATTACAATTTGTTTTTAAAAATTTACTAAACGAAATTTCATCTTCAATATACTCAACCTTTTGTGTCTCTTTTCTTGTAAAGGATTTTATCAGGGTTTTACTATCAAACCCTTCAATCTTGTGTTCACCAGCGGCAAAAACAGGGGCTATCCCAAGAATATCTGCACCTCTAAAACATTTCTTAAAGTCTTTGAATAATGACCTCAGTCTTGAAAATCTATGCGGCTGGTGTACTACTATTATTCTTCCATTTGTAATCGCTTTAGCAGCAGAAATGACAGCTTCGATTTCTACAGGATGATGTGCATAGTCATCTATTATAGTGGCTCCATTAAAGAAGCCAATCCTAGTGAAGCGCCTCGATACTCCTTGAAATTTTGCTAACGCACTTTTGATTAATTTTATCGGGACTGACAAATTTGAAGCTGCCAGAATGGCAGCACAAGCATTTAGAGCATTATGTTGACCTATCATTGGTAAATAGAAGTCTCTCAAATAAATATTTGCAACTTTGTCATCTAAGTCAAATCTTGTGCCTTGTTCACCAATTCTTAAATTTCTTATTATAATATCTGCCTTTTCTGAAAATCCGTAAGTAATAATTTTTCGATCCTTGACATTTGAGATTACATTAGCAACGTTTTTATCATCTATACAACAAATGGCTACTCCGTAGAAAGGAACACTTGAGATAAATCTTTCAAAAGCTCTTTTTAAGTTTAAAAAACTGCTATAGTAATCTATATGCTCCCTATCAATATTCGTTACTATCGCAACAGTTGCAGGTAGTTTGTTAAATGACCCGTCACTTTCGTCTGCTTCTACAACCATCCATTCTCCTTCTCCTAACCTTGCATTAGAACCGTATGCTTTTATTACTCCACCATTGATGACTGTAGGATCTAAATTTCCTACTTCTGCAATTGAGGCAACAAGTGAGGTTGTTGTTGTCTTTCCATGAGACCCCGCGACCACAATATTTAACTTCATTCTCATTAATTCTGCTAGCATCTCTGCCCTAGAAACTGTAGGAATCCCAAGTTGTTTCGCAAAGGCTAACTCAATATTGTCCTGTCCTATAGCGGAAGAAATAACAACAACAGAACAATTGCTAATGTTCTCTTTGTCATGCTCGTAGAATATCTTTACTCCCAAAGATGCGAGCCTAACCGTTATGTTAGTTTTCTTTATATCAGAACCTTGTACAAAGTAACCAAGATTTACGAGAACCTCAGCGATTCCTGACATTCCTATGCCACCAATCCCAATAAAATGTATTGGTCCCAAATTTAAGGGTAATCTAGTAGCAATCATCCTTTTTCTCCTAAAAATGTCTCAATTGTTCTAATTATATTTTTTGAGGCATCGGGTTTACCCATTTTCAATGCTTTATCAGCCATAGCACTTGTTTTTGAAGGAGAATTCAAAATTAGCCTTAACTTTTCAGACAAATCTTCGACAAGACTTGGGGATTCTTCAATCACCATTGCTCCACCCTCCTTAGCAAATATTCTTGCATTACGAAGCTGATGATCATCCTTGGCGTGCTTTAAAGGTATAAGTATTGCAGGCCTTCCAACGATCGATATATCTGCTAATGTATTAGATCCGGCCCTGCAAATAATGATCTGAGACTCTGACATAAGTCTTTCTACATCTTCAAAAAATGGTCGAACACATGCTCTTAAATCCATAGCACTGTAAGCTGCAAAAACTCTATCGACATCATCCTTTCTTGCCTGGTGAAAAATTGTTAAGCGTTCTTTAGTTTTTTTAGAAAGCGTTTCTATGCAGTTCGGTAAAGCGTCAGATAGTAACCTTGCACCTTGCGATCCACCAAGCACCAAAACCGTAATAGGCCATGGACCAGGCCCAAGGTATTGGGAGTTAAACTTTTGAAGTATATTATTTCTAATGGGGTTGCCAGTATTTAAGCCTATTTTTGGATCTAAAAATAAGGTATTTGAAAAATGGCAAAAAACTTTTGCGCTAAATCTCTGAAAAAATCTGTTTACTCTTCCTAAAACGGCATTCTGTTCATGAATAAATGTAGGTATCCTTAGTAGAACAGACATCAAGAGAATTGGGAAGGTAGAAACTCCTCCAAAACCTAAGACAAACTTAGGTTTTTTCTTAAACATAAGTTTCCCTGAGCGTAAAGCCCCAAGAGGTAATTGATAATATAGCTCTAGGATTTTTTTTCTAAGTGAAGCTGTTTCTGAAGAAATTTTAAGAACCTCTATTGAGTACTCACTTGAACTTTTATCAAGATACTGTGAACCCCTTACGTCGGTAAAAATTATAACCTCCCACCCAATAGCATTAAGTTCAGTAGCTAGAGCGGTGCAAGGCAAGACATGACCTCCAGTACCTCCTGTTGATAGTATGCAAACACCTTTTTTATCCATTAAGTTCCACCCATAAAGCTATCTATATCCTCCCTAGTTCTACGCCTCGTTACGTTGAGTAGCAGACCCATTAATATTCCCATAGCGACCATTGAGGACCCTCCATAGCTAATGAAGGGTAATGTCATCCCCTTTGTCGGAAGTAAGCGCGCTGCCACTCCTAAATTAATGAGAGCCTGTGTCTGGATAATCGTCAACAACCCAAGGCCAACCAATAGTAAAAAGGGATTCCTTTCGACTAATAACCTGGATAATGTCCTTAGCAATATAATTATATAGAGTGTTAAAATGATAATGAAAACTATTAGACCAAATTCCTCTATAGCAACAGCTATAATAAAGTCAGTATGGGCATCTGGAAGGCTAAATTTAATCTTACCATTTCCAGCACCAACACCTAAAAACCCACCCGAGTGAATTGCTTGCTCAACCAAACCCATCTGAGATGTTGGATCAACAACATTTGAAAAAAAAGTCTTCAATCTGGTTGCTACATGATTAGAGAATTGAATAAAGAAAAAAGCAACTGTTGAAACAAAAGTAAAAAAAACTGCGGAAAAGAACCAAGACACCCCAACAATAAAATGGATTAAAACCCAGCAACCAATCAAAACGACAGTCTGCCCTAAATCGGGTTGCATGGTAAGTAAAGATACGCAAATGGCCATTGAAAAAAAAGATAAAATCAATCCTGCTCTTGGGTTGCTGTGAATATTACCCGCAACAATCCAAGATATAAAGACCACAAAAAACGGTTTTAAGTATTCAGACGGCTGAATTGTTAACCAATTTAAAGAGAACCATCGCACTGCCCCTTTCCCAAAGTCCGTACCAAAAAAGGGAAGAAGTGCAAGTGCAATAACTACTAAAAAAAACCCTATTATTCCAAATCTTCGTACAACTGATAAGCTTGTTGTAGATAAAAAGATAATTAGAGATAATGAAATCATTCCGTAAATAGCTTGTCTGTGAACATAGTAAAAAGCAGGCATGTCATTTGAGTCTGCAAGAGGAACCGAGGCCGCCATTGATAGAAGCAACCCCATTACAATTAAGCCAAAGCTTGCAACCAAGGTCCATTGATCAACCGATTGCCACCAACGAAAAAATGGATTGTCTACAGGTACAGCTCGGGAACTGCCGTGTATTATATCAGTCATTTTTACTGCTCGTTTTTGACTACGACACTACCATCACTTGAATTAAAAAGACACACTAAATTATATTTTTTCTATATTCTTTAACTAGAGAGATAAAGTGCTTACCTCTTTCTTCAAAATTCAAGTATTGATCAAAACTAGCACAGGCAGGTGAGAATAAAATCGTGTCTCCTTGTGTGGCAATACTTATCGCACTATCAAAAGCATCGTTTAAAGTATCAAATTGCTCAATTTCATGACCCTCTAACTTACTTGCTATAAGAGAAGCAGCCTCTCCTATAAGATATATCCTAGAAATATTTTTCATGCTATCTTGCAGTTGACAAAAATTATCTTCTTTAGCACGCCCTCCTAAAATCAAATGGACATTCTTAAAAGTTTTTAGCGCATGTAAAGTTGCATCAACATTTGTAGCTTTACTATCGTTAATAAATGCTACGCCTTTAATTTCGTCTACCCATTGACTCCTATGCGCAAGTGGTACAAATCCACTGCACTTGGTTAGTATGCTTTTGGGGGCCATACCGAATGATCTTGCTAATGCATAAACAGTTAAAACGCTTTCCCACAAGCTTAGAAAGCTATCCCCTAAATTCCTCAAATCAAAGGAGTAGACCTGCCGACCCATTTTCCATTCCGTAATGAAAGATCCTTTTAGACCTACTGCCCATAAATAATTTTTTATATTAAGTTTAGTGCTAATCGCTATCATTTTATTCTCTACTGTGTTAAGCCTCTGAAACAAAAATAAACCCTCTGCAGTATCAATATTAATCACCGACACATCTGTTAAGTTTTCTAGAAATAGTCGTGCTTTAGCATAAAAATAGCCACCAAGCCCTCCATGTCTTTGAAGATGATCTGAGGAGAAATTAATGAACGCAGCGAAATTTGGTGCCAAACATTTTGCTAATTCAATTTGATAAGAAGAGAGTTCAAGGATCCTGATAGAGCCTTCTTTAAGTGGACTTAGTTCTAAAACAGGTTTGCCTATATTACCACCCATTTCTACATCACTAAAAAATTTTGAAAGTACGTGATTAGTCAACGCTGTTGCCGTAGATTTACCATTTGACCCAGTTATAGCAATAATCTTTGGAGGATCACCGAAAGCTTCATATTCTTCCTGAACATGGTTTGAAAAAAATAGTCCAATATCATTATCTACTCTTATATTTAATTCATACGCCATCGTAATAATTGGATGTGCCTCTGGGTATAGGTGAGGAACACCCGGGCTCACAACAAGTAAATCTAACTCCCTAATTATGTTTTTGTCGTTAAGATCTCTAACAGTGATTCCGTCAACAGTTAAGTTATTTCTCTTGTGTTTATCATCATCCCAACAAATTAATAATCCACCTGCTTTCTGAACTGCCTTGATAACAGACAGGCCAGTCTTTTCAAGGCCAAGAACTCCCACTTTTTTACTTCTCAGGTTTTTTAAATCTATCATATTATCTAAGCTTAAGCGTTGCCATTCCAAGAGCAGCTAGAATGACTGCTATAATCCAGAACCTTATAACTATTTGGGACTCTGACCAACCTAGCTTTTCAAAGTGATGATGTATCGGTGCCATAAGAAAAACTCTTTTTCCTGTGATCTTAAAAAATAATACTTGAATAATCACAGAAAGTGTCTCTATCACAAATAACCCTCCAACAATCAATAATACAAGCTCATGTTTAATTGATACCGCTATACAACCAAGTGCTGAACCGAGAGATAATGATCCAGTGTCTCCCATGAAAACTGCAGCAGGAGGGGCGTTGTACCACAAAAACCCCAAACCACTACCTATTAGAGCCGCAGAAAATATAAGGATTTCACCGCTACCCTTAATATAATGAACATCAAGGTATGAAGAATAATCCGCTCTACCAACTATATAAGCTATAATACCTAATGATGCTCCCGCGATTATAACTGGCATTATAGCCAATCCATCCAATCCATCTGTTAAATTAACAGCATTAGCAGAACCAACAATTACAAGCATAGCAAAAGGAAAAAAAAACAATCCCAAAAATACTAAATAGTCTTTGAAAATTGGTAAAGCAAGAGACCTACTCAAATCGTCAAAGTGTTGAATTTGAATGAAGTAAACAGCAATGAAGGCTATCAGAAATCCAAATAGCAATCTCAGGCGGCCTGAAAGACCCCCATAACTTCGTTTAACAACCTTGATATAATCATCAATTAATCCAATAAAGCCGAAAGAAAAAGTCACAAAAAGTATAATCCAAACATAATGATTATCTAAGCGAGCCCACAAAACAGTAGAGACTGTCACCGCTAGTAGTATAATCACTCCTCCCATTGTGGGAGTACCGGCTTTTTTGATAATATGTTCCTCAGGACCATCCTCTCTTATTGGCTGTCCCTCCTTTTGCAATTTTTTTAAAAAATTTATACTGTATTTACCAAACGTAAAAAATATTATAAGTGCAGTAAAAAAAGCACCCCCAGCACGAAAAGTTATATAGCGGAATAGATTAAAGACATCACCACCATCTGATAAAAAACTTAAAAAGTATAACATCTCTGAAACTCTAAACTGTTATATGTTTTTCAATTTGTTAACTATAGTTTTCATTCCCATTGAAAAAGAGCCTTTAACCATTATTATATCGCCGTTTTTAAGTTTATTAACTAAAACATGCTGCATTTCTTCTGCAGTCTCAGTCCAAAATCCTCGCTTCGAGTATGGCAACACATCGAAAAGTTTTTTCATTCTAGAGCCTACACAATAAACTTTATCGATTTTATCCAATCTTGCAAATTTGGATATGTTTACATGTTCTTGTATTTCAGAAAATCCAAGTTCTAGCATGTCTCCTAATACAGCTATCCTCCTGAAGTACTCACCTTTGCCCTTTTTGTTTGTGAAAATACAGGCTAGTGTTTCTAGAGAGGATTTTACTGAACTAGGGTTTGCATTATAGCTCTCATCTATGAGGTGTATAGCCTCGTTAAAATTACTTGCTTTTAGTTTAACTTCTGTAACTTGGCCACGCCCAGCCAAAGGGGACCAACTTTGCAAGGCTAAAATCGCTTTAGATAAATCTAAGTTAAGTGAGGATACAAGTGTCAATAACGCAGCTGCATTTTTCATATAATGCTTTCCAGCAGTTTTAAGCTTTACATTCCATAAATTCTGTTTTTGATCTATAATTGTCGAAGCAATAGCGTTCCCTATCACTTCTATAGTGCTGATCCTCATATCACTGCTTTCATCATTCCCGAATGAAATTACATTGGGACCAAAATCTCTAACTTTTGCTTTAAGCTGGCTGAATTTTTCAATGCCACTTGGTATAATTGCCAAACCCCTTTGTGGCTGTCCTGAACAAATGGACGCTTTCTCCTCGACTATATTATCTAAAGACTTTAGACCTTCAATATGCCCAATTGATACATCAGTTATTATAACGTGATCAGGCTTGACTATATGGGATAATTCCGCAATCTCACCTAGACTATTTGTACCGATTTCCACTAAAACGTATTCAGTGTCTATTGGTATAGTGGCTAATGTTAATGAACAACCTAGAATATTGTTATAACTTTTCTCTGAAAAATGTGTCTTACCAAACCTGTTAAAAACCAAGCCTCCCATATCCTTTGTAGAAGTTTTGCCAGATGTTCCAGTAATTCCAATGAAAATGGCCTTAGATTGATTTCTAGCACTCTTTGCCATCCTGACTAACGCCTTCATAACATCATCAACAACTAGTAACTTATCATTATCATTCAAACCTTTTGGTATTTTACTGACCATGGCAGCTGCTGCACCATTATCAAACGCTGCTTTAACAAAATCATGACCATCTCTTTTCCCTGGCAACGCTATAAATAGATCTCCTTTATTAATTTTTCTGGTATCAAACGATATACCCTTAGCTTCCCAGAATGATTCACATTTACCTAAGGTAGCAGCCTCTGCTGTTAATTTATTCCATAAAAACTCAGTCAATTGAAATCTACTCCATTAATTCTATTGCTACACTGGCTTGCTCAAAATCACTAAACGGAAAATAATTATCTCTTACTATTTGTACCTGCTCATGACCTTTACCTGCAATTATGACTACATCATCCAGTCGCGCCAATTGAATTGCTGTTGTTATTGCTTCTGCTCGATCTTCAATTTCAATGGCAGTTGGGCAGCTCTCAATAATTTGCTTTCTTATAGATTTAGCATCTTCATAACGAGGATTATCATCTGTCACATAAATTAAATCACAATATTTATATGCAGTAGCACCCATGGGCTTTCTTTTATCTTTATCTCTCTCTCCACCTGCACCAAATACCAGCACCAACTCACCCTTTGTTAACTCTCTAAGTGTTTTTAAAAGATGCTTCAAAGCATCAGGAGTGTGGGCAAAATCTACATAGACTAAAGCTCCTTTTTTTGTTTTCCCAACAAATTCTAATCTACCAGGAACGGGTTTCAAAGAGTTACAAGAATTCACCATATCTTCAAACTCGAACCCAAATTTTTCACAAGTAAGCAGCGCCATTCCAAGATTTATTGCCTGAAATGCACCGATTAAATGTGTTTGAAATACATAAATCAATTTACCTCTGATAATCTCTATAACTTGTATATCTGGTGTACCTCGGGTAACCCTTAGCTTGACGTCCGCTGTATCGCTAAAGCCAATTGTTTCTGTTTTAAAACCTTTATCTTTTGCTTTAGCTAAAAATATTTTTCCATATTGATCGTCAATATTTACAATAATATTTGTATCCAACCTCAACATATCAAGAATACTTAACTTTGCATGAAAATATGTTTCCATATCTCTATGATAATCCAAGTGATCTTGAGATAAATTAGTAAAGCAGAAAACATTAAACTCTAAATTTTTTATACGTTGTTGCACTATGGAATGTGATGATACCTCTAAAAGAGCATAATCGGCGCCCTTCAACTTAGCCATTTGCAAAATTCTAGCGATAAAAGATTGATCGGGCGTAGTATTATCTGTTCTCAAACTCAAAACCCCGCCAACTCCCAAAGTGCCTATAGTCACACATGAGTTGTTTTTTTTTTCAATAAGCTGTTGGCTAAAATTCACCACAGATGTTTTTCCATTTGTTCCTGTAACCCCCATAACAAATTTTGGTTTATCCGGATAAAATATTTGAAGAAGGTAATCAAAAGTAGATTCGAGGTTTCGGACCAATAGAAAAGGTATGGTTGGTTTTAAGTCTTTTTCTAATGCAAATTTTAATCCTTCAGGGTCGGTAATAACAAGACTTGCGCCTTTCTCAATAGCTTGATTGCAAAAAAGCACTCCGTGGCTATTTTTTGTGCCACCTGCCTTTGCCAGGAAAATATTTCCTTTTTCAACCCTAGTTGAATTTGTTTCAATACCCGTGATTTCGGGATCCTTCTCGTTCCATTTCCCATTTCGCTCGATCTCATTGATGTTGAGTTCTGAGAGTTTAGTCATAATTTGATTCTTCTAAACATCACAAACCTCTCTAAAACATCAATGCTTGGTTATCAGGTATCACATTCATTAAGGGGCCAGTTCTCTCTATTAATTTTTTAACCATGGGTACGACAGTGCAACTTGCATATCTACATGGCTCTTGTAAAAGATTATTCTCTGGTTCATCTAAAAAAGCTGCAATAACAAACCTTGGCTCTTGGATTGGAAATAAGCCAACAAAATTTGCAACTACCTTGTCTTTTTGATACCCTTTTTTTTCTATAGAAATTTTTTCTGCTGTGCCTGTTTTTCCACCAATTCGATAATATTTACTTCCCAAAATTCTTGCAGTACCTCTTTGGTCGGTAACTACTGCTTCTAATAATTTTAGCATTTCATCAGAAGTCGTTTTCTTTAAAACTCTAGAACCAGATTGGCTGTTATGGTTTTTTTTCAAGATAGTAGGCTCTATATTGAAACCTCCATTCCCCAAGATTGCATAGGCTTTAGCTAAATGTAAGAGTGAAACCGACATACCATATCCATAGGATACAGTTGCCAAGGTTATGTCATGCCAATTTTTTGGCAAAATAGGCCGTGTTGTATTTGCCTCTCTTAATTCCATGCGCACAGGCTCCAAAAGCCCTAGTTTAGAGAAAATTTCTTTCAATCCTTTTTCTCCAACCATTAAAGCGAGCTTCGCAGATCCTACGTTTGATGATCTCACAATTATCTCATAGATAGAACTCTCGCTGTTAAATTTATACTTATCTTCAATTGTTCTAGAGTTTATTTTAAATGCTCTCGTATCAATTAGGGAATCTAGGGTAAATAGATCTTTTTCCAAACCCTGAGCAACTGAGAATATTTTAAAAGTTGATCCCATCTCATAGACCCCTTGAACAACCCTGTTAAAATAAATACTAGAATCCCTATCTGTTCCAAGCACTCCTCTTTCTTTATTAGCATTGAAGTCTGGTGAGGAAGCTAAAGCGACAATTTCACCATTATGAATATTCATCATAACAACGCCTCCGGCTTTGGCTCCCATTCTTTTTTGCCATTCTTTCAAAACATTTTCAACTTCCGCTTGGACTGGAAGATCTAAAGATAAATGAATGGAATTATTCTTTACTTTAGATGAGTTTTTTATCGCTAATTTATTTTCAAAAGCTCTCTCAACACCAGAAATTCCTGAGATTTCAGCATAGTTGACATCAAACTCATTTACTTTGGTGTAGCCAATTACATGCGACGCTAACTTTCCATAGGGATAGAAACGATACTCTCTTTTACCAAAATAAATCCCTGGTTGACCGAGATCAAGAAGCGCTTTTTCTTGCCTTGGTGAAACTATACTTTTCAACCAAAAAAACTTTCGACCATCATTTAATTTATTTAATAATATAGCTTCATTCAAGTCAGGAAATATACCTTTTAATCGTTTAGCAACAAGTGACTTTTTCTGGATTTCATCTGGCCGGATGTAGGCAGAAGCTCCCTCAAGGCTGGTTGCTAAAATATTTCCATTTCTGTCCGCAATATTTAATCTGGAATATATTTCTTCCCTCTCAGTATAACTGATATTTTTCTTATTTTCCTTCGATGCCAGAAATGCTATCTTCCCGCTGATCAAAGAAAAACCTGCTAATACCATCAAACTAAATAGGATTAGCCTTGATCGAGTTCTGGGATGCTCTGTGAAAAGTTTTACTTTATTACTACTCTTCATGCGTAATTCCAGTAAGCCGTTTATCTACTAATGCCGTTGATTCATTTTCACTGGATTGACCTCGATATATGTCAGAAAATGAAATGAAATCATCTGGGTTGATTGGAGTTAATCTTAACTCCGAGAAATAATACTCAGTCAGTTTTCTTAAACGATCGGGACGATTTAAATGAGCCCATTCTGCATTCAAGATTTTGAAATGTTTATTTGCCGAGAGAATAGATTTTTCAAGCTCTTTTACTCTCTGATAAGCAGCTCGACTGTCATAGTTTATTTTATACGCCCACAAACCCAGGGCAAAAGTACTTCCTATGAGAGTTCCAATTAAAAGAAACCTCAACATTTCATATACCCAACTCGATCTGTGGAAATTCCATTGTTGCAAAAAATCTTGATGGGCTATCTGATACTTTTTTATAAACTCTAAGTTTTGCAGATCTTGCTCTTTTATTTCTATGGAGTTCTTCAATAGTAGCAACCACCGGCTTTTTATTTACAGGTAAAAGGGATGGAGAAGTTTTAGAGGTTGGTGGACTATACCTGTTTGTCGAAGAAGCTTTTCCCGACATTATTTTGCCAAAATCTTTTACGATCTTATCCTCAAGGCTATGAAAAGTCACTACGGCTATAATTCCTCCCTTTCTTAATATTTTTTCGGCGAAGACCAAAGCTTTTGTTAAATCCTTTAATTCATTGTTCACAGCAATTCTAATTGCTTGGAAAGTTTTTGTGGCAGGATCCTTTTTAAAGTTTTTTGGGACTATAGCTCTTATAATCTCTGCTAATTCAAGTGTAGTCTTTATTTTCCTTTTATTTCTTTCTTTAACAATTTTATTTGCAATTTTTCTTGCTTTTCTTTCTTGCCCATAAAAGAAAATCAAATCAGCTAAAGTAGCCTCTGAACAAAGATTTATTATGTCGGAGGCAGTTGGACCAGGTTGATTGCCCATTCTCATATCAAGAGGGCCACTTTCCTTGAATGAAAATCCCCTTAGAGGATTATCTAAATGCATTGATGAAACACCAAGATCTAAAACAACTCCACAGATATCATCTCTACAAGTAATATCATTATTTTTCTGCATATCTGCAAAGTTTTGATTGTAAAAATTTATCATATCTCCATATTCATTTTGTATGTTCTTGAGGAACACTTTTGTCGCAGAATCCTTATCGATTGCTAAAACTTTTCCAGCACCATTTTGAAGCAAAGCTCTAGTATAACCCCCAGCTCCAAATGTGCCATCAATCCAACAACCAGTAATTGGTGCGACTAAACTTATAAAATCGTTAAGTAAAACCGGTTCATGTTTTTGCAATATCTTCCCAATCTCCCAAAACTATTAATCTTGCAATTGATCTAATTTCAAAAAAGGGTTTTCATCTTCTGATAAGTTCTCAAATGATGAGTCCAAGGCGTTAAGTTCATTTTGATAGTTTTTTGGTTCCCAAATTTGAAACTTTTCACCCATACCTGCAAATATTGCTTCATCCCCAATACCAATTTTCTCTTTAAGTCGGTGAGATAGCACAATTCGCCCTGTTTCATCTAGCTGCATATATGTAGATTGGGTATTTATAAACCGCTCAAGCATTTCTCTGTCTTTTGAAAACCTCGGTAGTTTACTAATAAGTTTGTCAACTTTGCTAATCGAGTTAATAGTATAACCTTCCAAACAATTACCTCTCACGCCTCCATATACAATTACGAAGTTTGGGGAAGATCCTCTACTAAAGTCCGGATCACCCTCTTCAAGAACACGGCGAAAGGCCGCAGGGACTGAGACACGACCTTTAGCATCTACCTTATGTAATGACTCACCTCTAAATCGCCTTATCAATAAAAATCTCCCCAGAGGCCTGATTCACTATCTGTCGTAGTATTATTGTTATCAAGCTGTTGTTGGTTTGGTGCAGACGCGATGCCTGTATAAACCTGCTTATTTTCCTTGGGAATTTTCCTCATTTTTTAAATCGCGTCTGCCATCTTATGGGATATCATGGAATTTTATGGAAATCAATGGAAAATTTTTTTATTTGTGCGGATGATTTGTAAGCCGGATCCTGTAAACACTTTGTGTTTGGTGACCATTCATCTCGACCTATTGTTACCAATAAGTTCTAGCGACCAACCCGGACTCTGTCTGGAATAACCGAGCTATGCTCACGAGTCCCTATTAGGTCTTGCTCCTGGTGGGGCTTGCCATGCCTTCTTTGTTACCAAAAAAGCGGTGAGCTCTTACCTCACCTTTTCACCCTTACCTAATAATTAGGCGGTATATTTTCTGTGGCGCTTTCCCTCAAGTTACCTTGGCCAGCTGTTAGCTGGCACCATCTTCCATGGAGTCCGGACTTTCCTCAGCTTTTAGGCTGCAGCCACCCAACCATCCGCACTGAAAGCAATTACAGCAAAAAAAAACCAATTTCAATCAATTTCAGTCCAGAAATTTTTTAAAACAGTGAAATCCTCTAGCTTTAATTTTTTTGACTCTCCGGTTTGTAAATTATCTAATTTAAATGGTCCAAACGTATTCCTTATCAGTCTCACTACAGTTAGGTTGAAACTGGCTAATATTTTTCTGATTTCTCTATTTTTACCCTCGATTAAGACCATTTCAATCCATGAATATGATTTTTTACTCTCTAAAATTCTTGCAACTATCGGTTTGTAGGTTAACCCCTCCAATGACACACCTCTTTCTATCTCGGTTAAATTTGAACTCGTTAAGTGGCCCCTTATTTTTACTTTATAAACCCTTTCAAATTTGTTTTTTGGTAATTCAAGATATCTTTTCAATTCTCCATTGTTAGTCAAAACCATCAAACCTTCAGAGTTATAATCCAGCCGACCTATAATCATCAGGTGTTGTAATCTACTATCAATTAGGTCAAATATGGTCTTTCTACCCAGTGCATCTTTTGACGTACTTAAGTAACCTCGTGGTTTATGAAGCACATGTAAACTTGTAGAGATTAACTGATTTACAATTATGCCGTCTAATTTTAACAAGTCTTTTTCAGTACAATTTCTCCAAGGCTCGACTACAGTCTTTCCATTTAAAGTTACCCTTCCGTCTAGGATTAATTTTTCAGCCTCTCTTCTTGATGCCAAGCCAGCCTTGGCCAGACGTCTAGATATTCTTATCTCACTTTTAATTGACATAATTACAAATTAAACATACATCGATATAAAAATCCTCATCTCTATACATGTTATGATAAAAGACGAAAATATGGAATTAGCAATCAAAGAAGCAAAAAACGCTGCTCAAAGGAATGAAATACCTGTAGGAGCAATAATCAAAGAAGCTTCAGGAGAAATAATTGCAATAGAAAGCAATAAAACGATAGAATTATGCGACCCCACGGCCCACGCAGAAATAAATGCAATAAGAACAGCCTGCATGGCACGTAAAGACCTTTATTTATCTGATTGCACTATGTATGTAACTCTTGAACCATGTTCGATGTGTTTAGCCGCTATAGTTAATTCAAGGCTTAAGAAGTTAATATATGGGCTACCGTCTCCTAAATATGGTGCTTTCAGTTCAAATCATTCAACTTGTCAAAACATAGAAAGAGCTGTTAAAAATACTGAAGTTTATGGTGGGTTTTACCAACGAGAGATCTCACAAATAATGAAAGAATTTTTTGAAGTTAGAAGGGTAAGGTTCAATGGAAATAGATACTGAAACAGTGGTAAAAATCGCAAGACTCTCTCGAATAAAGATCAATGAAGGCGAGTCAGTTGACATCCAAAAGGACCTCAACAGAATTGTGGAATTTGTAAGAAAACTAGGTGAGATTGATATTGACGGAATCGATGAGTTCAACTTTGGCAAAACAAAAATAGAGGATATGAGAAAAGATAGCGTTACAATTTATGACAATACCGATGACATACTTAAAAATACGAAAAATAAAAATCAAGATTTCTTTACCGTTCCGAAAATAGTGGAATGAACGAAGTGGAACTAACACAACTTGGCATAAAAGATTCAAGAGACTTACTGAATAAAAAGGAAATAAGTGCGACGGAGCTTACTAACGCTTATATCCAAAACATAGAAGAGAGCTCTAAACTGAATGCATTTATTGAAAAAACTTTTGACAAAGCTTTGATGCAAGCCTCAAAGGCTGACAAAATCATAGGCACTGACTCCCAAAAATCTCTATGTGGAATACCTCTTGGTATAAAAGATTTGTTTTGCTGTAAAAATGTTAAGACACAGGCCGCATCAGATATTTTGGAAAACTTCATACCACCTTATGAAAGTACAGTTACACAGAAACTTTGGAACGAACAGGCTATAATGTTAGGCAAACTTAACATGGATGAATTTGCCATGGGTTCATCAAATGAAACTTCAACCTACGGGCCGGTGATTAACCCTTGGAAATCCACTGGCTCACATGATTCTCTAACACCGGGAGGTTCTTCAGGAGGTTCTTCAGCTGCTGTAGCTGCCAACCTATGTACTGGAGCGACAGGCACTGATACTGGAGGATCTATTCGTCAACCTGCATCCTTTACTGGGACAGTTGGGCTAAAACCAACCTATGGTAGATGCTCAAGATGGGGAATCATAGCCTTTGCGTCTTCTTTTGATCAAGCCGGACCTATTACTAAGAACGTGACGGATAGTGCAATAATGTTGAAAGCTATGTCAGGTTTTGATCCTCTAGACAGCACTTCGGCAAAGATTGATGTCCCGGATTATGAGCAGGCATTAGGGAAGGATATAAAGGGATTACGTGTAGGACTTGCTAAAGAGTATGGTCTCCAAAATGGTGACTCAGAAGCAAACAGGAAATTGGAAGAAGCTATAAAAATATTAAAGAATATGGGAGCGGAAATAGTTGAGGTGTCATTGCCACATACCGAATTTGCTTTGCCTACATATTACGTTTTAGCGCCCGCTGAAGCATCATCAAACCTTGCGAGATATGATGGCGTGAGATATGGGCACCGAGCCAAACTTGATACAAATGACTCAATTTTAGAGCTTTATGAGAAAACTAGATCAGAGGGTTTTGGGACGGAGGTTAAAAGACGAATTTTGATAGGAACATATGTGCTCTCTTCTGGTTATTATGATGCTTACTATAAAAGAGCACAAAAAGTCAGAAGTTTAATCAAGAATGATTTTGACGAAGTTTTTAAAAAAGTTGATATAATATTAACACCAACAACGCCTAGTTCCGCCTTTCCTTTAGGCTCAAAAGGTACACAAGATCCCGTCGAAATGTATATGAACGATATATTTACTGTACCTGCCAATCTTGCTGGTCTCCCAGCCCTGAGCTTGCCAGTAGGATTAGACGAACTTGGGCTCCCACTTGGAGTGCAACTGATTGGTAATAATTGGCAAGAACCATTGCTTTTAAATACTGCATTCAATCTTGAAAATACATTAGCGTTTGAAAACAATCCAAAAAAATGGTGGGCATAATGGCCAGGCTTATCTACTTTTTGTGTAGTTTGTTACTTTTTGGCTGTCAAACAGACATTTCCAGTAAAGATCAAGTAGTGATAGGAAACTCTGATTTAAAAACTAGCGACGGGGTCTTAGATCTCTCTCAATTTTCTCAAGAACAGCAAAAAGTTGAAAGAGAGCAAGCAGCTAAGCGTCGAGAGGAGCTAAAAGCAGGGAGAGTGGTTTTAGAAGCAACCCATAAAGAAAAAATAAAGCGCCAATCGGTAAATTTAGCAGTTTTTGCCCGAAGCGTGTCCAACAAATTAGGCGAAAAAATTTATTACCGAAATTTTATTAGTAGTGGTGCTGGCTCAGGCTGTAAAAAATTCTCTAATAAAAACTCCGCACAAATTTTCTTCCTTGAAAATGGAGGGCCAAAAAACGACTTTTATAATATGGATGTCGATGGTGATGGATTTGCCTGCAAATGGGATCCAGCAATTTATAGAAAGATTGCGCGTATAAATAAAGATAACGAGCCAAAAAATTAAAACATTATCCTAAAATGCAAAATATTTTACATCATTACTTTGGCACAAAACTTTTAAATAAAATCGACCCAGAAATTTCCCACGCAATAGCCTTGTGTTACCTTCGGCTTTTAAACCAGTTTGTTAAGAAAAAAGAAATTGGGGCTTCTATCTTAAAAACTCAAATAGCTGGGATGGATGTACCTTCACCCATAGGATTAGCTGCAGGTTTTGATAAAAATGCCGAGGTTTTTAACGCTACTCTTTCCTTGGGTTTTGGGTTTGTGGAAGTTGGTACAATTACTCCAGATCCACAATTCGGTAATCCCAAACCCCGTTTATTTAGACTTTTAGAAGAAGATGCTTTGGTTAATAAAATGGGTTTCAACAATAAAGGCATGTTATACGTATCAAAAATTGCAAGAAAGCCTAAGCTTGGAATTGTGGGCGTCAACTTAGGGGCTAACGCAAAAAGCATAGACAAGATTTTGGATTATACTAATGTTTTTGAGTTTCTGGCTCATCTATTCGACTATGTAACAATAAATGTATCCTCACCAAACACAAAAAATCTTAGAGACTTACAGAAACCTGAAGCGCTAGAAAAGATATTACAGAGCGTCAACACCATCAATGTTTCTTTGACAAGACAAGTACCCATTTTTATTAAAATTGCACCTGATCTTAACGAAAATAATGTGGTTGAAATACTAAATGTTTGTGAAGAAAATGATGTGTCCGGGCTAATTGCGACTAACACTACAATAAACCCAAACAATTTAAAAAAACCCACACGTTTTGAAGGAGGTTTATCTGGAAAACCGCTTTTGGAACCATCAAACAAAGTATTAAAAATACTCGCGAAAAGAAAGAACGCGTCAACAGCAATTATAGGAGTAGGTGGCATATTGTCAGCAAAAGACATATATGAAAAAATAAAGATCGGAGCATCTGCTGTTCAAATATATACAGGATTTGTTTATCATGGCCCTAGGCATATTAAAAAGATGGAAATAGAACTCAAAAATCTTCTATTACAAGACGGATATCGCTCAATCGACCACGCAGTGGGGGCTTTAATTAGATGAGAAAGAACTTTTGATTCTCTCTGTTTTTGTCCATAAAGTTATAGCTCTGGTCGCATTAAAAATTACGATGGAAGTCCACAGTCCCGTATTTCCCATCAAGGGAACAAAGACAGTTATGCAAATACAAAAAATTGCAAATGATTGAATCATCGCAACTCTTATTTCTTTTCCCCTAGCTGCACCAAGGAAAATACCATCATAAACATAAGAAAAGACACTGACTATCGGCATTATTGAAATCCAGATTAAAAAATCATAACAAATTAATCTTACTGAACTTATTGAGGTCATCAAATCGACGACCAAAAACCCCACGAAATAAAAACAAACACCAATGATACTTGAAAGTATGAAGCCAAGCTTGAGAGCAGACTTAACTACTTTTTTAAATAGTTCCTGTCTTCGTTGACCGATCGCTTCTCCCACTAAAATCTCAGAAGAAAACGCGATACCATCAAGGGCGTAAGCTGACAGAAAAATAATTTGTAACAAAATGTGGTTAGCTGCTAAAATTTCAGAGCCAAAAAGTGTCCCAAAGATAAGGTAAGATAAAAAAACAGACTGTAGAAGTATTGAACGTATAACAATGTTTATGTTCAAAAGAATAAAAAGTTTCCATTTATTTGATAAAAAAATTCCTCTTACCTTAATACTTTCTTTATTCAGCAAAAATTCTTTACTCAGATAGACACCTAAACAAAAGCCACAGAATTCCGATACGATCGTGGCATAGGCGACGCCGGCTATTCCTAAGTGAAGAAACTTTACAAAGATAATGTCCAATAAAATGTTTAAAATGTTCACTACAGCCAATAAGCATAGCGAATGAAACGTTTTTCCCATACCAAATAGCCAGCCAACAAAAACAAATATAGAAATAGCAAAAGGTGCCGTAAAAACCCTTATGGACATATATTCCATGGCCAATTTTTCAGCGCCTTTGTCACCTGCTAAAAAATAAAAAATAGAAGAAAATAAAAACGAGTGAACCACTATCAAACCAATTCCGCCAATTATAGCGATAAATAGACCCCTCAATAATATGCTAGATATTTCAACTTTTTCATTTGCGCCCCTTGCTTGTGCAACTAGTCCTGTTACGCCCATTCTTAAAAACCCAAAGAACCAATAGATAGAGCCCATCAAAACCGCACCCATAGAGATACCGGCGAGAATATCGAGAGCACCCAAATGACCAATTACAGCGGTGTCCGTTAGACCCAGTAACGGTATAGATATGTTTGCTAAGATTATTGGGTAAGCCAGACGCAATATTTTTTTATCGATTTTATTTAAAAGCTGGCTGGACAATTTTTGTTTCACCAAAAAATAAAGTGATAAAAATTTATTTGACCATCTAAACATTTTAATAATATGTTTAACTCGTTATACTTGACGTAAACGTCAAAAGAATTATCAGCTGGAGGTAGGACAATGAACATAATTTCCACAAAAAGCAATGAAGATAAAGTTAACACTATCACCGAGATGTGCAAACTATTCAAGGTAAGTGCTCGAACACTCAGATTTTACGAATCAAAAGAGCTTTTGTTTCCAATCAGAAGAGGTCAACATCGTTTATTTACTAGGAGCGATAGAGGAAGAATGAAATTAATAATGCAAGGCAAGAGATTTGGCTTTAGCTTGGAGGAAATAAGACAGCTACTCAATTTGTATAATTTTGGAGATCATCGTACCAGACAAATCAAGCAAACCTACCAACTTGGCTTGAGAAGACTATCTTCAATGGAACAACAGAAAAAGGAGTTAGGACTAGCTATAAAAGACTTAAAAACTCAACTTCAGCTTTGTAAAGACTTGCTTCTTAAAAGAGGAGCGGACTCACGAGATCTATAATTTAATATTTGGAAGACAAACTATGCATTTATACCAACCACCATTAGAAGATTACAATTTTATACTTCACCATTTTCTTAAAATAGAAAAAGAGGATATTGAGGGCTATAAAGACTTATCACCAGAATTTACTAAACCTATATTTGAAGAAGCTGGTAAATTAGCAAGTGAGGTGATTTCTCCATCAAACAAAGATGGGGATGAGCAAGGATGTAAATTAGAAAATGGAATAGTGCGTACACCAGACAGTTTCAAACTTGCTTTTGATAAGTTAAGAGCAGGCGGCTGGCTGTCTCTTGATATTGAAGAGGAGTTTGGTGGGCAAAACTTACCCTTGATACTTTCCACAGTGACAAACGAAATGTTTACAAGTGCAAATATGTCTCTAACGATGTATAGCGGCCTCTCTAGGGGAGCATATTCTGCAATTTTTCTTCACGGCTCTGAGGATCAAAAGCAAATGTATTTGCCTAAATTAGCCAATTGTGAATGGACTGGAACAATGAATTTAACCGAACCTCACTGTGGTACAGACTTAGGTTTGATAAGGACAAAAGCAATTCTTACTGACAATGGCTCATATCAAGTTTCGGGCCAGAAAATTTTTATTTCCTCTGGCGATCATGACTTATCAGAAAATATTATACATTTAGTCCTAGCTAAAACTCCAGATGCTCCAGAGGGCGTAAAAGGTATATCATTATTTGTGGTACCAAAGTTTCTAGTCAATGATGATGGGTCATTAGGGGAAAGAAATAAATTATCAGTTGGAAAAATAGAAAAAAAGATGGGTATTAAAGGTAACGCTACATGTGTCATGAATTATGATGGCGCAACGGGCTATCTCGTTGGTGAAGAAAACAAAGGCCTTAAAGCAATGTTCACAATGATGAATGAGGCTAGGCTAGGGGTAGGAATGCAGGGGTTAGCTCAAGCTGAAATAGCTTATCAAGCGGCACTAACTTATGCAAAAGACAGAATACAGGGACGAGCAATTCAAGGGAAAGCCAACCCAGATCAGGGCGCGGACCCAATTATTGTTCATCCCGATGTTAGAAGAAATCTCATGGAGCAAAAATCATTTATAGAAGGGGCAAGAGGCTTTATCGCCTGGGCTGCGGTTCTTCTAGATAGAGCAAAGAGAGACGGGGATAAGAGTGCTGAGGGGATTGCAAGTCTGTTAATTCCGGTAATCAAAGGTTATGTTACAGATAAGGGTTTTGAGTATACTATAAACGCCCAGCAAGTTTTTGGTGGACATGGCTATATTGAAGAATGGGGTATGAGCCAATACGCTAGAGATTGTCGGATTGCTATGATTTATGAGGGCACAAATGGAATTCAAGCTCTTGATTTAGTTGGGAGAAAACTAGCTATGGATGGTGGAAAACATATGCGAGAGTATCTTAAACTAGTCCAGAATTTTATTAAAGAAGAGCATTCTAAAGATTTTGAAAATGATTTTATTGCCCCATTGAAAAAATCTATCGAACATTTGCAGGCTGCTCTGTTGTTTTTCATGGAGAATGGGATAAAGAACCCACTCAGTGCTGTATCTGGTGCAACCGATTTTCTCCACCTTGTAGGACTAGTTTCTCTAGGGTTTATATGGTCTAAAAAAGCTCAGTCCGCTGTAGAGCAACTAAAAAATCCTTCAAGTGATAAAAACTTTCTTGAAGCAAAGATTTTAACAGGCTCCTATTTTATGAACCGACAACTCCCTGAAACCAAGCTTAGATTAGACAAGATTTTAACTGGAGAGAAGCAAGTAATGAGCTTGGCGGCAAATCAATTTTAAATGGAAAAGGATTAACAGATGGAAGAGGCATATATTTACGATACAGTCAGGAGCCCTAGAGGAAAAGGAAAAAAGGGGTCGCTTAATGAGCTTACGGCTGTCACACTATCTGCAAAGATTTTAAAGGAGTTGCGTGAAAGAAATAGTCTTAATACCAAAGAGATAGAAGACGTGATTTGGGGGAATGTCACACAAGTTGGAGAACAGGGAGGCTGTTTAGCACGATCCGCTGTTATTGCGGCTAATTATAGTGAGTCCACTCCTGGACTATCTATAAACCGATTTTGTGCGAGCGGATTAGAAGCTGTAAACCTAGCTACAAACCAAGTAAAGGGGTCTGCTGGCAATGCCTACGTTGCTGGAGGAGTGGAAATGATGAGCCGTGTGCCTATGGGATCAGATGGGGCAGCAATCGCAGTTGATCCGACTTTGGCAATGAATTCATACTTTGTGCCACAAGGTATTTCAGCCGACATTTTAGCAACTAAATATGGTTTTTCCAGAGATGATGTTGATGCGTTTGCAGTAGAAAGCCAAAAAAGAGCCACAGCCGCAAGAAAGTCAGGCTATTTCAGAAAGTCAATTGCGGCAATCAAAGATCAAAACAACTTAACCATTTTGGATGAGGATGAGTACATAAGACCAGAGACCACAATGCAATCTTTGGGTGGATTAGAACCAAGTTTCAAAAATATGGGAGAAGTAATGCCGGGTTTCGACGCTGTGGCATTACTTAAATATCCAGAGTTTGATAAAATACATCATGTGCATCATGCAGGTAACTCAAGTGGAATCGTTGATGGAGCTGCGGCTGTGCTGATAGGAAATAAAGAATTTGGATTGAAAAACGAGCTAGAGCCCCGTGCACGAATTGTCGCAACTTCAAAAATTGGAACAGACCCTACAATTATGCTTACAGGACCCCTTCCCGCAACAGAAAAGGTTCTTAAGCTAAGTGGAATGAGCATAAAAGACATAGACATATTTGAAGTAAATGAGGCCTTCGCCTCTGTACCACTATCGTTTATGGAACATTTTAGTGTGGAACATGAAAAACTAAATGTAAACGGAGGAGCTATTGCTATGGGCCATCCTTTAGGAGCCACAGGAGCAATGCTTTTGGGGACCGCATTAGATGAGCTTGAAAGAACTGGAAAGTCAACAGCACTTACTACCCTGTGCGTCGCATCAGGAATGGGCGCTTCAACAATAATCGAGAAGGTTTAATAAGGATATATTATGTGTAGTGATTTTACCAAAGAGGTAGATAAAGATAACATCGCGGTAATCACATGGAATTGTCTCGATAAGTCCATGAACACAATGACCGAGGAAGGTTTAAGAAGTTTTCAAAAATTAGTAACAGAAGCATTATCCGAAGAAAAAATAAGAGGGATTATAATTACCTCAGGTAAGGTTGATTTTTCCGGGGGAATGGATCTTTCAACATTAGAGGCATTAAAACGAAATTCTGGCTCTGACCCTGCGTCTAAGATCTTTCAGTACATAATGGAAGCACACGATTTACTTAGAAAGATAGAACTGGGAAAAATTGATGACACCCTTAAAAGCAAACCTGTAGCGTTTGCTGCAAGCGGCATATGTGCTGGGATAGGCACGGAAATAGGGCTAGCTTGTCACAGGCGCTTCTTCTCATCATCGAAAAACTCAAAAATAGGATTGCCAGAGATACTCGTTGGCCTTTTCCCAGGTTTGGGGGGCTCGACAAGAATACCAAGGATGATGGGACTTATGGGAGCGTCGTCAATTTTATTAGAAGGAAAACTATTTGCAGGCAATAAAGCTAAAAGCATTGGCCTAGTTGATGAAATTGTTTCTGAAGACGAGTTGATTCAAAAAGCAAAGAACTGGGTATTATCCGCATCGCCCCAGGACCTTGTAAAACCATGGGATCAAAAAGGCTTTAAATTTCCTGGCGGCGCGCCTTATCATCCTGCCGGGTTCATGTCATTTGTTGGGGCTTCTGCTTTGGTAAACGGGAAGACGAAAGGTTTATATTTCTCGGCAAAAGCACTCCTCTCATCAGTTTATGAGGGTGCGCTAGTTGACTTCGATACCGCTCTTAGAATTGAGGCTCGTTGGTTTACGAAAGTGTTGATGACGGATACATGCACAAATATGGCCAGAACTCTTTTCTTAAATAAGAGTGCTTTAGAAAAAGGCTATCAACGACCTGTGGGCGCAGAAAAAACAAATTTAAAACAAGTAAGCGTTATTGGAAGCGGTATGATGGGATCAGGTATCGCTTACACTTCTATATTGCAGGGACTAGAAGTCTTACTTATTGATCAAAATATCAAGGCTGCAGAAGCTGGAAAAGCAAAAATTGAGATGTTATTAAGTGAGAGTGTAAAACGAAAAAAATTATCAGAAGAGGAAAAAATTTGCCTCCTCAAAAAGGTAAAAACAGATGCATCACTCGAAAACATTTCTAGCAGCGATTTAGTTATAGAGGCTGTTTTCGAGGATTTAAACCTTAAACATAATTTATATAAGAAAATTGAGCCTCATTTGAAAGAGGGTGCTATCTTGGCATCTAATACTTCTACACTGCCTATAACGAAGCTATCTGAGGTGTTAGCGGACAGCACGCTTTTTTTAGGAATACATTTTTTTAGTCCAGTTGACAAAATGAATTTAGTCGAGCTAATCAAGAGCGAGAGAACAAATGACAAAGCTTTGGCGATTGCTTTGGATTATACCAGTTTGATAAAAAAGACACCGATAGTTGTGAATGATTCTAGAGGATTTTATGCAAATCGATGTATAATCCCTTATATAAATGAGGGATTAAGGATGCTTAATGAGGGGATTGAACCCGCTCTTATTGAGAACTCGGCTAAGCAGATAGGAATGCCCGTTGGGCCTTTGCAATTGCTTGATGAACTGTCTGTTTCGTTAGCTTTAAATGTTGCAAAAGAGACAAAGGAAGCTCTCGGAACAAAATATGAGGAAACTGGAACTGAAAGTATTTTACTAGAAATGTCCCAAAAAAATAGACTTGGAAGGAAAGAATTAGCTGGTTTTTACGAATATGATGAGAAAGGACGACGTTTAAAACTCTGGGAAGGTCTGAGAAATCTAAACATAGAAAAAAATTCTGATGATATTTCAACAGTAACAGTAAAAAACCGTCTTGCATATGTTCAAGCGCTTGAGGCGGCAAGAGCTTTAGAAGAAAATATTCTGCTCAGTGTCGAAGAGGGAGATGTTGGTGGAATTTTAGGCTGGGGCTGTCTAATATGGGCGGGTGGCCCCTTCAGTTGGCTTGATTATATCGGGCATGAAAATGTGGTTGTTGAATGTCAAGACTTAGCTGATCAATATGGACCTAGGTTTACCCCACCAAAAATAATTAAAGAACTAGCAAATAGTGGCCGCAAGTTTTATAACTAAAAAGAATTTAGGGAGTGAAATATGGATAACTTAATGCAAGATTTTCCTTTGCGCGTAACCAGTATTATTGATCATGCTGCAAAGTACCATCCTGAAAGAGAAATCATTTCAAAAGACACTCAAGGAAATATTACAGAAACAAACTACAAGAATATCTACAGAAATTCAAAAAAGGTTGCTGACGCCTTACAAAAGCTCGGGATCAAAAAAGGAGACGTGATTGGTGTTATGGCGTGGAATAATCATTGCCACCTTGAGGTTTGGTACGGCATTCCCGGTGTTGGAGCAGTTAATCATAACCTAAATCCAAGATTATTTTCTGAACAACTTATTTATATAATTAATCATGCCAATGATAAAATCTTGATCATAGATCTAGACCTTGTACCTATAATCGATAAAATAATTCTCGATTGTCCTAACATCGAGAAACTAGTAATACTTTGTTCCAAAGCAGATCTCCCTTCCACAAAATTTTCAGAAGTGATTTCTTATGAAGAACTATTGTCGATGGGAAGCGAAAATTTTGAGTGGATAAAAGGGGAAGAAACAGACGCTTGTGGAATATGCTATACCTCTGGAACTACAGGTAACCCCAAGGGAGTTGTTTATACCCATCGATCCAATACATTGCACGCGCTAACCCAGGCGGCTCCCGATATGCTAAATTTATCCAGTACTGATACGATAATGCCAGTTGTCCCACTTTTCCATGCTAATGGCTGGTCGATAGCTTATACTGCACCATTAGTGGGATCTTCTATCGTTTTCCCAGGCGGTGATTTAAGTCCTTCTTCTCTCTACGACATGCTAGAGAGAGGAGTGACTATTACTGCAGCAGTACCAACAGTATGGTTACTCCTTTTAAACTTTCTTGAAAGCGAGAAAAAGGAACTCAGTTCACTTAAACGTGTGGTAATAGGAGGTTCGTCTTGTCCAAGAAGCGTAATTGAAGATTTCCAAAATAAATATGGGGTAAAAGTGTTACATGCTTGGGGAATGACGGAACTCTCTCCACTCGGTACTATCTGTTCATTCAAGCCAGAAATCGAAAGTTTAAACGAAAGTGATAAGCTCGACATACAAGAAACAACTGGGCACCCTCCTTTCGGTGTGGATCTGAAAATTGTTGATGATAATGGTAGAGAAATAGAATGGGATGGAAGCACTCAAGGTGATCTTTATTGTAAGGGAGCTGCGGTAGTTAAAAGGTATCTAAAAATGGACAACTTAGCTGTTGACAATGATAATTGGTTCAACACAGGGGATGTTGCGACAATTGATAAAAATGGATATATGCGAATTACAGATAGATCTAAAGATGTAATAAAATCAGGTGGGGAATGGATCTCATCAATTGACTTGGAAAATGCGGCAGTTGGTCATTCTAATGTTGCTGAAGCAGCAGCAATCGGAGTTCCTCATCCTAAATGGGATGAACGGCCTGTCTTAGTAATAGTTACAAATGATGGGAAAGAGGCCGATAAGGATAGTATAATTACCCATGTATCGGAACGGGTGGCTAAGTGGCAAAAACCGGACGATGTGATTTTTGTAGATGAAATTCCACATACGGCAACTGGTAAAATTTCAAAACTGGAGCTTAGAAAATTAGTAGCAAATTTGGATTATAAACATCCAGATTTAAGATAGCTTGGCCAGTTACTCCAAACTCGAAGTCAAGGGAGAGTGGAAATCTAATTCTGATCGACCCACAGAAGTGCTAGTAGTATTTGGCTCGATTTCTCTAAATATCTTAAATACAAACGGAGAGCCTGTAAGGCAGTGGGCATATTCCTCCATATTTCTAAAAAATAAAGAAGCGCCCAAATCTATGTTTTGTCCAGACTTGGAAGAAACTGAAAGCCTTTATATTTTTGACCAGGATGCAGTAAACCACTTAATTTTTTTATCTAATAAAACCAATAGAAAAAAATTTGCTAACCTATTGCCATGGTTTTTTATCATTATTTTATTGATTAGTTCGTTTACCTTTTTTTCAAGCTACTTTCGAATAGTTATTGAAAAAATTGCGCTCTCCATAACCTCTGCTGAACAAGAAAGTAATCTTGGCAACATAATGTTAAAAGAAATGTCAGAGGTCTCCTATTGCGATATAACAAAGACCAATGACTATCTTCGTAGCTTAGCAAAGAACTACACCTCTATAACGGATGATTCTATTGAGCTGATTTTTATGAATTTTAGGACCATGAATAGCATACTGCTTCCTGGAAGAAAGTTACTAGTGCCCTACAGTATTTTAGAAAATGAAGATGGAGCATTTGTTTTAGCTGAAACAATCAAATTGGGTTTAGCGGCTACAAAGAACAAGGAGGCAATAGAAAAATTTTTTTCTAAGCAGCGAAATAAAGCTCTATTAATTTATGTTTTTGGTGTTTTAACTGACTTAAATTTTAATAAGGATAACGGTTTGTTAATCAGTTTACATGGTAAATCTAGGGTCCTTGATAAAGTTTTTACTGACGCAGAATGGCTTACATTAAAAAAACTCTGTAGGCTTTAATTATACAATATCTTTCCATCTGCTATTTTTGCATTTTTGTCGACTAATTTTGAAATCATTGGATTATGGGAAGCAATAATTGCTGAAATATTATGCTCTTTTATTAATTCTATTAGAAAACTCATAACTCTTGAAGTAGTTGACTGATCAAGATTTCCTGTTGGTTCATCAGCTAATAGTAAGGCTGGTTCATTAATAATTGCTCTACATATTGCAACTCTTTGCTGCTCACCACCAGATAATTCAGCCGGTCTGTTGTCCATCCGTTTGCCTAACCCTACCTTTTCAAGTAGATGTTTGCCTTTTTTAACCGCAATTTTTTTTGGTATACCATCAAAAAGTAAGGGGAAAATAATGTTCTCTAATGCCGAAAATTCTTGGATGAGATGATGAAACTGAAAAACGAATCCAATGTTTTTTCGTCTCACTCTCGACGTTTGAAAGTCATTTTTTGCGTCTACCATTGAGCCATTAATATAAATATCACCAGAAAACTTACTATCCAATAAGCCTGCAATTTGAAGAAAAGTAGTTTTTCCTGAACCTGAAGGAGAAAAAAGACCAACTACTTCATTTGTCTTAACACTGAAGTCCATTCCATTAAATATTTCAACCAATGGCACATCACCTTTTCCACCAAAGGTCTTTGTAACTTTCTGCAACTTTAAAACGGTATTACTCATACTTCAACGCCTCTGCAGGATCCAAACTTGCTGCTTTTCTTGCTGGAAAAATAGTTATTACAAAAGAGATTGATAATGATACCACTAATGCAAAAACTACATCTTCTATTCTTAGCTTTGCTGGCACTTGAGTAAGGAACCTAATCTCTTCATTCCAAACTGAGGATCCAATTACGTATTCAACAAGCCATTGTATCTCATTGATATAAGTGACAAACAACATCCCAATAATAACACCTAGGACAGTTCCAACTACTCCAATTAAACTCCCACAAATAAAAAATACTCTTAAAATTGAAGATCTTGTTAATCCAAGAGAACGAAGAATTCCGATATCTCTACCTTTGTTCTTAACTAGCATGACTAGCCCAGAAATAATATTCATGGCAGCGATCAACACTATAAGGGAAAGAATTATAAACATTACTCGACGTTCTAAATCCAAAGCATCTAAGAAAGCAGCAGTTCTCTCCTTCCAAGACCACAGAAAATATCTTTGTGCCAATTCATCTTCTACATTGTTTTTGAATTCATCGACATCAAATGGGTTGTTCAAAAGTACTTCTATAAAGTCAGCCTGATTAACCCTATTAAAAAAAACTTGGGCATCTTTTATCGGCATGTATATCCTTGTACTGTCTATATCATAACGACCAACCGAGAATATATATTTGACATTATATACATTTACCCTCGGAATAGTTCCAAAGACTGATTTCGCCCCATTCGGACTGATGAGTTTGATTGTGTCATTAATAGATATATTAAGTTTTCTCGCTATTTGAGCTCCTATAGCTACACCATCGTTAAAATTTTCCATACTACCCTCAGAGCTGGTGGGCTTATTTACTAACTCTATCTTCAATAAATCTTCTTTACGGATACCATACACTTCTACCCCAGCGCTGTTATTACTTTTACTGGCTAGAACTTGGCTTTTGACCAAAGGGTATGCCGCTTTAAAATTTTCTTTATTCCTTAAGTCTTGCATGATGTTTTGAACCTCTTCAACATAAAATCCCTTGTCAAGGTCGCTAGATAGTGTCTTTTTGTAAATTGTAAGATGGGAATTAGCCCCAATAATTTTGTCTACAAATTCTATCCTGAAGCCAATCATCACCGCCTGGACTATCACTAACGTTGCTACTCCCAAAACCACACCGATAAGTGCATACCACGCTATTATAGAAATACCTCCTTCCCTTCGTTTAGACATTAGATAACGCCAAGCGATTATGAACTCATATTTCTTAAAAAAAGCCATTCAGATATTAGACATCTACCTGGGATTTATGCGCGGTAGAAAGTTTTTGTAATACTTCTCCCAAAGCTAATAGATTTGCCTCTCCGGTTCTTCTATACACAAGCTCCACTTTCTTTTCAGCAAGACCCTTCGGACCAACTACAATTTGCCACGGCAACCCCATTAGGTCCATTTTTGCAAATTTAGCCCCTGGCCTTTCGTCTGTATCATCATATAAAATCTCTATTCCCTTGGCGCCTAATTTTTCATAAACTTCATCACAAACCTTTACACACTCCTCATCTTTATGATTTAAATTTATTAGACCTGCAAAGAAGGGAGCAACTGGTTCTGGCCAGATAATACCTTTTTCATCATGGCTAGCTTCAATAATTGCGCCTACTAATCGAGAAACTCCTATACCGTGACTTCCCATATGAACAGGTACTCTCCTTCCGTCAGGGCTTACAACAAAAGCTTTCATTGGCTCTGAATATTTTGTGCCAAAATAAAATATTTGACCAACTTCTATCGCTTTACTTTCTATCCGACAATCTTCAGGAACATCTAAAAAAAGGTTTGCATCATGAGTATCCTCGGTTCTAGCGTAAGGTGTCGTATATCTTTCCACAATTTTTTCAATATTCGTATTATTATAGTAGTCCAGTTTTTCTTGACCTGTATTCATATCAAGCAAGGTTTTATCAAAAAAAACTTTGCTTTCTCCAGTATTGGCCAAAACCAAAAACTCATGACTGTAGTTACCCCCAATGGGCCCCGTCTCGGCCTTCATAGGTATCGCTTGTAATCCCATCCTATTAAATGTTCTTAAATAGCTTACGAAATGTCTGTTGTAGGCATTGATAGCTTCCTTTTCGTTCAAATCAAAATTATAGCCATCCTTCATATAAAATTCTCTTCCCCTCATTACGCCAAATCTAGGTCTTAGTTCGTCTCGGAATTTCCACTGAATGTGGTATAGTGTGAGAGGAAGATCTTTATAAGATGATACGTTAGACCTAAATATGTCGGTTATTAATTCTTCATTGGTCGGACCATATAAGTAATTACGATCCTGTCGATCGTTAATCCTCAGCATTTCCTTTCCATAGTCATCATATCTTCCACTCTCCTGCCACAATTCGGCTGGTTGGATTGTTGGCATTAGCATAGGTATATGCCCAGCTTGTATCTGCTCATAATGGACTATCTCTTCTATTTTTTTAAGAACTTTAAAGCCCAATGGTAGCCATGAATATATGCCAGCCGTTGTCTGTTTAATCATTCCACAGCGCAACATCAGTTGATGGCTTATTATATTCGCTTCTGCTGGCACTTCTTTTAAAACCGGTAAAAAATATTGGCTGAGTTTCATATTATTCTCCTCAACTATTTAAATAATTTCTTTTTTGTATCTACAGTGACACATAACCTCAACGCTTTATTCAATTCTTGAATGCGTCTCTCTACAACTTCACCATTAACAAAGTCTATTTTTGATTGAAAGCATAATTCTACCCCATGTGCTTTAAGCCTGAAGTCTATTTTATCAAAAAGACTTTTTTCACCAAAGAAAGTTGAAGCTAACTTTAATCCCTTACCTATAACAAGAGCGATTTGTCTCTTTTTCTTAGAAACAATTTTAAATAATTTACTATTAAAAACTTTTTCTGGTTTTGCCTTATGTCTGAACAAAAGTATCATGGCCAAGAATACTCTTTCTTTGTGACTCAGACCACTAATATTTGAGCGGGTGACTAGCTCTAAGCACATTTCCATCTTATAATCGGGATGTGCGATCCAGGCAATATCATGTAATTTAGTCGCAGCAAAGATAACTCTTTTTGTCTTGCGCGGAAGATTTTTATATAATGGTGCAATCCATTTGAAGGTATGCTTCGACATATTAGGAAACCTTGTTTCTTTTTTCTCAAAAAATTTAGCAGCCTCAATTAATGGATCCTTTTTTTTCTCTGCCTCACTGAGATTATGGTACAAGAACCCCTCTCTCACACCAAAAGATGAAAACGTGAGGGTTTTAATCTGAAGCTCATCAATAATAATTTTTAACAATCGAGCTGACAAAGGTAATAATTCCAATCTGTCTGCAGAAATATTGATTTCGTCATATTTGGTAACAAATGAACTATCTTGAATGAATTCCAATGTCTTTTTTATTTTTTTACTCTTGACTTTATATCCTTGTATTATCTTCAGCGGATACTGTGTCCTTTGCATATGTATTTTGGCTATCGCTCGCCACGACCCTCCGATTAAAAAAAATGGTTTATCTTTTGCTGTATTGGCATTAACTGCACCCAACAGCTGTTTCCGTATATACCTATCTATATCCTCAATTTTGTTTTCCAGCTTGGATATTGCAAGAGGGCCAAGCAAAGTGGAGTTACATTCGGCGATCACTTTTTTACAGATATTTGCAAACTCTACTGAATTTCCACCTAGGTCACAAATTATCCCTTCTGCATTTGGAAAACCTAATAAAATACCCTGAGCTGCGTAAAAAGCCTCTTTCTCCCCAGATATTACATCAACGCCGATGTTAGTATTTTTTCGAATAACTTCAACGAGAACATTTGAATTACTTGCCTCTCTTAATGCAGACGTGCCAAACATTATAATTTTATTAATTTCCATATTTCGACAAATAGCGACATATCGGTTAATTATGCGCAATACGGCCTTAAGTGTAGCATTGTCAAAGGCCTTCTTTCCAAAAGATTGCAGTCCGAGTCTGAAAAAAACCTTTTCATTGTATAAATATAATGGAGAACGCTTTGGTCCATCAAAAACCACTAGTCTAATGGAGTTAGAACCAATATCAATAATCCCTATTCTTTTCAAAATTTTCAAAATGATTTTTTTCTTTTATTGCCAACACTCAATAAGCTTGGAGGGGCTTTTAGTGCAGCTCTGCCCCTTCCTGACAAAGAAGGGTTTTCAATAAAATATTCATGACAACTGAAGCTCGGTTCGTCTTTTTTAAACTGGTGTCTTTTATATCGGCCATCAGGTTGAAGCACCCATGATTGCTCTTTGTCAGCTAAATTAGCTACCATAATCTGATTAACAATTTGTGACTTCACGGTTAAATTTTTAATCTCTACAAACGACTCTACTCGACGGTTCAAGTTTCTTCCCATCCAATCTGCTGACGAAATAAAAACCTTAGCTTTCACAGAGGGCAACTTAAAACCATTACCAAAAACACATACTCTACTGTGTTCCAAGAATCGTCCTATTACAGATTTTACACGAATGTTTTCAGAAAGGCCTTTGATACCAGGTCTCAAACCACAAATACCTCGGATAATCATATTGATCTTAACACCAGATTGGCTTGCCCCATATAAAACCTCAATAACTTCTGGGTCGATAAGAGCATTGAGTTTAACCCATATTTCTGCCGGCTTACCCTTTTTTGCTAAAGCCATCTCATTTTTTATCATTTTAATTAAGCTACTCTTTAACTCTAGCGGCGCTATAATCATACTTTCTAAATCTGTTGGTTTTATATATCCTGATAGATAATTGAAAACTTTAGTAACATCTCGACCTAAAGTATTGTCTGAAGTGAAAAGGCTCAAATCAGTATAAATCTTTGCTGTGTCAGGATGATAGTTTCCTGTGCCAACATGCGTATAAGTTCTTAACACCTTGCCTTCTTGTCTTACTATAGTGGAGAGCTTTGCATGTGTTTTCCAATCCATAAAACCATAGACTACTTGAGCTCCAGCCTTTTCTAGTTCTCTTGAGACATTTATATTATTTGCCTCATCAAATCTGGCCTTTAGCTCAACTAAGGCAGTTACTGTTTTTCCATTTTCTGCAGCCGCACATAATGCTCTGACTATGGGACTATCAGGAGTTGTTCTATATAAAGTTTGTTTGATAGCAATAACGTTAGGGTCGCGAGCTGCTTGTTCTAAAAAACTAACAACGGTATCAAAAGTTTCGTATGGATGTTGTAAAAGGAGATCTTTCTGCTTTATTGCAGAAAAAATGTCCCCGTTGAAGTCCTCTATTCTCTCTGGGCTTCTGGGAACAAACGTTCTCCACTTAAGGCTCCTTTTCGCCGAAATAATTAACTCCTCTAAATCGGACAATCCAATCATTTCATTGACCTGTATCACTTGCGCTCTGTCAAACCCAATTTCCTTCGATATTAGCTTCAACAACGGCTCAGCATTGCTTTTTGTAACTTTCATTCGTATTACTTCGCCACGCTTTCGGCGTTTTAATGCAATTTCAAACTCGCGAACAAGATCTTCCGCTTCTTCTTCGACTTCTAAGTCACTGTCTCTAAGGATTCGAAAAGAGAAATACTCATCGAGAAGATAATTTGGAAATAATCTATAAATAAAAATTACAATAAAATCTTCAAGTGATAAAAATCTTTTTTCACCTTTTACTCCATCCCTAAGTCTTTGAAATCTGTCAAGCATGCCTGGAATAGGAACCAAGGCATTCAAGAGTTTTTTTCCATCCCTTGTTCTTAATTTTAATGCTAGGGCAGAGCCCTCAGTTGGGATGAAGGGAAATGGATGAGCGGGATCTAGAGCTAACGGGGTAAGCGCTGGAAAGACTTTTGACATAAATTGTTTCTCTAAATTCTTTTTTTCGGATACCGATATTCCCTTCGGTTTTACAAGTATTACCCCTTTTTGCTTCAAACTAGATAATATAGAGGGCAATAGCTCTTGTTGTTTCTCTATTAGAGCTTTAGCTTCTCGTTCTATTTGTATTAGCTGCTCCTCAGGCGTGAGACCATCAGCACTTATTACTTCGATCTTATTTTTAACCATTTGTCTAAACCCGGCAACTCGAACCGTGTAAAACTCATCAAGATTTCGAGCAGATATTGCAAGAAATCTAAGTCTTTCAAATAGTGGCACCTTTTTATTATTAGCTTCTTGCAAAACTCGCCAATTAAACGAAATCCAGGAAAGCTCTCTATTTATAAGTGGATTGATAGCACCTAGGTCCTTGAAATATTTCAATTCAAGGTCAGAATCTTGATTTAAGAAATCTGCATTTACGTTACTCATGTTTATTATTATTTCTTTTCCATTTGCCTCAAAGCAGCCTCGATGAAAGGTCTAGTTATTTTTCTATTTAGAACAAGAGATTTATGATCTACATATTTTACAAATTCGTGTATTGAACTGTAGGTTCTATTAATTCTGGCAGCAATATAGTCCAGGTTTGAGTGCTTTACAAAAATTTGCCGGTCATTAAAGTATTTCAATAGAAGTGCCATTACTAACGTGTCATCGGGTTCTTTTATAGTAGTGTTGCTAAAACTCTGTAACCTTGACTCTAAATCTTTGATACCTATGGACAGCGCATTAGGCATTATTCTCGAGGATATTAGCAGGTTGCCTCCTTTACTTCTAACACTGTTAATAAGATGAAAGATACCCTCTTCTATTTTTAGCTTTTTTTGCTTCTCAGCTTTTTCGATAACATCTATATCCTCAACACAAACAAACTCATGATCTAGGCCATTTTCCATTTCCCGTAAAACTGCCTCAAGCTTTATATGCTTAGCTTTATTCTCTTTCGACCACACAGTGGATAGATGCGTCTTACCACTACCCTTTGGGCCAACCAGCAACAAAACCCCTGAAGCCCACCGGTCTGTGTTGTCTAACAGAGTAACAGCGTCCAAATTACTTGAAGAAATAAAAAAATCTTCTTTTTCCAATGCCTCCGTTAAACTAAGGCCTAAAACAAGCTGCTCATTCATATTTTTATTCAAATTGTTCTTTAAGTAATCTTTCTTCTAACCCGTGTCCTGGATCAAACAAAAGTTTATGTTTTAATTTCTTTTCAATTGTTATGGCTACGTGCTTAACGTCCTTAACCTCAGATGTATCAGCTACCGCCGACACTGGTCTTTTGGTAGCGCTTTTGACTTCAATATCTATCCTTGCATCTAACGGCAGTAGCGCCCCTCTCCATCTTCGCGGTCTGTAAGCAGATATAGCGGTCAAACCTAAAATATTTGCGCCTATAGGTAAAATTGGTCCATGAGCAGAATAATTGTAGGCAGTTGACCCAGCTGGTGTGCAGACTAATGCCCCATCACATACAAGCTCCTGAAGTTTTTCAGACCCATCAATTGATATACTCAGTTTTGCAGCCTGGGGCCCCGATCTAAGAATAGAGACCTCATTTATAGCCAGCTCCTCCTCTTTTCTACCATCTATTTTTGTGGCGATCATTTTTAGAGGGTTTACAATCTCTTCCTTTGCGATCTGAATACGTTCTTGCAAGTTATCGTAGTTAAAAGTATTCATCAGAAAACCAACAGTGCCCTTGTTCATCCCATATACAGAGGTATTTTTTGTTGATACTGACTTAAGTGTCTGTAACATAAATCCATCGCCTCCAAGTGCGACGACTACATCAGCTTCATCAATTCCGAAATCTTTATAAAGTTTCCGAAGCTTATTTAAAGCCTCTTTAGCTTCAAGGTCGTCACTTGCCATAAAAGTTATCTTTTTGTTAGTCATAAATTTTATCCATAAGTTCTGAGATACTGTTATAAATCAAACTAGGTATTCCACAATAAATGATGATATAGATAACCACGAAACAAAAGAAAAAACTGGAACAGACAGCCCGGATTTATTATACATTAAATCGAATCAAAAGAATAATCGAAAAACATATTAGGTGTGTTATGAACTTTGTAGGCAAAACGAACTTATTTGGTGGAACTTTAGCATCTCAGGATCCAGAAATTTTTAACTCATTAGAGAAAGAGTTTAATAGGCAACAGAATGAGATTGAGCTTATTGCTTCGGAGAATATAGCTTCTCCAGCTGTAATGGAAGCTCAAGGTTCAGTTATGACAAATAAATACGCAGAGGGATATCCAGGCAGAAGATATTATGGTGGATGTGAGAATGTAGATGTCGCTGAGCAATTGGCAATATCCAGAGCTTGTCAACTCTACAATTGTAAATTCGCTAATGTACAACCAAACTCCGGAAGCCAAGCCAATCAGGCTGTTTTTTTGGCTCTAATGAAACCTGGAGACACTTTTTTGTCCATGGACCTTGCTTCGGGTGGGCATCTGACACATGGAGCAAAGCCTAATCAATCCGGTAAATGGTTCAACCCAGTTCATTATGAAGTCACAAAAGATACAAACCGCGTGGACTATGAACAGGTCCGTCAGCTTGCAAAGCTTCATAAACCTAAGTTAATTATTGCGGGAGGCTCAGCAATCCCTCGTATCATAGATTTTAAAAAGTTCAGAGATATCTGTGACGAGATCGGAGCTTATTTATTGGTTGATATGGCGCATATTTCAGGGCTGGTTGCGGGTGGCGTTCATCCAAATCCCTTAGAATATGCTGATGTTGTAACATCTACTACTCACAAAACTCTGCGTGGACCGAGAGGAGGAATGATTCTTTGTAACAATCCTGATATCGCTAAGAAAGTAAACTCAGCAATTTTTCCAGGTATCCAAGGTGGCCCATTGATGCATGTTATTGCTGCGAAAGCAGTAGCCTTCAAAGAAGCTCTAAGTGACGAGTTTGCACAGTATCAAAAGCAAGTAATAAAGAACGCAAAAACACTTTCTGAAACATTACAAGATGGTGGACTTGATTTAGTTACTGGAGGAACCGACACCCACGTTCTACTTGTAGATCTTAGAAAGAAAAAGGTCACGGGTGCGACAGCAGAAAAAGTACTTGGAGAAGGAAATATCGTTTGTAATAAAAATGGAATTCCCTTCGATAGCGAAAAGCCAACTATTACATCTGGAATAAGGTTAGGAACCCCGGCAGCAACTACGAGAGGCTTTAAAGAGGCGCAATTGAAACAAGTTGGTTCATGGATTTTGGAAATATTAGACAATGTTCATTCTGAGAAAGCTTCGCAAGTGGTCGCGAAAGTAAAAAAAGAGGTCGTTGATCTATGTAGTGAATTTCCGATTTACTAGCAACAGACTATTATTTTAGAGGAGAAAAAATGAAGTTTAGATATTTTGCAAAAGCAATTATCTTCTTCACATTGCCCTTAACCATTTCTTCTTGTTCAGAAAAAAATTGGCCAGAGCTATCTCCTCTCAGTGAATTTGAAAAAAAATTTTTCTAGATTAGAGAGATGAAAACAGAATTTCATAGAATCACTAGACTACCGTCTTACGTTTTTGCAGAGGTTAATAAACTGAAAGCGAAATACCGTGATCAAGGTCAAGATATAATTGATTTTGGAATGGGAAACCCTGATATCGATACTGAGTCCTTCATTGTTGATAAGCTGATTGAAACTGTAAAAAAGCCAAAGACTCATAGATATTCTGTCTCTAAAGGAATTAAAGGGCTTAGGAAGGCACAAGCTGATTACTATGCTAGAAGGTTCTCAGTCAAGCTCGACCCAGAAAAAGAAATTATTGCAACTCTAGGTTCAAAAGAAGGATTGGCTAATTTAGCTATGGCGATAACTGATCCCGGCGATGTTATTTTAGTTCCAAATCCATCATACCCAATTCACCCCTATGGCTTTATTATTGCTGGAGGTTCTCTGAGACATGTACCAACCTTATCAAATGGACAATTTGATGAGTATGAATATTTCAAAACCCTTACTCGTTCATTAAAACATATTTCACCTAAGCCAGTCGCTATAGTGATTTCCTTCCCATCCAACCCAACAACAAAAACTTGTACACTAAAATTTTATGAAGAATTGGTTAAGGTGGCAAAACAGAACGAGGTCTGGATATTGTCTGATCTAGCATACGCTGAAATATATTTTAGTGAGACTCCTCCCCCTTCAATTTTACAGGTACCAGGTGCGAAATCTGTAGCAGTTGAATTTACATCGATGTCAAAAACATTTAGCATGCCAGGTTGGAGAATGGGATTTGCTGTGGGCAACGAGATACTGATAGGAGCATTAGAGAAAATTAAATCCTATCTTGATTATGGAGCATTCACTCCTATACAAGTTGCAGCAGCCAGTGCATTAAGCTCGGATCCAAGCACAATAGAAAAAGTTAGAGAAGTTTATAAAAAAAGAAGAAATGTATTGGTTGACGCTATGAGTAAGGCAGGATGGGAAATCCCTTCACCAGACGCAACAATGTTTGCATGGGCACCAATCCCAGAAAAATTTAGATCTTTAGGTTCGTTAGAGTTCTCTAAAGTCCTTCTTAAAGAGGCTGACATCTCTGTTGCGCCTGGAATAGGATTTGGAGAATATGGTGAAAACTTTGTTAGAATTGGTCTTGTTGAAAATGAGCATAGAATTAGGCAAGCAGCAAGAAATATGAAAGCAGTCTTTACTAAAGCCGATAAAATACTTAGCGACCACAGCCCTAATTAAATGTTTTTGTGATGAATAAATCCAAATTAAATGTAGCAGTTATCGGTCTTGGAACGGTGGGCTCTGGCGTAATAAAGCTATTGAGAAAACAAAAAAACAATATAAAAAAAAGGACAGGTATAGAACTTAAAGTGGTAGCTGTAAGTGCAAAAAATAGGAGAAAGCAGAGAAGTGTTGATATAAGTCCATTTAGATGGATAGCCTCTCCTCTTACTATAGCAAAAGATCCAGATGTTGACGTAATAGTTGAACTTATAGGTGATATGGATAAAACCGCGAGAAATATTATAATAGAAGCAATCAATAACGGTAAACACGTTGTTACAGCAAATAAATCACTTCTTGCAAAAGAAGGGTCTATTTTTGAAGAGCTTGCTAAAGAAAAGGGCGTCTTTTTAAGATACGAGGCAGCAGTGGCTGGGGGAATACCTATAATAAAAGTGTTACAAGACTCTCTCATAGTAAATAAGATTTCTAAACTATATGGCGTAATCAATGGAACATGTAACTTCATACTTACCAAAATGGAGTCCGAGGGGCGGGAATATCAAGATGTATTTTCTGAAGCAAAACAACTTGGCTATGTTGAAAGTGATCCAAGGCTTGACATCGGAGGGATAGATTCAGCCCACAAACTAGCTTTACTCTCATGTTTGGCATTTGGAACTAGTCTAAACTTTAAAGCAGTGAAAACTGAAGGGATAGACCATATTTCTATAGAGGATATTCAAGAGGCTGATTTAATTGGATATAAGATAAAGCTACTTGCTACAGCAGAATATTCTAAAAAAATGCTTAAACAGGAGGTCTCTCCTAAATTAATTAGAAAAAGCAGCCCAATTGCACAAGTGAACGAAAGCACAAATATAATAGCTATTGAGGGTGAAGAAATCGGAACTACTGTTTTTTCTGGTCCAGGTGCAGGCATGGGGCCAACAGCTTCCTCAGTAGTCTCAGATCTTATAGCCATAGCCTCTAGAAAAAGTAAATCTACTTTTTTAAACGGTGATAAAAAAAATGGTAGCAAAAGCGATGATTCTGTTTCGAAAAAAAGTTCATTTTACTTAAGATTTATACTGAAAGATAAACCAGGTGTGATAGCTCGATTATCAGGAAAACTAGGCAGCTTTGGGATTTCAATCAATCAAATGAAACAAAAACCTCACCCAAAGCAGAAAGCAACATTAATTATGACGACGCATAAAACCTTTAGGAACAACTTAAATAAAGCACTGACTGATATAATGAAGTTAAAGATATGCGAACAGAAGCCTATTTGTATTGAAATACAAGAAGTTTAATGAGAATGTCCTTTTAAATTAATCAGATAATTTTTATGCTGATAAATGAGATGTTTAACGACGGTTATATTTTTTCTGCAAGTACCTTAATTGATAATAGTTTGAATAAAGATACAACACTTACTTATAGCGTCGTTGAAACTAGACATCTTTTTAAAGGTTTAAAGACTCCGTTATTCAGAAAAATGATAATGTCCAACTTGAAAAATTATTGATGAACTTTCTGGGAATATCAAGATCCTATACCGATAAAGCGTGGGTTGGGCCAAGCGAACAGAATTCGCAGCAAGCATTAGCCTATTCAAAAAGCCTCTCGATACCACATCTAAGTGCGTTACAACTTATCAAAAATAAAGTCAATGAGGGAGATTATTTAGATTATATAAGCCCAAAGATAAAAAACTTGATACCAAGTCCAAAAATTTTTCTAGATATGGAAAAGGGTTCATTACGATTAAGTAGGGCCTTAGAACAAAAAGAATCAGTCGCTATCTTTGCTGATTATGATGTAGATGGCACAGTTTCGGCCGCACTAATTTCTCTATGGTTAAGAAATTTTTCTATCGAACCAACAGTATACATACCGGATAGAGAGACTGAGGGGTTTGGACCCAATATCGAGGCGATGAATAAACTTGCTCTTAATCACTCTTTAATTATTTGTGTTGATTGTGGTACCGACTCAGAGGAAGCAATTAGAGGTGCTACCGAAAGAGGAGTTGACGTTATTGTAATAGATCATCATAAGTCTGCTTCCTTTTCAAAGTCTGCATATGCAATAATAAACCCAAATAGATTTGATGAAAAAAATATCTTTCCGTACCTGTGTGCTGCAGGAGTTGTTTTTATTTTTTTAGTTGAAATGAACAGAATTATTCCTAAGAGTAGAAGCTCAAAAATAAATTTACTCAGCTACCTAAACCTTGTCAGTCTAGCTACCGTAGCCGATGTGGTGCCTTTGATTGGGCTTAACAGAGCATTTGTTAAACAAGGTTTAAAAATATTCCAAAACCGACTTTGTCTAAAAATGTTTGGAGCTCATTTTAATTTACTACAGAATTTTAGTGAAGAAACAATAGCCTTCCAAGTTGCACCAAGATTAAATGCTAGTGGAAGGATAGACACGGCTTATCTAACATACCAATTTCTTACAGCTACAGATCCAAAATCTATTGAAATTTATTTAAATAAAATGGAGGCAGCTAATAAAGAGCGCAAAGCTTTAGAAAAAATTATTCTTTCTAGCGCAGTACAGCAAATATCAAATGCTGAAAAACAAAAACCTTACACCTTGGTAAAAGCTAAGGGTTGGCATAAAGGCGTAATTGGGATTATAGCCTCTCGACTAAAAGACTTATACGGCGGGTTGTGCGTTGTTATTACTATTGACGGGGATGTAGGTCATGGTTCTATTAGATCAACAGAAGAGATAGACCTTACTGAAATATTACAGGAGCTCAAATCCCGAGATGTGCTCATTAGTGGCGGGGGACATAAGCAAGCTGCCGGCTTTTCATTACTTATCGAGAGGATTGAAGAGTTTGATAATATAGTTACAAACCATTTATCCGACCATACATCATTGAAAAACTCTAGTGCTTTGCTGGAAATAGATGGAATGATCGATATAGAAGGCGTGAATACTGATTTAATCGATAAAATAAATCTGTTGGGACCCTTTGGGTCTCAAGTACCTCAACCAATAATAGTTATTCCGAGTTGCCAACTTCTATTTGTTAAAGAATTAGGAGAAGGGCACCTGTTATGTAAATTAAAAAAAGAGAAAGGTACTTTGGACGCAATATGTTTTAATGCAAAGAAAAAAGGGCTAGATATTCCTCTATCCAAACCCAATCAAATTTTACATGTAGCTGGTAATCTAGTTAAAAATGAATGGAATGGTGTCACAAAGCCCCAAATGCGGATTGTTGACATAGCTAAAATGTAAAAAAAAAAAAATAACTTGAAGTAGCTTCTATTTTTGGTAAAAAAATAAACAAGATGCGCCCTTCGTCTATCGGTTAGGACGCCAGATTTTCATTCTGGAAAGAGGGGTTCGATTCCCCTAGGGCGTACCATTCAAACTTATTACTCAATACTTCCCAAATAACTCGCTGTATCCAGCATACGGTTCGAAAAGCCCCATTCATTATCATACCAACACATGACCCGGCTCATGCGCCTCGTTAAGACCTTTGTTTGAGCTCCTGCGAATATTGATGAGGCTGGATGATGATTCAGATCCGACGAAACCAATGGAGCGTCTTCATAAGCCAATATACCATTAAGTGTCGTATTAGAGGCTTTATGAATGGCTTTATTAATTTCTTCAACTGAACTCTCTTGACTTAAAATACATTTCAAATCCACACACGAAACATTTGGGGTGGGAACTCGAATTGCGGATCCATCAAGTTTTCCTTTAAGGTCAGGCAGTACCAAAGAAACAGCTTGAGCGGCTCCTGTAGACGTTGGAATCATGTTTAGGGAAGCTGCTCTGGCTCTATAATAATCTTTGTGAAGAGTATCCAGCACCGGTTGGTCTCCAGTATAACTATGTATTGTGGTCATATAGCCAACCTCTATACCAAAATTTTCGTGTAAAATCTTCGCTACAGGAGCTAAACAATTTGTCGTACAAGATGCATTTGAGACAATTACGTCAGCGGATGTTAGCAATTCATGATTTACTCCGAATACAACGGTGCGGTCCACATTGCTTGCGGGAGCAGATATCAACACTTTTTTAGACCCATTATTTAAATGTTGCGAAGCTTTTTCTTTATCAGTAAAAATACCTGTGCACTCAAGAGCAACATCTACTTCTGACCATGGTAAGTTTGCTGGATCTCTTTCTGCAGTAATTTCAATATCTACATTATTAACCTTTAGATAGTTTTTGTGTATAGATAGGTCTAAAGGGAAGCGACCATGGACACTGTCATACTTAAGTAAATGTGCATTCATCTCTGGAGAACCAAGATCGTTTATAGCAACAACCTCAATATCTTCTCTGTTGCTTTCAATGGACGCTCTCAAAATATTCCTTCCAATTCGTCCGAATCCATTAATCGCCACCTTAACTGACATTTTTTACCTCTTTTGTTTATGCAAATTCTGTACTTAACTACTGTTTAATCAATTTAAAAAAAATAGGAAGTGTTTTTAATAATATATATAACTAAATAGGCTCAAAAATGTGTTTACGTTAGAGAAAAAACTTACGTAATTCCACCTTTTGAATTTTTCCTGTCGAAGTTTTAGGAAGTTCTTTAAAAATCACTTCTTTTGGCACTTTAAAATTTGCTAAATTTTCTTTACAAAATTTTATTACCTCTTCTTTCGTTATGGAGGTACCTTCTTTTGCTTCAATAAATGCACAAGGCGTCTCACCCCACTTTTCATCAGGCTTAGCTATTACAGCACAGGCAACTACACCTTCAATCTTGAAAATACAATTCTCTATTTCGATTGAGGAGATATTTTCTCCACCTGAAATAATTATGTCTTTAGCCCTATCCTTTAATTGTATATATCCATCCTTATATATCACTCCCAAATCACCGGTTTTAAACCAACCATTTTGAAATGCTTTTCTGGTGGCATTTTCATCTTTTAGATATCCCTTCATAGTGATATTACCTCTAAGAAGGACTTCTCCTAATTCGTTTCCATTATGCTTAACTTCCTTTCGCGTTTCTGAATTAACCACCTTTAAATCTTCCTGCACTAAATATGAAACACCTTGTCTGGACTTTAAATTAGACTTCTCAGTAGCACTCAAATTATTCCACTCGTCCTTCCATTTACATATTACTGCGGGCCCATATACTTCTGTTAAGCCGTAAACGTGCGTTACATCAAACCCACACTTTTCAATTTGCTCAAGTATTTTGGCCGGCGGTGGAGCCGCCGCAGTCATTAACTTTACCTTATTGAGTAATTTCTTTATGTGATTTGTATTAGTATTAATGATAAAACTTAAAACAGTAGGAGCACCACATAAATACTCTACCCCATGACTAGATATTTTTTCGTATATATTCTGTCCTGTTACTTTTCTCAAACATATATTTGTTCCAGCTCTCATCGCTATAGTCCAAGGAAAACACCATCCATTGCAGTGGAACATTGGCAAGGTCCACAAATAGGTGGGATGCATTTTCATATCCCATTCAAGAGAGTTACCCATAGCATTGAGATAAGCACCTCTATGATGATAGACGACACCCTTTGGGCTCCCAGTAGTTCCCGATGTATAATTAATGCTTATACTCTCCCATTCGTCTAATGGTTTATAATGATTAAAATCCACGTCACAACTTCCCAAAAATTCCTCATAATCCATATGGGGATAAGATTTTTCAAGAGTGAATGTTTGTTCATCTTTTATGATGATTATAACCGGTTTTTCTTTAGATAAGCTGACTGCTTCTTTCCCTAATTGTAAAAACTCTGTATCTACGAACAGCATTTTTATATTAGAATGATCGATAATGTAGGCGATTGTTTTGGAGTCTAGTCTGTAATTTATTGCATTTAATATCATACCAGCCATAGGCACGGCAAAGTGTGCTTCATATAATTCTGGAGTATTGGACGCAATAAAACCTACAACATTACCTTTAGCCAATTTTTGAGATAAAGAACTAGCAAGCTGTTTACATCTCATAAAAGTTTGTTCCCAGGTAAAATATTTATTCTCATGAATAATACTATAGCGATCTGGAAATATCTTCGCTGCCTTCTCGATGAATACTATAGGCGTTAAAGGTGAGTAGTTGGCGTGATTTTTTTTTAATTCATTTTGTTGCATTTTTTCTAGTCAAATTTTCTTCGTGCATTAAAAGCTGCTACAATTGTACTGTCATCTAGATAATCTAGTTCTCCTCCTACTGGAACACCCTGTGCGAGTGAAGTTATCTTAATTGCATATTTGTCCAATTCTTGGAAAATGTAATTAGCCGTGGTCTGACCGGTTATAGTTGCACCCAAGGCAAGTACTATTTCTTTAACACTTCCAGACGCTACTCTCTCGGTTAAATTTGAAATCCTCAAATCCTCAGGACCTATCCCCTCCATGGGGGTTAAAAGTCCTCCCAGAACATGAAAAACCCCATTAAACGCGCCAGATCGATTCATAGCCCATAAATCGGATATATCTTCCACAACACACACTAAACTGGCATCTCTAGATTTGTTCGAACAAACCTCACAGACTCTATTAAGAGTAACATTACCACAAATTTCGCAATATTTTATTTTACTATTTATATTTTCAAGCGAAGATATTAGCTGATCAAGTATGATTTCTCTTTTTTTTATTAAATGGAAAACTAGCCTTTGTGCTGATCTCGGTCCAAGGCCTGGCATCTTTGCAAAAATTTTAATTAATGTTTCTAACTCAGACTGACTCTCCTTTAATTGACTACTTAACATTTTAGAAAGGTAACTTAAAACCTTCTGGCAAACCAAATGCCTCACCCATTTTGGCCATTTCTTTTTTTGAGGCTTCCTCGCTCTTAGCCTTGCAGTCCTTAATTGCTGCTAAAAGTAAGTCTTCTATAACTTGTTTTTCAGACGGAATTAAAATTGATTCATCTAATTCGATATTTTTAAAATTTCCTTTAGCAGTTGCAACCACCTTAACCAGACCACCTCCTGCTTCTCCTATGACCTCGACGTTATCTAGTTCGCTCTGCGCATCCAGCATTTTCTGTTGCATTTCCTGAGCCTGCTTCATTAACTTTGCCATGTCGCCTAATTGACCTAGTCCTTTAAACATTTTATTCCTCTTTATTACTTGTTGCCCTTTTGGCTCGTCATTTTTTTACTGTTGCTCCGGGAAAGATGTCTAAAATTTCTTTCACAGCGCTATTTTCTAAGCTCTCCTCTGATTTTTGAGTTTCAGAATTTTCGATCTTACTTTCAGATTGTTGAAGTATTCCACCTTTTTCTGGTGTTTTCAAGGCTGACTTCCTTTCCAAATTATATACATCCATGATTTTATCAGATCCATTATTCAAAACACTTTTTATTAGAACGTCGGGTGGAGGCATAATTGACATATGACATGCTCTTAGTAATAACATTTCTAAGCTGGTTATTGGTTCGGCGGCGACCCTCAGCTCATCAATACCTTTAAACAAAATTTGCCACAAACTTGTTAAAATCACCATATCGGTAACACTTGATAATTTTTCTGCAAGTTTTTTTTCCTCGAGCGAATAATCATCCCCAACCAACTCATTATCCATTAGGCTTGATACACTTATAAAATGCAGACATTCTAACAATTCCTGAAGTAATAAGGCCGGGCTTGTATTACCAGAAATGTATTCTCTTACTTTTTTTAATACCTCTTTTGTTTTCCCCTCAATAATAAGTTCAATAAGATATAGCGTTTCAGACTTAGAAATTTTTCCCAATAACTCATTAACGATTTGATTTTCGATTTTTGTTTCAGAATTTACCAGCACTTGATCAAGAATTGACAAAGCATCTCTTACAGAACCTGCAGCTTCTCTGGAAATAGTCTGTAAGGCTTCTTCTTCAGCACTAAACCCTTCACGTTTCAAAATTTCAGAAAGATGAGACGTTAGAACATTACTATCTAACCTTTTTAAATCAAATCGATTAACTCTTGATAATATTGTTAGTGGAATTTTTTTAATCTCAGTTGTTGCAAAGATAAATTTTACATGATCTGGTGGTTCCTCCAAGGTTTTTAGGAGAGCATTGAAAGCAGAGTTAGACAACATGTGTACTTCATCGATAATATAAATTTTAAACTTTGCCGAAGCTGCTCTGTAAACCACCGTTTCAATTATCTCTCGTATATCGTTTACTCCAGTTTTGCTTGCTCCATCCATTTCAATTACATCTACGTGTCTACCCAATTGAATTGATTTACAATTAGAACAAGAATTACACGTCTCTACATCACCATCTTTTTTCTCTGTACAATTCAGAGCCTTTGCAATGAGTCTTGCGGTAGAAGTCTTTCCTACCCCTCTATCTCCGTGCAGTAAAAAAGCATGTCCAACTCTATTAGAGAGAAAAGAGTTCCTCAAAGTTTTCACTAACGTATCCTGACCGACTAATTCAGAAAATTGAGAAGGCCTATATTTTAGCGCTAATACTTTATAGGACTCTTCATACAACTTTTTTACTCCTTATCATCTTCTCAACTAATATAAAAATTTCTATTTGAACGAGAGATCGACAGACGACCTAAACCTATACAATTCAGCTGCTTCCTTTCGGACCTGACCGGGTGATCGATAAGGTTTACCCGAGCCGATCTCTCGCCTATAATTATATATCTAAGAACGTCTTAAACAAGAAAATTTAATATACTAAGGATTACTCAATGGATTTAGGCCCACCTCCTTTATTCTCGCTAATAAATTTAAAAAGGAAGGCACATTTTCGAAACTCAAAACAAGTTATGCACATAAAAAATTGTTACCATTTACTTATTTGGAGAGGAAAGCTTCTTTTTCGCTTTAATGATGGGAAACCTTTTCCCTATCTAATAAACCAAAGAACTGAGTTTATAAAAAAACTAACCACGTATATTTTTCTTGGAGAGTTTGAAAATAAAAATGTTTTTTTGTGGGATATGTCTGACTCACGCGACGTTTTAGGAAACACAGGACAGATTGGATCCTTTAATGATGCAGACCGAAATTATCATCCAGATCTACCGAAGGGTACTTACTTTTGTGACTTACGGAATTTATTGCCAGTATTGAACTCTAAATATGCAAATTTATGCGCAACAGCAAAGGGTATGTATGAATGGCACAAAAGAGTAAATTTTTGTCAATCTTGCGGTGGAAAACTATCTTCTGAAAAAGCTGGATGGGAAAAAACATGCATAAAATGCAATTTCAAACAATTTCCCAGAATTGATCCAGTCGTTATCATGTTAATTAAAAGAGGAAATGATATTCTACTAGGGCGATCACATGGTTGGCCTGAAAAAATGTATTCTTGTTTAGCTGGCTTTATTGAGCCTGGTGAAACTATTGAAGCGGCAGCGGAAAGAGAGGCAATGGAAGAAAGTGGAATAAAATTAAAAAATGTAAGATACATAACCAGTCAACCATGGCCTTTTCCTGCATCTTTAATGATGGGATGCACTGGAGAAGCACAAAATAGATCCTTAAAAATCGATATAGATGAACTTGAAGATGCGATTTGGGTTAGCAAAGAACAGGTTTTTCGAGCTCTTAATGGTCTAGACAAATCAATTTTTATGGCTAGGAGAGGAGCTATAGCAAGATATCTTATTGAAAAGTGGGTTGCTGGATTAATTTGATTAAGATTTTAACGTTCAAAATTATGTTAATCAGCCGTATTTGATTATAATGTAAAATTATTTAATATCTTCCAAAAGAGATATAGACCTAGTAGATAGAAAATATGTTAAATGTAGATCAAAGCAACCAATGGGACTTTTGGATTGATCGTGGAGGGACATTCACCGATATAGTGGCGAAAGACCCTAGTGGCAAAATACATACTGATAAAATACTTTCAGAAAATGACCAACTTTATAAAGACGCAGGGATGGCAGGAATAAAGCGTTTTCTAAAAGTACCTCATGGTGCAAAAATACCTACAGATATTATAAACTCTATAAAAATGGGAACAACAGTCGCGACTAACGCACTTCTCGAAAGAAAGGGATTTCCTGTGGTTTTGTTAACCACCAAGGGATTGAAGGATCAGCTACGCATAGCATATCAAAACAGACCCAATCTTTTTGATCGAAAAATTACTTTAACTGACCCTTTATATGACGAAATAATCGAGGTTGAAGAGCGAGTGACATCTTCTGGTCAAATATTGAAGCCAATAAATAAAGATAGACTTATTAACGATCTCGGAAAAATAAAAAATGTGAAAAAAAAATCATGTGCAATTGTTTTCATGCATAGTTGCAAATTCAATAAGCATGAAAAAGAAGCAGAAAAAATAGCGCAGATCTCAGGGTTCTCACATATCTCGTTAAGTTATAGAACATCTCAAATTATGAAATACGTCATGAGGGGAGACACGACTGTTGCAGATGCATACCTAAGCCCGGTTTTAAATCGGTATATCCAATCCCTCTACTCAGAGTTTGAAGGAGATATAAGTAACAAAATTAGCTTTATGCAATCTAACGGAGGGCTTACAAATGCAAGTCTCTTTTCTGGAAAAGATTCAATTCTGTCTGGACCTGCTGGAGGGGTAATAGGTGGAATTAAAACTAGTGCTCTGGACAAAGAGCACAAAATAATTGGCTTTGATATGGGAGGAACTTCTACTGACGTTTGGCATTATTCTGGAGAATTGGAGCGGACAGTAAACAATAAAATTGATGGAATTCGTATTTCAATTCCGATGTTAAACATTAACACTATTGCTGCAGGTGGTGGTAGCATTCTTTCAGAAAAATCAGGCAGATTAATTGTAGGGCCAGAAAGTGCAGGAGCAACGCCAGGTCCCGCCTGTTACGATAGAGGAGGACCGTTAACAATTACAGATAGTAACCTGATTACGGGAAGAATTCATACTAACTATTTTCCAAAAACATTTGGTAATAATAGCAAAAAAAGTTTGTCGCTCCGTGCCTCCAAGATTCTTTTTAACCAATTAAGCGACAAAATGAATATTCCCATCGAAGAGATTGCAGAGGGGTTCATAAGCGTTGCAGACAATAGCATGGCTGAAGCCATTAAAAAAATATCTGTTCAAAGGGGTTATGACCTACGAGAATATTGCCTAACTGTTTTCGGAGGTGCTGCTGGTCAGCACGCTTGTTCAATAGCAGAAATATTGGACATGAAGACCTGTCTTATTCATCCCCATGCTTCCGTACTCTCCGCTTATGGTATGGGTTTAGCTGAGATAAGAACTAATAAGAGCATGATAATTGAAAAACACCTTACAAGAGAGACACTGTTAGAAAGCGCACTTATTGCTGACAGTCTTATTACCTCAACTACAGAGACTCTTGAAAAGCAAAATATTGCAGAGAATAACATAACGCATGTAATTAAAGTATTTATTAAACTAGATGGAACAGACACCAGCCTAGATTTGGAGTTTGATACGATAACCAATTTACAATCAATATTTAGTCAAACCTATTTCCGTCTTTTCGGGTTCAAACCTGTTTCAAAAAAGTTAGTTATAGAGTCCGTTTTCGTTGAAGCTGTTGGTGGAACCGACGTAGATTTAAAAAACAAGCTAGCTCTTCAAAAATCAAAAAGTAAAAAGGCATCGATAGTAACTGAAAAGGTTTACGTCGACGGTGAGTGGAATGATTGTAAATTTTTTCCAATAGACAAATTAAATAAAAACTCAAAGATTGTGGGACCTGCAGTACTTGTGGGCTCCCAGACTTCAATTTTACTTAAGAAAGGCTGGGAAAGCACTCTTCAAGAGAGTGGCGCAATCAAACTCAAAAGGGTGAAGACTTTTCAACCAAAGAGACACACTGAGTCCGCACAAATTGAAGTATTTAATAATTTATTTATGTCAATTGCGGAACAAATGGGTTTTGTTTTAGAAAAGACAGCGCAGTCAATAACAATTAAAGAACGGCTAGATTTTTCCTGCGCTATTTTTGATAAGAATGGTGAGTTGGTCGCCAATGCTCCACATATGCCAGTTCATTTAGGGTCTATGGACTCCACAGTAAAGTCTATAATAAAAAATAATTCTACATTATCATCTGGTGATATTTTCGCCATCAATGCACCTTACAATGGTGGAACCCATCTCCCAGACATTACTATAGTTAACCCTATTTGGAATGCAGAAAAATCTGAAATAATTTTTTATACGGCAGCTAGAGGGCATCATACTGACATAGGTGGACTTACTCCAGGGTCAATGCCCTGCAACAGTAAAGATATTAATGAAGAAGGTATTTATATTGATAACTGGAAAGTTGTAGATAAGGGTATTTTTAGAGAAAAAGAAATTAAAGAAAAACTTTTATCTGGATCATATCCAGCTAGATCTCCTTTAACCAATATTGCTGATCTGAAAGCTCAAATTGCGGCATGCAAAAAAGGAGAAGCAGAATTACTAAAAGTAGTTGATAAATATGGCCTTAAAACCGTTTTCAGGTTTCAAGAACTTGTTTGTGAAAATGCTGAAAACGCTGTTAGAGAGTCAATTAAGAGAATAAAGAGTACTAAGGTTACATACCAGATGGATAATGATTTATCAGGTGCAGTAAGAAAAATTGAAATCAAACTAACACGAAATAAAGATAATAGTTCGATAGAAGTTGACTTTAATGGAACCACTATGCAGCTGGAAAGTAACTATAATGCTCCCCTCCCTGTAACTAGAGCAGCTGTATTATATGCATTTAGAATACTAACTGGGGGAAATATTCCAATGAACTCTGGAATCATGAAACCCATTAAGATAAAAATTCCGAAAGCAAGTATGTTATCCCCGGAGTATCCAGCTGCAGTAATAGCGGGTAATGTCGAGACTAGTCAGGCTGTCACATCTGCACTATTAATAGGTTTTGGCCTTCAAGCGGCCGCTCAGTCAACTATGAATAACATTACCTGGGGGAATAAAAATTTCCAATATTATGAAACAATTTGTGGTGGCACGGGTGCAGGGATAGACTTTTCTGGCAATTTTTACCAAGGCACCTCTGCTGTTCATAGCCATATGACTAACAGCCGATTAACTGATCCCGAGACTCTTGAGTTTAGGTATCCTGTTATATTAGAAGAATTTTCAATACGTGAAGGCTCTGGAGGTGTAGGGCAGTACCATGGGGGTGACGGTGTAGTGCGTAGAATCTCTTTTTTAGAACCAATGATAATTTCAGTTCTGTCTGGTCACAGGACCATCGGTCCACCAGGACTTTTAGGAGGAGGATCAGGTAAAGTGGGATCAACTAGTCTTGTGAGGAATAGTGGTAGTGTTGAGGTATTGAAGTATGCCGATCAGATAGAAGGGAAAAAAGGTGATATTTTAGTTGTGAAAACCCCTGGGGGTGGAGGTTTGGGCAAATCACCACAGTAGACTATGGAGTAATCTTATATATATTAATAGTTCTTTTATTATAGCCTTGTTGTCTAGCCTTGATTATCCATGATGAGAGCTTAAATCTTGATTTACTACATACCAACTCCCATCGTTCTTCTAAAAAAGAACGCTTTTTTTTTGTAGGCAAATCAATCGAAAAACTGGGCTTCATATACCATCTACTCTCAACACCTATTATTTCACTTTGAAAAGAAGAAACTAGCAATATTGTTGGAAGAGCTGAATCTTTTTCTTCTCTTACATTTTTGAAAGAAAGGATTATTCTTCGTAGACTGGAATATTGAATTGGTTTTTGTAGCTCGCATACTAAAAGCTCACTTACACCTGATTTTAAAAATTCTTCCATTACCCATGTAGACTCTTGGTTCGTCATTGTGTCTACCAAAATGATTTTGTTTATATCCACCCAAGATGTAAGTCCGTCAGGATAAAGGGAAACAGTACATTCTTTTTTTCTTATCCACGTGATGTAACTTTTTATATTTCTTGCAGTAATGAGTGCAAAAATAAATCTTGATGGTCCTGTTATCTGATGGATACTACCTCTCTTGAGAAATAATCCTGGTAAAAACTCTAAGTATTCAATATCGGAAAAATTAAAATGATCCATATAATATATAAAAATTTTTGTTCTTCTTTTGTTCTTATATTGATTATTTTTTTTTGTAAAGGCAAGTGTTAACTGATAGACACTTTTACTCGGATAATGAATTTAAATATTCAATCAAGTTGGCTCGATCTTTATCCTTCTTGAGCCCTGCAAAACTCATTGCGGTTCCAGGAGCATACTCGGACGGCTTAGTAAGATATTTATTGAGTTCCTCTATATTCCAGACACCTTCTAAGCCCGCAAGTACTTTCGAATACTTAAACCCCTCTATTGAACCAATATCCCGGTTTATAACCTTATAAAGGTGAGGTCCCACTCCGTTCTCTCCATCCTCAAGCTTATGACACGACTTACACTTACCAAAAACTTTCTTACCCTTTTCTATATCCGCACTAGCAAGCAATGTGGCAAAATCGACAACCTCTTCACTGCTTTCTTCTTTTTCATCGTCACTAACCTCAATCTCAAGGTAGTAAGCCAATTTTTCTTCTCCATAGTAATCATCATCGCCATGGTAAATTATTTCAGTACCCCAGTTCAGTAATAAAAAAAAGAGAAGGGCTCCGCAAAGTGCCCCACCTATTTTAGTCCACTCGAAGGTATCCATGTTTTTTATTCCTAAATTCAAATTATATTATATGTTATATAAAAAATTGAAAAATATTCTACAACTGATTTTAAAAATGAGCGCGACAAAATGTGCATGTCAAAGAAATTATGAAAGAAAAAACTCTGAAAATATCATTTCAAGGAGCTCTAGGTTCATATTCACATCAAGCTTCAACTAAATTTTTCAAAAACCCTTTAGTTGTGCCTTGCGAGTCCTTTGAGGAAGCGATTGAATCTGTGAGAAAAGGTAAAGTTGACAAAGCAATTCTACCTGTAGACAACTCAACTTATGGTAGAGTCGCTGATATTCATTCTCTTCTACCAGCTTCAAAGCTTTTTATAACAGCAGAGTATTTTTTACCTGTCGATATTTGCATGTTAGGAACAAAATCATCTAGTTTGAAAACCATATCTTCAGCAACAAGTCACCCAGTTCTTCTAGGCCAATGTAAGAAATTCCTAAAAATGAATAAGATAAAAACAATTTCAGGCTATGATACCGCAGGGTCAGCTCGATTAATATCGGAAGAAAATGATAAGTTTAAAGGTGCATTAGCCTCAAAAATAGCTGCTAAGATTTATGGATTAAAGGTACTGCGAGCTAATGTTCAGGATAATAAAAACAACACCACTAGGTTTTTGGTGATGGAGAAGAAGCCTAAGATCCTAATTAAGCAACAGAAGAAAGTAATCACATCTATACTTTTCCAAGTAAAAAATATTCCAGCTTCTTTGTATAAAGCAATGGGAGGATTTGCCACCAATAATGTTAATATGATCAAGCTGGAGAGCTATATGTTGGAAGGCTCATTTGAGGCAACACAGTTTTTTGCCGACATCCAGGGGCATCCTAAAGATCGGTCTGTAAAGAGAGCCTTGGATGAACTCGGTTATTTTACTAATAGGCTAGATGTTATAGGGGTTTATAAACAAAGTACCTTCAGAGACAAAAATTCTTAATTCAAGAATATTCTACGGCTTTAGCTTTCAACTTATCGATCGCCTTGTTTTCAATCTGGCGAACTCGTTCTCTACTTATTCCATGCTTCACACTTAGCTGTTCAAGCGTCAAAGGAGGCTCTTTCAACCTTCTGTCTAAGATTATACTTTTTTCCCTATTATTTAAAATAGTCAGTGATTTCATTAGGATAGTTCTTCTTTCTCTATTTTCATCACTGTGCACAAATTTTTCAACATGATCTTCATCTTGGTCAGCAAGCAAGGACTGCCACTCTTCTTCAGTCTCACCGTCACTTTTTATTGTAGCATTCAAAGATACATCACCACCAATCATTCTCCTGTTCATCGCAACCACATCATCTTCAGGAACATTTAATTGCCTAGCAATCTCCTCAACATTTTCAGGCAGCAGATCACCATCTTCAAAAGCTCCAATTTTATTTTTTAATTTCTTCAAGTTGAAAAAAAGCTTTTTCTGTGCGCTAGTTGTCCCCATTTTAACCAGACTCCAACTTTTTAAAATATATTCCTGGATATTGGCCTTTATCCACCAGATTGCATATGTTGCCAACCTAAATCCTTTTTCTGGATCAAATCTCTTAACAGCTTGCATCAATCCGACATTTGCCTCGCTCACCACCTCTGAAATAGGCAATCCGTATCCCCTGTAGCCCATGGCAATTTTTGCTGCTAGTCGTAAATGTGAAGTTACAAGCTTGTGGGCTGATGATCTACACCCTTCTTCCACCCAAGCTTTTGCCAAACCATATTCTTCTTCCAAACTCAACATTGGGAATCTTTTTATATCATCTAAGTATTTCGATAATCCCGAGCCACTTACTATTATCGATGTGTTACTATTTGCCATTGGTACATATTTTCCTTTCCGCTAAGTATATAAGTCAAATTTTTTGACTTTTCAAGTAGATCAAGCATTTTTTATACCAATTTATATAAGTGCTTAACTTGTCTTGTATTTGCCTAAATTTGATAAAAGATTTGAAAAATCATATGGCAAAATACCTCGAAAAAATAGAGTTTTACTGCTCTCCGGGTGAACAATAGATAACTCATGCGCATGAAGCATTTGCCTAAATCTTTTGCCGTCCAACAAAGGTAAAATTGTTTTATTTACATCCACATCTTTTTTTCTTCTTGATTTATACAGGTTGTCTCCAACAATTGGGCACTCAATAAGCTTAGCGTGCACTCGAATTTGATGAGTTCTTCCGGTTTCAATCTCACAGCATACCAGTGATAACTTTTGATTTTTACCTAAATCATAGATAGTTTTAACAGTAAAACGTGATATAGCCAGCCTCCCATCATTGGTGCAAACCTCCATCATTTCTCTGTTGATTTTATTTCTTCTTATATTGGTTCTAACCTCCAGAATATTGTCTTCAAGCATATTTATGCCAGGCTTGCCAATAATCTTGCTAAGATTTTCAAAAGGATTTCCTATGCAGAGTGCCAGATAAACCTTTTTTACCTTTCGACTTTTAAATTGCTTTATTAAAGAGTCTGCACTCAACTTTGTTTTTGCTACGATAATAAGGCCTGATGTATCTCTATCCAGCCTGTGGACTATCCCGGGTCTAAACCTATCATAAGTAATAGGAAGTGTATCTTGAAATTTATAAATTAAAAAATTAACAAGCGTACCACGTTGAGCTGATTTAACAGGGTGAACCACCATATTGGGTGGCTTATTAAAGACTATTAGAGCCTTGTCCTCAAAAACAATTGGAACATCCAAATCCTCTGGCATTAGAGTACTTTGCAGGTCTTGATCATAATAGAGAATAACTTCCATTAAGTCGTCTGTTTTAGTTTTCAAAGTCAAAGCATTTTGTTTCTGAGGGTCAAAAATCATTTTCTGCTTAATTAAATCTTGAATTTTTGTTCTTGATAAACTTAAATTAGGGGGGCAATTTTCTAAGATTAGCTTGTCAAGCCTTCTCTCAGATTTTTTTGTCAAACTAATGATAAATTTTTCAGTCATGATAGATGCGAGAAATTAAAAAGAGTTCAAAGTCTGATTTGCCCTTAGTATTCTTAAAGTGGCTGGTTACGGTGCTTTCGGTAGTAATGATTTTAGGTTTTTTATTTCTTGTAACTATTCTAGGCATAAAGATATCCAACTTCAATACTACACCGCAGAGCCTCTCTAAACCACCCAATCGAGAAATCTTGATACCTAACGGGATTATTGAAACTATTGATATTGAAAACGAAACGTTGACTTTAATTGTAAAAGTGAGTGCTGGCCATTTGGAGATAGTGGTTATGGACTTAAAGGATGCAATATTATTAAATCAATACTCTGTTAAACAAAAAAAAAGCCCCTATAATGAGTGAAAGTAACACGCGAATTTAAATGATATGTCTTTCTCTTCAGCCTTCTTGGACAAACTTAAAACAAGTGTAAAAATTTCAGACATTGTCTCTCGACATGTCAATTGGGATCCAAAAAAAAGTAATTTATCTAAACAAGATTTTTGGGCACCTTGTCCCTTTCATAAAGAAAAAACAGCATCATTTCATGTAGATGATACCAAGGGATTTTACTATTGTTTTGGATGTCAAGCGAAGGGTAACGTATTCAGCTTCTTAAAGGAAATGGAGGGAATTTCATTTTTGGATGCGGTAAAGACACTGAGTGAAAAAGCAGGGATACCTTTGGAAATTGATATTAATGTTAAAAGCTCAACCACGTCTTCAGAGGAACAAAAATTGCTCAATATAAATGAAGCAGCATGTAAATTTTTCACAAAGTATCTTTTCAGCACCAAGGGATCGATAGCTTTAAATTATTTAAGAGATCGTGGTTTATCAGTTGACATCATAAAAGAATTTAGGCTCGGACTGTCTCCCTCAAAGAGCAATGATCTTATTAATTCCTTAAAATCAGATGGATATAATGAGCAAGACATAGAAAATGCCGGATTGGCTTATAAACCTGAAAACAAGCCATTAGTTGATAGATTTAGAAATAGAGTGATGTTTCCGATAGCCAATTTGAATGATAGGGTTGTTGCCTTTGGGGGGAGATCACTTAATACTACATATGGCGCGAAATATATAAATTCACCAGAAACAAAAATATTCAAAAAAGGTTCTCTTCTTTTCAATCTTAAAAGCGCTCAAAAAAGCTCTAAAAATGATCCTTTAGTAATAGTTGAAGGTTACATGGATGTTATTTCTTTAGCTAATAATTCGATTAATAATGCAGTTGCTCCGCTAGGAACTTCTTTGACAAAAGAACAGCTGCAATTAATTTGGAGAGTTTGCGAAGAACCAATTTTATTACTTGATGGTGATAATGCTGGAAGACTTGCAGCTACACGAGCAGTTGAATTGGCACTACCGTTAGTTTCTTACAATCAAACTTTACGAATAGCAAATTTACCCTCGAACTATGATCCAGATGACCTTATAAAACAACAAGGCAAAAATGCTCTCAAGGATGTAATAGAAAATTCGCTAGCTCTTTCCCACTTCATTTTTATTAGTGAGAAATCACAACGAAAATTGGACAGTCCTGAACGCTTAAGGAAACTGCATATCGAACTAATTAATAAATTAAAACAAATAAAAGATATTGACTTAAAAAGAATGTTCTTAGCCGAAATAAATGACAGAATAAGGAAACTTCAGTTTCAAAACAATACAGCTACAACACAAAGCCAAAAATTCAAGGGTGCTGAAAACAAAATTAAACCTAGAACTCAGACGACATCCCGCATTCAGGCTGCTGAAAAAGAAATAAATAAGTTAGAGGCAGAAATTATGTTTTGCTTAATTAAAAACCCTATATTTATAAAGGACTTCAAAGCTCAACTGACCGAGATAGATTTTAGCGATGAATTTTTTCAGAAATCGTTCTGGCAAATCCAACACGAGCAGCTTTCCAAATCAACTGATATTTTTAATTTGATCTCTGATCAAGCCACTCAGAAAAACCCTCCATTAAAAAACCACTTAATATATAACGATAAAAATAAAGAAGATATGTCCAGAAACCTTCTGTTGAATAGGATAACCACACTTAATTTAGCAAAAAATAGGCTTGAAAGCTTGAAAGATCTTAAAATTAAGATAAAAACTCAGAGGTCCGATTCGCAAAAGAAGGGCGAATCGTTTGAAATGATTCAGAGTGAGTACTATAGAGCAATGGGTGGCTCTGAGTTTGTTGAAGATTCGATTTTGAGAGAACGTAAGTTTGACACAGAAAGCTTGGATCTATTTAAAAAAGGTGAGAGGAAGGCTTTCCAGAAAAAATAATGGATAAAAACCAATGAATAAACAAGACACGCAACACAATGAAGAGCAAGACAACGAAAAAGTTTTAGCTGATGGGCCTTCAAAAAAAAATTTAAAGAAAATAATTTCCGAGGCAAAACAAAAAGGATACATAACTCAGGATCAACTTGAAGAATTGGTGATCAGTGAGAAGCTTTCTTCGGAGCAGATTGAAGACCTTATGACAGATCTTTCTGGCATGGGGATAAATGTAACTGAAAATGAAGAATCTGAGTACTCTGAAGAAGGCCAAGAACAATCAAGCTCAAAAGAGATTGTAGCAACTAATACAGATTCAGAAACTTTAGACAAAACTGATGATCCCGTGAGAATGTATTTGAGGGAAATGGGATCGGTCGAACTGCTTTCTCGTGAGGGTGAAATTGCTATTGCTAAAAGGATAGAGGCTGGAAGGAACCTTATGATTAATGGCCTGTGCGAGAGCCCTCTAACTTTCCAGGCTATAACCATATGGAGAAATGAATTGCTTAATGAAGAAATAATGTTGAGAGATGTTATAGATCTCGAAACCACCTTCACTGAAATCGGAGACTCCAATGTACTAGATGCAGAGATTAAAAAACTCGATGTGAATGAAAGTGCTAATAAATTAAAACCTATAAAAAATGAACAAGAAAATCAAAGTGTTTTGGAGCCAAATGAGACGAAGACTGATGAGGATGAGGAAGAAGAGGACGCAATAAACGTCTCTCTAGCAGCAATGGAACATTCATTAACACCACATATTCTAAATATTTTAGAAGATATAGATAAGAAATACACGAAGTTAAAAGATCTTGAAAAGAAAAGGATGAAAGCAACTTTTGATGCAAGTAAGAAGTTTTCCAATAAAGACGAAAATAAATACCAAAATATTAAGACGTCAATAGCCTTACTTTTAAATTCGTTGAATTTTCATAACAATCGTATTGAGGCTCTTATCGACCAGCTTTACGGAATTAATAAGGCTATTACAAATATAGATAGTGCGTTTGTAAAAATATCAGATAAAGCAAGAATTAACCGAAAAGAGTTTATCCGAGAATATAAGGGCTCTGAATTGGAAGAAGCATGGCTACATAGAGTATCTAAGCTAAAGTCCAGAGGTTGGGAAGTGTTAGGAAAAAATCACAGTGCTGAAGTTGAAGAACTGAAAGCCGATATGACAAAGATTGGTAAGATTATTAACGTAGATATCTCCGAATTCAGGAATATAGTTCGAAAGGTAAAAAAGGGAGAAAACGAAGCCAGAGGCGCAAAAAAAGAAATGGTGGAAGCAAATTTGCGATTAGTTATTTCAATTGCTAAAAAATATACCAATAGAGGACTGCAATTTCTTGACCTTATTCAGGAGGGTAACATTGGTCTGATGAAAGCGGTAGATAAATTTGAGTATCGAAGAGGTTATAAATTCTCGACATATGCTACCTGGTGGATTAGACAGGCTATTACCAGATCCATAGCAGATCAAGCTAGAACAATTAGAATACCCGTTCACATGATTGAGACTATTAATAAGCTTGTAAGAACCGGTAGGCAAATGCTCCATGAAATAGGAAGGGAACCAACCCCAGAAGAACTTTCGTCAAAATTGCAGATGCCTTTAGACAAAGTTAGAAAAGTTATGAAAATTGCCAAGGAACCGATTAGCTTAGAAACGCCAATTGGCGATGAGGAAGATAGTCAACTCGGTGACTTTATTGAGGACAAGAATGCTTTGTTGCCCTTGGACAACGCTATTCAAGGTAATCTAAAAGAAACAACCACACGTGTATTAGCAAGTTTGACACCAAGAGAAGAGCGCGTGTTAAGGATGCGATTCGGTATCGGTGTAAATACAGACCATACTCTTGAAGAAGTTGGGCAACAATTCAGCGTTACTAGGGAAAGGATAAGACAAATTGAAGCTAAGGCACTTAGAAAACTAAAACACCCAAGCAGAAGTAGAAAACTAAGATCCTTTTTAGACCAATGAAGAATATACCGATAACTGGTTGGAAATTATATCTACTAAAGATATAATCATAACAGGTTTAAGTGGATTAGAGGGAGTATAATTTGCGCTGCCCATTTTGTGGAGATCTGGACACACAGGTAAAGGATAGTAGACCTTCAGAGGATCATATATCTATAAGGAGAAGAAGGCATTGTTCTAGTTGTGCTGGTCGCTTTACTACGTATGAAAGAGTACAACTAAGAGATCTATATGTACTAAAAAAGAAAAATCAAAGAGAGATATTTGATAGGGATAAACTTGAAAGATCCATCAGAATAGCACTTCAGAAAAGACCTGTTCAATCTGAGCGTATTGAGCAAATGATTACAGGTATTGTAAGGAGATTGGAAAGTATCGGTGATACTGATATAAAATCTGAGATTATCGGGAAAATAGTTATGGAAACTCTATCAAGGATTGATACTGTAGCGTACGTGAGATTTGCTAGTGTTTACAAAAATTTCCAAGAACTTGGAGATTTTGAGGATTTTATGTCAGAGCTTCATCCCAGCAAACTAGAACCAAAGAAGACGGTTTAAATGATCGACGCAAACATCTCGCAAGATGACAAGAAATTTCTGAAAATAGCTCTCAACTTAGCTAGACGAAATGTAGGGCTTACTGGTAAAAACCCCTCAGTTGGCTGTGTAATTACCTTTAGGGATATAATAATCGGTCGAGGAAACACTCAACTTGGAGGAAGACCTCATGCAGAAATTATGGCCATAAAACAAGCCTTAGACCACCCTCTCATTCAAGAAAAAAGAGAAATACAAGAAATTAATGTCTACATTACGTTAGAGCCATGCGCACATGAAACTACTTCTCCATCTTGTGCAAAAGCAATTGTAAATTTTGGAGCAAATCGTGTTATATATTTGGCAACCGATCCCGATATTAGAACTAACGGTAAAGGTAAGTCAATAATGGAGAAAGCAGGTATTGAATGTATTGAAACTAAAATGTATGAAGGAGAAAACTCAGATATTTTAAAGGGCTTTTTGAAACAGAAAAAAACTGGTCTTCCATATATCACACTGAAGATTGGCTCTTCCATTAATGGTAAAATCGCCACACAAAATGGAGAAAGCAAATGGATAACCAACTCATTATGTAGAAAGAGGGTCCAACTTCTCAGATCAGAGAACGATGGGATATTAATAGGTAAAAATAGCGTATTTGTTGATAATCCGCGTCTAAATTTAAGAGATCAATATGAGTCAATCGAAAACAAGCCGATTTTTATATTAGATACGAATTTCGAAATATCTGGCTTCGGAAACCTCTCTATATTTGATAACGTAGAAAAAAATAAAGTGCATATCATAACTAGTAAGGAACTAAAGTACAAGATCACGAAAGACCATAAATTTTTCAAAGAAGTAAGTATTGAGGAAGTTGATATAGAGCAAGGATTTTTAAATATGCAAGAAATTCTTAAAATCGTTTCTAAGATGGGGGTAAATCGTTTGTTGGTCGAAGGTGGTGCAAGGGTATGGACATCATTTCTTAAGATCGGTTTGTTTGATGAAATTGTAATATTTACTGGGAATAAAATAATAAATGATTCCGCTACTTCCTGTTTTAATGATTTTTTGCCACTCGATGCGAGGTTGGGAGATTTTCCAACCTTGACTTTAACATCCTTACTGAGATGGGAAGATAATATCGAAGCAAAGTGGCTAGCTAATTCTTAGAAAGGGTCAAAAATGTTTACGGGAATTGTTACTGACGTAGGCGAAATAGCCAAAATTGAAAAGATTAAAGATACCAGAGCTAAAATTTTCTGCAGTTACAACGTATCTGAAATAGACTTAGGTGCATCAATATGCTGTGATGGTGTTTGTCTAACGGTGACAGATTCTGGTACTTCAGAGAATAAAAATTGGTTTTCAGTAGACATATCCAGTGAAACTATCTTGAAAACAATTATTGGCGATAAAGATGTTGGATGGAAGCCTGGGAGAAAAGTAAATCTTGAAAGATCCCTTAGGCTTGGTGATGAATTAGGGGGGCATATTGTGACTGGGCATATAGATGGTACTGGTTCAATAGAAAAAATTCTAGACGTTGAGGGAAGCACTCAGGTCACGTTCCAAACTAATAGAAACTTAGCAAAATTTATTGCAGAAAAAGGATCTATCACGTTGAACGGAACCTCGTTAACCGTGAATAAAGTAGATGCTTCCTCATTTGATATCAACTTTATTCCCCATACTAAAGATAATACTACTTGGCAAAAAATGCGAATTGGAGAGAAAGTTAATATTGAAATAGACATTCTAGCAAGATACGTAGATCGGATATTGGCTTCAGGAAAATAATAAATATGAAAGAACAAGGTGTTGAAATATCTTCCACGCAATCAATAATTGATGATGCTAGAAACGGAAAAATGTTTATTCTAGTCGATCATGAAGAAAGAGAGAATGAGGGGGATCTAGTAATCCCAGGACAAATGGCAACACCAAATGCTGTGAATTTTATGGCAACATATGGCAGAGGATTAATTTGCCTAGCACTTCCCTCTGAACAAATAGATAAGTTGAAATTACCTTTGATGGCCGCAACTAACTCCTCTCGACACGAGACAGCTTTTACTGTGTCTATTGAGGCACGAGAAGGCGTTACAACAGGTATATCAGCCCATGACCGAGCAAAAACAATATCAGTAGCAATAAATCCACAAGTACGAACAGAAGAAATAGCTACACCTGGGCATGTCTTTCCTTTGAGGGCAAAGAATGGAGGTGTGCTTATAAGAGCAGGCCATACCGAAGCTGCTGTAGATATATCTAGGCTTGCAGGATTAAACCCCTCCGGAGTTATATGTGAGATTATGAATGATGATGGAAGCATGGCAAGGCTTAAAGATTTAAAGAAATTCGCATATATACATAACCTTAAAATTGGAACGATTTCAGATCTAATTGCTTACAGAAGAAAGCATGACAACCTTATAAAAGAAGTTGAAAGCTCAGTTCTAAATTCAAGTATAGGCGGCAAGTGGAAAGTGATTAAGTTTAAAGATGAAATAGAAAATTCGGAGCATATAGTCCTTAAGCTAGGAAAGATAGACATTGCAAAACCAACAATGGTTAGAATGCATAAATTGAATATTTATAAAGATTTGCTGGGTTTGGTTCCTAGCAGATATAACGAGATAGGTAAAGCAATGCAAAAGATAATCGGAAATGAAAATGGTATATTGGTACTTCTAAATTCAGGTGATAGTAGTAGTGAAAAACCTAGCTCAGATACGCTCAAAGAGTATGGAATTGGCGCCCAAATTTTATCTTTGCTAGGTGTCAAAAGAATAAAACTGCTTTCTAATTCAAAACTCCCAAAAGTAGTTGGATTGGAAGGCTATGGCTTGCAAATTGATGCAACGGAGGGCTTCTAAGTGAGAGCAAAAAATTTAGGAAGAGACAACATCGCAAAGTTTAAGAAGAAACTAAAAATTTGTCTTGTTTCAGCACCCTATTACAAAGATATCACGGACAATCTAGTGTGTGGGGCACTTAATATTCTCAAAAAAATTAAGGCCGATACTGAAATAGTTGAGGTATCGGGTGCACTGGAGATACCTACTGCCATAAAGTTAATGGAAAACAAGTTTGATGGCTTTATTGCAATCGGATGTGTTATTAGAGGTGAGACAACGCACTATGAAATTGTGAGCACTGAAAGCTCTAGAGGGCTAGTAAATCTTGGTCTTGAAAAAATATGTATAGGTAATGCTATCTTGACGGTAGAAAATAAAACGCAGGCTGAAGAAAGAGCCGACCCAAAAATTTTTGATAAAGGTGGAGAGGCTTGTAGTGCTTTGTTAAGTATTATTAAAATAAAGGAAAGATGCCATTAAAACCGTGACCTCTTCCAAATCCCATGATTACAAAAAAAACACAATCTCACGATTATTTGCTATTCAAGCCCTATTTCAAATGGAGGCAAATGGCAAAGGTTATAGCACCATAAAAAAAGAACTTAAAGAGACATTTTATACGCAACAAATACAAGACATGGAAATTTCATTGCCTAATTATCTGTTGTCACAAAGAATAATTGAGCAAGCTGCTAAAAATCAAATAAAAATAGATACTAAAATCAACATGGCTTTTAACAATCTGTGGAATATAAAAACAATAGACACAACGTTACGAGCGATCCTAAGAGCCGCATGCGCCGAGTTTCTGAATAAAAAAACTCCCAGGAGAGTAATTATGTCTGAGTATGTTTCAATAACTGGGACATTTTATCCAGATGGAAAGGAACAAAAATTTATAAATGGATTGCTTAACAAAATTATAGAAGATCTTCAAACTTAGTCATTTTTTTCTTTAATAATTTTTTAGGCAGCATTTTCCCAACCAGTCCTCTCTTACCCGTCCAGAACTTGACATCATCATGTTTAGCAAATAATTTTTTTAATATGGCGTTATCTTTTTCATTTTGTGAAAAAATTATAGCATCTAAAAGAGTCTCTCCCTTATAACGCTGCAAACGAACGCCTTTTCCCTTTTTTAATATGGGCAACTCTTTAACCGAGAAAATCAACATTTTAAAAGAAGAGCTTAAGACAATAACGTTATCACCATTGATTTTTTTCAACCCAATCACTTTATCGCCTTCACTGAGTTCAAATATTTGTTTCCCAGTTTTTGTAGAAGATTGTAGAGAGGAAAAGTCAACCAAGAACCCAAGACCCTTTTTTGAGAATATCAGTCCCTGAGTTCCATCATAAAAAGGAATGATGCTTACTATGGAGGCGACATTCCCTGTTCCAATAATTAAATTCAGGGGCTCTCCGTAGCCTTTGTCTTTTTTTAGTTGATCAAGGGACAAACTAAACGACCTCCCTTCTGAAGTTATAAACAACAATTGCTGGCTTCTGGATAATTGAGCAACAAATTTAACTCCATCACCGTCTCGGAATTTAAATGAATTATTATCCAGGCTATGCCCCTTGTAAGACCTTATCCAACCGTTTTCGGATAATACCACTGTAACTGGAAAGTCATCGATTGTAACATCCTGAAAAGATGCACGAGAACCCTCCTTCTCTGGTTCCAACAATGTCTGTCTCTCACTAAGTTCATAACCAGCAAATTTCTTCTTAAGCAGCGACAATTGATCTTTAACATTTTTCCATTGAAGTCTTTGATCCTCGAGTAAATCCTCTAAAGTCTGCCGCTCTTTCATTAATTCCTGTTGTTCTCTTGAAAGGAGCTCTTCATCTAGCCTTCTCAATGCTCTCAATCTTAGGTTTAAAATAGATTCCACCTGCAATTCACTCAAACCAAATTCTTCAATAATTGCAGTTTTGGGATCATCCTCCTCTCTAATTATATTTATTAAGCGATCGAGATTTATGTATGCCTGTAGCAAGCCTTCGATAATTTCTAAACGCTTATCGATATTCTCTAATCGGTGGGTAGATTTTCGTGTCAGTATTTCTCTGCGATGATCTAAAAAAGTCTGAAGTAGTTCTTTGAGATTACTAACTTTTGGGGAAATACCATCAATCAAAACGTTAAGGTTTACAGCGACCTTCGTTTCTAAATCAGTAAATTGGTAAAGTGAAGTTAATAGATTTTCTTTTTCCACATTTCGTGATCTTGGCTCTATGACAATTCTTATCTCTTCTGCGCTCTCATCTCTCACGTTCTGCACTAAAGATAATTTTTTTCCAGAAATCAAATCAGCAATCTTTTCTATAAGTCTTCCCTTCTGAACTTGATAGGGAATTTCATCTATAACCAACTGCCAGTTACCGTGTTTAAGGTCCTCTATGTGATGTTTGGCACGTATTCTGAAGCTTCCCTTGCCATCTGTATATACTTTAATGATATCTTCTTTATCATCTAAAATAATGCCCCCAGTAGGGAAATCAGGACCTTTTACAATTTCCGATAATTGTTGGATAGTCGAATTAGGGTTATCAACTAGTAGTATGCATGCTTTTAGTAACTCAAGTATATTATGGGGTGGTATGCTGGTAGCCATTCCAACAGCGATTCCCGAAGCTCCATTTGCTAGGAGATGAGGAAAGTTTGCTGGAAGCACACTCGGTTCATCACCTGAGCTGTCATATGTTTCCTTGAAATCTACACAGTTCTCATTAAGACCTTCAAGAAGCTCAATTGAGTATTTTGACAGCCTAGCCTCGGTATATCTTTGAGCTGCCGGGTTATCTCCATCAATATTTCCAAAATTTCCCTGACCTTCAATAAGCGGATATCTAACACTGAAATCTTGAGCAAATCTAGCCAATGCGTCGTATATGGCCTTATCTCCGTGTGGATGGTAGTTACCCATAACCTCCCCCACTATCTTCGAACACTTTCTAAAATTTGATTGAGGATTCAATCTAAGCTGATTCATTGCGTAAAGTATTCTTCTATGCACCGGTTTAAGACCATCTCTTGCGTCAGGGAGGGCCCTATCCATAATTGTAGATACTGCATATAGAAGATATCTTGTTTCCAATGCCGTTGTAATATCTTGTTTTTGGTCTATTTGTTGAGTATTCATATAACTTGATTAGTAATATTTCAGTTTTGAGCTAAATTACTTGGAATAATAATTAAACTCAAGATTAGAAATATACAAAAACTAAACTATGTATTCAATTAACCTGCAGGGGGCTAGAAGGATATTCAATGATATTAGAAAATGCCCATATATTTGTAATAGTAGCTTGTCTCCTGGTAGTCATAGTTCTCATGATTGGCCTAGGTGGGTTTGCTTTCGGTGGAGAATTTAATAGAAAATACGCAAATAAAATAATGCGTTTGAGAATACTGCTCCAAGCTATTGCAATATTATTGATTATTCTTTTCGTTTATTTTTCCAGGGGTGGATAGTTTGATAAAATTAAATAAAATATACACAAAAACAGGTGACACCGGAGATACAGCACTTGGTGACGGGCAAAGAGTGCTTAAAGATAGTCTTAGAGTAAATGCTTATGGGAACGTCGATGAACTCAACGCTAGTATTGGTGTTGTTACCTTGTATGCGTCACCGGCTTTAAAAAGAAAGCTAAAAAATATCCAAAATGATCTATTTGATCTCGGCGCTGATTTATGTGTGCCAATTTCCGAAAATAACAATGGTAGGTTAAGGGTCTCTACCAGCCAAATAGAGACGCTAGAAGCCGAGATAGATGGAATGAACAATATACTTAAACCTCTAAACAGCTTCATTTTGCCCGGAGGTTGTAAGTCTGCCACTTTCTTACATCTGGCCAGAACGATTTGTCGTCGTGCGGAGAGGAGTGTAGTGAGCTTAAGATCGAAAGAGAAGATAAATGACAGTACGCTTGTCTACTTAAACAGACTATCAGATTGGCTTTTTGTTGCCTCGAGAGTCGAAAACCAGGAGAATTCAACTGAGGTGCTTTGGTCGCCTGGAAAAAACAAATAAAACGTCTTGTATGAAATGTTTAACTAGTGCATATTTTGAATTTAAAATAAAAAATGAGATAAATAATAGATGAAAATTTTAGTTCCTGTGAAAAGAGTCCTAGACTACAACGTTAAAGCTAGAGTGAAAGCAGACGGAAGTGGTATTGACCTAGCGAATGTTAAAATGTCAATGAACCCATTCGATGAAATAGCACTAGAGGAAGCAATTAGGCTAAAAGAAAAGGGTAATGCAGAGGAAATAATAGCGGTTTCAATAGGAGTACAGCAAAACCAAGAGACATTGAGAACTGCCTTAGCTATGGGTGCTGACCGAGCTATTTTGGTTGTTGCAACTGATGATGTTCACAACGACATTGAACCACTTACTGTAGCGAATATTCTTGCTGCCATTGCTCTAAAAGAAGGCCCCTCGCTAGTTTTATGTGGCAAACAGGCTATTGACAACGATTTTAATGCAACTGCCCAAATGCTGTCAGCAAAACTTAAATGGTCTCAAGCTACTTTTGCTTCAGAAATTGATGTTAGGGAGGATATGGTAAGGGTAACGAGAGAGGTCGATGGCGGACTTCAGACCATAGACGCGAAAATCCCAGCAGTTGTATCAGTTGATCTTAGATTAAACGAGCCTAGATACGCTAGTCTGCCAAACATTATGAAGGCAAAAAGAAAACCGCTAGAGGAAATTAGTCCAGCTGATCTAGGAGTTGAGATAACACAAAGGCTCAAAGTTATCAAAACAAAAGAGCCAGATAGTAGAGAAGCGGGGTTGATTTTAGAAAATATAGATCAGCTTGTTGAAAAAATTCAAGAAAACGTCGGAGGATAGATTTATGAAAATATTGGTTTTGGCAGAAATTAGTAACGGTGAGCTAGCCGAGGATCAAACCAGCAAAACTGTTTCAGCAGCAGCTGCTTTAGGCCAAGTTGATGTTCTATGTGCTTCTAACAATTGCTCCGATGCATCAACAAAGATAGCGAAAATGGAGCACGTAGAGAATGTCTATGTACTAGAAGATGAGCTTTTTGCTCAAGGCCTTGCTGAGAGCTACAGCGAGACTTTGCTTGATACAATAAACTCATACTCTCACGTATTTGCGCCTTCGAGTTCCTTTGGGAAAAATGTTCTACCTAGGATTGGTGGTATGTTGGATGTAATGGTCATATCAGATGTATCTAAAGTTATCTCTGAGGATACTTTTGAACGCCCAGTTTATGCGGGTAATGCAATACAGACAGTACAGTCCGTTGATAAAGTGAAATTGATCTCAGTTAGAACCAGTAACTATAGCGCTGTACCCTCGACAGGTAGTGCGAATATAAAAAAAATAGACTGTAAAGGTAATAATCCACTTACTACTTTCATAGAAAACAAAATGCAAACAAGTGATAGGCCTGAACTAACTTCAGCAAAAGTGGTTGTGTCTGGAGGAAGAGGTGTTGGAAGTAAAGAAAATTTTGAAATAATTGAAGGTCTTGCCGACAAACTAGGAGCGGCCGTGGGTGCTAGCAGAGCAGCGGTGGACTCTGGTTTTGCTCCTAATGATTGGCAAGTTGGACAAACTGGTAAGGTAGTTGCACCCGATTTATATGTAGCAGTTGGAATATCTGGTGCGATACAGCACTTAGCGGGAATGAAAGACAGTAAAGTAATTGTAGCTATAAACAAAGATGAGGAGGCTCCAATATTTCAGGTTGCTGATTTTGGACTAGTTGATGATCTTTTTAAAGCAGTGCCGGAAATAGAAAAGAAAGTCTAATTATGAAGGCAAAATGTTCAATCAGTGATTATATGGAAAATCACTTTTGCAAAAGTGTGTGTAAAATCTTCACGTCACAATTCTTTAATAATAGATAATTATACAGCTGCTCAGCAACAAACACAGATCTATGTTGGCCTCCAGTACAACCAAGGCCTATTGATAGATATGATTTACCTTCCCTTTCAAAGGCAGGTATAACGACGGATATCATCTGAAATAAATTTTTTTTAAAGGTTGCCCAACTCTTATCTTTGTTTAGGTATTTTTTAACTGCCTCATCAGTCCCATTCAAATTTTTCAAATCCTCCACCCAGTTTGGATTCTTCAAAAACCTGCAGTCAAAAATCATGTCCATTCCTGTGGGATAACCTATACTGAAAGAAAAAGATTGCACCATAATTTGTATATTTCTGTTATTTGTTGCCGAAAAAATAGACCCCAATTTCAATCTTAGCTCATTGGGACTAGTGTTACTGGTGTCTAAAACAAAGTCCGCTTTTTCCCTAAGAGGAGCAATTAATTTGAGCTCTTTCTTTATTGATAGTTCAAGATTATTTTCACCAGCAACAGGGTGAGGTCTTCTAGATAAACTAAATCTTTTTATTAAAATTTCTAAACTACACTCTAAGAATAAGATAACCACCCGAGATTTTGATAATGTCTTCCAGTTATTAATCTCTCTCATTAATTTTTGAACAGAAAAACTCTTCGACCTTAAGTCTAAACCTATGGCTAATGGCTTGTCTTCTAAGTTTGTAGAAGCTACCTGAGGTATTAAATGAACAGGCACATTGTCGAGCGTATCAAACCCTTGATCATCTAGTATATGGATAACAGTGGTCCTTCCAGCACCAGACTGCCCTATAACTAAAATTAATTCATGCTTGTTCACCAGCAGTTTACCTTCTATTTCATTTTTATTTTACACCAACGGACAAGTTTAGAAAAAAATTAGACAACGGCAACTAACGACGATGTGTTTTTAATTGTTTTTTTACTTTATTTGTGATTTACAAAATATTGTAACAATGTGTAACAGTCAAACGGAAGCAGACTTTGTGATGCTATCAGACAGAACGGGAGTATCGTAAAATTAGTAACGTGTACAAAAATCTAAATGAAATTGAGCTAGTCGAAGAGGCCATTAAGAATAGCGAAGGCAAGTTAGGGAAAGGCGGTTCTTTAATCGTGTTTACCGGGGAAAAGACCGGGAGATCACCTAAAGACAAGCATGTGGTGAGGGAAAAAAACACACAAGAGAAAATTTGGTGGGAAAACAATCGGCCAATGACGCCTGATCATTTTAACATACTTCATGAGGATATGTTAGCACATCAAAAAGGAAAAAGGTGTTACTCACAAGATTTACAAGCTTCAATGAACACAAATGAGTTTTTCAATATTGAAGTTACTACAGAATTAGCTTGGCACAGTTTATTTATAAGACATTTACTGAAAGTTCCATCGGGGGAGTCGCGCAATGATTTTAAGCCCGACTTCAAAATTTTAAATTGTCCTTCTTTTTTTTCCAACCCTGATCGGCATGGTTGTGTATCAAAGACAACTATTGCTATAAGTTTTGAAAAAAAGCTCGTTCTTATTTGTGGTACTGGGTACGCAGGTGAGAACAAGAAGTCCGTTTTTACACTTTTAAACTTTTTACTTCCTGAAAGATCTACAATGCCAATGCATTGCTCTGCAAACCACAATATTTCAAACGAAAATGACGTAGCATTGTTCTTTGGTTTGTCGGGAACAGGGAAGACAACCCTTTCGGCAGACCCAGAAAGAGTTTTGATCGGTGATGATGAACATGGTTGGAGTGACACAGGAGTATTCAATATTGAGGGCGGTTGTTACGCAAAAACCATTAATTTAAGTTATGAGGATGAGCCACAAATTTTCTCAACCACCGAAAAATTTTCTACAGTAATTGAAAACATGAACTACGATCCAAGCGATCGATCACTTAAATTTTCAGACTCTTCTATTACAGAAAACATGAGATGTGCCTACCCGATTTCTTATATTAATAATTCATCAAAATCTGGATATGGCGGAGCTCCTAAAAATATAATTTTGTTAACATGCGATGCTTTCGGCGTATTACCTCCTGTTGCTAAACTTACAGCAGCCGAGGCGATTTTCTATTTCCTCTCTGGTTTTACATCGAAGGTTGCCGGAACTGAAGAGGGGATCAAGGAACCTGTTCCCACTTTCTCAACTTGTTTTGGTGCGCCGTTCATGCCTCAAAAACCAGAAGTATACGGAAAACTGTTATGGAGCAAAATTCATAGCACAAAACCTATCTGTTGGTTGCTTAATACGGGATGGAGCGGTGGCAGCTATGGAAAAGGGAAAAGGATATCAATAGAGTTAACTCGAAAGATTCTAAAGTTTATTTTAAGCAACAAAAAAAACTTACAGACGCGGAATGACCAGTTTTTTAATTTTTGTGTCCCGATTGAAATAGATGGTGTTCCTAAAAACTTACTCAACCCTAGGGAGAACTGGGCAAATGCAAGTGATTATGATAGGTCGGCGACTAACCTAAGATTAATGTTTGTGAATAACTTTCAACAGTTTTCTTCAATTAATGAAAAGGTCGATAGTGTTTACAATCGCTTAAAAAATGACTAACACTATGCGCCTAATTGGATTAGACGGTACCTCTTCTGGCTGGATTGCATCAATAGGAAACTCAAGAGACAGGTGTTTATCTACCGTAAAATTTTCTGAAGACCTGAATAAACTTTATTGCGACTACCCTGAAAGTTTAATAGTGATAGATATGCCAATCGAGTTAAATAAAAAAAACTACTTACGAACATGTGACGTTTTGGCAAAGAAATATCTAGGAAAAGCTTTTCAATCCTCGATATTTATTCCGCCGTTAAAGAGAGTTCTTAAATGCGATACTTATCAAGAAGCGAATGAGCTTAGCAAGAAAATAACAGGAAAAGGTTTATCAAAGCAATCGTGGCACTTAAAAAGTAAAATTAGCGAGGTACAAAAAATTTCTAAGTTATCTAAAAAAGTTTACGAGGGCCATCCCGAGTGCAGTTTCAAAATGCTAAAAAAGGAACCTTTAAAGGCAAAAAAAAAGTCAGTATCAGGAATTTTTGAAAGATTAGATCTCTTAGAAAGAGAAGGTTTAGATCCTTTATCAGTGAACTTGAAGTTAGAAAATAATTCCTCAATAAAGATCGATGATGTTTTGGACTCTATGGTTCTATTCGTAACGGCGTTAAGGATAGTTGAAGGAAATTATTTATGTCTAGAAAAAATAGAAATTACGGATAGTGATAATAATGGCAAAATTTATATATAAAATTAATTTGAAATTATCGCCAAAACTAACATATAACATTAAGGTGCTTAAGGAGTAATCACAGTGAATATATCTACGCCAGTTGATGATAAAATGAATAATGACTTTGTGATCGATGATGGAGAGATTATCAAAAAATCACTAGCAGTCGCTAAAAAATTAGAGGTTTACCTAGACGAGTTAAAGGTTGTAGTCAAAAATAGTTTTAGTAATTCAAAAGAAGACAACAAGTATCAAAGCAAGCTACACGGGCTCGCATGGGTAGCAACATACGTTGAAGCCTTAAAGCAAATGTCCATATGGGCCGATGAACTCTATAAGAGCCGAAACTTTAAAAAAGCTGAACGAACAATATTAATTTTGAGCTTTAACGAATATTTAAACCAGCTTTTTGGTGGTATAATGATGTCTCAAAACGAAATTATCAGGCCTGTGGACCTTGATTACAAAAAAGTGGCGCTTGAGAAATTAGACTGTGAAGATGTTTTATTCTTTAGAGATGAAATTGATGTCGATTATCTAAGATCACAATTAATTGAACTTATTACTAGAAATGAAGGCACTTCCTTTATTGGTAACGATGGTTTAAATGAAGATCAAACAATGATCAGACAAGAATTTTATAAGTTTGCTAAAGAAAAAATAGAACCATTTGCACATGAGTGGCATCTTAAAGATGAGCTTATACCCTTAAGTATAATTGAAGAACTCGCTGACTTGGGTGTATTTGGGTTAACCATTCCAGAGGAGTTTGGAGGCACTGGTCTTGACAAAATCACAATGTGTGTTGTTTCTGAGGAGCTTTCAAGAGGTTACATCGGTGTTGGAAGCCTCGCTACTAGGACCGACATTGCATCTGAGTTGATCCTCTGCGGCGGTTCTATAGAACAGAAAGAACGTTGGTTACCAAAAATATCGTCTGGTGAAATTATGCCAACAGCAGTTTTCACAGAACCAAATACTGGATCAGATCTAGGTAATCTACAGACACGCGCTACTTTGAACGGTGAAGAATATAGTATTACAGGAAACAAAACATGGATAACGCATGCATCCAGAGCCAACCTAATGACTTTATTAGCTCGCTCAGACAGGAACAAAGGTGGCTATAAAGGCTTGTCGATGTTTCTGGCACCAAAATCACCCGGGGAAGATAATGATGATTTTCCTGATCAGGGTATAAAGGGTGGAGAGATCGAAGTTTTAGGTTACAGAGGAATGAAGGAGTATGAAGTAAGTTTTGATGATTTTAGGGTCGATAAAAAGAACTTACTTGGAGAAGAGGAAGGGAAAGGTTTTACACAATTGATGGAAACATTCGAAAGTGCTCGTATTCAAACGGCTGCGAGAGCAATCGGTGTCGCCAAAAATGCCTTTGACTTGGGCCTCAAGTATGCTGATGAACGAAGTCAATTTGGACAAAAGATTATTAAATTTCCTCGGGTCAGGGATAAATTAGTAAATATGGCTGTCGAAATAATGGTCGCTAAGCAACTTACTTATTTCTCAGCAAGAGCTAAGGATGATGGTAAAAGATGTGACTTAGAAGCAGGAATGGCGAAGTTGTTGGCGGCTAGGGTTGCTTGGACAGCAGCCGACAATTCCTTGCAAATCCATGGAGGAAATGGCTTTGCCCTTGAATATCAAATAAGCCGCGTACTTTGTGATGCGCGAATACTCAACATTTTTGAAGGTGCTGCAGAAATTCAAGCCCAAGTTATAGCAAAGCGTATCTTAAATTAAAGCTTATTGAGTAATAATATCCTATTTCTCAATCTGAAAAAATGGTCTGTTTGGAACCCTTTTACCGGGTGCAAATACTTTTTTATAAAATATTCAGTAAGTTTTAAACCATTTTCCAAATCGGCTATAGATAAAATTTTTTCCGACTTCCTGTTTCCTAAAAAATCTGGGAGTACTAGCAATTTTTTTTCCCATCCAATGCTTGATTTACTTGAAACAGCACAACCACTCTTCGGGGATACGAACTTTAAGTCTTTTTTTGAACCACTCACTACACACTTAGCTAAATCAAGCCCAAATCCAAGACTTGTTAATAATTGTAACTCCCATTCTACATACCTTTTTAACTTCTCTTTAATGCTGTGTTCCCCTTCAACACACATAATTGTTTGGTGATATAGATCATCGAAATCGACTCTTTCTGGTAAAAATGAGGAGCAAAGAACACAAATCAAGTTAAAAATTTCCAATCCAATTCGCTCTTCACTAATTATATGGTATCTTGATTTTATCAATTCGACCTTAAAAGTACCGAGGCTTTCTTCAAATCTCGAGTTCCAAGTTAAAAATAGTTGATTTCCAGGCTGGATAACAGATTTACTCTTTTTGTTAAATGCACCTCTTACTAAACCCACCCTTCGACCAAAAGACACTGTAAATACATTTATTAGAGCTGAAGTCTCACCATACGCCCTTGCGTCTAAAAGAAGTCCTTCCCCTTGCCATTGCATTTTTTACAATCCTTGCTTCAGAAAAAGGCCATTCAAGTCAAAGTCTTTTGATACCACCTCAATAAGCCATAGGTCAGTATCTATATCTGACTGTTTCCTGAAAAACTCTTTAATACTTGATTCTGTGAAAGTACTAAGAAATTTAATTTTTTTACCCTCATTATAGTCATTAACCCTATGATAGACATCATATAGGCCCTTACCCTTATCATGTTTTACAAAAATTGCTCCTGCGTCACCATCACCTTTACGCTCAATGTAGACCGAAATTCCTTTTCGTTCCAGACTCCATCGAATTGTGTCCACAATCATCTTGGCTTTTAAATTCATTTAATTCTTAACTCGATTTTTTATCTTCAGTCGAATAAAAAGGTGTACTTTACTTTTTAAAAATTTCTGCATATCCAGTCTTGCTTGCACAGATATCATTTTTATGGACTTGCCTTCCTTTCCTAAAATTATAGGCTTATAGCTCTTTTTATTTAACCAAATAGTCTGGTATACTTTCAGTGATTTATTAGCGCTAGCTTCAATATAATCGGTCTTTATTTCCAAATTATATGGTATTTCTTCATGAATAAACTCAAAGACTTTCTCTCTTGTTAGTTCCGATAGAAAATTTTTTTTACTTATATTACTTTTATAGGTCTTATGGAACAGCCATTCGTTAGAATATGCCTGTTTTTCTAACCAGTTCAAAAATCTTTCCATACCCGACTTTTTACTCAAAGAAATAAAGAACGTTTCATCAAAATTGATAACACCATTTATTTTCTTAGTAATCTCAAAAAGATTTACCTTCTCAATGCAGTCAATCTTATTGATAATGAGAATCTTTTTCCTAAATTTATTCTCATTGTTATTCAGCCAGTTTCTAAACTCATCACCTATAGATTGGCTTTTTTTCGTGTTATCAACCATGTAAATAAACACATCTACATTTTCAGCAACCGTTTTGAACGTTTCGGAAATTCGAATATTTTTTTCTATTTTATTCAATCCAGGAGTATCAAAAAATATTAGTTGGCTATTATCTTTTGTGATAACTCCAGTGGTGTTCCTCTGGGTAGTCTGCGCTTTCCGTGACACAATAGAGACTTTTTCTCCAACAAGAGAGTTCAACAAAGTACTTTTTCCAACATTAGGTTTTCCAACAATTAGCGCTTTCAGTAGCTTTCTTTGATAATCACTCATTAATATTGCTAATCTTTTTTAAAATTAGTTCAGCTGCTTTTGTTTCTGCCATTCTTTTGGTCGAGCCATTACCTACGGCCTTTAAGCCTGTCTCCAATGAGACTTCAACACAAAAATCAGGGTCATGATCTGGTCCAGTTCTAGATATTTGTCTATATATTGGTGGTTCTTGCCCTTTAGATTGTAATAATTCCTGTAATGCAGTTTTCGCATGTGCCTCTATATCTCTAACAATATCAATCTGCTTTTTCCAAATCTTAAGAACTATCTCTTTGGAGATCTTCAAACCTGAATCCAAGAAAATAGCGGCTATCAAGGCTTCCACTGCATTTCCTAATATCTTGTCTTTTTGACGATTGCTAGTACGCTTTACTGATTTACCTAAAGTCAATAAATTTTCTAGTCCAATTTCTTTTGCAATAAGAGCACACGTTTCTTTCTTAACAAGATAGTTGTAGTAAGTTGCAATTTGGCCTTCAGTAGAATTAGGGTTTAGCCTTAGTAACTCTTCTGCTATTATTAAACCGAGAACTCTATCTCCTAAGAATTCCAACCTCTCGTTATTAGTTTTGCTTGATTTTCTGGCAGAGGAGTGTGTGAGTGCTTCATCCAAAAGTCTATTATTCTTAAACTGATAGTTTAATAGCCTACAAATTTCTTTTTGATGATGATTGATTTTCACCTAATGACCTTAAAGAAGCGATCTTTTCTCCAAGTCCAAAAGTAAAAGATAGAGCTACCACTAGAAGAGAATAAGATCAAAGATGCTTTACCGATGAGATATTCTTTAGAAACCAGGCCTACCCCTCCAAATTGTCTATCAAATCTACTATCCAAAGAGTTATCTCTATTATCTCCAAGAAAAAAGTATTCATCATCTCCAATTATAAAATCTTGAGTATCATCTCCAATGTTTTGTCCCAAATCTAGGATTTTATAGCTCTTACCATTGTCCAGCTTCTCAAGGCTTTGGTACTTAATGCAATTCTCGTTTCCAAAGGGAACGGGTTCATTCACACATTGTGGAACTGTCTTCATTGACCCTTGCTCTATCTTTTTTTCTACGAAATCAGACAATTCCTTTCTGATTAACATAGACTCATTTATGAATAATTTACCTTTTATCAACCTCACTTTATCTCCCGGGAGACCAATAACCCTTTTTATGTAATCTTTACCGCTTTTTGGGTGCCTAAACACAACAACATCCCCTCTTTTGGGTTCAGAAAATAATATCCTATCACTTATTGGACAGATTGAAAATGGGCAAGAATAACGCGAAAACCCATATGAAAACTTGTTAACAAATAAAAAATCGCCGACAAGTAGATTGGGCTTCATCGAACCAGTTGGAATCCAAAATGGCTGAAAAAATATTGTTCGAATGATACCAGCTAAAACAAGTGCAATAATCAAAGTACTTATTAGTTCGTAAATTGGACCTTTTTTATTTCTTATATTTTTTTGCTGCATGGCTTTTTATATCCAATTTAGTTACTCAGTGCAATTCCACAAATATTGATCTAAGAAATTCCTTCAATAATCACGATGGCCTTTGCCCACGGGTAATCATCCGTCAAGCTGACGTGTATTTTTGAGCTATAACCAACTGGGGTCATATATTTGAGAAAGTCTTTCGCTTTTCCTTCAATAATGAGTTCTGGTTTCCCAGACCCAAGATTTACTATATGCATTTCTTTCCATGATATACCCATTCTCAAGCCTATCCCCAGAGCCTTAGAACAAGCTTCTTTAGCTGCCCATCTTTTTGAATAGGAAGATGAAGGATCATATTTTCTTCTTGACCTTTGGATTTCTAGCTCAGAAAAAACCCGTTTCTCAAAGCGATCTCCAAAGCGACCGAGTACTCTTCTAACCCTTTCAATATTTACAAGATCGGTACCAACACCTAAAATCATACTTTATCCTTCTACAATCTAGATTCTTTTATTTTTTGTTTCATTGTCTCGATAGCACTCCTAAGTCCCATAAAAATACTATCACTAATTATTGCATGCCCTATATTAAGTTCTTTTATTTCGCGGATTCGACTAATGTACCCAACGGAACCAGTTGTTAGTCCATGACCGGCATGAACTTCTAATCCTATTTTGAAGGCATATTTTGCTGCTTTTTCAAGTGTTTTGATAACTTCAATGTAGTTTTTATCGTTCTTTTCGTATAGGTCACAAAAGTATCCAGTGTGGAGTTCAATGATATCGGCGCCAATACTTTTTGCAGCATCAATTTGTTTCTCACTTGGTTCGATAAATAAAGAGACTCTGATATCTTTTTGTTTTATTGGAGCTATGAAGGACCTCAAACTGGAAATTTTCTTACAAACGTCTAAACCACCCTCAGTTGTTCGTTCTTCTCTTTTCTCAGGAACCAGACAAACAGCATTAGGTAAAATGTCCAAAGCAATTTTTTGCATCTCGTTAGTAACAGCCATTTCAAGGTTCAAGGGTAGAATATTTTGTTGTTTAAGACCACTTATGTCTTGATCAACTATATGCCTGCGATCTTCTCTCAAATGTGCTGTAATCCCATCTCCTCCAGCTTCCTTTACAATTTTTGCTGCCATAAGTGGGTCAGGGTATCTTGTACCTCTAGCATTCCTTACCGTAGCAACATGGTCAATGTTTACACCAAGTCGAATCTCATCTAGTCTCATATCTTTTCCTCATCAGTTTTTTCTTTAACCTTTTTGCCTTAAGAGCGCTCCTCTTTTTTTGATATGTTGCAACAAGAGGTCTTAGCAAGAAATAAGATATAACAGCAATGAAAATTCCTAAAATTAATCCACCTAATGAATATGGTATAAAAATCCCATTCAAGAATTCATTCATTCTTGGTACATTGTTTTCTCCTATTGATCCCTCTGTAAAAAAGCTCTTGTATATCAAAAAAATAAAGTCTAAGAATCCTTCAAAAATCTTCCCACCGTCACCACTCGAATAATCACTACTGCCTAAAATCCACTCTCCAAGCTTTAGATTAAATACTGTGATTATTGGGAAAGTTATTGGATTGCCAACGAAAGTTCCTATTAAAGATGCCAAAACATTTGCTCTAAGCAAATAACTCAATAATCCAGCGATAAGAAAATGGAGCCCAAAAAGCGGTGTAAACGATGCAAATATTCCACAACTCATACCCAAAGATATTTTGTGGGGTGTGTCGGGTATTCTCTTTAATCTTATCGCAACATACTCTATTGCTCTGGAAATCCCTTTAAAGGAAAAAATTACTTCATAAAAAAACCTAAAAATCGATCTTCTTTCTCTTCTTTTAAACAAGTCGTCTCTCTTTATTTTATTTATTTAACATTAATATTGTTTGTCCTATATCTAGACGCCTCGGAAACATCCATGTCTACCTGTATAGATGTGATTATGTTGTGTAGATGCTTTAAGTCTCTAACGGTTAATTCAAACACTGTCTTATAAAAATCCGGTTTCCTCATTACAAATGTTAAGTCAGAAATATTTGCACCCTGTTCACCGATCAAAGTACAGATTCTTCCTAAAACACCCACACTATTAACCATTGTTACTTCAATACTTGTTGAGTGAACGGGCTTATTTGTAATTGAAGGCCACCTTACCTCCAACCAGAGATTAGGTTTAGACTCAAAGGCAGCTAATAGTGAACAGTCAATAGCATGCACGACTACTCCTTTCTTTTTTTGAGCAATTCCCACTATTGGATCTCCAGGAATAGGAAGACAACAGGGCGCTGGGCTCCCATTACTGTCGGGCGACAACCCAATAAAGTTAATTGAATCTTGATCAAATGAAAGAGGTGCACTTTTTGTGTTAATTAATTCTGGGTAAAGGCTATTTACTAAATCGAAACCTGTAAATTGTACAGAGCCCAATGCTGCCAATACACTATCCTCATCCTTTAATCCTAATTTTTCTGCAGCAATTTTAATTGCATTATCTGTAAGTTTTTTTCCTATTCTTTCTAAAGATACTCTCGCAATCTCTTTTCCTAGTTTGATATTTTCGCCTCTTCTTTCCTCTCTTATACTTTTTCTTATTGCAGCTTTTGCTCGACCGGTTACAACCATTTCTTCCCAACTTGCACTAGGCTTTTGACCACTTGCAGTAACTATTTTAACCGACTGCCCGTTCCTTAACCTAGTCCACAATGGAACTTTTATGCCATCTACCTCCGAGCCTACACAATTATCCCCTATTGAAGTATGAATAGTATATGCAAAGTCTAGAGGGGTAGCACCTCTGGGTAACTTGACCACTTCTCCTTTCGGAGTAAAACAAAATACCTTGTCTTGAAACATTTCTAATTTCATTTGTTCTATAAAATCGTCGGAATTTTCCACCCAAATAAATTCTTCAGATATTCTCCTAAACCATCCTGAGGGATCAACGGCAAATGGATTCTCAAATCTCTCTCCGTTTCTATAAGACCAATGTGCTGCAACGCCAGTTTCAGCTACATCATGCATCTCTTTAGTTCTAATTTGGACCTCAACCCTTTTCCCATCTCGTCCTGAAACAGTAGTGTGGATGGATCGGTAACCATTGGATTTGGGTTGGCTGATATAATCCTTAAATCGTCCCGGCACAGCGGACCAACGGCTGTGTACTGCACCCAATGCGGTATAAACATCTTTTTCATTAATTGTAATTATTCTAAATCCAAAAATGTCTGATAATTTATAAAAAGCTTGTTGCCTATCCTGAATTTTTCGCCAAATGGAATAAGGTTTTTTCTCTCGGCCCGAAACTATTGCTTTGACGCCAACTGAAGCCAGTTGATTTTCAATGTCATTGATAATTTTTGGAATGAGGTCATCACTTTCTTTTTTTAGCTTAAGAAATCGTCTAATTATTGAATTCCTTCCTTCTGGATTCAATATTCGAAAACTTAGATCCTCTAACTCGTCTCTAATTGACTGAATTCCCATTCTACCGGCTAAAGGAGCATATATATCCATAGTCTCATTAGCCTTTACTAATTGCCTATCATTGTTCACTGCTCTTATGGTCCTCATATTATGCAATCTGTCTGCGAGCTTAACCAAAAGAACTCTTAGATCCTTGCTTATTGCAACAATCAATTTTCTAAAGTTTTCGGCTTGCTTTCTCTCCAATGAAGCAACTTCAAGATTTGAAAGCTTCGTTACACCATCAACAAGATTAGCAATTTCGCTTCCAAATAAATCAGATACATCTCTAAAAGACCTATTCGTGTCTTCTATCGTATCATGCAATAGAGCTGTGATAATCGAAGCGTCATCTAGTTTTAGCTCGGAAAGTATTTTAGCCACCTGAACTGGGTGTGAAAAGAAGGGCTCACCTGACTTTCTAACTTGCCCCGCGTGAGCATTTAGCCCAAAGTGATATGCTTTTTCAATTAAATCGGCGTTTGAGCTTGGATTATATTTCTTTATTGCATCAATCAGATCATCAGCAGATAGCAAGTCGTTCACCTATTTTTAAGGTAAATAAATTCTCTATTTATCCTCTGATGTTTGAGCATCCATAAGAGCTCTGAGCAAATCTTCATTCGCTGCATCATCAGCATTATCGTCTTTACCACTTTGATCTTGCCGAATGAGTAGAGATAGATCCTCATCATCTGGCTCATCAACCTCTATTTGCCTTTGATGGCTCTCAATAGTAGACTCCATTAACTCATCGAATGTAACTGTTTCCACGGCTATTTCTCTAAGTGCTAGAACTGGATTTTTATCATTATCTCTATCTAGGCTGGGCTCAACCCCACCAGAAATCATTCTTGCTCTATGCGCAGCAAGTAAAACTAGTTCAAATCTGTTTGAAACCTTATCTATACAGTCTTCTACAGTAACGCGTGCCATGAGAAATCCTTTTTCGTTCTTAGAGTTTTAATTCCTTTATATTCTCTAGTTCATAGGATGGAAGACTGTCAAGCATTTCCTTTGCTTTCAACTTTAAAAATGGATGTATCCAATCAGGTTGAAGATCATTTAAGGGCTTTAAAAAAAATGTCCTTTCTTGCAATCTTGGGTGAGGTAAAATTAAATCATTTGGCACTAGCCTTATTTGTTCTGATAAATTCAAATTCAGCCATCTGTTGAAATACAACTTGCTGGGTAAAATTTGTTGATCGCATAATAAAATATCAATATCACAGGTCCTAGGTCCCCACCTTTCTTGGCGCATTCTTCCATATTTATACTCTAAACCAGAAGTAAAATGTAATAACTTTATGGGTTTAAGTTTTGTGCTAAACCTGACCCCAACATTGACATATCTAGGATCTCTCTTATCCAGAAAGCTCGAAGAAATATACCATTTGCTCTCTAATAGAGACTCTATACTCGGGTTAGATCTTATTTCATCCACACATTTTTTTAGTGTTTCAGCGCTGTTACCAAATTCACTTGATAGATTAGACCCCAACACGACAACATAATTATTCATTTTCTCTCGCTTTTTTTAAAAAGATAGTTTTTTTATTAAAAAAAGTATACGCTTTACTCATGACGAATGCGCTTAAAACTTCGGCTGTTAAGAAGATATACCTAGCTAATCCAAGGGGTTTTTGCGCTGGTGTCGACAGAGCGATAGAGATGGTAGAGCTAGCGTTAAAAAAATGGGGATCACCCATTTATGTCAGGCATGAAATAGTCCATAACAAACATGTTGTTCACGACCTTGAAAAGAAGGGAGCTGTCTTTGTTGAGGAGTTGAAGGAGTGCCCTGTAGATCGGCCGGTAATATTTTCTGCTCATGGTGTGCCGAAAACGGTCCCTCAGGAGGCAGAAGAAAGGCAAATGCTTTTTGTAGACGCTACTTGTCCATTAGTAATGAAAGTTCACAATGAAATCAAAAGATATTATGACAGAGGTTATAAAATAATAATGATTGGGCATCATGGGCATCCTGAAACGATTGGTACTATGGGTCAACTGCCGGAAGGAGAGGTTTTGTTGGTTGAAAATACGGCAGACGTTGAGAAAATGGATCCATCTGAATACTCGAAGTTAGCTTATGTTACTCAAACAACTCTATCTGTAGATGATACGAAAGAGATAGTTCTAGCTTTAAATAAAAAGTTCCCATCAATAGAAAACCCGAAGAAAGAAGATATCTGCTATGCCACCACTAATAGACAAGAGGAAGTTAAGCGACTTGTAAAACACGTAGACTTAATGTTGGTTGTAGGGTCAGAGAACTCATCTAATTCTCAGAGACTGGTTGATGTAGCAAAAAACAGTGGATGCAAAACGTCGTACTTAATTGAGGATTATAAAAAAATTGACTGGATAAAAGTTAAAGCAGCAAATTCCATAGGCATTACCTCAGGAGCCTCAGCGCCAGATCATCTAGTTGAAGAGGTTATAAGTAGTATTCAAGAAAGGTTTGATACGAGTTTAGTTTATGATACTACAAAAAAAGAGACTATTGAGTTTAAAGTCCCAATAGCATTGAGGTAAAATGTTTCATAGAGTACCAAAAAGTGTAATGCTAGCAAGTTTGCTCGGGCTAATTCCAATATTGGTGGGACTGGCTTCGACCTTCAATATCGGGCTGCGCGAAAGCTTGAAAGAAGAGTTTATTAGGATTGCGATAATATATAGTGGATTTATTCTTTCTTTTATGAGTGGTTGTGTGTTCTACGTCTCATCACTTGATAAGGAACGAGTATTTTTACTTTGGTTTAGTATTGTGCCAGTCCTACTAGCACTTTTATCAGTTGCTGTACCTTTCATGCAAAGCTTTGTAATTGCTTTGGGGTTTCTAATAGTTTTAGAAATTGAAAGAAAATTATATAAATTTAAAACTTTACCCGAATGGTGGCTTAACTTACGATTTCCAATGACATCTATAGTAGTATTTTTGTTAATTTTCATGGGTTTCCGAATTTAAAACATGAAAGTAAAAGCTTACACTGATGGGGCATGTAGCGGAAACCCAGGTCCCGGGGGATGGGGTGTTTATTTAGTCGCTGAAAATAATGTAGGTGAAATCGTAAAGGAAGAAGTCCTTTATGGAAAAAACAAAGAGACAACTAATCAAATAATGGAACTAACTGCGGCTATACAAGCTTTAGAAAGCTTAAAGAGAAAAAACGTTGACATTACCATTTTCACCGACAGTAAGTATGTTATAGAGGGAATAACAAAATGGATTTTTGGATGGCTCAAAAATAATTGGAGTACAGCCTCTAAAAAACCAGTTGCTAATCGTTTATTATGGGAAGAACTTTTTAATTTGACAAAAAATCAAAATGTAGAGTGGGTATGGGTAAAAGGTCATGCTGGAGTACTAGGAAATGAGAAAGCCGACTCACTCGCAGTAAAAGGACGTGAAGAAGCATCTAATGAATTGATTGATTAACGTTATCACCTTTTTTGAATTTAAAGCCTCTAAGCAAGTCACTCACACTCATTACGTCTTTGCCTTGCCTCTGAATTTCAAGAAGCTTCAATGCTTTCTTCCCACATGCTATAGTCAAATTTTCATTAATAATTGAGCCAGCTTTTCCATTACCTTCTACTACTTCAGCGCTAAATACTTTGAAGCGCTCCTTTTTATATTCAAACCAGGCGCCTGGTTTAGGCGCTAAGCCCCTAATTCTGGCCTCTAATGCAGAGGCTTTGCTATTAAAGTCTAACTTTGTATCCAATTTTTTAATCTTGGGGGCATAACTAACAAACTTTTCATTTTGTAATATTGCCTCGTTTCCATCAATATTATCGAGCGTTTCCAACAGATTTTTTGCCCCAATTTCACTCAACACTCGATGCAACGACCCAAATGTTTCCGTTTGATCAAGCATTACTTTTTCCTGACGCAATATAGGCCCGGCATCTAGTTCTTCACTCATTTTGATTATGGATACTCCAGTATAGGAGTCTCTATTAAAAATCACATGATTTATAGGAGCTGCTCCCCTCCAAAAAGGCAAAATAGAGCCATGGACATTTATAGAAAATTCTTTTGGAATTTCTAATACTTCTCTTGGTAAAAGAAGTCCATACGCTACCACTACTAGGAAATCAGGTTTGTAACTCTTTAATACAGCTAATGCATCTGAGTCATTAAATGTCTGTGGTTGCTCTACCTTTAAACCTTGAGAGAATGCGAACTCTGCTAGTGGAACCTCTTTATACCGCTTACCCCGACCTGCTTTTCGTGGAGGTTGACTGTATACCGCTTTCACATCATATTGCGCTTGTTTTAAAGTCCGAAGTGATGGAATTGCAAATGTCGACGATCCCATGAATACAATCTTCATTTTCTATTCCTTTTTTTCTTTTTTAGAAGATTTTTTCATTTTATTCTTCACGAGAATCTTTTTCATGGGACGAAGATGATCTATAAACAGCTTTCCGTTTAAATGATCTAATTCATGCTGAAAACAAGTTGCCCACAGATCGTCATATGTATTTCTTTCTAAAACCCCATTAATATCTTGATATGCCACCTTAATTACCTTTGGCCTTGATATTTCCTCTGTGATTCCAGGGATAGATAAGCATCCCTCCTTATATGAGCCCATCTCCTCAGATTGATACTCTATCTGTGGGTTTATTACAATTCTACAATCTTTTCCTTCATCTTCTCGAGAGCAGTCCATTACAAATATTCTTTTATTTATACCTATTTGTGGAGCAGCTAAACCCACACCGTCTGCATCATACATAGTATCGATTAAATCTCTAGCAAGGCTTACTAGGCTTTCGTCAAAATTTTCTATTTTAGTACTTTCTCGAAGCAATAGAGGGTTTGGGTAAAGTAATATTTTTTTAATTGCCATTTTGAATTTAAAACGAGTATTAGTACTAGACTATATTTAAATAAATTCTTATACATGACCGGTTGGCCAAATGATAGTTAATTTTGACAAAAACATAGATAATAGACACGCAAACCTGTCAAAGTTTGACGGGTTAAAAAGTTTATATGGAACGAGTAAAGACACTTGCATATCCATGTGGGTTGCTGACATGGATTTTAATCCTCCAAACTCTGTTATCAAAGCACTTGAAAAAGAAGTATCGCATGGCGTCTTTGGATATTATGGCAACAACAAGTCTTTTATTAACTCAGTAAAAACCTGGATGAAAAATAGGCATAATTGGGATATTTCTGAAGAATGGTGTGCGATAGTGCATGGCGTCAACTCCGGAATTGGCATGGGCTTGCGAGCGTTCTCGAACCCGGGCGATGAAATATTACTTTTTTCCCCTATTTATTACTCTTTTTTTAATACAATCAAAAATAATGGACGAGTAGCAAAAGAAATTCCTTTGAAAATAGTCGAAGGTCAATATGAAGTAGATTTTAATGAGCTAGACAAAAACTTATCCGGCAAAGAGAAAATTATTATTTTTTGCAGCCCACATAATCCTGGAGGAAAAATCTGGAGTACGGAAACGCTATCCACTTTAGCGGAGTTTTGTAGGAACAATAAAATTCTTATCTTTATGGATGAAATTCATCATGATTTAACCTACTCAGATAAACCCCACACTACTTTTTTGAAAGCAGTTCCTGAAGCAGAAGAAATAAGCCTTATATTTACTGCAGCTACTAAGACATTTAACATTGCGGGGTGCCATACTGGAACGACAATAATTCCAAATCCTAAGCTTCGCTCAATCTATGATAGAGAACATGCAGCCTTCGGTAAAACACCGAATAGGTTCGGTATGATAATGACGGAAGCAGCTTATAGTGGAGGACAGGAGTGGCTAAATCAGCTTATGCATTACTTAGAGAAAAACAAAAATCTTTTTACTAACGCTATGAAATCGCTTAATAACGTGAAAGTCTTTGATCTGGAGTCTACTTATCTTGCGTGGGTGGATTTTAGTCAATTAGATATTACTGAGTTGAAATTGAAAGATATGCTTATAAAAGAGGCTGGAGTAGCCCCCAGTTTCGGGAGTGGTTTTGGCAAAAATTCTGGGAAATTTGCAAGGTTTAATATAGCTTGCAGGACCGAAATACTGGATTTAGCTATCAATAGATTAACAAAAACTTTTTTGTGAGTTTTTAATTTACTTGCTAGGATATATTATATAGAAGAAAACATTGAAAATTGAATGAAAAGAAGAAGGGTTTGAAATGAGTTTTTTAATACAGCCACCTATTCCTGAAAGATTAAATAGATGCCAGCTATTTGGCCCAGGTTCGCGACCAGAACTCTTCGAAAAGATGGCTTCTTCTCAGGCTGATGTTATTAACCTTGATTTAGAGGATAGCGTGGCACCTCCTAGCAAGGTTGAAGCAAGACATAACATTTCAAAAGCTATAAGTGATATAGACTGGGCTGATAAAACTCTATCGGTTCGCATAAATGGATTGGACACGGAGTATTGGGTGGATGATATTTTGTCGTTAGTCGACAATTCAATTGAGAGATTAGACTGTATTATGATACCTAAGGTGGGCAATTCCAGCGACATATATACCGTAGATGCGCTTGTTACTGCTTTGGAAAAGAAAAATAAGCGAAAGAAAAGTTTAAAATTCGAAATAATTATTGAAACAGCAGCTGGAATTGAAAATATCAATGAGATCGCATTAGCTAGTGACCGCCTAGAAGCGATGAGTTTTGGCGTTGCCGATTACGCCGCCTCAATGGGAATGCAAACTACTAATATTGGCGGGACTCAAGAGGGGTATTATACGAACTCCGAAAATGGTGAAAAACTTTTGATGGATCCTTGGCATCATCCTATGGTCGCTATGATAGCGGCTTGCAGAGCTAATGGGATACTGCCAGTAGATGGCCCTTTTGGAGATATTTCCGATAGAGAAAACTATATTGCTCAAGCTAAAAGATCTGCTACTCTTGGTATGGCCGGGAAATGGGCTATTCACCCTTCACAGGTGGAGCTTGCAAATCAAGTATTTACCCCCTCAGAGAAAGCAATAGAGAATGCAAAAGGTATCATAAGTGCAATGGAAGCTGCAGAAGCTAAAGGCGCTGGAGCAGCTGTTTTTAATGGAAAATTAATTGATATAGCTTCAATTAAACAAGCGAAGGTATTAATTGATCAACATAATAAAATAAAAAACACAAGTTAATGACAATTTATCTGGATTTTGAGAAAGATCTTGCAGAAGTGCAAAGCAAGATTTCAGACCTTGAGGGTTTACCAGATAGCTCAAGCAGTAAAAATATAAAAAATGAGATAAAGCTTTTAAAGAGTAAAACTGTCGATATACTCAGCAATATATATGCTGACTTGAGCCCTTGGCGTAAATGCCAAGTGGCCAGACATCCTGATAGACCACACACTACAGACTACATCAACTACATAATTAATGAATATACTCCTTTAAGTGGTGACCGAAATTTTGCAGAGGACCTTGCTATAGTTGGAGGACTAGGTCGATTAGGAGATACTCCAGTAGTGGTGATAGGGCATGAGAAAGGTAATTCTACCGAGAGTAGAATAAAGAGAAATTTTGGGATGGCCAGACCTGAAGGATATAGAAAGGCAGCTCGTCTTATGAAATTAGCGGACAAGTTTGGTCTCCCAATAATAACATTTATTGATACTCCGGGTGCATATCCTGGTAAAGGAGCCGAGGAACGAGGCCAAGCCGAAGCTATAGCTAGGTCTACTCAAACTTGCTTAGAAGTATCTGTTCCAATAATCTCAATTATTATAGGTGAAGGAGGTTCGGGTGGTGCAATAGCGATGGCATCCGCAAATACGCTAATTATGTTGGAGCATTCAATTTATTCTGTAATTTCTCCAGAAGGTTGCGCATCTATTCTTTGGAAAAATTCAGACAAAATGAGAGAGGCTGCAGATGCACTACAGTTAACTGCACAACACCTTAAAAAAATTGGTGTTGTAGACAAGGTGATCAAAGAACCCTTGGGTGGTGCACACAGGGACAAAAAGAAAGCTTTAGAGGAAGTTAAAAATAGCCTCTTGGAAGAAATTATCGCTTTCCAGAAAATAGACAGACAAAAAATCAAAAAACAACGTTCAGATAAATATATAAATATGGGTTCTTTATCTAACCTCTAACGACTTCTTCTTCATAAAGTTTTTGAGAGTCTTCATCAATCTTGGTCTTGATATAGTTCAAAAAATGTTCTCCTTTTTTAGAATAATTTATCTTCTCTATAAAGTTTATCGATGCATTCGAATTTTCTTTAAACTCGCCGCTTTTTGACCACGCGATGCCCGCATTAGTTGAGACTAAATATAGAGGACGATTGAGACTAGAGAATAAGACCAAAACTCCCTTTTTATATTCTGCTTTTTGTCCAGGTATGGTTCTTGTGCCTTCGGGATAAATTACTAACTGACCCGATTGATTTCGAGCCTCCTTTGTAATAACTTGTTTTAAAGCATGCCAACTTCTTGACTTATCGTTTCTTTTAACATTTACACATCCAATTTTTCTTGCATAGGTAGAAAGAATTGGAACCCAAGATAGTTCAGATTTCATTATAAATTTTGGCTCAGGTAAGACGTTCAACAAAATCAAAACATCTAAAAAAGACTGGTGTTTTGAGCACACTATTGAAGCTTTATTATCTGGCACCATGCCTTTTACCAAAATTTCTATATTATAAACTTTTTTTAGTATCCAAAAAACTACTCGACAGTATAATCTGATCACCTTTAAAGCATTTTCTTTAGAGGTGCTGGCATAAGGTAGTAGAAATACTCCCATCACTCCCAGAAGAGTATAAATAATCAATCCAGTGCTGATGTCCTTTAGTTTACCTTTCATTTATTGAACTTTCTTACCAATAATTCAGAATTTTATTTCAAAATTTAAACTTTCACTTTATTATCACAGACTGTTGACAAGAGAAAATAATTTAATTTATGCACGTTTTCTGCCCTGATTGTAATGCTGAATACAAAGTAAACGAGAGATCGTCTCTTACTAAGACGGTTAAGTTTGTTTGTATTGAATGTGGGAGCTCCTGGGTCGACAAGTTTGAAAAGCTTGAACAAACAAAAAGTCTAGCAACTAACTCAATGGTATCTGAAAGTGATGGTGTAGTTGAGAACACAAACACAGAGGCGGGGAAAATGGAACTGAACTCTTTAGCTCTTGAGGAAGTTCAGAATAGTTTTGGTAATCTTACAAATAGAATTGACTCAAAAAATGATACCGAGACTCACCATATTTTCCAATTTGAGACAAGTGAGGAAAGTAACGAGCTTGAGGAAGAGGGCCCTTCAAAAACATTTCCAAAAATTAGAAGTAACCAAGAGAGCCCTGCTAACGAGGAAATTGAAGATAGAGATGTCAAGGAAATAGAGATTGAGAGAAGACTCAAAGAGTCATCTGAACTTTTAAAGAAGGCTAAGCAACCAAATCTCGAAAATAAAGAGACGTTGCCGAAAGAAAATAGGCCAAAGAGGCGAAAATTATTAGTAACTTTATCAATCGTAATAATAATTAGTTTTTTTACCTATAACCTAACTACTTTGTTTCTAGAGGATATACTTAGAGAAGTACCGTTCGCGCCTGAGATTTTGTCACAAATAAGCCTTTATACTGCCATTTTCAAAGATATAATTTTAATAACTATTGAGAAGATACTAGATTTCATTCCCAATTTGGCATAGTTTCCCTGTCAAATATTTCTTCATAAGTTGGTCTAGATCTAACGAGTTCATAACGTTTATTATAAACCATAATCTCCGGAACTAGTGGTCTTGTATTGTACTCGGAGGACAGAACTGCCCCATATGCGCCGACATCCAAAAAAGCTAGAAAGTCTCCTGTTTCTGCTCCTTCTACAAGATAATTTTTTAGAAAAGTATCAGTTGATTCACAGACAGGTCCTACCACGTCAAAGATTCCGGTCTTTCCGCTCTTTTTTTTATATAAGGGTATTAACTTGTGTGTCGCACCATATAAGGCAGTTCGAGAAAAGTCATTCATACCTGCATCAGTAATAAGAAAATTTTTGTTTTGAGATGTCTTCTTATAAAGAACCTTAGTTACTAGAATACCACAATTCCCGACTATATATCTGCCTGGCTCAAAAATAATTCTACAATTTAAATGTCCTAATATCTTTTTCACTAGGGCACTATATTCTTGTAGGTCAGGTTCTAAATCCTCATCTGTATATTTGATGCCCAAGCCACCACCAATATCGATATTTTCTAAATGAATGTTAATATTTTTAAGCTCGTTAATTAGCTTTGCTAAGTGTTCAAATGTTTGGCGAAATGCATTTAAGTTACTTATCTGGCTCCCTATGTGTACATCAATGCCCACAATCTTTATTTTTTCAAGTTTGTTTGCATACTGGTATACCTCTTTGGCCTTGTCAATCGGAATGCCAAATTTATTATCAGCTTTACCAGTTGAAATATTTTCATGTGTGCCTGCGTCTATGTCTGGATTAACTCTAAAAGCGATTGGTGCCTGTTTATTGAGACTAACCGCTATTTTATTGATCGACTCCAATTCAGACACACTTTCAATATTAAACTGTAACAGAGAAGATTTAAGTGCTTCAGCAATTTCAAAATCCTGTTTTCCTACTCCAGAAAATACAATTCTCTTTTGGTCGATACCTGCTTTTAATGCCCGATGGTATTCTCCAAGTGAAACAACATCAGCGCCACCTCGAAGTTTGGCAATAGTTTCTAAAACCGAGAGGTTTGAATTAGCTTTGACTGAGTAACAAATTATACTATCCAATCCTTTTAACGATCTCGTAAACCGATCAAAGTTATCCTTTATACTTGTACGTGAATAAACATAGAATGGGGTTCTCAAATTGCTTGTTATCTCGCTTACAGCTACATCTTCTACGAAAAGCTGATCCAGTTTGTAAGAAATATGCTTATTCATCTTTAATAAGTTTGGTTTTTTCATTCAAAAATGGTGGTGATTTGACACCACAGCCGGAAACGTTAAGGCAAAATACTATTATTACAGGATAAAACATCCACTTACACATTTAATTTTCTCTTCCAAAATCTAATTTGTCTTTTTATTTCCCTAGATGCTGTTCCACCGAAACTATTTCTCGACTCAATAGAGTTTTCAGGAGATAGAATTTTAAAAACATTTTTGTTTATCTTTGGATTGACCTTTTTAAGATCATCTAAGCTCAATTCACTAAGTTTGATATTTTTTTCAGAAGCAACTTTCACAAATTTTCCAGTCAACGCATGCGCCTCTCTAAATGGCATGCCTAAATCTCTAACAAACCAATCTGCCAAATCAGTTGCGGTAGAAAACCCTTTTGATGCTGCATCATACATATTTGTTTTCTTAACTTTCATATTTTCTATGAGTTCCTGAGTTATTTTTATTACAAGTATTAGAGTATCAAAAGTATCAAAAACGGTCTCTTTATCCTCTTGCATGTCTTTAGCATAAGCTAAAGGTAGACCTTTCATAACTGTTAAAAGAGATAGTAGTGCCGCGTTCACTCGACCGGTCTTAGCACGAATAAGTTCCGCGGCATCAGGATTTTTCTTCTGTGGCATTATTGAAGAGCCCGTGACTAGAGAATCAGGTAGCGAAATAAAGTCAAACTCTATCGATCCCCAAAGAATAAGCTCTTCTGCTAATCTACTAAAGTGTACCATGGTAATGGCTGCGTCAGATAAAAATTCTAAAACAAAGTCCCTGTCGGAAACTGCATCCATACTATTTCTCATTGGAGTACTAAAACCAAGCGTTTTAGCTGTATAAAACCTATCAATCGGGAAAGAAGTTCCAGCTAAAGCAGCAGCTCCCAGAGGACATTCATTCGATCTCTCTTTAGTTTGCTTAAATCTTTCTAAATCTCTCCCGAACATTTCTAAATAGGCAAGTAAGTGATGACTGAATCTTACGGGTTGGGCAACTTGCAGATGAGTGTAACCTGGGAAAATTATTTTTATATTTTGCTCCGCTTTTTTTAGGATAGTCATCTGGAGTCTCGATAGTTCGAACTCTATCTCTTCAATAGCTTTTCGTATCCACAGTCGAAAGTCAGTAACGACTTGATCATTTCTTGACCTTGCAGTGTGTATATGACCGGCCTCTGAGCCTATAATTTCTCCTAACCTCGATTCGATATTCATATGAATGTCTTCTAGCAAGTTGTCAAAAACGAAATCACCGTCTTTTAACTCCTTCTCTATTTTTTTTAATCCGCTCAATATCTTTTTTTTTGTTTGTTTAGTTATGATATTCATTTTAGCAAGCATCTCAACATGGGCTTGCGAACCTAAAATGTCCTCAAAAGCCAGTCGTTTATCAATATCTATTGAAGAGTTTATTTTCGTAAGAAGATCAGTAGACTTCTCAGAAAACCTCCCTCCCCACATTTCATTTGATTTTTTCTTATTAGACATTTTAAACTCCACCACTACATCATAGATCATGTATACGATGTCAATGCTAAAACTAGGGCCTTTAATACTTATCGTAAATCTTTTTTTTTCAGTTTCAGCTATTGCTGAGAGTAAATATGCTGAAAAAACTAGAGATATCATAAAGGGAGACCTTAGAAAATTTATTTTCTCAGAAAAGACGGAGGTGCTACCAAAACCCCTTATCTTGGATGCCAGTGAAAATATGGTTGAGATTGGGTACGACGAAGATATTTTGATAATAAACTTCTGGGCTACTTGGTGCGCACCATGTAAAAAAGAGATGCCGTCACTTAACAGTCTTGCCCAAAATATGATATATGAAGATATCCAAATAATAACCATAGCATCAGGAAGAAACTCGAAGGAAGCTATTGATGGTTTTTTTGATGATAATAACTTAGTTAACCTCAAAAAATATCGAGACCCAAGAGGAAGAATTGCGGTGAAATATGGTGTTACTGCGCTTCCGACAACAGTTGTGATTAATCCTTCGGGTATAGAAATTGGCCGCATCATAGGAGATATAGATTGGGATACAGCAGATGTTCGCTCATTTTTGAAAAAGTTGTTAGAAACGAAATGACACTTTCAATTGATTTTAATAACAGTAAATTTGCTCATTTAGCGTAAAAACTTATTAGATAAAGGGTGTTTGTATTGACTAATAAAACATTTAAATTTAAACGAATTAAACTTATGGAATTCACATTAATGGGAGCTTTAATATGAGAGTCGCGCTCGTAACCGGTGGTACTAGAGGAATAGGTGCCGCCATTTCGATCAAACTTAAAGAATCTGGTTACAAGGTTGCAGCAATTTATGCGGGTAACGATGAGGTAGCCACCAAATTTTCTAAAGAATATAAGATAGCTGTATTTAAATGGTCTATCGCTAATTATGAAGAATGTGTTGCCGGAATAAAAAGTGTTGAAGATGAACTAGGGGAAATAGATATTCTGATCAATAACGCAGGTATTACCAGGGATGGTATGTTCCATAAAATGTCACAAGAACAGTGGCGCGATGTAATCAATGTTAATCTTAACGGTCTCTTTAACATGACCCACCCTCTTTGGGATAAAATGAGAGAAAGAGGATTTGGAAGGATTGTAAATATTTCTTCGATAAACGGACAGAAGGGACAATTAGGACAAGCAAATTATTCCGCAGCAAAGGCTGGAGAACTCGGTTTCACAAAATCACTGGCCCTTGAAGGAGCGAGGAAAGGAATTACTGTAAATGCGATATGCCCGGGATATATAAACACAGATATGGTCAAAGCGATGAGTGAAAAAGCTATTGAAGCAACTGAAAGTCAAATCCCTGTAGGGCACTTGGGAGAACCTGACGATATTGCTCGTTGTGTAAAGTTTCTTGTTGCTGACGAATCTAATTTTATTACAGGATCTACAATTTCAGCTAATGGTGGACACTATTTAATTTAATTGGAGAGGATGGCCATATCGAAGGATTTTTTTAAACTCGTCTTCATAAACCACCTTACCTGATATACCGTCCCTTCGATGTACTATTTTTGGAGCTAACAATTTGAAGGCAGCACCACTAGTTTTAGTTGCTTGAACGATCACCGTTTTCGGACTGGTATCTTTAAAGGAACTTATTGGCTGAACGGTTACTTGACCAAAGTAACCGTCTAAGCATTTGATTATATCAGGAAGCCTCTCCACTCTTTGAATAACCGTAATTTTACCGTTTGGTTTACACCTATTCTTTGCCACTGAAATCCATGCAGATAGCGGCATACTTTCAACTCTAGCCTGATGAGAACTTAATATATGAGACTCCTTAACTGAATTTTGTTTAAAATATGGAGGGTTCATGAAAACATGATCAAATGATACAGATTTCAACTCTCTAATCGTGTTTGCTATGTTAATATTGCAAATCTTAGCTTTAAACATATTTAGATCGATGTTTCGTTTACAAAGGTCTGCTGCTCCTTTATCCATTTCAACCCCAAAGACTTCTAGCCCACGAACTCTATACAATAGGCAGCACAACGCTACTCCATTTCCACAACCTAACTCTAATACTTTTTGACCACTTTCTGCGGCAACTGATGCGGCTACTAAAACGGAGTCCATATTCCCTCTATAGCCCTCAGTAAATTGGAGTATTTCTAATTTGTTGCCCAAAAACTTATTTTTTGTTAATTCTTTATCACTATAATTCATAAAAAATTTTTATAATTTATCTTTTCAATTGCCAATAGTTTTTATAAATACACATTCGATTAGTTACAACACCAACCGGAAAATATAATTTGACAACCTCTATATCAAAACTGTCTGATTTACTGTCTGAAAAAGTTAGAATAACAAACCAGGTGATTGAGAAAAATCTTAGCTCAAAAGAGACTACAATTATTGGGGATATTGCTTCTCATCTAATTAATTCTGGTGGCAAGAGAATTCGACCACTGTTAACTTTGACTGTCGCCAAACTTTTTGACTATCAGGGAGACAAGGACACCCTTTTAGCAGCTGCTATTGAATACATACATTCTGCTACTCTACTCCACGATGACGTCATTGATCGTAGTGAAAAAAGAAGAGGTTTAAAGACAGCAAATATAATCTGGACAAACAAGTATTCTGTTTTGGTAGGAGATTATCTATTTTCAAGGGCATTTCAGCTCATGGTTAGAACTGAGTCTTTGAGAATAATGAAAACTTTGTCAGACGCCTCTTCTGTTATTTCACAGGGCGAAATTCTACAAGTTGGCATTGAAAAAAAGCTTGATGCATCAAAAGAAGATTACTTAAAAGTAATTAAAGGTAAGACATCAGCCCTTTTTTCAGCGGCATGTCAGGCAGGAGCAGAAATAACCAATGCACGCGACTCCCATGTAGACGCTCTTCAGGAGTATGGGGAATGTATTGGAACCAGTTTTCAACTCATAGATGATCTCTTAGATTACTCGGGTAATGAGAGTAAAACGGGGAAAAATAAAGGAAATGATTTCTTCGAAAAAAAAATTACGCTGCCAATAATTCATGCATACGAAAGGTCTTCTAAAGCTGAAAAAAAATTTATAAAAGAGCTTTTTCAAAAGCCTTTACCAAATCATAGTGATCTTACTGATCTTCTGGAAATATTGGAAAGCAGCAAATCTCTACTTTATACAAAAAAACAGGCTTTAATATGGACTGAAAGATCCATAAACGCTATGCAGATAATAGAGGACTCAGAAATTAAGACGTTAATGATAGAGCTTGCTGAAGAAATTTTGGATAGAGTATCTTAATTTATTTTAGAAAATTTAATCCACCATTTATCACTTTTTTTGCTGATATAAGTTACCGCTTTTTTTGCAATATCTTGATTTCTGTAAAGACCAAAACAAGTAGATCCTGACCCGGACATTCTAGAAAGCAAAACATCCTCGGTTTCCTCTATGGTAGCGAGTACCTTGTTGATTTTTGGATGTTTTTTGATCGCGATAGTTTGAAGGTCATTTCTCTGCCTCTTAAGATAGTCTACAAATTTATCCGTGCTACTTAAATCTATAAAGGACTCTAATGGTTGATTATGTTTTTCAGTCACCTCTTCAAATATACTGCCTGTAGATACGAATATGTTTGGGTTTACTAATACAACCCATAAATGAATTTCTGACATATCTAAAGGTCGAACAATCTCCCCAATTCCTCCCACTCTAGATGCTACACTTAATACACAAGCTGGAATGTCTGCTCCAATTTTTGATAACACCTTATAAGAGGGCATTAGGTGCTTGCTATTATTTGTTATAAATCTTATTACAGCTGCAGCGTCTGCTGAGCCACCACCCAGACCAGCACCTATTGGCAAATTTTTTTCAAGATTAATAGAAAAACGATCTGTGAGTCCATTTCCAAATAATTTTAATGCTTGGATTATTGAGTTTTCTTGAACATTTATTGACCCAGAAAATTCTCCTGTCAACGTTACCACATTTTTCAATGAACGTTTAAAAAATAGCCTGTCAAATACATCTGTGAAAACAACTATGCTATCAAGAGCATGGTAACCATCTGCCTGAATTCCTGTAACATGAAGAGCAAGATTAATCTTGGCGCATCCCTTTTCTTCATTAGTAATAACTTTCACCAATCCCAATCTTCTTTATCTTACGTTTAGTCCGAACTTTAATTTATCTTCTGTATTTTTTTGATCCACAGACTCAGGATTGAAGGAAAGTGACTTTTTCCATTGAAATTTAGCCTCCCTTTTTCTACCCAACATCCATAAGACGTCCCCTAGATGATCGTTTACTATTGGATCTGTAGATTCAATTTCCATCGCCTTTTCTAAATATAACAAGGCTTTTCCAAAATCTCCTTTTTTGTAATATGCCCAACCTAGAGAGTCAATTATATGATAGCTATCCGGGGACTTCTCAGCTGCCAGTATAATCATTTTTAAAGCTTGATCTAATTTCTCTTTCCGTTCTAATAAGCTATACCCCATATAATTGAGAACCTGTGGTTGATCTGGGCTCAGTTCTAGAGCACTTATAAAGTCAGATTCAGCTAAAGCCCAATTCTTTGACCTTTCAAATGATATCCCCCTCAAGAATAAAATTGGCCAAATAGCCTCAGTATACGTTTCTCTTTTTGCGACTTCTATTGCTCTGGTGTAGGACTTGATGGCTTCCTGAAACAAGCTCATACTCCGTTGCAGGCTACCATAAGTTTTCAATAACCTGGCGTTTGCATATCCATCAATTATAAATTGCTGAATATATTCTAATGCCGTCTCATTACTATCCAATTGCTCGATAGCAAATGAATTTTCAACAATACTGTCCATAAAGAAAACATCGTCATTTGAAAAGTTATCTAAAATTTCTTTGGATAGCCTATAGTTCCCAGTATCACTAAGTATGGTAGCAAGATTGAATTTCAAGAATGAGCTAGTCGGATCCGCGAAATTTGCAAGGGATAAGTAAAACGACTTGTTGATAATATTTCCCTCTCCTCGCTGGCTAGATTGTGACCATCTAAAGAATACCTCAGCTATCTGCTTATAAGGGGTTATTCTGATAGCATCACTAACCCCACCATTAGAAAGCTTGTTTTTGAGGGCTTGTATGTAATACGCGTTATTACTAGCAGACCGAGCCTTGCTTATTATGCTTTCAGACACTCCGCTTGCTTTATATCTTTGAAAATATTGAACTAAAGCTAAAGCTGACTCGGAGTCAAAAAGAAAATTACTGAATTCCATATTTTCATAGAGTGTTTTTGCTTGCTCATATTCATTAAAATAGACATAGGCTAATAGTTGATTATAGTTAATAATCTGAAGTTGAGCTTCGTTGGTGATACTTATTGAATTGATCAAACGAAAAGCTTCGTCTTTTTTGTTATCAATAATCAAGACCCAAAATTCTGTAATTATCTTAAAAATCTCAGGAAAATTTTTCTTGTGGCGTTCGAACACTCTTAATATTTCTGACTTTTCTCTCTTTTTTACAGCTTCAGCAAAAATAACTAAATTTGCGACAGGGTAATTAAGTTGAAGGTCATCAATTTTTCTGGATATTGCTGTTGCAATTTCAAAATTTCCAGCTAAGGCTGCGTATATAATACTTCTCGTGATAATTTCTCGTTCAGAGCCTCCTCTAGAAATAAGATCTGTATAATAGTAGGAGGCATTTTTGAAATCTCCTTCTTTCTCAGCAAATTGCCCGGCAATATATGAGCCCGAGTTAGCTAGAACAATAGTAACCGAAAACTGCCAGAGTATGAAAAAAGCTACAATTAAAAGTTTAAGCAAAGGCATACCAATTAACCTACATATTTGGATAATTTGGACCATCTCCCCCTTGAGGCGTTTTCCACGTTATATTTTCGCTTGGATCTTTAATATCACATGTTTTGCAATGCACGCAATTTTGTGCGTTTATTTGAAACGTAAAAGAATTCTTACGTTTTTCAAGCACTTCATAGACACCTGCAGGACAATACCTTTGAGCAGGCTCAGCAAATAATGGGAGATTTTTTTTGATCGGAATATTTTTATTTTTCAAAAACAAATGACAGGGCTGGTTTTCCTCATGATTTGTTCCAGAGAAGCTCACATTTGTCAGTCTATCAAAACTAATCTTTCCATCAGGCTTTGGATACTCGATTTCTTTAAAGCTTTTTGCTGGCTTGGTGCTTTTTGCGTCACTTTTACCATGTTTCAAAGTGCCAAAAATATTTATCCCGCTTAAGTTTGCTATCCACATGTCTATTCCGCCAATTATCAATGACGCTAATAAACCGAAACGAGACCAAATGGGCTTAACGTTCTTCACAGGCTTTAAATCTAAACCAACTTTCCCATCCTTTATCTCTTTATCATATTCCTTAAGTTCAGTATTTTGGAAGCCTTCTTTTATAGCTTTACATGCTATCTCTGCTGCAGTGATCCCAGACAGCATTGCATTATGGTTTCCCTTTATTCGCGGAACATTTACCAGACCTGCAGAACACCCTAGTATTAAACCACCAGGGAAAGCAAGCTTCGGAATCGACTGATATCCTCCTTCAGTTATAGCCCTTGCTCCGTAGGATATTCTTTTCCCTCCCTCAAGAATTCCTTTAATCATAGGATGATGCTTAAATTTTTGAAACTCCATATATGGAAAGACATGGGGATTTTCGTAGTTTAAGTGAACAACGAACCCTAGATAAATTTGATTGTTTTCCGCATGATAGCAGAATGATCCACCTCCTGCATTGCCTCCTAATGGCCATCCCATGGAGTGAAGCACTTTACCCTCTTTATGAAATTTTGGGTCTATTTCCCAAATCTCTTTCATTCCGAGCCCGTATTTTTGTGGTTGGCTTTGTGCATCTAATTTATATTTTTCAACAAGGATTTTAGTTAAAGAGCCTCTTACCCCTTCGCTAAGTAGAACATACTTACCTAAGACTTCCATACCAGGCTCATATCCCTCTGTTTTATTTCCGTCTTTATCTAAGCCAAACTCGCCAGCAATAACTCCAATAACTTCTCCACCGCTACCAAAAACCACATTGCTGCAGGCCATACCCGGGAATATATCTACGCCTAGGCTCTCTGCTTGCCCTGCTAACCACCGACACACATTTCCCATAGATACGATATAATTTCCATGATTATTCATCAGCGGGGGAAGTAAAAAATTAGGAATTTTGACCTGCCCAGCTGGGCCAAAAAGGTAAAAGAGATCTTCACTAACTTTTGTACGAATGGGGATATCAGTTTCTTTCCAGTTAGGTATCAGCAAATCTATACCTGACGTGTCCAAAACTGCTCCTGATAAAATATGCGCACCTATTTCTGATCCCTTTTCTAGAACAACGACACTAAGTTCGGGGTCAATTTGCTTAGCTTTAATTGCAGCTGACAAACCGGCTGGCCCCCCCCCCGACAATAACCAAATCATAGTCAATTTTCTCTCTCATATCTTACCTTTTACCCTCAGAATACTTTCACGATGTTTTCAATTAAATAACATATAGTTTTTTCTGAATAAAGGTGTAAAAAAAACAAATAAAATGTTATTATATTTTTTTTTAGCGTGAAAAAAATATGGAAAAAATTCCTTTAACCAAAAACGGCTACGGTAGGCTCGAAGAAGAACTTCGTAAACTTAAAGCAGATGATAGGCCAAATATTATTAAAGCTATATCTGAAGCGCGGGAATTAGGTGATTTATCTGAGAATGCCGAATACCATTCAGCAAGAGAAAAACAATCGTTCATTGAGGGCAGAATAAAGGAGTTGGAAGCTGTAATATCGCTAGCAGAAGTAATTGATGTTTCTAAGCTTAATGGTGCTATAAAATTTGGAGCTAAGACAACTTTATTTTTGGAGGAGACAGAAAAAGAAGTTGAGTATCAAATCGTGGGAGAGGCTGAAGCAGATCTAGAGAAAGGCCTGCTTAACATAAATTCGCCTCTAGCCAGAGCACTAATCGGTAAAGAAGAGGGAGATGAAGTGGAGGTCAATACACCAGGAGGGACCAAACACTATGAAATAATTAAGATCGAATATAACTAATCACATATGTTATGACTTTAAAATTCCACTAACTTTTTCACTGACTTCACTAATTATATCCTTACACATTTTCTCTATCTCAGAGTCATTAAGAGTTTTCTCTAAAGGCTGAAATTTAACTCTGATTGAAAGAGACTTTTTTCTCTCCTCTTTTTCCACTTCCCCTTGGAAGACATCGACAATATTTATTTTGTCGATCAGAGGATTTTTCAAGGAAATAATAGTTTTCTTTACTGCTCCATATTCAGTCTTTTCATCAATCAGGAAAGAAAAGTCCCTTTCGATAGGTTGCAAATTACTCAAAATAAGAGCATCTCTCGTAATCTTTTTTTTCTTTGGGAAAGGTATATTATCTAGATAGATGGTGAAGCAATTTATTCGTTCTTTAATAGCATAATTTTTAGCAATGAGTGGACTAACTTCACCAAATATTGCCACAGTCTTATTTCCAAGCATAACCTTGGCTGACCTTTTTGGATGAAGGAATTCTGGAGCATCTCTTTCAAGTTTAAGGCTGTCCACTTTTAGGTTTAAATATCCTAATAATTTAAATAGATCTTTTTTTATATCAAAAATATCAAAAGGTCTTATTTCCTTGTAAAGATTGAAGTTACTTTTACTACCAGACAAGACTGCAGAAATTTGGTAGGTTTCATCGCCAACTTGGTTGCTCTCAAAACAATAGCCTTGTTCGAATATTGCGAGACTTTTAATACCCTTAGCCTGATTTTTCTCTACTATTTTTATTAAGCCTGGTAAAAGCGACTGTCGCATGTGCGTCATTTCACTGCTAATTGGATTTATAAGTGTAATTTCCTTTGTTGACTTGCCACTAAATCGTTCAACTGACTTCTTGTCGATAAAGCTATATGACAAGCACTCCATATAACCTAAAGAAGTACAGACCCTTCTAGCTAGGTTTTGCCTGCTTTGACCGTCTGTTAAAAGAGGTTTTAAAACCCCCTCTTTCCTGGTCATTGGAATACTGGGCAAGTTTGCTAATGAATTTATCCTTGCGACCTCTTCGATTATATCTACCTCGCCATGTACATCTGGTCTCCACGCAGGAACTATTATTTCAACTTTGTTTTCCACTTCCTTTACTGAAAAACCAAGGGACTTTAGTATTTCAAATTGTCTTGCCTTATTTACTTCAATTCCTATCAATTGATTTACTTTTTTAGGATCAAAAATAATTTTTTTCTCAAAAGATGGCATTGACCCAGCGATAATAATATCTGAAGCTTCGCCTCCACATAAATCTAATATCATCTTTGTAGCAATATGTGATCCAGATAAAGTAAAGCTCGGATCAACACCCCTTTCAAAACGATATCTAGCGTCCGAATTTATCTGAAGTTTCCGACCTGTTGCTGCTATTGATATTGGATCGAAAAAAGCAGCCTCTAACAACACATTTTTTGTTTCGTCCGACACGGCACTTTTCTTACCTCCTATGATGCCTCCAAGAGATACGATTTCTTTTTCATCTGTTATTACAATCATTCCTTCATTTAACTCATATATTTTATCATCAAGAGCATGAAATTTCTCTCCCTCAAAAGATCTTCTAACCGTTAAACCACCAGAGAGTTTATCAGCGTCGAAGACGTGTAGAGGTCTTGCTCTATCAAATGTAAGATAATTTGTAATATCAACTAATGCTGAGATTGGATTAAGCCCAATACTAATTAAACGATTTCTGAGCCATTGTGGAGACTCCCCATTTTGTACGCTTCGTAAATATCGGCCCACAAAAAAAGGACATTCTTTTGAAGAAACCGCTTGGTCTAAATTAATATTTAAATGTGGCTTAAAAATTCCTTCAACATTGGGTATTTTGCTAACACGTAATTTTCCGATACCACTAGCCGAGAGATCTCTAGCAATTCCATAAATACCTAATGCGTCAGGTCTATTTGGGGTAATTGCGATTTCGAAAATTATTTTTTCATCTCCAACTAATTCGGAAAACAGCGTCCCCACTTCAGTTTCAGAGGGTAGCTCTATAATTCCTTCGTGTTCATCTGAAATTTCTAATTCCTTTTCTGAACACATCATTCCCTCACTTTTTACATCTCTTATCTTTGAGGCTTTTAGGTTGATATTTAATCCAGGTATAAAATCACCTGGCTTTGCAACCACTACTTTCATGCCATTCTTAACATTTGGTGCTCCACAAACTATTTTTAATATCCCAGTGCCTGAATCAACATCACATACTTTCAATTTGTCGGCATTTGGGTGTTTTTCAACTTTTAAGATTTCTCCTACGGACAATTGCCCCAAACGCTTTCTAGGGTCTATGAGGGACTCAACTTCTAATCCTGTGTCGGTAAGAATGTCCCCAACTTCATCAGCAGACAAATCTGTCTCCAGGTAATCCTTAAGCCATGAAAAAGAAAACTTCATATTAAAACTTCCACTCTAATGTTTATCCACTAAGTTTATCATAGAGATTGGAACTTTTTTCTGCCGCAAAACCATAGTGTTTTAACCATCTCATATCATTATCGAAGAATGATCTAAGATCAGGCATACCATACTTTAGCATCGCGAGCCTATCTATCCCCATTCCAAATGCAAACCCCTGAAACTTTTTACTATCAACGTTAGCTGCCTCCAAGACATTAGGGTGTACCATTCCGCTACCTAATATTTCCATCCAGTCGTCTCCTTTTCCAACAACTAAGGAGTTTTCAACCCAGGAACACCTTATATCAACTTCCGCAGATGGCTCCGTGAAGGGGAAATGACTCGCGCGAAATCTAAGTTCTATACTATCTAGCTCAAAAAAAGCCTTACAAAACTCAACCAAAACCCATTTTAAGTTTGACATAGAGATATCTTCACCTATCGCTAAACCTTCAATCTGATGAAACATTGGTGTATGGGTGAGATCGTAATCCGATCTATATACCCGTCCAGGTGCGATAATTCTACAAGGTGCTCCGTGTTTTTCCATGAATCTTACTTGTACTGGGCTAGTATGCGTTCTAAGAACATTAGGTGAACCATTTTCCTTAATGATCTCATCACCGGGATCGATATAAAAAGTATCAAACTCCTGACGAGCTGGATGATCAGGAGGAATATTAAGTGAATCAAAATTGTACCAGTCGCTTTCAATTTGGGGTCCTTCAGCTACGGAAAATCCCAGGTCTGAGAAAATTGATATGATTTCTTCTGTAACTCTGCTTACCGGGTGCATCAGGCCTGAATTCATCTCTCTGGGGTCTTGAGAGATATCAAGCCATTCCGCATCCATTCTGGCTTCAATCTCCTTATTCAGTAAGATTTCTCTTCTCTCTTTTATAGCCTCCTCCAGAGATTGCTTGAGATTGTTATACTCTGGAGATTTTATTTGTCGCTCTCTAGCTTCCATTTGACCCAAGGATCTCAAGAGGTTAGAAATCTCCCCCTTTTTACCAAGAAGCTTGATCCTAACCTGTTCAAGATCGTTAACCGAGTGAGCATTCTTAACTAGCCCTAAATACTTGCTATTTTCTAATGAAATTTCCATAGACAGATCTAAGATTTATCATAAGAACATTTTGTACCGAATGAAATCGGTCATGTTACTAGTTTAGCGCGCCTTGTGCACGAGATACTATCTGTCCAAAAGCTTTTGGGTCATGTACAGCAATGTCTGCTAGAACTTTTCTATCAAGATTGATGCCAGCTTTATCCAGTCCATGTATAAACTTGGAATAATTGAGATTGCTGTCTATTTGCCTTACAGCAGCGTTCAATCTCTGTATCCAGAGCCCTCTAAAAACACGCTTCCTAACCTTACGATCTCTGGTAGCGTACTGCATAGCTCTGTCGACAGCTTGTTTAGCCGTTCTAAAGTTCCTACTTCTTGCGCCATAGTACCCTTTAGCCGCCTTTACCACCTTCCGATGTCTCGCGTGCGTTACCACCCCTGATTTAACTCTGGTCAACTATTAATCCTCCTACCTAGAATAAGGCATATAAGATTTAACAATATTTTCATCTGCCTTACACAACGTTGTTGTGCCTCTCGCGTTTCGTATGAATTTGCTCGATCTTTTTATCATACCGTGCCTTTTCCCCGCCTGAGCAGATTTCACGCGCCCGGTCGCCGTCACTTTAAACCGCTTTTTAGCACCTGATTTTGTTTTCATCTTAGGCATTTAATTTTCTCTACACATTGGTTCCAACGTGTTTATAGGGATATTCTAATAACTATACAAGCATTTCTTTATATTTTTCTCAAAAATCATCAAAGTTTTCTTCTAAAGACACCACCCTTAATATGTTTGTTGATCCAGGTGTATTGAATGGCACACCTGCAATAACAATGATTAGATCTTTGCCTGAAGCAAAGTCGAATAACTTAGCTGCTTTAACAGCATTCATTACTGCCCTCTTAAATCGATCTACAGGTGTGGTAACCGCGCAATGCAACCCCCAAAACAAGGTTAGTTTCCTAGCTGTTTCTGTATATGGAGTTAGTGCAATTATTGGTGCTCGAGGTCTTTCCCGAGATGCAAGCTCAGCTGTTGTTCCACCATGAGTAAAGCAACAAATAACCTTCACGTTTATGTTATCAGCTACCTCTCTCGCAGCAACAGTTATTGCATTTGAAACTCCTTCTTTCGAAACTGATCTCGAGGTTTCCAAGTTTTGGAAGTACAAAGGGTCTTTTTCAGTTTCAACGGCGATTTTATCTACTGCTTCTATAACTTTCTCTGGATGAATGCCTATTGCTGTTTCGGCTGACAGCATTACTGCATCTACGCCATCATATATTGCCTGCGCTACATCCGACACTTCAGCTCGGGTTGGTGTAGTCGAATGAATCATACTTTCCATCATCTGTGTTGCTACGATTACAGGCTTTCCCATCTGACGTGATTTCATTACTAGTTTTTTTTGAACAGGTGGGACCGCTTCAATTGGCAATTCAACACCAAGGTCTCCCCGTGCCACCATAATTCCATCGGCAGAATCAATAATCGAGTCAAAAACTCTAACTGCAGCAGGTTTCTCGATTTTTGCAATAATGCCTGCCCTTCCCTTTAATAACTTTTTTACATTGACTATATCTTTCGCTCTCTGTACGAAAGATAACCCGATCCAGTCTACTCCAAGACCACAAACAAACTCCAAGTCTTGCTTGTCTTTTTCTGTTAAAGGAGCGAGGTCTAAAATAGTATCTGGGCAATTAACCCCTTTTCTGTCTGAAATAATTCCATCATTCAAAACAGTGCACTCTATTCTCTTTTCTAATGCTTTACTTACTTGCATAGCAACCTTACCATCGTCAATCAGTAGCTTATCTCCCTTTTTTACTGACTGGAATATCTTGGGGTGCGGTAGACAAACTCGTTCTTTATTTCCCAGCCTTTCTATTAGATCAAAACAAAACTTTTGTCCTGACTCCAAACTTGACTTTGCACCCTTAAAATCACCACATCTCAGCTTTGGACCCTGTAGATCGGCCAGAATACATATTGGTCTCGAAAATTCTTTCTCTAAATCTCTTAAGATATTGTGTCTTCTTTCCACAGCTGAATGATCACCATGGGACATATTTAATCTGAAAATATCTGCCCCTGCCAAAAACATTTTTCTAATTTCCAATTCAGTGTCTGAGGCAGGACCCAGAGTAGCTACTATTTTTACTTTACGGTTTCTATGAAGTTGCTTTTTCATTTATATGCTCGATATTTTTAATTTTTCTGTAGAATAGAGAATTATAAAAAATAAAAAACTTTTTTTTGATTTATGAGCAAGACAAATGAATAATAAAAACTTAGAAAAAATTGAAAGCCAAACTTTCAGAAGATTAATCTCTCATTTGCAGAGTAGAACTGATGTACAAAATATAGACATAATGAACTTAACAGGGTTTTGTAGAAATTGTTTATACAAATGGATGCATGAAGCTGCTAGCGGATCGGATGAAGCCTTATCGGTCGAGGAGGCTCAAGAGTATGTATATGGCATGCCTTATGATGACTGGAAGAAAAAGTTCCAGAAATAACTGAATCTATAAAAATCTAAGATAGTTTCGCTTTAATCTGTTCTATATATATTCGCTGGATTTTTTTAACCATATCTCCAACTAATCCACTTCCCACACATCTTCCATTCACTTCAACAACGGGTAGCACGAAACCAGTAGCTGAGGTAAGAAAAACCTCTTGTGCATCCATCAAATCGTCAATGTTGATCTTTTGCTCCTTGATTTCGATATTATTTTTTTGACAAAATTTTATTACAGAAGACCTAGTAATACCTCCTAGGATATCATTTGACAAACTTGGTGTAATAATTCTTTCGTCTTTAAAAATAAATACGTTACTTGATGAGCCCTCATTAATGAAGCCACCTTGAACAAGGAGGCTATCATCAACACCTTCTTGGACCGCATGAGTTTTTGCTAATGATTGCGCAAGAAGTTGAGTAGTCTTTATATCTCTTCTACGCCACCTATCGTCAGGCACTGTTATGATTTTTATGCCCACTTTACTAGCTGCATTATTTAAAATTTGTTTTTCTTGTGTGAATATTACTACGGTAGGTAATAATGACTTTTTTGCGAAATTAAAGTCCCTCTCTGCAACGCCCCTTGTGACTTGAACGTAACAAAGTCCTTCTTTTAGCTGATTTTCGTTTATTAATTTTTTTTGAATTTGAAAGAAGTCTTCTTCTTGAAAATTATTTTCAAGGTTCAAATGAGCCAGCGATCTAATAAGTCTGGCAAAATGCTCTTTCCAGTCTACTAAATTACCGTCAAGAACAGCGGTTACTTCGTAAACAGAGTCAGAGAATAAAAAACCTCTGTCAAAGACTGAGATTCTAGCTTCATTTTTTGAAAAGAATTCCCCATTCACATATACCCTTTGATTGTTTTTTTCTTGCAATGTGAGCTTTAAGTCCTCTCAGCCTTTACACATACCTTGCAATACGTAATCGGAGGGTTGCGTTGTCTTTGAAAGAGTATACCTTTTATATTCATACTTCGTGATATACTCATTGCTTTCCATCATCACCAATAGACCCTGAGCAAAAAATTTACCAAGCTTGTAGATATCCACTAATCCCCGCAACTTCGGAACGATACTTGTTTCAACTTCTAAAAAATTCTCGTCAAAAAAAGAAATAGGGTATTTTTTCCCTTCGAATTTGATAAAAAAATGGACTTGCTCTTTGGTTCGTGCCAAGCCTTTTTTCATAGGATAGTTTTTTATCGATTTTACTAAATAATCATCCATGTTTTCTGATCCATAATTTAATAGATATTAATCCGATTTTAAAAATTTTGAAACTATTTCTAGAAATTTTAGGGGTTTTTCAACATGAACCCAATGCCCAGCTTTAGCTACAGGAGCAAACTCGCACAATGGGAAACTTTCTTTAATCGTCTCTTTATGCTTTGTTACACCATATTCTGATAATTCACCATATAAGAAAAGAGACTCGGTATTAGAGACACCATTTATAACTGGAAACTCACTAATGGCCACAGAATTCCTAATTAAAGATGTTAAATTAACACGCCAATAGAAACTTTTTTTTTTGTCCATCTTTAAGTTTTGCATTAGAAAAGATCTGAAACTGATTTCCTCGAAATATTTAGAAAGCTTTGTGTCAATTTCAGATCTCGTGTTGAACCTGCCAAGATCAAGCGAAGATAAAGTTTTTAAATAATTTTTAAAATTTGGCGGATAAGCTACTGGTGCTATATCTACTATAATTAACTTCGACAAAAAACCCTGATAAAGCTTGTCTAAAACCATCGCAGTCTTGCCACCCATTGAATGCCCTATCACGGAGCAATTAGCTATTCCCTGTTCTTCAACAAGTTTTTTCACGTCCTCTGCTAGATCGAAATAAGTATGCTTGTCACTCCATTCTGACTCACCGTGGTTTCTAAGGTCAATAAGCAAGACGTGGAAACCAAGATCTGCAAGAGATTTTCCAATGCCAAACCAATTTCTTTTCGATCCTAAAAGTCCATGCAGAATAACTACATTGCTACCGTTACCCGCTCCAAAACGGCTATAAGCTAATCGCATTTAATCTTACCAAATCGAGTGATATATGTCGTAAGCATCTTGTTCAGTAACCTCTCTAGGGTTATTTACCAACAATCTGGTTTGCTTCATAGCATCTTTTGCCATTGACGCGCAGGCATCTTCCGGAATTGAAACATCTCGCAATTTCTGGGGTAGTCCCAGCTCTTTAGATAAATCACTCAGTTTTTCGATAAACAACGATGCATTCGTTTGGTTATTATTCCCCATCTCTTCACTTGGAAAAAGAAAAGGATAAAGCTCTGAATATTTTTTAGCTGCCCAAACATCTACTGCATTGAACCGTAGCACTCCTGGAAGTACAAGAGCATTCGATAATCCATGGGTTATATGAAAACTCCCCCCAAGTGGATAAGCTAGAGCATGGACTGCGGCTACAGGAGAATTTGCAAAAGCCATTCCAGCTAACATTGATCCAAGTAACATTTTTCCTCTCGCTTCTAAGTTTTTTGGATCCGAGACTGCTATTTTAATTGAGCTCCCCAATAGAACCAAGGCCTCCTTTGCAAGGATGCCAGACATAGGGTTATTATTTTTATTTTTTGATGCATAGGCTTCAATTGCATGCACCATCGCATCAATTCCGGTGGCGGCAGTAGTTGCTGCCGGCAATCCTAAGGTTAAAACAGGATCTAATACTGCGAAGTCTGGAAGGATGATTGGCGAAGAAACCCCCCTTTTTTCATCACCATCCACGGTGATAATTGAAACAGGAGTAACCTCGGACCCAGTTCCAGCAGTGGTTGGAATTAAACATAAAGGTAATCTGGGGCCTGAAGCGTTCCCTACCCCCCATGCGCTTTCTAAATTTTCTCCTGACCCCAAAACTAGAGCAGTTAGCTTGGCAACATCCATTGAAGAACCTCCGCCAAATCCTATAACTCCAGTACAAGCTATTTCTCTTCCAAAATTTATTGCCTTTTCCAAAGTTTTTAATGATGGATCCGCCTCTACATCATCAAATACCCTTACTTTTGCATCATACTTTTCAAGATTTTTGAGTAAATCCTCATAAAGTCCTAACTTGGTTAACCCTTTATCAGTGACAAGAAGAATTCCATCACCCATTAATTTAGAAAATGGATCCGCGTCTTTTGCCACGTTAGGACCGTAAATAATTCTAGGCGTGGTATTAAAATTAAATGAGGTAATTTCTTCAATCATGGTAAACCTTTCTAATCTTGTTTATAATATTTTACACAATTTAAAAACTATGTTCTAAGTTTGGATAGATAGACAAACACTGTCAATCACAGAAATTGTTGTAAGGAAAGGACCCCATACATGGCACAAAAGAAAAGAGTAGTTCTTGCTTTCTCTGGCGGGCTTGACACCTCAGTTATATTGAAGTGGCTACAAACTGAGTTAGACTATGAGGTAGTTTGTTTTACCGCTGATCTTGGGCAAGGTGAGGAACTAGAGGCTGCTCGAGATAAAGCTCTCTTACTCGGGATTAAACCAGAACATGTTTTTATTGAAGATCTCACTGAGGAGTTCGTTAAAGATTATGTTTTCCCGATGTTTAGATGCAATACAGTTTACGAAGGTCAATACTTGCTGGGAACATCAATTGCAAGGCCGCTCATTTCAAAGAGGTTGATAGAGATTGCTGATATTGTCGGTGCGGAAACAATAAGTCACGGTGCTACAGGAAAAGGAAATGATCAGGTACGATTTGAATTGGCAGCATACTCTCTAAATCCAGATATAAAAATTATTGCACCCTGGAGACTCTGGGACCTCAGTAGCAGGACAAAATTAATCGATTTTGCCGAAAAGCACCAAATTCCTATTGCTGCAAATAAAGTAGGGGAACCCCCTTTTTCAGTGGATGCTAATCTATTACACACATCTTCAGAAGGTTTAATCTTGGAAAATCCAGAAGATGAAGCTCCAGAGTATGTATATCAGAGGACAAATGATCCAGAAAAAGCACCTGATAAACCCGATTACATAAAAATCAGCTTTAAGAATGGAGATCCAATAAAAATTGATGACAAAGAATACTCACCTGCAAACTTACTCAAAAGACTTAATGATCTTGGTAGACTGCATGGAATAGGAAGGCTCGATTTAGTAGAGAATAGATTCGTGGGAATGAAATCGCGAGGTGTTTATGAAACACCAGGAGGAACTATACTCTTACAAGCTCACAGAGCAATTGAAAGCCTAACGCTAGATGGAGGATCTGCACATCTGAAAGACGATATAATGCCAAGATACGCTGAGTTAATTTATAATGGTCTTTGGTTTACCCCTGAAAGAGATCTCTTACAGACCCTAATTGATAAAAGCCAGGATAGTGTTGAAGGAACTGTAAAAATGAAATTGTACAAGGGAAGCTCTCACGTTGTAAGCAGATCATCATCAAAGAGTTTATACTCCAAACAATTAGTAACTTTTGAGGACGACGAAGGTTACTATAATCAAGGTGATGCAGAAGGATTCATAAAGCTTAAAGCACTTCGCTTACGCGAACTGGCGCGAAGGAGTAAAAAAGACTAATAGAAGTTTCCAATGTTATTTCTTATAATTATTTGTAGTGCCAAAATAGCTATAAAAACAATCAAAGGAGCAAAGTCGATGGCACCAGTGTAGGGCATACGACGTCTTATCGGACCATATAACGGCTCTAACACTTGGTTTATGCCACGCCAAATCTGATTAATAAGTGGTTGATGAATATTAAGAATATTGAAGTTTATGAGCCAACTTAAAACAATTTGAGCTATGATGATGTACTTCAAGACATCTAGTAACATGTGGACAATTTGAAGTAACGATATCAAAAATAAACTCCCATAAAAAATTGTATTACATTGTAAAGATAATTAATAATTAATAAAATAAAAACACAAAAATATAAACGAATTGCAGGCCATAAATGAAAAATAAGCTAAAGGTATACTCATGGATGCTGTACGATTGGGCTTGCCAACCTATACATACTTTGATTGCCACTTTTATATTTGGTCCGTATTTTGTGCAGGCGGTGGCAAAAAACCCTGTTGAGGGCCAAGCACTAATTGGGATGGCCGTGACAGTTTCTGGAATAGTTGTTGCTATCTTTTCGCCGATTTTAGGGGCGCTGGCGGATCAAACTCAGAAAAGAAAGCCGTGGATCCTATTATTTTCTGTCTTTTTTGTAATTTCCACTTTTTCTTTGTGGTATGCCGAGCCAAACCTCGAGAATACTTTCTGGGTTTTATTTGCATATACTGTTGGTTTTATTGCAGCCGATTTTTCGACAGTTTTCACGAATGCTATGATGCCAAGTCTTGAGAAACCAGATAAGCTTGGCAAGCTATCAGGAGCGGGATGGGGACTAGGTTACTTAGGTGGATTAGTATCTCTTGTCATAATGTTGGGCCTATTCGTTGAACAAGAAAATGGGTTTACATTGCTAGGTAGCAATCCAGCACTAGGATTAGACGCTGCTGACAGAGAAGGCACCAGAGTTGTAGGGCCTTTGACAGCCTTTTGGTATGTTTTATTCATGATGCCATTTTTTGTGTTCGTACCCGACGTAAAGATGACAACACCAACTCAACTAAATGTAAAAAAAGCGATTAAACACCTATTTTTAAATATTATTGACTTAAGAAATCAACCTTCTTTAGGTTGGTTTTTAGTGGCTTCAATGTTTTACAGGGATGCTATGAATGGAATTTTCTTCTTTGGTGGAATCTATGCAGCAGGCGTATTAGAGATGAGCACCGTACAACTCGGTATTTTTGGAATTTTAGCAGCTGCAACTGGTACTATTGGAGCGTATTGGGGTGGAACTTTGGACAGCAAGTATGGCTCTAAATTTTGTGTTAGTATTATGCTTGGAGGACTTCTAATTGTTACACTCGTGATATTTGGGTTAAGTAGATCAAAATTCTACGGATTACCTTTGGACCCCAAGTCGAATACTCCAGATATAATATTTTATATAGCTGGAGGCTTACTTGGGTTTGTAAGTGGGCCTATCCAATCAGCGTCCCGCACATTATTAATTTTCTTAGTTGATGAAAAACAGATAACCGAAACGTTTGGACTCTACGCCCTTGTAGGCAGAGCAACAGCATTTTTAGCTCCGGCTCTAATTACTTGGTTCACTTTAGCGAGTGGGTCACAGCAAATCGGTTTAGTGCCGATTATTATTTTATTGTTTATAGGGTGGTATTTACTTCGTTTTGTAAATGTTAAGAATTTAGCGTTATGAAAAACATTGTTTTTATCTTAATCATTTTTTTTGGGGCAATATCCACACTTAAAGCTGATATTAAGAAATGGAAGTTAGAACAAGTTGGTTTTTTGAATATTGATAGAAACGAAAAAGATTATGGTGGGTTTTCTGGCCTTCTAATTAAGAATGCGGGGACCGAGGCTTTAGTTGTCACTGATAAGTCATTTTTTTTTGTTCTGGAATTGCGTCGTGATGATAATGACTTTCTAACCGGATATTCGGTAATAAAAAAGGGCCGAATATTGTCTAGCAAGGGCGAACATTTAAATGGTCGTAATACAGACAGCGAGTCAATCGCTATGGATGCAAACAATAATTATTTTATTTCTTTTGAGTCAAATCACAGAATAATGATGCATACAGAAGTTGAGGGCAAAGGTATCTTTGTTCCTAAACATCCAATGTTCAGAAAACTATCTGTGAATAAAGGGATAGAGGCTCTAGCAATTGATAATGAAAATCGCTTGATCGCCATACCAGAAAAACCCCCCTTAGGCATTTCTGATATCCCGATTTTCAGATTACAAAATAATAAATGGGAAATTATCAAATATGTAAAAATAGAGGACAACTTTCTAGTTACCGACGCAGAGATTTTACCTATGGGCCTTTTATTGATACTGGAACGCAAATTCTCATGGACCCAAGGCTTTAAAACAAGATTTAGGTTAATTTCTTTAGATAAGTTTGATAATACAGAGCCAATAATTGTTTTTACCTCAAACTCTAATCAGTTTGACAATTTGGAGGGCATGACTTTTTGGAAAGATAAAAAAGGTGAAATGCGCATTCTAACGGTATCTGATGACAACTTTCATCCCTTGCAGCAAAGTGAAATAAGAGAATTTTTTTTAAAATATGAATAATACTTGAAGGAAATACTATGGAAAATAAAGAACTAGAAAACGTTATCGAAACCTCTTGGGAGAGCAGAGACGAAATAAATGAAAATACAGTTGGGAAAACTAAAGAAGCTGTAGAACAAACTTTAAATCTACTAGGGAACGGTACTTTGAGAGTGGCAGAAAAAAAGGCCTCAGGTGAATGGGCGGTGAATCAATGGACAAAAAAAGCAGTTCTATTAAGTTTTAGGCTTAGAGAAATGGAATTACAAAAAGGCGGGCCACAAAATTCAACCTGGTGGGATAAAGTGGATAGCAAGTTTAAAGACTGGGGTGAAACTGAGTGGAAAAAAAAGAATTTCCGAGCCGTTCCTAACACGGTAGTTAGAGCATCAGCCTTCATTGGTGAAAATGTTGTTTTAATGCCCTCTTTTGTAAATCTTGGTGCATATGTTGATAGTGGGACAATGGTCGATACTTGGGCAACGGTTGGATCTTGTGCTCAGATAGGAAAAAATGTCCACCTTTCAGGTGGAGTAGGAATAGGAGGTGTATTAGAGCCTATGCAAGCATCACCTACTATTATAGAGAATAATTGCTTTATAGGAGCAAGGTCCGAAATTGTAGAAGGCTGTATTGTCAGAGAGGGAGCTGTAGTAGGCATGGGTGTGTTTATTGGAAAATCTACAAAAATATTTAATAGAGAAACTGGTGAAACAACATATGGGGAAATACCTCCTTACTCCGTGGTTGTCTCAGGTTCTATTCCATCTAAAGGAGGAGTAAACCTTTATTGCGCTGTAATAGTCAAACAGGTCGATGAAAAAACAAGGAGTAAAACTTCTATAAATGATTTATTACGAGACTAATCATGACTAAATTGATAGATGATCCTGTAGCGTTGACAAAAAAACTTATTAGTTTTAGGTCAATTACTCCAGACGACGGTGGGTCTCTAGAATTTATTTCTTCATTTGTTGAGCAGTTAGGTTTCCAAACAAAAGTTTCCTCTACCCAAGGTGTAACAAACCTTTTTGCACGGTGGTCTCCAAAGTCAGGTTTCAAAAGAACACTGGCCTTTAATGGGCATGTAGATGTAGTTCCACCAGGAGAGGAAAGTTTATGGGATAGCGATCCATTCAATGGTGATATTAGGAACGATCGAATTTTTGGTAGAGGCTCAGTAGATATGAAATCTTCTGTTGCGGCGTTCCTTGTTGCGCTTAAGGAAATCATTGAGGAAGAAGAGCTTAGTTGCTCTTTCGTGCTATTAATCACGAGTGATGAGGAAGATCACGCTGAATACGGTACGAAGGAACTTTTGAAGTGGGCTTTTAAAAATAACGAATCTTTTGACCACTGTCTCGTTGGTGAGCCTACCTCCTCCAAGTTGGTGGGCGATACTATAAAAATTGGTAGACGTGGTTCGTTAAGCGGATTTATAGTTTGTAAAGGAAAGCAAGGTCATATAGCTTATCCTGACAAAGCAGTTAACCCAGTCGAAGCTCTAATTCTCTTTCTCAGCAAATTAAAGTCCCTTAAGCTAGATGAAGGTAGCGATTTTTTTGAGCCCTCTAGCTTGAACATCTCAACAATAGATACAAAAAATGACGCATTAAACGTTATACCTGAGAATTCTTATGCTAACTTTAACGTGCGTTTTAATGATCAGCATTCATGCTTATCGCTAACAAAAAAAATAGACTCACTTGTCACCAAGCATAATGAAGAAACTAATGCGACTCTGGAAATTAAGTATAAATGTTCTGGTGAAAGCTTTTTGACTGAGCCAGGTCAACTTTCAGACCTGTTAGCTACTTCAATAAAAGAAATAGCAGGTGTAAAATGTAAACTTTCCACTGGAGGCGGCACATCAGATGCTCGATTTGTGAGGGAATACTGCCCGGTTATAGAATTTGGTTTAGTTGGCGATACTATGCACCAAATTAATGAAAATACTAAGGTCGACGATATTGTTTTGCTAAAAGATATATATAAAAATTTTTTGAAAAACTATAATAAGAGAGTGTAAAAATGATTGGAAAACTGAACCACATCGCTATAGCAACACCCAAATTAGATGAGGCTGTAAAAACCTATAAAAATATGCTAGGGGTAAAAATAAGTTCTCCAATCGATCAAATGGATCATGGCGTTAAGGTAGTATTTATTGAACTACCAAATACCAAGATAGAATTGCTAGAACCACTCGGAGAAAAAAGCCCAATAGAAAACTTTCTTGAGAAAAATAAAAAAGGTGGGATACACCATATTTGTTTTGAAGTAGAGGACATAAATAGTGCTATTTTGAGCCTAGAAAAAGATGGAGCAACTGTATTAGGCGATGGAGAAGCTAAAATTGGTGCGCATGGTAATCCAGTAATTTTTCTGCACCCTAAGGATTTTAATGGCACTCTCATCGAGTTAGAGGAAGTCAAACAATGACAATAACATCTGCAATAGTACTATTATCAGTTTACTGGTTTATTATTTTATTTATCATTTTACCTATAAATGTTACCACCCAAAATGACGAGAGAAATATCATTGAAGGGACCGCACCTTCATCGCCAGTAAATCCTAATCTCAAACGCAAGTTTTCTATTACCACGATAGTATCTATTATTCTTTGGGTGCCGACCTGTTTTATAATCAATCTATTCTATTAAATGAATTTATAGATCGTGATCGATTATTTTTAATTTAAGTTCATCTAACTGTTCTACGGTTGGATTTCTGGGGGATCCAAGCATAGGGTCCTCTGCTTTTTGGTTCATAGGAAACATAATAACTTCTCTTATATTATCTTCCTTAGCCAAAAGCATTACTATCCTATCAATGCCAGCAGCACATCCTCCATGAGGTGGAGCACCATATTTTAAAGCATTTACTAAACCTGAAAACTGGCTCTCAACCTCCTCTTTTGTATAGCCCGCAATTTCAAACGCCTTAAACAAGTTCTCTAGTTTATGATTTCTAATTGCGCCAGACAAAATCTCATACCCATTACACGACAAATCATACTGCATTCCCAATACGCTCAAAGGATCAATATCTTCACTCAATAAATCGGTTTTAGGCATCGAGAAAGGGTTATGTGAAAACTCAATTTTTCCTGTCTCTGTATCTCTTTCATACATTGGAAAATCAGTGATCCAACAAAACTCATAAGAATTTGAATTTGTAATGTCTAATTCGATGCCAACGATTTCCCTAGCCTTGCTAGCAATATCATTAAAATGGGCAGGTACACCACCCAAGAAAAAGGCTGCATCTCCTTTATCAAGACCGAGAAAATTTCTTAATTTTTCTGTCTTTTTCTCGCCTAAGTTTTTTGCTATTGGTCCCGCTGCTTCTAAATTACCACTATCATCTGACCGCCAAAAGATATAGCCCATACCTGGTAGTCCTTGCTCTTGCGCAAACTTGTTCATTCTGTCACAAAATTTTCTACTGCCTCCACCTTTTGCTGGTATTACTTTGATCTGTGTTCCATCTTTACTCAAAATATCGGCAAAGATCTTAAACCCTGAAGAAACAAAAAACTCGGAAACATCCATCATTTTTATTGGATTTCTTAAATCTGGTTTATCAGTACCATACCACTCCATAGATTGGCCAAAACTAATAATAGGAAAGTTATTATTAACTGCATAGGAGTCCGAAAAATTTTCAAAGAGTTTGACAAACACTTTTTCTACCAACTTAAACACATCATGTTCCTCGACAAAAGACATCTCTATATCTAGCTGATAAAAGTCAGTTGGAGATCTATCAGATCTAGGATCTTCATCTCGAAAGCACGGTGCAATCTGGAAATATTTATCAAACCCACCAACCATTATTAGCTGCTTGTAGATTTGAGGAGCTTGCGGTAGCGCATAAAACCTTCCAGGATGTAATCGTGAGGGAATTAAAAAATCTCGCGCTCCTTCCGGAGAAGATGATGATATTATTGGCGTTTGAAATTCGTTGAAACCGTTTTCCCACATCTCTTTTCGTATAAACTCGATTATCTTTGATCTCAATATTATATTCTGGTGTATTCCGTCTCTCCTTAAATCGAGGAAACGATACTTAAGTCTTGTTTCTTCTGGATATGGAAGATCTCCAAAAACAGGCAAAGGAAGCTCCTCAGAAGCCCCTAAAATATTTATTTTTGCTATGAAGACCTCAATCTCCCCTGTGGGCAATTTTTCATTTATTAAAGAACTATCTCTCTTTCTCACAGTTCCTTCTATTGATATGCACCACTCTGCTCTCACATTTTCTACATCTTTAAAAACGGGACTATCAGGATCAGCTAAAACTTGGGTAAGACCAAAATGATCTCTTAGGTCAATGAAAAGCACGCCTCCATGATCACGTACTCTATGTACCCAACCAGAGAGCTTTACGAGCTCCCCATCGTTTCCTGCTCGTAATTCATTACAGTTATGTGATCTGTACAAATGCATCTAATCTACCTATTCACTAACCAAAAACTTATTGATTTTATTAGTGACAGTTTTAAAAAGGGTTATGTTTATAAATTCTTGTACACTTATAGTTTCACGAATTAAAGAAAAAATTTAAATGCCAAAACGAATTGATATAAAGTCAGTTTTAATTATCGGTGCAGGACCCATAATTATAGGACAGGCTTGCGAGTTTGATTACAGCGGTGCTCAAGCATGTAAGGCACTCAAAGAAGAAGGTCTTAGAGTTATTCTAGTTAATTCAAATCCCGCCACAATTATGACAGATCCAGAACTTGCCGATGTTACCTACATAGAACCAATAAATTCAGAAGTAATAGAGAAAATTATTAAGATAGAAAAACCAGATGCTATTTTACCAACAATGGGTGGACAAACAGCACTTAATATTGCGATCGAGTTGGATAAGGCAGGAACGCTAAAGGATTATAATGTTGCGCTTATCGGAGCTAATAGGAATGCAATAGAGAAAGCGGAAGATCGAAAACTCTTCAAACAGTCAATGGAAAGTATTGGAATAAAGAGTCCAAAATCTGAAATTGCTAATTCATTGGATGAAGCTGTAAAAGCATTAGATGTAATTGGTTTGCCCGCAGTTATTCGGCCCGGTTTTACTTTGGGAGGCAAAGGTGGCGGAGTTGCCTATAACGAAAATGACTTCAAAGAAATTTGTATGAATGGTTTAGACGCATCCCCAGCTAATCAAATTCTTATAGATCAAAGCCTCCTAGGTTGGAAAGAATTTGAGATGGAAGTAATAAGAGATAAAAATGATAATGCCATTATAGTCTGCTCTATTGAAAACTTTGACCCTATGGGAGTCCATACAGGTGATAGCATAACCATAGCACCGGCGATGACACTTACCGATAAAGAGTTTCAGAAAATGCGTAACAACTCTTTAGAAGTTTTAAAAGAGATCGGTGTTGAAACTGGCGGGTCTAATGTTCAATGGGCAGTAAATCCACAAAATGGAGAAATGCTAATTATTGAAATGAACCCCCGTGTGTCTAGATCATCTGCCCTCGCATCGAAAGCAACAGGATTCCCAATAGCTAAAGTTGCCGCGAAACTAGCCATAGGCTACACACTTGATGAATTGCAGAATGATATAACAAAAACTACCCCCGCGAGTTTCGAGCCAACGATCGATTATATCGTTTTAAAAATACCTCGTTTCGCATTTGAAAAATTTCCGTCTATATCAAACGAGCTTGGTACTTCAATGAAATCGGTTGGAGAGGTTATGGCCATTGGGGCAACATTCCAAGAAAGTCTGCAAAAAGCTCTGAACTCTCTTGAAAATAAAACCTCTGGGCTTGCAATGATTCATACCAATGTGGATAAACCTGCGCTTTACAAAAAATTATCCATAAATACTCCTGACAAAATATTTCTTATTGGGCAGGCTTTCAGAATTGGTTTCACTACTGACGAAATATACGAAATAACAAGAATAGACAAATGGTTTTTAAATCAAATCGAGGAACTCATTCTATTTGAAAAAAGTATTTCAAACTATGGCCCAGATATAACTCAGGAGGTTTTGGGCGAGGCAAAGTCTAAAGGGTTTAGTGATCAAAGAATAGCTGAATTGTTGTCTACTTCTATGGATAATATTCAAGATAAGAGACAAAAGTACGGTATACTTCCAGTTTATAAGCGAATTGATACCTGTGGTGGCGAATTTCAGTCCGAGGCCGCATATCTATACTCTACCTATGACATATCCACAATTTCTACTCAAATATGTGAAGCTCAACCCTCAAATAAAGACAAAGTAATAATTCTTGGCAGTGGTCCCAACAGAATCGGTCAAGGCATTGAATTCGATTACTGTTGCTGTCATGCTTGTTTTTCGCTAAGTGAAGAAGGCGTTGAAACTATAATGATTAATTGTAATCCCGAAACTGTCTCCACCGACTTTGATACCTCTGACAAACTTTACTTTGAGCCTTTAAACTTTGAGTCAGTAATGAACATAATTGAAAAAGAAAAGAAAAAGGGCAATTTGATTGGGGTAATTGTGCAGTTTGGAGGGCAGACGCCGCTCAAACTAGCCGATGATCTTGATAGAAGGGGTGTAAAAATTTTAGGAACAACACCCAAATCTATAAATATTTCAGAAGATCGAAAACTCTTCAAAGAAGTCATTGAAAAGTTAAAACTGAAACAACCTGAAAATACTACGGTTGGTAAAAAATCTAATGCCATGAAGGCTGCTGAGTCCCTCAGTTATCCAATAATTGCAAGACCCTCTTTTGTCTTAGGGGGTAGCTCAATGGAAATAATTCATGACCCAATGCAATTAAATAAATATTTAGAGTCAAACATAGAAATTAGCAGTAAAACTCCGCTTTTGTTAGATAGCTATTTGGGTGCTGCGATAGAGGTTGATGTAGACTTAATCAGCGATGGAGAAGATTGTTTTGTTGCAGGGATTTTGGAGCATATCGAAGAGGCAGGTGTTCATTCTGGAGACAGTGCCTGCTCTCTACCACCACATTCTCTTGGAAAGGACATAATTGAGAAAATTAAATATCAATCTTCTCTTCTTGCCAAAGAATTGGAAGTAATAGGGTTAATGAATATTCAATTTGCCGTAAAAGAAAGTGATATATTTGTATTGGAGGTAAATCCACGGGCAAGCAGAACAATTCCGTTTATATCTAAAACGACTGGAATACCGCTAGCTAATCTAGCAGCAAAATTGATGATAGGTTTAAGACTATCCAGTTTATCTTTCCATAGAAAAGATTTGAATTATGTGGCTGTCAAAGAAGCTGTGTTACCCTTTGATAGGCTACCCGGTAGCGATACCGTTTTAACCCCTGAAATGCGTTCAACTGGAGAAGTCATGGGTATTGCAGACAGCTTCGAGGGAGCTTTTTTCAAATCACAGCTTGCCGCAGGTATGCAGTTTCCTAAATCTGGGACAGTATTTTTATCAATTAGAAATGAAGATAAAACTAAAGAGATGGGTGACGCATGTAAAATTCTTGAGAAGATCGGATTTAAAATTATTGCAACAAAGGGAACGAAATCTTTTTTAGATAGGGAGGGAGTTGATAGCTTACCTGTAAAGAAAGTCTATGAAGGACGACCAAATATCTCGGATTTACTGAAAGATAAAAAGATAGATATTGTTATGAACACTACTGAGGGCAAACAATCACTGGAAGATAGCAAAGACATTCGATATTTAGCATTAAATAATAAGATCCCTTACTATACTACATCTCGTGGAATTATTGCTACAATTCACAGCCTTAAAGAAAATAGGGGGGGCAAGATGTCGGTAAGGGCTATACAAAAATATCATTCTCAGCTTATAACTGGTTGATAACCTTTTTTTCATTAAAAAATGCTATTAAATTTTCAACTGCCAGCATTCCCATTTTTGTTCTTGTTTCATGTGTAGCCGATCCTATATGAGGGTACAATGTTACATTTGATAAGCGTCTCAGTCTCAGAGGGACGTTTGGCTCATTAAGATAGACATCCAAACCAGCACCGGCAAGTTTTTTCTTTTCCAGCAAATCTATAAGTGCCATTTGGTCAATAACATCTCCCCTTGATGTATTAATTAAAAATGACGAGGGCCTTATTTTCTTCATTCTGCTCTTTGAAATAAAGTTCTTATTTTCCTTGTCGCTTGACAGATGCAAAGAAATTACATCGCTTTCTTCCAGTAAGGCATCTAAGTCAAAACGAACACTTGCCTCAAATTTAAGATCCGTCACCGGGGAACGATTATAGTAAAGGACTTTCATGCCAAATACCTCATGTGCACGCTTTCCAAAAGCTTTACCAATTCTTCCCATTCCTACAAGCCCAAGAGTTTTTCCGCGAACACCGACTCCCAGATTCTCTGTTAACGAGAAACCTTTCCATTCACCCTGTCGCAACATTGTTTCCAATAGAAATGCATTGCGTGTAATAGATAGAAGTAAAAGTGTGGCTATATCAACAGTAGCTTCCGTTAATACGTCGGGAGTATTGGTGATGATAACATTATTTTGTTTGGCTGATTGTAAATCTATATGATCCACACCCACACCAATATTTGCGACGATTTTCACTTTCTTGTTAGGAAGAGTAAGAAGCTCATCTGTAATACTATCTGTTACAGTACAAACTATTCCATCGGCATTTTCCATTGCTTTTCTTAATATATTGTTACTAAATACTTTATCTTCACGATTGAATGAAACTCGAAAATACTGTTTTAACTTTGATTCTACTTCATCAGGTATATCCCTAGTGACGATTATCTTTGGTTTCATTTAATTGGTCCTTCTTAATGAACCCTATTACCAATAACAGCTTTATATTCAGGTGCTATTAAAATAATATCACCAACATTTTGGCCATCAACACCAAGTACAAGGACTTCCGAAATAAATGGCCCAACTTGTTTAGGCTTTAGACTTGTCACAGCTATAACCAACTTTCCTATAAGCATTTGAGTTGTATAGAGAGACGTGATCTGAGCAGATGAAGTCTTAATCCCCATTTCTTCCCCAAAATTTATCCATAGTTTGTATGCTGGTTTTTTAGCTTCCCTAAAAATTTCAGCTTTAACGATCTCTCCAACTCTTAAATCAGTATCAAAAAAATCCGTCATTTCTAAACGTACCAAAATTTCAGATTGAAAGCATTAATTAAAAGCTTAAACTTTACTTAGTTCTTTTGATCTTTGTGCTGCAGCTTTTATTGCTGCTGAGAAAATCTTTGGCAGACCGTTATCCTTATTCATCATTACGGCCAATGCTTCATGGGTCGTTCCACCAGGACTGGTCACATTTTCTCTCAATTTTTGGGGCTTTAATGATGAATTGACTATTAAGCTTCCAGCACCATCGATTGTATGCTTTACTAATTTAAAAGCTTCATCATAAGAAAGACCCAAATTAATACCAACCTCTGTCATCAACTCAGCAATCAGAAAAATGTAGGCTGGGCCGGAACCTGAAATTGCCGTGACAGCATCAAATTTTCTCTCCTCAACAAATTTTACTGTTTCCCCAAAAGCCTCTAATAATAAAGCCAAATTCTTTGACTGTTTTGGTTCAACCCTTTTATTCTCTTTAACTGCTGTAACACCTTTTAGTATCTCTGCGGGTAAGTTAGGCATTATCCTTACAATCGACTCATCTTTTCCAATTATATCCTCAAGTCTATTTATTTTAATCCCAGCAAGCATTGAAACAAAAGTAACGTTTTTTTTGGAAAGCCCTTTTAGCTTTAGTTTAATCTCATCTAGAGACTGTGGTTTTACTCCTATAAAGCAATAATCAAATGATACATCTGCTTTTGTATTTATATTCAGCCCATTTCTCTTTTTTTCAAGTAGCCACTCAGAGGGTTTCGGATCATCCACATAAATATCTTGGGGCGATATTGATTTTTTTAACCACGCATCTAAGATTGCAGACGCCATCTTTCCACAACCAATAATTTTAATTCGTTGATTAATTTTCTTTTCTGAAGTCACTTATATTTACCTAAGCGTAACCTGCTATCTTTCCAAAAGCTGCCGACATAGCATCTTTTGGCATCACTTCTCCCCAACAGCTCTTTTGGAAGGTTGGATAAAATTTTTCCGCTGTTTCAACAGAAGATTTTATCCAATCTCTTAGCTCTGTATTGGAGATAATCAATTCGTCCGAAAATAATATGTTAGTAGTGTAATTCATTAATTGTTCTACATTGTCATAGGTGAAGCTACCATCAACATCACTGCCATTCACTAAATTGATAGTTTCATAGAGCTTTACCAGTTTTTTTCTTGGTGGGATCATTTCAAATGTACAAATCGTTTTAAAGAGGTTTCGCGATACATTCCAGCTAGCAATGATAGTATACTTTTTCCAACCTCCGTCTATCCTAACGATTATCTCATTATCATCATCTCTAGCGAATTCCCAACTTTCTTCATGCGCTATTAGTTCCAAGGCATCTATTGGATGCGTTTCATCTAAAAATATAATTGACGTTGCTCGTGTCATGGGGTTACTGCTCCTCTTTTTCTGTCAGTATACCCACAAAATTTAGAAATCTCTACTACAATTAGGTATTCTAGCCTCATCTCCACTATATCTTGTAAATATTAGCTTTTTAAATTTTTCTTTCTTTTTGTAGACGGCTTACTTTTATTCCTTAATTCTTCCACACTCAGCTTAAGTGCTTCAAACTCTTCTCTTGTAACAAAGTCCCTGTCAGCTAACCAACCATCTAACCAAGTCTTGAAAACATTCTCTGCTTCGTTTTTGGCCGAATGTGCTGCTCCAAAGGCATCTGCCATAACTTTAGAAAGATTATCAATAAACGGGTTTTTAAATTGCATCGATTCTCCTTTAAATTTTTATATTTTAACGTTAAACAAAAATATAATTGGAATTTTAGTTTTTTGGAGGAAAAAATCTTTCAATATCCAAATATAAGTGAGACCGCCTTTACTTTAAATTTATTTGGGTTGCATCTTAATGTACAATGGTATGGTTTATCGTACATAGCCGGTATACTTTTGGCTTGGTTTTTTATGGCAAAGCTTGTGCAAAATAAAGACCTGTGGTTTGCAAATAAGAGTATTATTGAAAGATCTGAAGTAGATGATCTAATTACCTACATGATTTTGGGTATCATTGTAGGGGGTAGGTTAGGGTATTGTCTCTTCTACGCACCTGCATACTATTTTGATAATCCCATTAGAACTTTGTATGTATGGGAAGGTGGGATGTCATTTCACGGAGGCTTTTTAGGAGTGTTAATAGCTGGCATTTTATTTGGCATGAGGAAAAAAATTAGCTTGTTGTCTTTAGGTGATTTGATCGCATTTGCATCCCCTCCTGGATTATTTTTTGGCAGAATTGCAAATTTTATTAATGGCGAGCTCTGGGGTAAACCAACAACCTCAACATTTGGAATCCAGTTTACAAAAGGTCAGGGGAAATTTTGTCCAAGCTCAAATGAAATACCCTGTTTCAGGCATCCGTCGCAATTGTATGAAGCGTTCTTTGAAGGTATCGTTTTGATGATTATTTTTTATTATCTTGTTTTTTTCTACAAAGCGCTAAAAAAACCAGGCGTCATTTTTGGCTCTTTTTTGCTAGGATACGGTGTTATAAGGTTTTCAATTGAATTTCTAAGAGAACCTGACGCTTTTTTCATAACCAATGAAAATCCCTATGGATATGTAATCGAGCTTTTACCAGGTGTAGGAATATCAATGGGACAACTTCTCACAATTCCAATGATTATTTTTGGATTTTTAATGATTTTTTTGATCACCAAGCGAAATCTTGATGCAAATTGAAAAAAAGATAAAAGATTTAATTAAAAAAAGTGGTCCAATAAGCATATCACAATATATGGAAATATGCTTGTGGGATGATAAAAATGGATATTACACATCCAGTCAAGTATTAGGGGGAGATGGTGACTTCATTACATCTCCTGAGATCTCTCAAACATTTGGTGAGCTTATAGGGCTATGGGCATTGAGTTTTTACCAAGAATTTATAAATAAAAAACATCTATGTATAACAGAGCTAGGTTCTGGTAGAGGAACACTTCTCAAGGACGCCATTAGAACTATTTATAAGGTTACCAATAATAAAATAAACCTTGAGATTACAATATTGGAAAAATCCGAGAGACTAATAACTCTGCAGAAAGAAAATCTCAAAAATAAAAATGTTAAGTGGATATCAGATATCAAAAGCTTGAGTTCAGAACCACAAATAATTATTGCAAATGAATTTTTTGATGCCCTTCCTATAAACCAATATGTGAGAAGTAACGAAGGCTGGAACGAAAAAAAAATAGCGATAAAAAATGGTGAACTATGTTTCACCTTGGATAATAAAATCTGGGTACCTAGTGACAGTATTTTTTCAGATTTTAAAGTAGGAGATACACTTGAATATTCTGAACAGACCATCTCGATTTTTTCCAATATTTGCAATCATTTAATTCAATATGATGGTGTTTTGCTTTTGGTCGATTATGGAAATATATCAGGTATTGGGGACACCCTTCAAGCCGTAAACAAGCATAAATTTAAAAGTGTTTTGGAAAAACCAGGGCAAAGTGATTTAAGTTCACACGTTAATTTCAGGCTCCTTAAAGAAATAGCTATAAAAAATAATTTGTATGTTTCGCCGATTAAAGAACAACGAAGTTTTCTACTCGCACTTGGAATAGAGGAACGCTTAAAAAGCTTAACCAGAAATGTCAGCTCAGCCATGGCAGAAACAGTAAACTCCGAAATAAAGAGACTAATTGATCCTGATAAAATGGGTTCCCTTTTTAAAGTTATTGCGATAACAAAAACTAAAAGACATCTAGAAGGCCTGAACTGATATGGTAAAAATGTTCAAAAGCAAAAACTTACAATTTGTAAAGCATGGTTTTTTTGGTAGATCCGGTGGAGTTTCCACAGGCGTATATTCGAGTTTGAACCTGTCAGAAAATACGACCGATAGCAAAGCCAATATTTATGCAAACAGGGCGTTGGTTTCGGATGCGCTTGATATTTCAAGTCAAAAAGTTTTCTTTCCAAACCAACAGCATACAAACAACGTGTTATTTATTGATAACAAAGCTGACTTTGCCAAATTAAGTTACGAGCCAGTAGATGCTGTCATAACCAATTTAAAGGGTATTGGGATTGGAATACTAACCGCCGATTGCTCTCCTATCTTGGCTCATGAAAGTGAAAGCGGATTCATCTTGGCTATTCATGCAGGTTGGAAAGGTGCTCTTGCGGGAGTCTGTGAAAATGCACTAACTTCTCTTAAAGGACTTGGCGTCGATATAAAGAAAATTTCCGTTGCAATTGGTCCAACTATTTCTAAAAAATGCTATGAAGTAAAATTTGATTTTGTTGAAAACTTTATAAAGGCTAATCCATGTTTCGAAAAATTTTTTATCAAGGAAGATGGTAATTATTTCTTTGATCTTACTTTATTTATTGAAAGTAGATTTAATCTGCTTGGAGTTTATGATATACATAACTTGGGTTTGTGTACTTACGAAAATTCTGAATTATTTTTTTCAAATAGAAGGGCCTATCATAAATCTGAGAGAGACTTTGGCCGCATGGCTTCAATAATTTGTTTGTAACCTATGAAAAAAATTTGAGGATAATATGGCTCCAAAAAAAACTAAACTTTTGATAATCGGTTCAGGTCCAGCAGGGTATACAGCTGCTGTATATGCTTCACGCGCTATGTTATCACCAATCCTCTTTCAAGGAATACAGCCAGGTGGACAGCTCACGATAACTACCGAGGTTGAGAATTGGCCCGGAGAGAAAGAAATACTTGGACCAGACTTAATGAAAAACATGGAAGATCATGCCCGTAATCTGGGATGCGAAATTATTTCCGAACATGTTTCAAAAGTAAATCTTACTGTACGACCCTTCTTTGTTGAAACAGATAGTGGTTCACAATATTTGACGGAGTCAGTAATTTTAGCGACAGGAGCGCAAGCAAATTGGCTAGGACTCGATAATGAAGAAAAATATAAAGGTTTTGGGGTTTCGGCGTGTGCAACATGTGACGGTTTTTTCTATAGAGACAAAATAGTTGCGGTAATAGGAGGAGGAAATATGGCGGTTGAAGAGGCAATTTTCTTAACAAAATTTGCTTCCAAAGTTTATTTAATCCATAGAAGAGATGAGTTAAGAGCCGAAAAAATCTTACAAAAACGTCTTTTTGAGAATGAAAAAATTGAAATGATATGGAATAAGCAAGTAACGGACATATTAGGAGAAGATAATCCTTTAGGCGTGACTGGAATTCAGATGAGAGATACTTTGAGCAAGGAATTATCTGAGATCACTTGCTCAGGGGTCTTTGTAGCAATAGGACATTCCCCTGCTTCAAATCTTATAAAAGATCAGCTCAAAACTTTTGATAATGGCTATGTGTCTACTGTTCCAGGAACTACAAAAACTTCTATTCCTGGTGTTTTTGCTGCTGGGGATTTAGTGGATAATGTTTATAGGCAAGCAGTAACGTCCGCTGCTATGGGATGCATGGCCGCTTTAGATGCAGAGAAATATCTAAGCGAGATCAATAATGGAAATTGAAAAAAATATACAAGTATCCGTAGTAATGGGGAGTCAATCAGATTGGGAAATTATGCAAGTGGCATGCGATTTATTGGAAAAGCTTGATGTTTCTTATGAAAAAAAAATTGTATCTGCACACAGAACTCCAGACAGGTTGTACGAGTACGCTAATTCGCTGAGGAGGCGAAAAATAAAAGTTGTGATCGCTGGCGCAGGAGGCGCAGCACATTTACCGGGAATGATTGCTTCAAAAACTGATATCCCAGTAATTGGTGTACCTATTAACGCGACCGATCTAAGAGGAGTTGACAGTCTTTATTCAATAGTACAAATGCCGAAAGGTTACCCTGTTGCAACCATGGCAATTGGTTCTCCAGGTGCTTTCAATGCTGCTATCTTTGCTATACAGGTTTTAGCAGTTACCGATAAGGTTATTGGTCAGAAAATCCGAGATTGGCGCGCTGATACAACAAACCGAGTAAAAAATGAGCCCGAATAAGACTATCGGAATTCTTGGTGGAGGGCAATTAGCAAAAATGCTTGCTACTGCTGCAGCCGATTTAGGTTTTAATGTAAATATATATTGCCCTGATACAGACTGTCCTGCAGCACAAGTGGCTAACAAAGTAGTATTTGGAAACTATGATGACAATGAGAACCTAGTCGCTTTTGTAAAGAATGTAGACGTTCTAACTTATGAATTTGAAAACATAGACACAAAAGCATTAGGAAAATTAGATCTCTTTGTGAAACTGAGGCCTTCTGTAAAAGCCCTTAAAATCTCTCAGGACCGCTTAACTGAAAAAAGTTATCTTAATTCGTTAGGTATAAAAACTACGCAATTTTATAGAATTGATGAAGTTTCTGAAATTGAAAAGCTATTTACTAGTTTAAAGAAACCAATTCTTATCAAGACACGTAGGCTAGGTTACGATGGGAAGGGACAAATATTAGTCAAAACACTAGATGATATTAACAACCATTTTCTCGGCAAAAAACTTTTTCCATCTATAGCTGAGGAAGTTATTAGTTTCGATAGAGAATTATCCGTAATAATAGTCCGGGATAAAGAGGGTAATATTAAGACTTTTGAACCAGGAGAAAATGTACATAAGAGTGGGATTTTGGTAACTACAACTTTACCTTCGTCAACAAGTGAAGTGCTAAAAAATTACGCTATAACCATCGCAAGAAAAATAGTGGCCAATCTAGACTATGTCGGAGTTATGGGAGTAGAATTTTTTTTAAAAGAAAATGAACTTTATGTTAACGAAATTGCCCCAAGAGTACACAATTCTGGGCATTGGACAATGGACGGGAGCTACTCTAGCCAGTTCCAGCAACACATCAGAGCAATTATGGACTTGCCTCTGCTATCAACCGAGAGACATTCCGATATTATAATGTATAACTTAATTGGAAAAGTGACTAGTAATCTAGCAAGCAATGAGTTAGCAAAAGTCTATGTTTATGGAAAGAAAGACTCTCGTCCTGGAAGAAAAATGGGTCACATAAATTTAATAAAAAAAAAGGGGAGTTAACACTCCCCCTTTAATTAGTAATTAACTTTTACGCTCAAGACTTACATCATGCCGCCCATGCCGCCCATGCCGCCCATGCCGCCCATGTCGGGCATAGCTGGGGCTGCTGACTTAGGCTCTGGTTTATCGGCAACCATTGCCTCAGTTGTTATAAGCAGTCCGGCTACAGATGAAGCGTCTTCAAGCGCGGTACGCACAACCTTTGCAGGGTCAATTACTCCAAATTTGAACATGTCACCATACTCTTCAGTTTGCGCATTGAAGCCATGTGTCCCATCAGAAGACTCTCGTATCTTCCCAGCAACGACTGATCCATCTACACCTGCATTTTCAGCAATTTGCCGTAACGGCGCTTCTAATGCTCTAGCTACTATCTTTACACCGGCTTCCTGGTCTGGATTCTCAGTCTTGACTTTATCGAGCTTCTTTGCAGCTTGAACTAAAGCGGTACCTCCACCGACGATTACGCCTTCTTGTACAGCAGCTCTGGTTGCGTTGAGTGCGTCATCTACTCTATCTTTTCTCTCTTTCACTTCAACCTCGGTAGCACCTCCGACCCTGATAACTGCCACTCCACCTGCTAGCTTTGCAAGTCTCTCTTGCAACTTTTCTTTGTCATAATCAGATGTCGTTTCCTCTATCTGGGCTTTAATTTGAGCGATTCTTGCTTCTATCTCAGACTTATCGCCAGCACCATCCACTATAGTAGTATCGTCCTTGTTGATTGAGATTTTTTTGGCTGTACCAAGCATATCCATGGTTACATTTTCCAACTTCATCCCTAGGTCCTCTGATATCAACTGGCCACCTGTCAATATTGCGATGTCTTGAAGCATAGCTTTTCTCCTGTCACCAAAACCTGGAGCCTTTACGGCGGCAATTTTCAAACCGCCTCTAAGCTTATTTACAACCAGAGTTGCTAAAGCTTCACCCTCTACGTCCTCAGCTATGATGAGTAAAGGCTTTCCGGACTGAATTACTGTCTCAAGAAGCGGAACCATTGGTTGAAGGGAAGACAACTTTTTCTCATGTAGTAAAACCAAGCAATCTTCCAACTCAGTGATCATTTTATCAGCATTTGTAATAAAGTAAGGTGACAGGTAGCCTCTGTCAAACTGCATCCCTTCAACTACGTCTGTCTCCGTTTCAAGACCCTTATTCTCTTCGACAGTTATGACTCCTTCATTCCCAACCTTTTGCATGGCATCCGCGATTTGCTTTCCGATTTCTGCCTCACCGTTAGCTGAAATTGTACCGACTTGGGCAACCTCGGCTGAATCCTTTACCGGTCTTGACATACCTTTAATTTCTTCAACTACTTTAGTCACGGCTGCATCAATACCCCTTTTTAAATCCATAGGATTCATACCTGCGGCAACCGACTTAAGACCTTCTCTGACAATCGCTTGCGATAATATTGTTGCAGTAGTTGTCCCATCACCGGCAGTATCGTTGGTTTTGGAAGCTACCTCTTTGACCATTTGCGCTCCCATATTTTCAAACTTATCTTCAAGTTCAATTTCCTTAGCGACGGTGACGCCATCTTTTGTAATTCTTGGTGCCCCAAAGGACTTGTCTATTACAACATTTCTTCCCTTTGGCCCAAGTGTCACCTTCACTGCATTAGCTAAAATGTCTACACCTTTTAACATTCTTGTGCGTGCGTCTATTTCAAATTTTACTTCTTTTGCTGCCATTTTTTTGGCTCCTCAATTAGTGTTGTTAAAAATTTTTAGGAAATTATACCCAATATATCACTTTCTTTCATGATGAGTAATTCCTCACCATCGATTTTCACTTCAGTTCCAGACCATTTTCCGAACAAGATTTTGTCACCTGATTTTAATTCCATCGGAATCAACTTTCCGGAATCATCTCTTGCACCAGTTCCAACTGAAACAACTTCGCCTTCTGCTGGTTTCTCTTGTGCAGAGTCAGGAATTATCAGTCCACCAGATGTTTTATCTTCACTATCAACTCTACGAACCACAACACGGTCGTGCAAAGGTTTAAAAGCCATTAAGAATCTCCTCATATAAAAATATAAATCAAAGGTAATAGTCTCATGGGAAGAGACAATCCTACCTAGCGCTTTTATTTATGCAAGAATTTTTGCTTGTCAATATCCTTAATCAATTTTTTTCAATTTTTTTTTAAAATTTTATATAATCGAGGTTATTGCATTTTTTCTTTTTATATTTTATCACCTCGAAAGACCAAACTAGAAAAAATTATTTGGATATTTAGTTCTTTTGACACATGTAATTGCATCCTTTTCCGAAATATCAGACAAATACAACGCCGTAATTTGCGACTTGTGGGGTTGTTTGCACAATGGTGTAGAAAGCTTTCCAGAAGCTCTTAAGGCTCTCGAGCAATTCAGAGCCTCAAAAGCCAAGGTAGTATTGGTAACGAATGCCCCCAGGCCAATTGCAAACGTCGAAAATCAAATAGCTAAACTTGGTATCAAAGAAATTCACTATGATATGCTTTTAACATCTGGAGAGCTTACCTCGAATTACATAAGTAATATTTCAGAAAATCAGTTGAAAATTTTCCACATAGGAGGAAAACGGCATCATAGTATTTATAAAAATATGATCCATGAAAAAAAAATCTCAATTGATATAGATAATATTACAAAAGCGGATTTAATTGTTTGCACCGAGCCATTTGATCCATTAAAGGATCAACTCTCTGACTATGACAATACACTCAAGATCGGGATAGATAAAGGCTTGACCTTATTGTGTGCAAATCCTGATTTGGTAGTCGATGTCGGTGATAAAAGAGAAATGTGTGCTGGCTCAATCGCCTCAATGTATGAAGGAATGGGCGGAAAGGTGATTTATTTCGGTAAACCACATAAAAATATTTATCAAGAAGTCTATTCTTTTTTGAACAAATTTAGTGACTCCAAACAAATGTCAATCCTGTGTATAGGAGATGGACTCACAACAGATATTAGAGGTGCTAACAATGAAAAGCATCACTCACTTCTGGTAGTTGGGGGGCTATTGAAAAAAAAGCATTTGATTGAAGGAAAAAATAACACCATCCTTGACGAAAGAAAACTAGATCAAACCATAGAAGATAACAAAGTACGCGTAGACTATGCCATTAAATTTTTCCGATAAAAAATCATGTCTAAGTTTTTTAATCATATAGCCCGCCTCTTGCCAACTAAACCATGAAAAACAGTATACAAAAAGGAACAATATGTGTAGAGGATTTGGAAATAGGAATGAGCAGAATGCTTGAACGTAAAATAACGCAGAATGATATCCTGCTATTTTCAAAAGTCTCTGGTGATCAAAATCCAGTGCACTTAGATGAAGAATATGCTCAGCAAACAATATTTGGAAGACGAATTGCACACGGTATGCTCACCGCAAGCTTGATTTCGGCCGTAATTGCAGAACAGTTGCCTGGACACGGAACCGTCTATTTGGGTCAAACGCTGAAATTTATCAGACCAGTACTCCCTGGTCAATTAATCACAACCACGGTATTAGTAACTCATATAGAATACTCAAATCGACGTGTTACATTAGACTGCAAGTGTAAAGTAGGTGGGAAAGTAGTGTTATCAGGAGAAGCACTTGTATTAGCCCCGAGTAGAAAATTTGACTAGGAAGCAATATGTTGGTTTTTAAGAGTATAGAAAATATTCCAAAAGAGAAGAGGGGCTACTCTGTTGCTATAGGTAACTTTGACGGTATGCATTTGGGACACCAGTCAGTTATTGATATTGCAAGGGAGAGAAGTAATAATTCTTTTGTAGGAGTAGTTACATTTGAACCTCACCCCAGACAATATTTTCAAAAAAATCAGCCTATATTCAGGCTAATGAAATCAGAAACACGTGAAAGATTTTTGAACTCTTTTGGGATCGATGTTCTTTTTGAACTGCCTTTCGATTCTTCGTTAGCAAATTTATCTCCAAGGGATTTCATAGAGTCTGTGCTTTTAGAAAAATTAAATGTAAAAACTATTGTGGTCGGTCCAGATTTTAGGTTTGGAAAGAATAGAGAGGGTTCCGTAAAGTTATTGAAGATCTACCAGGAAAAGAACGAGCTCGGTTTGCATATCGCTAATCCATTTATGATTGGAGGTAAAGTTGTGTCTTCAAGTGCATTACGGGAAAAACTAGCCAAAGGTTTCATTAGTGAAGTCACTAAAATGCTGTCTCGCTATTATGAAATTGAGGGAGTGGTAGAAAAGGGGTTTCAGAGAGGCCGACAACTCGGGTTTCCAACAATAAATATTGGTTTAAGAAATACAATTGTCCCCAAACATGGTGTCTATGCAGTATTCATTAAAATTTTATCCAATAATAATAAAAGAACCTTTAAGGGAGCAGCATCAATAGGATCAAGGCCGACCTATGGCGATTATGAGCCAAATATTGAGGTTTTCATCTTTGACTTCGATGAAGATTTATATGGAGAAAATGTTTCTATTTCACTGGTCAAATTTATAAGACCTGAGCTTAAGTTTAACTCGGAAAAAGAGTTGATTTTACAGATGAAATCAGATTGTGAAACTATAGAAAGAGTTTTAGCTCGTGAATAAGCTAAGAAAATTATTCTGGGAAAAATATACTCTTGATCAGTTTAGTCAAGATGAGTGGGAAGCCTTATGTGATGGTTGCGCTAAGTGCTGCCTAATAAAAATAGTTAATAAGAAGAAAATTTTTATCACCAACATTTCATGTTCAAAGCTTGAGCTTGAGAGCTGTAAGTGTAGCGATTACAAGAATAGAGAAAAAAATGTTAAAGCCTGCTTAAAACTCTCTAAAGACAATTTAGATAAAAATTTTAAATTTCTTCCCTCTAGTTGTAGTTATAGATTAATAAGTGAAGGGAACCCTTTGCCCGAATGGCACCATCTATTAAGTAAAGACCATGAGAGTGTCCACAAGACAAATCACTCAATACA
>CACNDI010000003.1 GCA_902619165.1 uncultured Alphaproteobacteria bacterium
TATTTTTTAGAATTAACAAAGGAGTTTCGACTTGAGGATAATAACATCAGTAATTAGTATCTTCATAGCACTCTTGTTTTTGAGTTCCTTCGCCAAAGCGCAGACTGAAAAATTGGATAATCTTGCAGCATGTGCGGGAGTAGTAATAGGAAATGGTGCTGTAGATTATTTTTTAGGCGATGAGCAATCATTTGATGTTGCTGCAAATATCGCATATTCAGCATATCTTTCAGAAGTCTTTTCTGGAGGATATCAGCAGAATGATCTGCAAGTGGCAGACCAAATACTTGGAGGAAACGCAGACAAGATAATTAATGCCCATAATAGTGAGAATTTTACTGCAGATGTATATGAAGAAGTTGTTGCTTGTTATAGAGCACTTGCAAAACAATTAATGGAAGGGGCAGAAACTATTATTAATAACCAAGGCAAATGGAGCGAATTGAAAAATAATTCTATAGAAACCTTAAAAAGAATGCTGCGTGCAGGATAAATTGATTGTTATATAGTAAGCTTCATCCACATTCCTCCAGGAAAATGTTGATATTTCAAAATAATATTTTAGTTATTACTGATTGCTTTTTTTAATTTAAAAGAAAACTCCGTATGATATTAATTAGAAATATTATATGTTTTTTAACTTTTATTATTTCCACAGATCTTTTTGCCGGTGACAAAGAGTATCAGTGGGAACATTCCGTGGCGTTAGTTTTTCATTAGAAAAAAATGGCGTGCCAATATTCTCAAATAAAGATGTTCATTATAATAAATCCACTTTACAGATCACAAAAGTTTCAAGTCATATGTACGATTTTGCTTTTGCCGTTTATTTGCAATATGCACCTGAGACAAAAGCATTAACTGAAACTAGGATTGATAGATATAGAGTGATATGGAAAACTAAAACCATGGGTACCCTTATTAACCAACAGGAAGAATACGATAAGGAGCTCTCTGAGTTTCTTTTATTAGCCGATAACTTCACAATCAAAAGTCTAGTGTCCACTAGTGGCATTATTGAAACTCAGACATATAAAATTGAGTAAAATATAATTACTTATATTTATATGCTCTTTTTCGCCATATTTTTTTTTAATGGGTCTATGTGTGTTTTTTCTTCATCACTCCATAACTGTTTCTAATAATGTGTGATAAGTTTATTTGTGCAAATTTGACTAAAAATATAAGATTTCGTTTAATTTTTCTCAGTTAAAAACTATCGAATCATCGCTACTCTACCGTGACTGTTCACTTTTAAGCACGATTTAAGTTGATCACTATTTAGTGATTATTCATCTATCAAGTATAATACGTAATATAAGAAATAATAATTAAGCATTCTGCGTACACACTTTTTTGTCCGAATAAACAAAAAAAATATTCTTCAAAGGTCATTTTGGAAATAAAAGTAGGGACTGGTTTAGTGCAACCAATGATTAAGATTGTTTTGAATTTGTTTCACACATGGATCGGAGAACAGGACTGCTGGTTTTGTCACCAGACAGCTGAGAGTGAAGATTTAACTAACAAAAAATTGGAAGACCTAAAGATTGACCAATATCCTTTACCTTGGCTCAAGACATGAAAAGCTTTATTACGAATAGCGCACAAGATGAATATTTTATTACTAGGTGACACTAATTCTCCTCTATGAGACAATTACTGAACTGAGAAAAATAGAAAAATCTTAAAGATGAGAAATTAGAAAGAGAGTATCCTGAGGTATGGTCTGATTTTAGTTTGGAGCTGGTTGATAAGACTTTGGTTAATATGTTTGAGGGGTATTAATAATTAAGAATTTAAATCCCTTTTATATTGCATCACAACCTCTCCACTATGCCATTCAACTAATCCATCAAAAGATTTTATGAAATCATCCCACATTTTTTTAAGTTCCCTCGAGGTCTTTAAAAAATCCTCCTCAGAATTGTAGCACCCAAAACCTACTATTTTTCCTTCTCCTGTTTTCATAACTGTTTGCTCTACAGTAAGAGTTTCATTTTCCAGTTTTTCTAACCATGATGTCTTCATCATCGCAACAAAGGCATCTGCCTTCTGTTGCGAAGGGAATTTTATTGATACCATTCGAATATACATTCCTTCAAATAAACCTTTAAACTAATTTTTAATTTCCACTGCGTTGCTCATCTCTGCCCATATTTTTGCATCTTTATACATTTGCACCTGAATTACTTTATAATTTTTTCCATTGGCAGAAATTTTATAACTATAATTCATCATATGATTGTCTTCATACAAAAACTGAGGATCAATGACATTGATATTTTTGCCAAACTCTTTTTTCATAAAATCAATATGATCGTTCCGATTTATAAGTGTGTGATCCTTTAGATAGAGGTAATCTGCATAGAAAAAAGTATCTAATATTGTCCAATCTCCTTCTTTTAGAAGATACTTAAAAACTTAAACTTATTTCTGGTCATGAGTTTTCGCCAGCTTCAAATTATACCATTGTATCAGAAACGTATACCTACAGAAACAGTTATCCTATCACTCTGAAGGATTGAAAAGAATTTATAACCAATGTTCTATTCTACAATGAATGAATAGCTGAGAATTGCTTCTTTCGTTGCACGTTTCATTTTTGGTGTATTTTTCCCAACCTTTCTTTGAAGTTAGAACCAGAGTTTTCTTTCATTCTTTTCAAAATTAGCTGGTGAATATGCGGTTGAAAAAGAGAAGGTTGAGACATTAAGGTTTCCCAGTTATTATCAAAGGGATAAAACATCAATTTATTGTCAAATCTTCCAACTCTTTTTTGATAACGATTGAAGCATGAGAAAATTCCTCCCAATTTTATAGATGTTTGAATTAAGTCGAAATATAAATCTAAATTCTCTTTACTCATTTCCATCATTGATCTTATGTTCACAAACACGTCAACGAACTCTTTTGGAAGTTGTTGACCAGCCCATCCTGGCAAAACTAAAAAATCAAAATCTGCATCTAAAATACTTACGCCTATCTCAAGAAAATCTCTATATCCATAAATAATGGCTTCGCTGAATACTTGAGAAAGATAATAAGATTGACATGCATTAACCTCAGGTAAATCTAATAAAATAATTTTTGCGCCTTTTATGTTTGACTTGATTTTGGCAATTAATCCACCAAAACCTCCACCAATCTCACATATGATAGGACTTGAATCTTTAAGATGTTTTAAATGAGATAAGATAAGCCATGCATGGTATAAGTCACCTACATCATGCCTATTAAAATTTGCGGTTAGGGTTTCGCCGGTTTGGGTAAGCTTAAATCTCGTCACAATAGGATTGCCGACATCAGTAATGCAATTTTTTACCACAAAATCCAAATCAGTGGCAGCAATTATTTGACTGAATAAAACTTTGTCTTTTTCGATCTCTATCTTATCTGTGTTATCCGATACTAAATCCTTCATATCACCACTTTGCAAATCACTCCAGAGATTCTCCCTCTTTGCGAGAAACCTCTGATTAGTTATTCCGAGCAAGCTGTCATTGCAGCCCAACGTCAGGGCATTGCGCAACATTCGATCCCATGCAGATCTTAAATCAAATAGTCGATCAAAGTTTTGGTTGAAAATATCCCAATGCGCACTTTTAAAATTTTTTGGTTGTTCTGCATTAGCTAATTGATAATTTTGCCTCATAAACTTTAAGACATCATTCTTATCAAAGTAATTAGCATTCATTCCTAAACTTACCTTTAGACTATTAATCTTTCAACCATCCTAACTTTATCTTACTGAACTTCAATTCAGAGGTGTAAATCTATCGTTCTAGTCGCTCTTGTCTTTATGCTTATCGTTTTAGAGTTGCATAAACATTTGCGTTCTTCCACTCTTCATTTTTGCAGTTTGAGTTCCTTCGGCATTCAATAGCATAGCGATTGTTGTATATTCTTTTCCAATATCGTGAAGTGATTTGATGCGTTAATGAGTAGTTTTTGTTCATCACTTCATAAAGGTTAAGAATAATTACAAAACAAAGTATTTGTGCTTATTAAGGCTGAAGATGTAAGATACTAATTGTATTCTTCACCAAAAAAACAGGTAGTGCTAAGCTACTCTCACGTGACTGAATATATTGGTTATGGGGTACTTTCCTAGCTTTACTTCGATTTTACGTTATACTCACAAAATTTACTTAAACCAGTTTGTTCAGTTTACCAAGAATCACTTTATAACAAAATTCTTTCTCTCAGAAAAAAGAGTATGAACTATGTCGAGATTGCTAAGTGGTTAAACAAGAACGGATATCTATCTGTTCGTGGAAAGAAGATTAAAGTTAATCACGTTCATTTAATTGTGAGGAAGAAAAGACTTAAAGATGAGAAGTTAGAGTAAGAATACCCTGAGGTTCGTTCTGATTTTAGCTTAGAGGTTGTTGATAAGACTTTGGCAAATATGTTTGAGGGTTTATAATTAAGATTGATTAAGAGATACATGAGATGATATCTTCAATAGACCACATCGTTCTTACAGCAAGTGATTTAGATAAAACTATCGCCTTCTACTGCGATGTTTTAGGAATGACCCTGGAAGACTTTACCCCCTCTGATGGTGGAGAAGTGAGAAAGTCTTTGAAGTTTGGTAACCAGAAAATAAATCTTCACAATGCACAGTCACCTTTTAAACCGCATGCAAATAACCCCGTTTCAGGTGCAGTAGATATTTGCTTCTTGAGTTCAAAAACTATGGAAGAGTGGGATAATATATTTTCTGAAAACAAGATAGAGATTGAAGACGGACCTGTTCGGAAAACAGGAGCAACCGGTCCCATTGTGTCTCTTTATGTAAGAGACCCTGATCTAAATTTAATAGAGATTTCTAATAAACTCTAACGCAATCAATGATTTTCCGTACAATCTGTGAGTTGGGTTGAATACGGATATAAGGTGAACCTTAGTTAATAAAGTTGCAAGATTTTTCAATTTTACCATCCAAGACCACTTGGTCATGGAACTCGAACCTATTTACCTCTCTCAATTCAGCTGCTTTCTCAAGTAATTTTTTTGCATTTGCCTCAGTATCAAGCATTGCTAAGATCAAAAGAGAATCGGGGGTCAATCGACAAAGATAGAATGATTGAAGTCCAGTGCCCTCAAACGTATCCATAAAAGGTTTATATCTTTCAATATAGTTTTCGCAATCATCTTTTGACTTAAAATTAAGAACAACATTTCTGAAAACACTCATACCATTTCTCCATTACTTACCGGCGCTCACCTTGTACTGTTCTCTAATATTCTCAATAGCAGAGGACGCTATCCGATTTTATTGACTCTTCAACTAGTCTATCAGGCATTGTAAACTCTGCTTTATATCCATCAAGAAGCGACTCGTCATAACCCCTTGCCTTAGCAGACATTCCTGAAACAAATATAGTAACATTTGTATTCTTTAAACTTTCAAGATGTTCATGTAAGTCGCCAGTGCCTTGACCAACTATTTCACCAGCACTTTTGCAATTTAGAACATGCACCCCATCTGCTGCTAGAAAAAGAGTAACATCATGACCCTTTTTTTCTGCAGCAAGGGCAACCATTAAACCCAGTGTTACTTTATTTTTAAATTCAACGTCGCTGTGGATGTGGACGAGTACTTTAGACATTTTTTGCTCCATAAAATTTATTTTTTTTCTGGTAGTTCTGATTTTAGTTTGGATGTACTGATAAGACTTTAGTTGGTATATTATTGGATTAATTATTTTTCTGTGCACAAACCCTTAATTTCGCATCAATAACTTTGTTTAACATCCATGTAAGTAGTGGCAACATCACTCGCGTAGGATTCTTATGCTTCTGTTAAACCTGTAGTTATTCGCCACGCGAAATATTCTTCCTAAAGTTTCTTTGTTTCTCATTCTTCTACCGAACATATTTTATTCTGATTTTCATAAACACAGGTTTTCAAAAACAAACACCCATTATACGCCCCAGTCTCGGGTAAGGACTGTTCTAATATCCCAAGAAACTCATCCAATTTGCCTTCTTTAATATCAAAGTCTAGCATCACCATAACTGTCATAAAGTTCTCCCTTACTTGAATAAACACAAATATTAGTTCTATTTTTAAACTTAATCAACGAATTACAAGTTGAAAAAACTTATTTGCCATCATCAGAAACGCACACCTACAGACACACTTACCCTATCACTCTGTGAGGTCAAAAAAACCGCCTAAAATCAATGATTTATTCTACAGTGACTGTTTACTTCTAAAGCACGATTTAAAGTGTTCGCTTGATCACTCTTTTTTTTTCTTTTAGATATCGTTTATTAATACATAACTTTACTTGATTTGAAGACATTGGAAAGCATTTACAACAACTCTTTGATTACTAATCAAGGGTTCATAATCTGTGACTATTTTTGCATTTTTTGAATAAAAGGTATCTACTTCGCTAATTTTATTTTTTCCTTTAAACTTTACTAATTTTTTCTCACATTCAATTTGGGATACATAGGACTCCAATAGAATTGACTCAGTTTTTATAAATTTATTTCCCAAATCTAATCCTGAAAATATAATTTCCCCTTCTGGCAGCGCCATAATGATCTGATAGAATACAATTATCCATTTCATTTTTTATTATTATTCCTTTTTATTTTTGAAAGAGCATTTTCAAGCTCAGGCATGGGAATTAATTCATCCTGATCATCACCTGACGAATGAACAACTATCCATATACACTCTTTATCACTCAAATTATAGGGCGTATGAGGTACATTGCCTGGAATAAATATTTGTTCTCCCTTTTTGACTAAAGTCTCGTTTTCTAAATTTTCTCCGTGAAAGACTGAGCACTCCCCCTCAAGTAAATAGGCAATTGTTTCAATATCTTTATGAACGTGAGGCACCGGATGAACGCCAGAAGGCATAGGTAAGATATTCATACAAATTTTTTCTGATCCAACAGTTTGTCTTGAGGCACCTGATCCGTACGCCACACCTTGTGCCCCAAAATACGTTTTACCAGGTTTTACTAGTCTTACCTTATCATCCACCATTTTGTTTTCCCTTCAATTGCTGTACTACTAAGTGTTCTAGGTTTTTTTTTGCTTTTTCTTTACCGATCTCAAAATTCGAGCGATTTCAAATGCCATTTCCTTTTGCCCAAAAAAAGGTGCCTCTTCGCATGCTTTCGCTAAAAACTCGATGTCTTTTGTAGCATTGAATTGTTTCCACATTACAACCATAAATTTTTCTCTGTCTACTTTGTCCATTTTTCAACCTTTCAAAAAAATAGCTCTATTAATAAGAGCGTTGGTGGGGAAGTTATCCAACTGGCAATATATCCTATGATCATTATCGCCCAAACAAATAAAATAATTATTCAAAGAATGCAGATTTTCTAAAAAAATCTGAAAATTGTCTTGGTTGAATTTCTTGTCCTGACTTATTGAAGAACTTACCTTTAGTTGGATTATATCTTCTATCAACCTCCCCAATAAATGTTGTTCCCCCTTCAAATGATATTTTTATTTTATATACTCTTCCCGCTCTAAACTTTCCTCTATACCATCCATAATCAAGAAAAATTTTTTGCCCTGTTCTACCTGTTAAAATACCATCTGAGGGTAAGTCGTTTATCCATCTTCCTTCAAAACTTCTTCCATCTTTAAATACTATTTTACCGTGTCCATGCTTTCCATTTTTACCAGGACCCTTTCTTGAAAATTGACCAATGTAAACACTTCCATCCTTCCAAGTAAAAATACCATCGCCTTCTGCAACTCCACCTAACCTTGTACCCCTCCATTGACCCTCATATTTTTCACCATTAGACCAAGTGTAAGTTCCTAATCCGTGTTTTGCTCCATTTTTCCATTGTCCTGAATACACATTTCCAGAAAAAACAAATTTTGTATTGGGTGCAAAATAATAAGTCCCAGTCCCATGAAATTTATTATTTTTAAACTCTCCTATGTATTTATCACCCTTTTTATGCCCAGAAACCCAAATATATGTTCCAAAGCAGTTATGATAAGGTCCGTCATTTGGGCATTTCGGTAACTCCGATGCAAAAACATGTGAGAATACAAGTGTCTTTAAAGCGTATAGGAATAACGCCCAACCCAACCATTTGCCAGAAATGTAGTCTAACCTAGTTCTTCGCATACTTTTTTTGCTTTTTCGATAGACTCTTTAAACTTAAACAAAGACCAAGTGTTAAAATCAACATCAAAGTAATCTTTTACTTGGAATGAGGAATTACCTTCTATTGTCAAAGAAACTTCATTAGCATTGCCAAAAAATGTTCTAAGTCTATCCATCGGTAAAAAACCAAGGTCAATTAGCAAAGTCTTCCCTAAAAGAAAAGGCACTTCATGAATCACTTTTACTCTCATTGGATAATTTAAAAATTTGGCATCTATTATTTTCCCTTCTAGAACTGTCTCTCCAAGGGGAATAGTTGTGGTGTAAAAAGATGCTAGCATATTAGGCAAATTGCAATTACCTTTTTTAAATCTTATTCTTAGTCTATCCCCATGAGTTATCTTTCCGTTCACGGAAGCATGTACAGTATCTTGTATAATGGATTCCAAAATCCATTCATTCTCTCTCCACTCTTCCAACTTTTCCATCTTAAAATTCTTTTCTGCTAATGCGTTGGAGAACGTTAAAACTAAAAGCAAAATTGATATGTATTTCCAGTAACAAATATGCATAAGATGTTGTTCCTAAAGTACTTAATTCTAATAGTTATATTCTATCAGAAACGCATACCTACAGAAACACTTACCCTATCACTCTGTAGGGGTGCGTTTCTGATACTGCCAAATACGTTTTTTTACCATTTCATTCATTGATTAAGTTCAAAAATAGAACTAAAATTCCAATAAAATTTGATTTTAATATAGGGAGATTTTGATGACGGTAATAGTAAATCTACAATTTAGCGCGAACAAAGGCAAAATAAATGATTGTATAGCATTTATGAAAAGTGGTGAGGGTATAGAACTTACCAGGAAGCAAAAAGGTTTGCAGAAGATGGAAGTAGCAATCGACGAGACTAACAACAAATTTGCCTACTGGGAGCATTGGGATAGCGTTGAAGATTTCAATACCTATTTTACTTGGCGTCAGGACAAGTATGGTAATCAGATGCAAGAATTATTTGATATGGAGACCTTTAAATTTGAAATAATACCTTTTGCGGATATTTAGTCCTTGCCGTCTAAGGTATTAAAATTTTTACCCAAAGTCTTATCAAAAAACTAAGACACAACTTCGTTTATTTTATTATCAACTACAACAGGGTTTTCAAAATATTGTATTTCAGGAGCACTATACCTCTCTGTTATCCACGCAATCCTTTCAGCATCAAACCATTTTTCGGCATTTTCTCGGGTATCAAAACAATAAACACCACCGGCAATATTTTTTTCTGTATCTGATATATAATTTTTCCTAATCAACCCTTCCGTATCTTTATAGATGGGCGCGGTTTCCAAAAATTTCTCTTTTAAAATATTATCGTCAAGGTCTGATGGAATTTTGAATTTTACAAATGCAATTATCATATTTTTTTCCTACTAGGTTCGATTATGGAGGTCACAATCTTCTCTATCATATATTTGCTATTTTTTCATCCAAGAAAACCCTCAAACATATTAACCAAAGTCTTATCAAATACCTCCAAACTAAAATCAGACCATACCTCTGGATACTCTCTTTCTAACTTCTCATCTTTCAGTCTTTTCTTCTTCACAATTGAATGAACATGATTACCTTTGAACTTCTTTCCTCGAACAGATAGATACCCTTTTTTATTAAATCAATCTGCGATTTGGTCAAAGGTCTTTCCATTTTCTCTTTGTTCAGTGATTGTTTCATAGAGAAAGAATTGGTATTCTAAATTTATGGGACACCACATATTTGACCCAATGATTGCGGGATTTATCTGTTGCCTTGCTATGGACATATGGCAAAGAATTCTATTTTTGGCATTTAATATCCCCCCAACTAACTGGTCAACTGCAGGCAGATGGTTTGTCATGTTTCTTAGGAACCAAATAGTATTTAATAAGAATTTAGATAATGAAAATCCAGTAAAATATGAATTGGGAATTGGATGGGCGTTTCACTACTGTGTCGCTATATGTTATGGGTTTGCTTATTATTTTCTTATGGTTGGTTTTGATATTTTATCTACTTCAATTTTATCTGGATTAACTTTTGGATTAATATCAGTAAGCGTTCCTTGGTTTTTTTATCTTCCTGTAACTGGAAAAGGTTTTATGGGAAATAAAACGCCAAATCCTACTCTCACTAAATTACTGTCTACTTCTAGTCATGTAGTTGTAGGTATATTTTTAGCGATTGGGTTCTCTCTTTTAGGTTACTGATGGAATATGGACAACCTACAAATCAGATGGAACTAAAGAAAGTGAAGAACTTTTTAAAGAGGGTGAAGCAATCAATTAGAATATAAATTTAAGCGTATTTAAATATCGGAGAAACGAAATGAGCATTTTTAGAAACGTAGTTTTAAATCTGCAAACTGAAGAGTAATGTGAAAGAGCAATTAATCTATACAAGGAACAATTGTCATCTCTTACCAACAGTGGAATTTTAGATGCCTACATTTGTAGATTATCAAAAGAGTCAATTCTATTCTTTGCAACTATTGATACAGAGGATAATGCTAAAAAAATATTTGAAGGTTTGATTAAATGGAGAGAGGAACAAAAATTTGACCTTATAGATTCTCTTGTCTTTGACGGTCCAATTGAATGGCACAAAAACTTTGGAAATAATAAAATTTAACAATGACAAAATTGCTTGCAACGAAATATGGAACATTGTCTCGATTTGATATGACATTAAAACTCTTTGAAACTAGAGATATGCAATTAATTAAAGACCATTGGCACGCTGACTATATGCATCTCAGCGATACTCAGTTGGATACCAGAGACAACTTTGAAGAATTCTTGAAAGGTTTGTGGGATAAAGGGTGGTCACTCCTTGACCCAAAATCCAAACCAGAGGTTATTCATGAAGATGAAGATGTTTTAGTTGTCAGACATTGGTGGACCGACCCAGATGGAACTAAATGGAGAATGACTAACTGTAGTTTTTGGAGAGACAACAAATGTTGGAGAGAAATGGTAAATGAAGTGAAAGTAGATTAACGTTTCAATTAATGACTAAAACTTTCACACTTATCTTTTTATTTGCATGGGCATTAATGATTGTAGGGTACCTGCTAGGTATGTTAGAGGTGCCGCCTACTATCTTTCTCGTCAATTTAATATTCGGATAAAAATATGGGAGAACTCTTGCAGACTTTAGAGTTCTCCCAGTGAAGGAAAAAATATGAAATAAAACTCATATTCACTCACCTAATAAAAACGACAGAAAATAAAAAAGGGTTAGTAATGTCTCAAAAGTAACCCACGTCTTTAGTATATACCCAAAATGAATTCATGAGGGAGATTGAAACTCACTATGATTTCATAGAGTTGGACCAATAAATAACTACTCAGGAGGTAAAGGTGCAGAAAATACTTCCATTCTAAAAGCGCTTCTGTCTTTCAAATTAACATACAACTTTTCTAACAATTTAAACTCTGAAATATCTAAACCCAAAACCACACATCTATGTATCCAGCAACCTACGGGGATGTCTGCTAAACTAAGATCATTTTCAAGGAGATAATTAGTTTTTTCCAACTGGGTATTCAATAATTCAAAGCATGAGCGAATATTCTTTTTTGCTTCAGATACTAAAGTAGGATTTCTTTGTTCTACAGGAAGCAATATATTATGCGCTGTGTAAGTTGAGCAGTTTAGTCCAAAAACGGAACTCGACCAATCAATCCATTGGTTATTTAATGCTGTTTTTTTTGGGTTATCAGATTTTAGAATATCAAACTTATCAGATATGTATTTTATGATTGAATTGGATTCATAAAGTATAAAGTCACCATCTTTTAAAACTGGAATAGTGCTATTGGGGTTCAAACTTATAAATTCTGGAGAGGTTAATCCACCATACTTCCCTCCAACGATTTCCGTTTTCAACTCCAAATTTCCTTCACTACAAATCCAACGAACCTTTTGAACATTCGCAGAAGATTTTCTTCCATATACAGTTAACATAAGAACCCAAGAATATTTTTATAAGAAAATGTAGTTATTTACTACAAGTTGGTCAAATTTAAAAACCCTCAAACATACTTGCCAAAGTCTTATCAACTACCTCCAAACTAAAATCGGACCACACCTCTGGATACTCTCTTTCTAACTTCTCATCTTTCAATCTTTTCTTCTTCACAATTGAATGTACATGATTTCCTTTGAACTTCTTCCCACGTACAGATAGATAACCTTTCTTGTTTAACCATTCTGCGACTTCGTCTCACATGGGTACACTTTCACGATACATTTAAATGATACAGATATATGTCTCATTAGGGTTATTTATTGACAAATGAGACACGAATCTATAGAGTCTAGACTTAAATGAGACACTAACGGAGTTTATGATGAAATACGGATACGCAAGAGTTTCAACCTCTGACCAAGACCTAGAAGTGCAAAGAAACGCATTAATAAGTTTTGGATGTGATACTGTCAGAGAAGAAAAAGTCTCTGGAACATCCTTAAAAGGTCGTTCCGGACTTACAACTCTTCTGGAGTTCTTGAGAGAGGGTGATGAATTAGTTGTTACTCGTATTGATAGACTTGCACGTTCTATGAGAGATTTACAGAACATAGTCTATGACCTCAATAAAAAGGGAGTTCATTTGTCTGCAACAGAACAAGCAGTCAATACGAACACACCAGAGGGTAATTGTTTCCTCGATATGTTAGGAGTGTTCGCAGAGTTTGAGACCAGACTACGACACGAAAGACAAATGGAAGGTATCAAGAAGGCAAAAGAGAAAGGTGTTTATAAGGGTCGTAAACAAACAGTAGATGTTGCAAAGATTAAGGAACTTGCATCAGAGGGTCTTATGAAGACTGAAATTGCAAAGAGACTGGGTGTTGGTCGTGCAACTGTTTATCGTGCATTAAGTGATTAAGAGAAATCGTTAATGTTGTTCTTTTTCTTATAAGTATTTACTATTCTAGTAAGAACTAGACATGGAGGGAAATATGAAACCTTTAAAGTTTATTATTTCTGCATCGATAATCTTCTTTTTATCTTGTGCGATGGGGTTTTCACAAACTATAGCGGATTGTTCCAACTTGGTAGGTAAAGCATATTATCAATCAGGAGAATGGAAAGAGGATTCTTTTTCTGGCAATAGAGGAATAAGAATTCTGCAAAAAAATGGTGATGATTTTGACATTTTCTACGGACAACCCCCTGGTGGGAAAAGTGTCCGAAAATTTGGAGGTAATGTTATTCCTTTAGTTACACAGAACAATGTACTTCAATTTCTTGCAGCAGACCCTGCCGGATTATTGGAACTTTATCTTTTTGACCTGAACACAAAAACGATGACACTTTCTCAACAGTCAAGGATGTCACCAATAATTAAAACAGGGACATACGTTGCGAAATGTAAGTAGGTTTTCTTTAAGTAGGCATACTTTTTGAAAAAGTTGGTATTTGTACATGACCACCGATGATGTAGAAATAAACATGGATGGTGAGTTGGAATATGTCGAGGGTACAAACGAACTTTATACCGGCAAATCTGAAACACATTATGACAATGGAAACCTCCAACACTCTGGTCAATATGAGAATGGATTGATGGAAGGAGTTTGGAAGTATTTTTATAAAGATGGTCAACTCTATCTCAATATGACCTATAAACTAGGTATCATGAATGGTCTTACGGAAACCTTTTATGAGGATGGAAGTTTATATCTTAAAGGGAACTCCAAAAATGGAAAACGTGATGGAATATGGACAACCTATAAACCAGATGGAACTATTGAAAGTGAAGAACTTTTTAAAGAGGGTATTGCGATTGATTAATGCAAATATAATAATCTTTAAAAAGTTGAATGATAGGGGAAATCATGAATAAAAAAATTTGGATTATTTCTTGGTTGCTAACTTTATTGATTGCTTCAACTAGTCTGTTCTCACAAGAAAGGATAGGTAACCCTAAAAACCAATTTTTAAAATACTCAGATAAATCCAAACCAGAATTTCTGAATGTGAAATGCGAAGAAATGAGTTTAGATAAGATTACTTGCGAATTTCTTACTGTTAAAATGGCACCAAAGAAAATGCCGTCAGAGAAAGAGTTTTTTGAGGAACTAAAAAAAGAAGGTGCAGAAGAAGATTTAACTCAACTTGCTATGCGTGAATGTAGAGAGTTCTTGAATGCTCGTGGGCACGAAAAGTGGGTAGAGGAAACGAAAAAACTTTCTCTTGCATTAGACGAAGATAGCAAAATGTCTGAATTGAATAAATTTTTCAAAAAACAGTTTTTGAAAACATTTGTTGATTATACTTTTGTCTGTGAAACGGAAGATAAGGAGAAAATCAAAAAAGCATACTATACAAGGATGAAGTTTGTGGAAAATGCTTGTGAAGTAAATTGGGAGTCTTCTGAAAAGAAAATTTTTGATTATGACAAGGTCAATAATCAATGGACTAATATATCTGATAACAAGTTCCACTTCTGTGGTAGACAAATAATGACCACTAATATTAAGAAGTCAGAATATGAATATGTTCCCCTTCTACATGACGTTGATATTTTTTACTCTTACCCAGATTTGAAAGATGATGATGATTGTGAATCTAAGGAAATAGAGAAAAAATCCTATGTACAAAGACCAGTTAACTACGATGTCATATGCAAAATAGGGGGAGGTTTTCCAGCAATGTCTGGAAATTAATGTGTAAAATCCTTTTCACTAAACACAAATATTTTAGGTATAGTTTTAGTTGTGAATAAGTTAGAGACACATTTTTGGTTATATGGAATAGTTCCCCTGCTCATTCTTTACGTTTTTAATATGTATTTCTTTCAAGATGTTTTGAGTTTTGCTGGGAGAGATTGTAAGTATGCGTTCACTAATTACGAATGCCCACCTTTACTTTTAGAGCAGATGGATGACGCAAATAGAAATTTTGGGTTAATGAGTTTGGTTATTATTATTTGGACGATATGGTTCATTGTTAAAGTTTTCTCGTTGTCAAAACGACAAACGCCAAGAGTAACAAAAATATGGATGCGTTCTGCGGCAATAATAATTCCAATTATATTCGCAGTATTGTTCCCATTTGTTTCTGTGATATTTGATATTGGTTATTTGATGAGAGAATATTACAAATTGTCGGTATATATTCTTCAATTTATCGGAGGTAATCCAGGCGGATTTGGAATGGGTTATTACATTGCAAACATTTTAATTTTTATCTTCATTCAACCATTTCTAATCTTTCTTTTTTATAATCTCTGGAAGCAGGAAAAACAAAAGAACGCATGGATGGAGAGAGACTGATGTTTGAAGTTCTAGGAAATTTTATTGAGTGGTTCTTTTTCCTGTGTGTTGACATTATGCACCTTGTAGAGTTTTTGACGAATACAAATTATAAGGACATCAACACTATAATCTTTCTGCTTTTGCAACCTGGACTCATTCTCTTTTTCTTTGTTTTATGGCGATTAGAAAAAAGAAGAGGGAAACTTAATAAAAATTGAACTTCATTTGGGAAATAAAATATCACATTAAGTTTAAGAGTGGTGATAGATATGGGCGGAGAGATTTTGATATGACTGAAGTGAGGTCTGAAGATGAAGCATTCAATAAGTTATTTGAAATGTATGAGTTGGACGAATTCAGTTTAGTTGATGGAGACCACGAAATTGGAGACAACGAACTGGTTATTGATGAAATCAACAAGATAGACATAAAGTAGATTGGGGATTAGTTTTCTTTGGAACCGAATATTACAGGGTCTAAATTATAGACTGCTTCAGAACAGAAATCATGAATGTCTTTTCCTCTTAACATTTCCCTTTGTTTAAGAAAAATATCATGAAAAAACCCAATAAAATCAATAACTTATTCGACAGTATCGTTTGTACGGTGTAGGTGGGAGTTTTCTTCTGCAGATGTTCTTTTCTGTTTCAGCATAACTTACCGCCGTCCACCTTTTAATGTACCACAGTACTCAGAATACCAATTCTTTCTCTATCAGACAATCACTGAACAAAGAGAAAAAAGAAAGAACCTTTGACAGGATTGCAGATTGGTTGAATAAAAATGGGTATCTCTCTGTACGTGGGAAGAAGTTTAGAGGTAATAATGTTCATTCAATTGTTAAGAAGAAAAGACTGAAAGATAAGAAGTTAGAGAAAGAATACCCTGAGGTTTGGTCTGATTTTAGTTTGGAGGTGGTGGATAAAACTTTGGTTAATAATCTCAATAACAGAGGACGCTATCCGATTTAATTGACTCTTCAACAAGTTTATCAGGCATGGCAAACTCTGCTTTATATCCATCAAGAAGTGTCTCATCGTAACCGCGTGCCTTAGCGGACATTCCTGAGACAAATATGGTTGCATTTGTATTCTTTAAACTTTCCAAATGTTCATATAAATCTCCAGTACCCTGACCTACTATTTCACCAGCACTTTTGCAATTTAGAATGTGAACGCCGTCTGCCGCGAGAAAAAGAGTTACTTCGTGCCCACTTTTTTCTGCGGCAAGAGCAACCATTAAACCTAATGTTACTTTATTTTTGAATTCCAAATCGCTATGTATATGAACGAGTACTTTAGACATTTATTTCTCCTTAAAATTTATTTATAAAATTATAGTGTTTTTTGAAACTGAGGTTCCACTACACTAAAAACTCATTAATTCCATCTAAAACATATTGTACACTCAATCCCGCCAAAATAATTGCAATAATGCTTGAGAATACACTTATTAATTTTTCATTAACTATTTTCTCAAACCTTGAAACTATAAAAAAGGCGACAAAGGTAATAACCATGACAAGAAGTAATGACGATATTCCAATGATTTGGTTGATATAATTCCCCCCAATATTGCTGACAGAAACTACCACTGATATTATGGCAGCAGGTCCTGCTAATAGGGGAATCGCAAGTGGGAATACACTTATATTATCGGAGTCAAAATTAGCATCTTCCTCTTTCCGTTCTCGTCTCTTGTTAAATAGCATTTCTAAGGAGACTAAAAACAAGATAATACCACCTGCTATTTTCAGAGCAGGAAAAGTTATACTCAAATGATTGAAAATGTAATTACCTAAAACTGCAAAAAATATTAAAACCAAAAATGCGATTATAGTTGAGTTGAATGCGGTTTTAACTTTTCCGTTTAAATTTAAGTTCTTAGTGACCACAAAAAAGATAGGCGCACTTCCGATCGGGTCAATAACAACGAAGTATAGAACAAAAGATTGAATGAATATTTCTACCATAGCAATACCGATTGAAACTTTCTTTTTGCAAATCTTAAATAATTAAAATTTGCGAAATTCTTTACTAAAATTTTTAAAAAATTTGGTTACGCATTATCAAACAAAAACTCTGAAATAAAGAGATTTTTAACTTAGAAAAAATATCAGAAACGCATACCTACAGAAACACTTACCCTATCACTCTGTAGGGTCAAAAAAAACCAATAAAATCAATGATTTATTCGACAGTCACGGATTTTGCCAAATTTCTGGGTTGATCGACATCAGTTCCTTTATCGAGAGCTGTATAATAAGCTATCAGTTGCAACGGTAAGGAGTACAAGATCGGTGTCAGAAAGTCGGTGCAACTAGGCAGTTGAAAAATTGACTTTGTTAAATCCTTGGATAACTCTTTACCTTTTTTGTCCGTAAATAATACTATTTTTCCCCTTCTGGCCTTAACTTCTTCTAAATTTGACAATGTTTTTTCAAATACTTTAGACCATGGATTCAAAGCAACTAATGGCATACTTTTATCTATCAGCGCTATGGGCCCATGCTTCAACTCGCCGGAAGCGTATCCCTCTGCGTGTAAATAGCTTATTTCTTTTAACTTCAACGCACCCTCAAGTGCTATGGGATATAATATATCTCTTCCTAGGTAAATAACGCTATTTGAATTCATAAATTTTTTACACAACTTTTTGATATTTTCATTTTGAGATAAAATCTCTGAATAAAGCCTGGGTAATTCTAATAATCCTTTTAAAAGATTAGACCTCTGTTTTGCCGTGATTTTTGATAATTCACTTGCAAACTTGATATTTAGAATTTTTAAAACCAGCAGTTGGCATATAAAGGCCTTAGTGGATGCCACCCCAATTTCTGGCCCCGCTTTGGTTGGAAACACCCAATTTGACTCGCGTGCTATTGAGCTTTGCTCAACATTAACAATAGCAAGAATATTTTTTGTATATTTTTTAGCAAATCTCAAAGCTCCAATTGTATCAGCTGTTTCACCTGATTGGCTGACAAAAATAAGCAAGTCATGCTCACTAACAACTGGAGACCTGTATCTGAACTCAGATGCTAGCTCAGCATGCGTTGGTATACTACTCAAGCTTTCAAACCAATATTTTGCGACCAAACAGGAATAGAAAGCCGTACCACAACCGATCAATATAATTCTCTGAATTTCAGTTGATTGAGGCAAAGATGGCAATGATAGCGTCTCCTTGACTGCATTCAAATAAGTACCCAGTACTCGTGAAATCACCTCAGGTTGCTCAAAAATCTCTTTTTCCATAAAGTGCTTGTACTGACCTTTACTGAGATTGACTGGGTCAGTATGTAATATATGCATGTCTCTAGAGACGCTGTTGCCATAGCTATCATACATTTTCACTTCATCAGAAGTAAGTTTAGCAAAGTCACCTTCTTCTAAGTAACATACTTTATTGGAAAAAATTGATAAAGATAACGCATCGGAACTAACAAAATTCTCTCGATCGCCAAATCCGAGAGCTAGTGGAGATCCCCTTCTGGTTGCTACCATGAAATTCTCATGTCCTCTGAAGATAAAGCACAAAGCAAAAGATCCACGTAATTTTTCTACAGTAAGTCTTACTGCTTCTAAAGGTCCACGCTTTTCTTTAGAAATTTTTTCCTCAACTAGCTTTGCTATAACCTCAGTATCTGTCTGAGATTCAAAGCTTATTCCTTTCTCTAGCAATCCATCTTTGAACTCCGCAAAATTTTCAATAATCCCATTATGCACCACTGCCACATTTTTTGTAACTTGCGGGTGTGCGTTAATTTCAATTGGTTCGCCATGAGTAGCCCATCTCGTGTGACCAATTCCAATATAACCGTCTAATGGGTTTTGTCTTAATTTGTTCTTAAGGGAGACAAGTTTACCTGTGCTTTTACTGCAAACAATCTCCGAATTATTAACAATCGCTATCCCCGCACTATCATACCCCCGATATTCGAGACATTCTAAGCCATCTATTAACCGGTCAACAACCTGATTTTTTGAAACTATGCCAATAATACCGCACAAGAGTAGTCTCCACCCAATAAGCCCTACTGTTATAGATCACCGATATGGTATAAGTCTAGCTAAATGTCTTGACAGAGAAAAATACTCACAGTAAAAACACAAAAGTGAGAGGGAACAATGTCTAGAACGTGTGAATTAACAGGTAAAAAAGCAATGAGTGGCAATAACGTCAGTCACGCTAAGAATAGGACAAAAAGGAAGTTTTTGCCAAATTTAAACAACGTTAAACTGACTTCTGAAGTGTTAGGGAAAGATTTTCAACTTAAGGTTTCCGCTTCTGCTCTTCGAACGATTGATAAAGTTGGAGGTCTAGATCCCTTTCTCAGACGGTCAGCATTCGATAATCTATCGTCAAATGCTATGAAGATCAAAAGGGACATTGAGAAGGTAGAAGTAGAAAAAGCTTCTGACTAGTTAAAAGTAATACGCGAAACTTAGATAGATATTAGAGAAAAAGAAGAGTGACGTATGAAGCCAATTGAAAAAATTAGGAATTTTTCAATTATAGCTCATATAGATCATGGAAAGTCCACGTTAGCTGACAGGTTGATTCAATTTACTAATACGGTGTCTTCTAGAGATATGAAAGAACAACTTCTTGACTCCATGGATTTGGAGAGAGAACGTGGAATTACAATAAAAGCCAACTCAGTCCGCTTATCTTACAGAGCCAAAGATGGTGAAGAATACATACTGAATTTGATTGATACTCCTGGACATGTTGACTTTTCTTATGAGGTTTCCCGCTCAATGCGAGCTGTTGAAGGTTCTTTGCTCGTAGTCGATGCGAGTCAAGGTGTAGAGGCCCAAACTTTAGCTAATGTATATACTGCCTTAGAGGCCGATCACGAAATCTTTCCAATACTTAATAAAGTAGACCTGCCTGCCTCAGATTGTAATAGAGTTGGGCAACAAATAGAAGAAGTTATTGGTCTAGACGCCTCATCAGCACTGCAAATATCTGCAAAAACTGGCCAAGGAATTGATGAGGTATTAGAAGCAATTGTGACTTCACTACCCCACCCACAAGGAGTTCACAAAAATCCTCTTAAAGCTATGCTAATAGACAGTTGGTACGACAGCTACCTAGGTGTAGTGGTTATGATACGAATGGTTGATGGAATTCTAAAAAAAGGTGACAAAATAATAATGATGCAGAGTGGAGCCAAGTATACCATAGATTCAGTAGGTGTCTTAAAACCAAAAATTAAAAATGTAGATTTTTTATCCGCGGGGGAGATAGGGGTGTTTACTGCCTCTATAAAGCAAGTTAGGGATACGCGTGTGGGTGATACTATAACGCATGAAGGAAGACCTTGTAGTGAACCCCTTGCTGGATATGAGCCAGCGAAACCCGTTGTATTTTGTGGTTTTTTCCCTGTGGACAGTTCCGAATTTGAAACCCTTAGAGAATCTATTGAAAAATTGGCGTTAAACGATTCCTCATTTACCTTTGAGATCGAAACTTCATTAGCTTTAGGTTTTGGCTTTCGATGTGGTTTTCTCGGATTGCTACACCTCGAGGTCATAAGAGATCGAATAGAGCGTGAGTTTAATATTGATTTAATCACAACTGCTCCGAGTGTCGTTTACAGTGTTGAGACTACCGATAAAGAATTACTTGATATTCACAATCCTGCGGACCTTCCTGATGCCTCCAAAATTACTTGTATAAAGGAGCCACGGATAAAGGCAACAATTCTGGTGCCAGACGAGTATCTTGGAGATGTACTGAAGCTTTGTCAGGAAAGACGAGGCGTCCAGAGAGACTTAACCTACGTTGGTAGTCGCGCCATGACTATCTATGATTTACCTCTTAATGAGGTAGTTTTTGATTTTTATGACAAACTAAAGTCAGTAACAAAAGGATACGCAAGCTTTGACTACCAAATTGAGGGCTATCAAGAAGATAATTTAGTAAAGATGCAAATTCTTGTTAATGACGAACCCGTTGATGCCCTTTCAATGATGGTACATAGATCCAAGGCAGAAAGTCGTGGACGCAGCTTGTGTGAGAAGCTAAAGGGGTTAATACCACAACACTTATTCAAAGTCCCTATCCAAGCAGCAATTGGTGGCCGAGTAATAGCGCGAGAAACAATATCTGCTCTTAGAAAAGATGTTACTGCGAAATGTTATGGAGGTGATATTACAAGAAAAAGAAAGCTACTTGAGAAACAAAAAGCTGGAAAAAAGAAAATGCGTCAATTCGGACGAGTGGAAATCCCCCAACAAGCATTCATAGATGCGCTAAAAATGTCTGATTAAACTTATCATGCGGGATGTGGGTGAATGTGATAGGTTTTCTTCTTGCATAAGTATATGTTTCCAACGTATCCAGTGGTATTGTTATTTTCAAACCACTCGATCAAAGAAACAGAATTACCACCCATAATTAAGGCTCTATTCTTTAATTCCATCATAACACTACGATAATCTTGCGTTTGTCCAAAGCTGATCTTCATGACTTTTGCACATGAACTATTCATCCTTAAATTTAAATCTGGATGCACAGACACGTGACCCACCCCTCGAGCAGGTAAAGTTCCCTGGGACATCTTTCCTGAAGCACTAGTTCCATTTGCGTTAGTTACGTTAGGCAACTGAGGGTTATAAGCACAACCCAAAATGAATAAAAAGACAAAAACTGCAGCTATTCTCATAATAATATCTCCTTGGAAATTAATAAACGACAAAGAGGGAAATTTTTTAATTATTATTTAAAGAAGTAAATTTCAGATATGTCAACTTTTGCCTCATGGTCACGCCCATAGGCGACTATCCCTATACTTTTGATAGATGAACTTTTTATCGTTTTCCTGAGAAAGCTGCTTGAAGGTTGAAATGTATCAAAGTTTATCTTTATAACCCTCCAGCTTTTTGAAGTCTTAAAAGACGCATTGTAAAATTGCCAAGGAAGTAATGTTGAGGTTGTTCTTACAAAGACATAATACTTCTCTCCATTTCCTCTCACCTTAAGAGAAATGCCCTTAATATCATTATTAAGGTATTTTTCTAAGCTATGTCTAATTTGTATAAATCCACCGTTATTGGCGGTTGAAACTTTTCCTTCAAGCCGTACAAAATTATCTGTACCGCTTTTTCCAAAAAATGCCTTTCCACTTGATACGCCACCCATTACACCATCAGTAAAAAAAGACCAATTTCTATTTTTGTTAGGATCAAAAGTCTCGAATGGTTTTTCTGACGCCATACCTAAACTTACCTTAAACATAGCCATAATAAAAAAATTGCATGCAACTAGAAGATATTTATTCCTTCGTGACATATTTCAAAACTTCTATTAACTGTTGGTTGTTTTGAACCACGGCCAATGCTGTCGCATCAATCTCCTTAAGTGCATGTTGATAATCATCATCATGCATAATGATTAGCGACTTACCTTTTGCAGCAGAATATCCTGCGTCAAAAGCTGCATTCCACTGTTTATACTTTTCTCCAAATTTTACTACTACAAGATCGGAACATTCTATGTTTCTTTTTATTCTTATAGAGTTTATTTTTGCTCCCTTATGATCATGCCAGAACTTTTTATCCTCACTTCCTAGTATATTAGCCCCAGAGTTGTCAGAGAGATCATGATCAGTTTCAGGACCCAAAAACTCTACATTTAAACCTGCTTCATTTGCTGCCAACTTTAGCTCGTCTCTCCAATTTGTATGTATCTCTCCTGATAAATAAATTCTCCAGTTCATAAATATTCCCAAAAATTTGTTGTCAAACATTGCATCTCTGATTAATAAACACTAACTAAATGTGTTAATTAATCTTGTGAAGGAAACATAATGGAAAAAAGAAATCTTGGCAATACGGGAACGAAAGTTGGTGCGTTAGGTATAGGTGCGATGTCCTTTTCTGATTTTTATGGTCCAACAAATACACAAGAAAGCCACGCGATTTTAAAAATGGCTCTTGATAACGGAATAGATCATATTGACACTGCAAAAGTTTATGGAATGGGCCTATCTGAAGAAAGAATAGGTCAGTTTTTAAATACCTTGAACCCAAAAGATAGGCAATTTTTCAAAATAGCAACAAAGGGTGGCATAGACAGAAAAAATTTTGATGATAAGGGCACCGTTGTTTTTGATAATTCAAAAGAATTTTTAACTGAAGAATTAAATAATTCACTTAGACGACTGGGAGTCGACTGCGTTGAACTTTATTATGTCCATCGAAGGGAAGCAGATAGGCCAATTGAAGAGGTAACAGAAACTTTAGTTGAGTTTATAAAAGATGGAAAAATCAAGCAATTTGGTTTTTCAGAAATTGCTCCAACTTCATTAGAAAAAGCGGCATCAATTCATCCCGTCGGTGCTGTACAGTCAGAATATTCCCTAAGCACACGATACCCAGAACTAGGTCTTGTACAAAGAACAAAAAGTCTAGGTACATCGCTAGTTGCGTTTAGCCCGATCGGGAGAAGCCTCTTAACAGATAAGCCGCATAATTCAGAAACGGTTGAAAAAATGGAGTTTCTTAAAGCAAATCCTCGTTTTATAGAACCGAACCTTTCTAATAATATAAAAACCACAGAAAAATTCCGTGAATATGCTGCCGATCTTGGGTGTAAAGCATCAGGTCTTGCAATCGCTTGGCTTTTAAAGGTGGATACTCATGTCCTCCCTATACCTGGAACGAGGTCAGTAACTCATCTAAAAGAGATGATAGATGGTTGTGAGCTGAGTCTCACAGATAGTAACATGAGAGATATTGAAAATATATTGCCTGTCGGATGGGCTCATGGTGATCGCTATTCAACCGGCCAGTGGTTTGGACCCGAAAAATACTGTTAGGCTGTCTTGCTTTTAAGCGGTTTAGCTGTTCCAAAGATTAGTAGCGAGCTTACTATCAAAATATTTATTAAATTCCACGTTATCCCATTTAAAATGGCAAGCTGATAAGAGTTAGTCGCATCAAAAATCACTCCAGAAATCCAGCCACCAAAAGCCATACCGATAACGGTTGCCATTATTACAATTCCTACACGCGCACCTGCCTCTTGCGGTGGCATGTATTCCCTTACTATAATTGCATAACTTGGAACTATTCCACCTTGAGACAGACCAAATATTAAGCTCACTATATAAAGAGAACTCATCTCCGTTGTGGGGTAGTATAAAACTAATCCAATACATTGAAGCGATGAGCCTAATAATAAAGTCTTTACGCCACCGATAAAATCAACCAAAACACCTGATATTAGTCTTGATATTACACCCCCCAATAGCATTAAAGATAACATTTCCGCTCCAACTTGTGACCCATAACCAAGGTCGACACACATTGTAACTAAGTGAATTTGTGGCATTGACATAGCGACACAACAGCAAATCCCTGCAATGCTAAGAATTATTTGAAGCGTCAAAGGTTTAAAACGAGAAGAATTTGACATTGTACTCGCTAGTTTTTCTTGCTCATCACTAAATTTTTTATCTAAACGTCTACGCAGAAAAAATGATGCGGGTAAGATTATTATTATGCATGATAAGGCAAGTAAGAAATAAGATATTCTCCACCCATAGTCACTTATTAAACCTCCAAGCAAAATAGGAAAAATAGCACCAGAGATATAATTTCCACTAGCAGTAATTGCAACAGCGATACCGCGATACTTTTTAAACCAAAGAGAAATGTCGGCCAATAATGGACCAAAACTCACGGCTGTCCCTATCCCTATAAAAAGATGAAAAAATGCTAACGCAAGGAATGAATCAAAAATTGATGCACAAACATAACCAAATGCATTCAATAGTGACGCCAACATTATAGCTTTTGTGATGCCAAATCGATCTACGATCCGACCTAAAAACACATTTCCTAATGCAAAGCCAAGCATAGTTAATGTGTAGGGGATAGATAACACCGATCGCGTTACCTCAAATTCCTCTCCAAGATTGGGCATAATAACTACAATGCCCCACATTCCAGCATTTCCGACTATAGCGATAAATAGAGTTATGATCAGGCGCGTTAATGAATAAAAACTATCTGGATAATAAGGTGTTGTTGCGTTCAAGATGTTTCCTGTATTTTAGTATAAAACCGGTGTTAAACAAATATCCTGCAGTAACACAGAACAATACATATTTTGTTATAGGTAATGTGTCAAAACTTTTATATAGTACCGGAATGATTGTTAGTTTTAGTTTAGTACATTGAAAATTGAGTCACGAAATCTTGATACTTTTGGCATAGCTGGCCTTTGTTTTTTTTCTTTAATCTCTGGTTATAATCAAGTTGTAATGAAGGTTGTTAATGATGGCTTGCAACCTGTTTTTTGCGCGGGTCTAAGATCTTTATTTGCCGCCTTTCTTATATTGCTTTGGCTGTTTTTAACGAACAAAAGGATTAAAGTAGAGAAAAGCTTACTTCCAGCTATCCTATTTTACGGTGTGATTTTTGGGGCTGAATTTATGTTCCTCTACATTGCCCTGGATCTTACCTCTGTGATTAGAGTAACAATAATGTTCTATACTATGCCAATTTGGTTAGCACTCATGAACCATTTTTTGCTAAAAAATGATAAGTTATCCATAGGCAAAACAATTGGACTTTTTGCGGCCATTATCGGGGTAATTATTTCCGTAAGCTCTTCAACAGCATCGGGAGGATTAAGGGCTTCTATTATCGGCGATCTCTGCGCGCTATTGGGCTCCATTGGCTGGGCCTACTTTGCGTTTTATTCGAAAAATTCCAGGGTTAGTGCAGAGTCTCCTGATACGTTAATGTTTTATGCTTTCCTTGTATCTGCCCCTATGCTGATCATTCTTTCTATGTTCTATGGAGACTTCGTGAGAGATCTTACACTGTTGCATTATGCGGGTTTTTCATTCCAAGTCTTATTTGCCTCGATAGGTTTTATATTCTGGGTGTGGCTTTTCAAGCGCTATTCTGCAACTACCGTAGCAAGCTTTTCTTTTTTAACCCCAATTATGGGTATTTTTTTCGGGTGGTTACTTTTATCAGAACAACTATCAAGCGCATTATTTCTAGCAGGGCTACTGGTTATAGGGGGTATTTATCTAGTTACGCGGGCTGAGACAAAATTAACTGGATGAAAAGCTAACTACCTGTAAACCTGGGCCTCTCCTTATTAAGAAACGCATTTAGCCCATGAGGGCCGTCATGAGTGTCCATTGTGCCAACAATATGTCGCGTCTCATTGTCAAGTTGCGACTCTATAGGAGATGAGAAGGACGTTAAAAGCATTCTCTTCACTCCTCCATAGGCCTTGGTCGGTCCGGATGCAAGTTGAATTGCTAACTCGTTAGTCTTTGTGGTTAAGTTATCATGAGCCACTACTTCGGTCACTAAACCCCATTGTTTGGCTTCGTCTGCAGACAACATTCTATTCGTTAGAAATAGCTCCTTGGCTTTTAGTAATCCAACATGTTTAGCCAAAAAATACGTTGATGATCCGTCAGGTGTTAGCCCCGAAGCAGTATACGCTGAGACGAACTTTGCTTTATCTGATGCCAAAATGAAGTCTCCCGACAGAGCAAGAGAAAAGCCTCCGCCTGCCGCAGTACCATTAATAGCCATAATTACCGGTGCATCCATATATTGGAACCGTATAATTGCATTGTGAAGATCGGAAGCCACACGACTGAGATGTTCATCCTGTCTGCCTCCAGGTGGATTATCAAATTCTTTTAGGTCGCCCCCAGCGTTGAACATTTTACCATTTGCAGTAACAATCAGAGCACCCAAGTTTTTGTCTCTTGAGCACAAAACCGATGCCTCAAATAATTCCTTAGCCATCTGAGCGTTCAGTGCATTCGCTTCATCAGGTCTATTCATAGTAAGTGTTCCGACTCTATCTTTAATCTCAAAAGTAATCGTCTCGAATTGCATTATTGTCCCCCTCTTTAATAATTCAAAATTAGAACTTTAATAATCATACAACATAAATATAATTTTTCCCTATAAGTATTTGACTTCCCTTGTTAAGATTTATGGTGGAGGTCTAAACTTTGGACTTTAGTGACATTGTAAAAACTTTTACAACCGCTGTTGAAAATAACGATGGGGAAAAACTAGCCTCCTTGTTTACCGTTGATGGAGTCTATGACGATTATATTTATGGTGAATTTAAGGGAAGAAGAAATATTGCTATGATGCTTCCAACCCATTTTCATAGAGATGCTAAAAATTTTTCTTGGGAAATGTATGACCTTTTAAACAATGATAGTAGAGGATACGCTAGATATCGATTCTCTTTTACCTCGACTCTAACCGGTTCTGAAAACCTAAAAGTAGCTGTACCCGGCATGGCTTATTTCCAATTTGATGGTAATCTAATTGAATATTATGGGGAGGTAGTAAATGGTGGGATACCCATGGCTCAATTAAATCTCCCAGCTGGAAAGATCAAACGTGTATTCGAAAAATGGTCCGATAGAGCTCTAGGCTCAGATTCAAAGCTAAAGAAGTTATATACTAAGGAGAATAATTTTGACTATTAGAGCGAGACGAAGTTTTATTTTTACGCCTGGATTAAAACCTGAAATGTTTCCTAAAGCTCTGGCATGCGGTGTTGACATGGTTTGTGTAGAATTAGAGGATGGTATCGCACCTCATGATAAAACCGAGGCCAGGACGCATGCTTTAAATATTTTTAAGAATGATAAGGGATTTGAGAACGTTGAGCGTATTCTTAGAATTAATAGTATACGTACACAATTTGGATTAGAAGACTTACAGGCTGTTTTGAAAAGTGAAAGCCCACCTCCCGCGTTAATGCTCCCCAAAGTGATGGATGCTGAAGAAATTATCATAGTGGACGATCTATTATCGGAAGCAAATAAGGAGTGTGACCTTCACCCTATTATAGAGACAAATAAAGGTTTAGAAAATGTCTTCAAAATTGCAGCGGCAAGTACAAGAATAAAAACTTTATTTTTTGGACTTATTGATATGGCAGCAGAACTTCGATGCAAATTGACATGGGAAGATTTATTGTATGCACGTTCAAGAGTAGTTCATGCTGCTGCAAAAGAAGGTCTTGATGCGATAGACGGACCTTATCTAGATCTAAGCGATAGTGACGGCCTTAAACGCTATTGTGAACAGGCACGTAACTTAGGCTTTACAGGGAAAGGCTCAATTAACCCAAAACAAGTTCCAATAATTAATGATATATTTTCCCCTAAAGACGAAGAGGTAAAAAAGGCAGAACGAATACTTAGTATTTTTGAAGAAGCAAATACAGGTCTTGTAATGGTCGATGGAAAGTTAATCGAAAAACCTGTTCTGAGACAAATGCAAAGAACAGTTCAGATTTCAAATAAATTAAAATCCTCTTAATAGCATGAATAGCTTTGAGGAAGAAATTAACAAAAATTTTTTGAATTTGAATATACCGTTTGTTGACTATGGAATAACAAGTAGTGGCTCTATTTCTCTTGAAGGTATTTTCAGAAACCCTAAGTTTCCAAGTTTATTTCAAAATAAAAACTCATTATTTCGAATGGCATCGATGACTAAGCCTTTAACGGCCTATCTTACATTGGCTTTACTTGATGATTATAAAATTGACCTTCACGAAAGCGTAGGTACTTACCTCCCTGAAATCTCCAATTTAAAAATTGCCTATAAAGAGGGCGCCACAATTAAGTATAAAAAAAATGATGTTCCTATTTCTTTCCATCACCTATTAAGCTGTACATCTGGAAATGCATATGAACATCATGATCCGATCATTTCAGAGTTATTGTTGAAAAAAGAAATAGCACCAATGAAAAATGGGGATGACGCGTTTCTTAAAGCACCGTTAGTATTTACTCCTGGTAGCCAATGGGGTTACGGCATTTCTTATGGATGGCTTGGCAAAGCTATAGAAGCCATAAGTGGATTAACTCTGGATGAAAATTTAAAGAAGTATCTATGTAATCCTCTAGGCCTAAAGCTAACTTCTTTTGATCCAGAGCAGTCGAATGAAGAAAGCCTGAGTCCAGTATATTTTAGGGACTCGGAGGGTTCTTACTCAGATATTACTACTAAGATTACTCTGGGACTTAACCCATTCCAATATGGTGGTGGTGGAGTCATATCTACGTTGAGTGACTATTTAAAGATCCTTCAGTTTTTTTTGAAAGTTATGAAATTTGATGGCGAAGATTCCATAGTTTCATATATGTTTAAAAACCAAATAGGCAATTTGGCGATTTCACCTCTAAAAAGTTTCAATAAAAGCTTAGCGCTAGATTATAATATTTTTCCAAATGTTGAAAAAAGATGGGGCTATGGTCTTGTTATAAACAAGGAACCAATACCGAAAAAACGAAAAGCGGGAAGTGGAAGCTGGGCCGGTGTATTAAATACCTACTTTTGGGTCGACCCTAAGAGCGATATGGCTGGAGTTTTCTTGGCACAGATGTTACCCTGCTACAGCCTCAATATTCTTAACGCTTTCGCATCCTTCGAAGAACTTGCTTATGAGCGTTTAATAAGGAACTAGTTTCTTGTTTTTCATTCTTTCGAAAATATTTAATTTTTTTTTAGACCCTTTTAATCTTTTAGTGATTTCCTTTGTTCTCTTTTTACTTATTACCATTAGGGCAAAAAAAAATAAGCTTAAAGGCACCTATTGGTTTGTGCTTTTTTGGGTCATTTTTCTATATAAACCGATACCAGAATTTCTTGTAAAAAATCTTGAAGATAAATTTTTCTACAAAGAAGAAATTTTTCTTGAGCTAGAAGGCATAATTGTATTGGGAGGAGGAACAGACTCTGGGAAAGTGAGTAAAGATAGAAATGATATCTCATTAGGAGCAGCTTCAGAAAGGATTTTGAAGGGAATACAATTTCTTAAACAAAAACCTGAAGGAAAAATTATTTTCACAGGCTTTTCAGAAAAAATATTTCATGAAGGACTTTCAGAAGCAGAGATAGTAGAGAAATTACTCAGAGCTTTAAATACAGACCCCAGTAATATTCTTTTTGAAAAGCGCTCACGAAATACATTCGAAAATGCTATTTTAACTGGAGAGATTATTGATGACCTTTCAATAAAAAAATGGGGTATTGTTACTTCAACTAGTCATATGAAAAGAGCTATCGCAACTTTTAAAAAACAGTGCCCCGAAATAGTCTTCGATCCGATACCTGTTGATTTCCAAACAGCAAACTCGATATACTGGGGTCCAGGAAACATGCAAGATAGTATTAATCTTTGGCGTATCTATATACATGAAACCGTAGGATACTGGGTTTATAAGTTGACAAGGAAACTTTAATGAAATTGATGCAGCTCGTTTATTGCTCCCAACCCTTTGGATATAGTTTAGAGATTCTATCAGCAATATTAATTGCTTCTAGAGCAAATAATAGGAAACACGACATAACTGGAGCTTTAATCTGTCGTTCGGATATTTTTCTGCAGCTCCTTGAAGGACCTGAGCAGCATGTAAAAAATACCTATGAGGCGATACAGAAGGATGATCGCCACATTAATGTTTATCACCTTCTCGATCAGTTTTGTGAAAAGCGTTTATTCCCTGCATGGGCGATGAAAGACGACCCCGTCAAAACATGGATGTGGAGCCGAGAGGAGGTTTCAAACGGAATTGTTAAAAGCCTTTCCAACGCTGAGGTAGAAGAAGTTTTTGTTAAACTTTCTAAAGAAGCGACAATTTTTAATTTTTAGAAAATGTCTAAGTATGTGAGTTATTTAACTTATTTAATTGCCTTTATCTGCTTTATTTTAAGTTGCATTTTTTTGACATTATTTTTAATTGAGTTCTACGAACTGATAGATAGGTGCATCAGCGTCAATCGTTTTTCCGTTTCTTTCTTTAGCTGTGTACAAGTATTTTATTTTGAAATACTAAAGACCAGCTTATTCATTTTGGTGTTATTCCTTTTGACTATTTTGATAATGCAAAAACTTACTGTTCCTTTTAGATCGAGTGATTAATGACTGATGTCTTAAATTTAACTATTCCAATGTTTTCTTTAATTGGTATCGGCTACTTATTGAAAAAAATTCAGTTCATGTCAGAACGGGATGGTACTGTTTTATCAAAGTTTGCTTTTTATATTTTGCTACCCCCTCTTATGTTCACAAGTATCCTTTCGGGCGATGCCAGTAAAAGCTTAAACTTAAATTTCATTTTCAGTTACGAGATCGTAACAATATCCATCTTTGGTCTCACCTATATTTTTGGGCTTGTGATAAAACTTAAGACAATGGAGAAGGCGATATTTGGTCTAAATGCTGCCTATCCAAATTATGGGTATATAGGTGTACCCTTATGCATTTTAGCGTTCGGTACGGAGGCTGCTATTCCGTTGGCCTTGATCCTATTAGCTGATACTTTTGTTTTATTAAGTACTCTAATATTTTACAAATTAACAGAGAATAGAAAAACTAGCCTGAAAGAGATGGGAAAAGAAGTAATTAAGCGCTTCGTTTACAACCCACTTATGATGTCTGTTTTCGTCGCCTTTATATTTTCAATTGCAGACATAAAAATAATAACGGTAATTGATAGAACCCTTTCGATTGTTGCTGCATCGGCCACTGCTGTTGCTTTGATCGCACTTGGCGTCTCATTAAATGTCACATCTATTAAAAATCAAAAGAGTGTTTTGTTTCTTATAACTTTAATAAAGCTTGTAGTGCATCCGATATTGATATTTATCATTTTTCAATTTCAAAGTGGTATGGATACTATGTGGGTCAAAACAGCAATTGTTTGTGCAAGCTTACCAGTTGCCGCAAATGTTTTCGTATTAGCAAATTATTACAAGACATTTGAGAGTGAAAGTGCGGCGGCAATAACTATTACTACAATAGTTTCCAGTATAACAGTTACAATCACACTATTGTTGACCTTATAATTCTAATATTACTCTTTGAAAGCTGTCTCTTTGATTTTAGCAACAGGTTGCCAAAAATATTCAAGGATACTTCGCCTGCCCCTAATAATATCAACTTGCGCAATCATACCAGGCGATATCTCAGCTTCAGAATTTTCGTTGTCCATTATTTTACTCTGAATAGAAACAATAACACTATATTGAGAACTATTGCTTTCTTCTCGAAATATAGTATCTGGAGCAGTCTGCAAAAGATCTCCAGAAAGATACCCATATTTACTAGCACATAGGCCGTAAGGCTTATTTTAACTTTTTGCCCGGGCTCAATAAAACCAATATCTTTGGGATCAATAAAGGCCTCAATCTGATACAGACCTCGCAAGCACATTTTCCGCAGGTGATGGCCTATTGGGCATCGCACATGACGCCATTATCGAAAACGCCAAGGGAGGATCTGCTTCAGATACAATAAAAGGAAACAGTTCAGCGAATACGCTTTATGGAGGCTCAGGAACCGGAATAAAAGACATACTAACGGGTAACGGAGGCGCTGATATATTTGTTTGCGGTGTTTCGGATGCCAGCACAGATATTAATGTTGCGGATATAATTACTGACTTTTCAAACGGAACGGACGAGATTGGACTTGAGGATAAGACTTTTTCTGACCTAACGATTACCCAAATTTCAAGTGGATCTTTTTCTGGAGATGTTCAAATCAAAGATACAAGTAGCAATAAAATCCTATTTCTTCTTGATAATACAGATGTGGGTTTGCTAGATGCTGACGATTTTATTGTTACAGATTTTGTATAGTCTTTAAGTAGCAATTTATACGTTATTGACTTAGTTCTTCCAATTCAAGCCAACGCTCCTCGTATTCTTCAAGTTGATCTTTTGCCAACTTCAGCTCTTTGGTCATTTCAACAAAGCCATCAGGATCACTCTTATAAAAATCTCCATCAGATAACTTATCTGTGAGTGTATTAATCTCGGCTTCTTTATCTTCAATTTGTTTAGGGAGATTTTTCAATTCATATTCAAGCTTGTAGGTTAGTTTCTTGGTTTCAGAGGAGTCTTTTTTCGTTTCTACTTTTTTTACCTGATTAACATCTTGTTCTTTCTTATCTTTGTTTTTCGATGGGGATCTTTTTTGATTAAGATAATCAGAATACCCTCCTATACACTCTTCAATTCTCCCATCTCCTTCAAACGCCAACACTTTAGTCACCGTCTGATCTAAAAAGTCGCGGTCGTGTGACACTAACAACAATGTACCTTCGTAATTAATAAGGATTTCCTCAAGCATATCGAGTGTTTCCATATCGAGATCATTTGTGGGTTCGTCAAGAATAAGACATGTTTTTGGATCTGCTAAAATCTTTGCAAGTTTTAAACGATTTTTTTGACCACCCGACAGTGTCCCCACTTTATCCAGCACGACACTTGGATCAAACATGAAGTCTTTCAAATAACCATAGATATGGCGTGTCTTGCCACGCACATCAATATAGTCGCCTCCATTGGGGGCCATTACATCTTTTAATCGATCGTTTGGTCTCAAATCACTTCTATTTTGATCAAAGTATGAAAACTCGATTGTCTTTTGGACTTTCACGCTTCCACAATCAGCCTCTAATTCTTTAAGAATGAGTTTCAAAAAGGTTGATTTCCCTGATCCATTTTTACCAATAATCCCAATGCGATCCCCTCTCTTAATACGGATATTAAAACCATTGAGGATATTAATTGTCTCATCATCATTCTGAAATGATTTATGCACATTATAAAATTCACAAATGACTTTAGTATGACTATCGAGATCTTTTATCGGTTCATAGCTAATCTTTTTTGTGGCGCGACGATAAGCTGATTCATCAGCTTTTAACTTATCTCTCATTTCACGTACTTGGCTGAGGCGTCGTACATTTCTTTTTACACGTGCCTTTACACCGCGGGACGCCCACTCTACTTCCTGGGCTACAATTTGTTTTCTTTTTTGAAGTTCGCGCTCCTCTTGCTCCAAGAGCATTGTTGACCATTCATCAAAAAACTTAAACCCTTTTGGACTGACTTTTAGTTTTCCTCTATCCAACCAAAATACCTTATTCGTTATATTTTCTAAAAAGCGTTTATCGTGGGAAATGCAGAGTATTGCTCCCTGATAATTGTTCAGATAACCCTCTAGCCAACTAATTGCTTCAAGATCCAAATGGTTTGTTGGCTCGTCAAGCAAAAGAATATCGGGCTCTTCAACAAACGCTTTTGCCAAGCCCGCTCTTCTAAGCTGGCCACCTGATAGCATTGTCATCGGTTTTTTTACATCCAAATCGAGTGCTTCGGCTGCAATATCCACTTTATATTGATAGAGTTCACGATCTTCACCCTTAATATTATTAAAGATAAAATCGAATACCGTTTCTTTTTCATTAGGTTGAAAGTCTTGGACTAAATACCCTATTGTTGTTCCAGGATTTTCCCAGCGTTCGCCTTCATCCAGTGATTTAACACCTGTTATAATATTCATAATTGTTGATTTGCCAGCACCATTTTTACCGACAAGAGCAATGCGGCTACCCTGATGTATATTTAAACTTAGATCCTCAAATACCGGCGTCTCTTTATATCGAACGAGGGCATCTTTTATATAAAATATAAGTTGTGAAGACATTAATTTATTTAAATAAATAATTTTTTGTGGCGCACCGGGGAGGATTCGAACCCCCGACCCCCTGATTCGTAGTCAGGTACTCTATCCAGCTGAGCTACCGGTGCATTTATTGAGAATTTAATGAGGAGTTACCGAATTGTAAATAAAATTTCTCCTTAATATTAATGGTTTAATTATTAAAAATAGCCGATTGACAATAAAGCCCGTTTCCATTAATCAATAAGGTCTGGAGGAAATTGTGTAATGAAAAGAACATATCAACCCAGTAACCGAGTTAGAAAGCGCCGCCACGGCTTCCGTTTGCGTTCAGCAACAAGTGCTGGCAGAAAAATACTTAACCGACGACGAGCACGCGGTAGAAAGACGTTATCCGCATAATATTCTAGTAGTCTTGACGACTGCAGGGAGTACTTATGGGTATCCAGACAATCAAGAAGCGCCGGGATTTTTTAAAAGGTAATAACGCACCTTACGCTGCCATGCCATCAGTGGTCGTTCAAAGCTACATGCGAACCGATGAAGTAGTGGACACAGATGAATCCGTAATGATGGGTATTACATGTTCGAAAAAAGTTGGAAATGCTGTTAAACGGAACAGAGCAAAACGACGATTAAGAGAGGCAGGAAAAATTGTACTTAAGGAAATCGGTATAAAAAAAACGAACTATATTTTCATTGCACGAAAGGATACAACGATCAAAGTAAAATTTACAGATCTGTGTAATGATATAGAGAACGGAATAAAGAAGATATATGGCCAAAAGGACGGTAAATAGATGCTTATAAAGATTATTTCCTTTCCTATTCACATATATCGTCTTTTCATTAGTCCCTTGACCGGAAAGAATTGTCGCTTTGAGCCAACATGCTCTGAATATGCCTTAGCCGCCTTAAAAACCCATGGGGTTTTTTATGGATCCTATTTGTCTATAAAGCGGATACTAAAATGTCATCCATTTAGCCGATACTCTGGTTATGATCCTGTACCTAACAAGAAACAAGCAAAAGACATTACTCGATAAATCGATTGAATTAAGTCATTAGTAACCATATATTAGTCGCAGATTATTTAAGAAAAGGCAGAGCAGATGGATGATCAGAATAAGAACCTTTTATTGGCAACGTCCCTAAGTTTTTTAGTACTGCTTGGTTGGATGCTCATGTTTCCACCAGAGCCAATGGAAGAAGTAAATCCTGAACAAACAACAGAACAGGTTACACCAGAAAATAACCAGGAGAATACTGGTCTCAGCACTCCAGTACAAGTTGATACTAACGAAAGTAAGCAAAAAATAGATACATCTGCAGACGCACCGCGAGTACCAATAGAAACATCACGACTATCGGGTTCGTTATCTTTAAAAGGTGGTAAAATAGACAACCTTAAACTCTTGGATTATTTTGAGACGCAGGAAGACAGTTCAAAAAACATTGAGCTTTTTCAGTATGAAAATGAAAACTATTATGCTGTTTACGGATGGTCATCCCGAGACAGAGAAAATGTGCCCAATCCGAACACTGTCTGGAACCTTGCAAAAGGTAAAACGCTTACACCCAATACACCTGTAACGCTACAATGGACGAGCCCTAAGGGAGTTATATTTGAAAGAGAAATCTCCATCGATAAAGATTTTCTTTTCACTATAAAGCAACGCGTATTTAATCAATCAAACGCAACAATTGATTTGGCGGCTTACGGAATACTAGCCCGTCATAGCGCTCCCGAAACTATTGGCTTTTACATTCTTCATGAAGGGATAGTAGGATATGATGATGGCGAACTCGTTGAGTTATCATATGACGATATAACAGACCAGAAGTATGACGATAGAGAGCGTGCCAATCTTGAAATCTATGAGATCACAGAAAATGGCTGGATTGGGTTTACTGACAAGTATTGGATGTCAACGCTAGTTGGTGAACCAAAAAGTAAATTTAAAATGGCTAGTAAATATAACGAAGCAAACGATATTTACCAGGCCGATATTCGTCATCCTTTGCAGAGCATTGGGTCAGGCCAGTCAACAGAAATAAAGACCTACCTATTCGCGGGCGCTAAAGAGGTCAATACGATAAAAACGTATCAGAAAGAAGCTGACTTTGCTGACTTTATTGATACCGTTGACTGGGGGTGGTTTTTCTTTTTAACCAAACCAATTTTTTCCTTACTTGATTATTGTAATAAGCTTGTGGGCAATATGGGTTGGGCGATTATTCTTCTTACGTTGGTTGTAAAGACAGTATTACTGCCACTTGCTTATAAATCTTACGTTTCAATGTCGAAGTTAAAGCAACTACAACCAGAGATGGAAAAAATAAAAAAGAGAGCCGGCGATGATCGAATGAAGTTACAACAAGAGATGATGGCTTTGTACAAGAAAGAAAAAGTCAATCCTGCTGCCGGCTGTTTACCTATACTTTTGCAAATTCCAATATTCTTCTCATTATACAAAGTCCTTTTTGTTACCATTGAAGTAAGGCATGCTCCATTCATAGGATGGATCACCGACCTCTCAGCCCCCGATCCAAGCTCTATATTAAATTTATTCGGCTTACTACCATTTTCTCCCCCTGGTCCAGAAAGTTTTCTCGTTATTTTTTCTATCGGGGTCTACCCGATACTTATGGGTGTAACAATGTGGCTACAGCAGAAGCTTAATCCTGCGCCTACTGATAAAACACAACAGATGATTTTTGCTTGGATGCCTTGGATTTTTATGTTTCTTCTTGGACAGTTCTCTAGTGGTCTTGTCATCTATTGGGTTGCAAATAATATTATTACATTTGCACAACAGTATTTTATTATGGCATCACAGGGTGTCAGGCCCGATATTTTTGGAAATATCTTAAGTTCCTTTAAAAAAGAAGGGTCCTCCAAAGAAAACTAATAAGGGAGCCATAGATTACTAAATCACCTTTATTAAATGAAGTCTCTTTTTTGAAAGGAGTGGCTGGCATTGATGGTTTGCCCCCAGATAGAGAAGCAGAAGTTTGCTTTATAGGCCGATCCAATGTTGGAAAATCCTCGCTAATCAACGCCCTATTTGAAAGAAGAAACCTGGCAAGGACTTCCAAGACGCCAGGCCGAACTCAAGAGTTAAATTTTTTCTCATTGGGAAAAAAAAGCTATGTCGTTGATCTCCCTGGCTATGGCTACGCAAAAGCGTCAAAAGACAAAAGGTCAGATTGGCAGACTCTCATAAAGTCATATATTGCGGAAAGACGTTCACTTAAGAGGGTATTTACTCTTGTCGATGCAAGGCACGGTTTAAAAGATAATGATAGAGAATTTTTCTCCTTTTTGGATACCTATGCTGTGAATTATCAAATAATACTTACCAAAATAGATAAGGTTAAGAAACCTGAGATGGCCAAACTTTTAGACGAAATAAATAGCAAAATAAACGAGCACCCTGCCTGCAATCCAGAATTTTTACTGACATCAGCAATAAAAAAAAACGGTATCAGTGAAATTCGAGACATAATGTTCTCAATTTTAGGTTTAAATCAAAATAATTGACAAATCAGCATTATAATTGCATTAGGTTTTGCTATGAACGGTAAAATAGAAAATAATTTTAAGCAAACGGCAGCCACGCTGGCCGAAGCGCTACCATACATCCAGAGATATGAGGACTCTACAATAGTTATTAAGCTTGGTGGTCATGCCATGACGAGCAAACCCTCAATGGAAAATTTTGCGCGAGATATTGTTTTGATAAAGCAATGTGGCGTCAACCCAGTGATAGTGCACGGCGGTGGCCCCATGATTAATAAGGTATTATCGGATTTGAAAATTGAAAGTGAATTTGCTGAGGGAAAGAGGATAACAGATGGTAAAACTATGGAAGTTGTTGAAATGGTTCTCTCTGGGAATGTTAACAAATCTATAGTTAATGCAATTAATAGCCAAGGTGGGAAAGGTGTTGGACTATCCGGAAAAGATGCGAATATGATTGAATGTGAGCAAGATAATCCCAAACTCGGATTTGTTGGGAAGATAAAAAAAGTTGACACTGATATAGTCCAGAATTTTATAAAGAGTGATTTTATCCCCGTTATTGCCCCCATCGGTTTTGGAATAGAGGGCGAAACATTTAATATTAATGGTGATACAGCAGCAGGTGCTATAGCCTCAAGCCTCTTAGCTGATCGTCTCTTACTGCTAACAGATGTGGTCGGTGTAAAAGATAGCGAAGATCAGTTAATTAATCAATTAACTATAGAACAAGCAAGAAACTTGATAGGCTCAGGAATTATTAACTCGGGAATGATCCCCAAAGTTAATACGTCGATAAAAGCTATTGAAGAGGGTGTTAGGGCATCCGTTATAATAGATGGGAGAGTTGATCATGCCTGTCTTCTTGAACTCTTTACTAGCCACGGTGTAGGCACTCTCTTTAAAAAAACTTTTGACTAGTTTTTTGGAATGTCAGATACCCTGCGGACAATTCAAAGAATGCTGAATAAAAAAAGCCTTGATATCGTAGGCTATTTTAACCCAGATTGGTCTGATAATATTTGCTCAAAAGTGAGAACCATTTTGCTAATAGGACCAGAAGAGCCTTATTTTTGGCACGTATTTAAAAAAGTAGGGAATACAAAGACAATAAAGAAAACCCACTTGATAGATTGTCAAAAAAAACCATAGAAGAAATTGCATTAAAATTTGACGCAAGATCATTTTTTCCTTTTGAAGAACCCTTTCAGCCATTTATTGATTGGGCTAAAAAATGTTCAACAATGGGATCATCTCTCGCTCGCCTTTTAGTACATAAAGAAAAGGGACTATTTATTTCTTTTCGAGGGGCACTCGGTATAAATCAACACATAGAAACACCAAATAACTCGAAAGATATCTGTACCCCATGTGAAAAACCATGCCTCACCGCATGTCCAGTAGGCGCACTTAACCAAGACGGCTATGATGTCATTCGATGTAAGGAATATGTGAACACACCTAGTTGTCAAGAATGTAGAAACAGTTGCCTTGTCAGAAGATCCTGCCCCTCTGGTCAAAATTTAAGACTGAAGGAACAATTTAATTTTCATATGCGCGCTTTTCTAAATGATTAGGTTAATGACCTAATATCTGACTCAAAAACAGCTTTGTTCTATCAGACTTTGGATTTTTAAAGAACTCTTCCGGTTCGTTTTGTTCAACAATCTGACCGTCGTCCATGAATATAACTCTATCCGCAACCTGTCTGGCAAAGCCCATCTCATGAGTAACACAAATCATTGTCATACCTTCTTCAGCTAACTGAATCATAGTATCTAGCACCTCTTTAATCATTTCAGGGTCCAATGCGGAAGTTACTTCATCAAATAACATTATTCTTGGTTTCATGCATAGAGATCTTGCAATTGCTACTCTCTGTTGTTGTCCACCAGAAAGTTGACCTGGGTATTTATGAGCCTGTTCAGGAATTTTTACTTTTTCAAGCATTTCCATTGCGATCTCTGTAGCTTCTTTTTCCGGAGTTTCTCTAACCCACATAGGAGCTAGAGTACAATTTTCTAAAGTTGTCAAATGAGGGAACAAATTAAAGTGCTGAAAGACCATACCAACTTCAGATCTGATTTTATCAATATTCTTTAGGTCAGTGGTAAGCTCTGTACCGTCAACAATTATGCTTCCCTTTTGATGCTCTTCAAGTCTATTAATGCATCTTATCAGTGTTGATTTACCAGATCCAGATGGACCGCAGACAACAATTCTTTCACCTCTTCTCACTTCCAGATTAATATCCCTAAGTACGTGGAAGTTACCAAACCACTTGTTCATATCAGATATGTGGATAGCTACTTCATCTGTTATGTTTATCTTAGTTTTTTCCATATCAATCTTACTCCTAACCCAAATAGACAATTCTATTTATCCGTTTTTAATTTTCTTTCTAAATATTGAGAGTACTGGGACATACCCCAACAAAAAATAAAGAACATCAATCCAATAGCAACGTAGAGTTCCCAATAAATACCATTCCACTTTTGATCCGCTCTTATTGTCGACGCAAGCCCGACCGGATCTCTTAAACTTATTATAGATACAAGAGTTGTATCTTTAAACAAGCCAATAAAGGTATTCACAATACCTGGAATAGATATTTTTAATGCCTGTGGCATAATTATAAGCCGTTGTGATTGCCAGTAAGTGAGCCCTAGAGACGCTGATGCTTCATGTTGACCTAATGGTAGTCCCGCTAGCCCACCTCGAATAACCTCGGCCATATAAGCTGCGGAAAATAATGTAACCATAATCACTACTCTCAACACAATATCGAAGTTGGTTCCTGGAGGTAAAAAGTAGTTTAGCAGAACGGACGCGACAAATAACAACGTAATTAGCGGTACACCCCGTATAAACTCAATGAACCCTACACAAATCATCTTAATTACTGGTAAATTAGATTGTCGTCCCAATGCTAATAAAATCCCAATAGGGAAAGACGCAACAATTCCTGTAACTCCTACGATCAAAGACAAAGTAAATCCACCCATCTTTAATGACTCAACGAAAGGGAGACTAATAGGCAAAATAACGTTGAGAAGACCTACCAATGGATTGGAGATAAAGAGAAAAAATACGGTAGTAAATAAGAAAGCAAGGACAGCTGCTATTATATAGTTTTTTAGATACTGTCTTATCAAAGTCAGAAAAAACAACGCTCCTAAAGTTAACCCAATATATACTATACTAATTGACCAAAACGATCCCCCCCACAGTAGCCATACAGCTAATCCGGGATAAATTATTGAAAACCAAAAAAAACGAAAAAACTTTGGAAATAATATTGGAACGATGGCAAGCAACAAAAAGATAAAAGTTAATGTAGGCCTCCAATACTCCTCAGCTGGATACAGTCCGAAAAGCAATTGTTTCCATCTAGCCGTAAGTACTGAAAAGCACGCTACATCTGGGTCTAAGTCTAGACATTCTCTTAGCGATTTAGTATTCCAGTGTCCTCCATAAGCCCAAGGTATAAAATCCCACAATATTATAACTATAAAGTATACCGACAACACTGTTAGTATCGAGTTTAGCCATGATGAAAATAAATTTTGTCTAAACCATCCAATAAGCCCAACCTCTGTTATTGGTGGCGCTGATGGCGGTATTTCTTTTTTTCTTACAAAAGCTATCTTAGTCATTATCGTACCACTATTTGAAAAGACCGATTAAAGTAATTGATAAAAGAAGAGATCGACAACGATACTGCAAGATAAAAACCCATAAGCAAAAGCATTGACTCCAACTCTCTTCCAGTCTGATTAAGAGTAATTCCTCCTAAGGTTCCTCTAACGTCCATGTATCCTACGGCGATGGCAAGAGATGAATTTTTCGTTAAATTTAGATAATTTGAGATAAGAGGAGGAACAATAATCCTTAAAGCCTGTGGAAGAATTATAAGGCTCATTATTTTGTTAGGTCTCAAACCCAGAGATGCTGCTGCCTCAGATTGGCCTTTGGAAACTGCCATGATGCCTGCTCTTACTATCTCAGCAATAAAGGCAGAGGTATAGAAGGCTAATGCTAAGGTCAATGCAAGAAATGAGTTTCGAAGGTGTATTCCGTCTTTGAAATTAAACCCCTTGAGATAAGGATACTCGAGTGACACTGGCTGGCCCATTGCAAAAAAAAGTATTAATGTTGGAAAAATAATTACTGCTACACTAATCCAAAATTTAGGTAAGCTTTTACCAGTATCTTTTTTCTGTTTATTTGCGTATCGAATAAAATAGATAGAGGCAACTATCGAAAGACCAAAGCACAGCAGTAACCAATAGGCTCCTTCCGCCAAAACTGGTGCTGGAAAATATGTTCCTCGATTTGTTATCGCTACACTCTCAAAAAATAACATTGTGGCTTCAGGCTCAGCACCTTTGAAAGCCCTTGGTGCAGGGGTGAATTCGGTAAGCAACGCAAAAACCATCACAATCCAAAGGAGTACTGGGACATTTCTGAAACCTTCTATGTAGGCAGACATAAGCTTTGCCACAATCCAGTTTTTTGAGAGGCGTAGAATACCGACAAAAAGCCCAAGAACTGTAGCAATTATGCACCCTACAAATGCAACCAGTAGAGTATTAAGAATGCCAACTAAAGCTGCCATTCCGTGTGTACTATCGCTAGTGTAAGGTATTAGTCGCTGATTAATGTCGTATCCGGCTCTTAGCCATAGAAAATTAAAGCTCACATCTTTATCAAGCAAGGCTAAGTTTTTAATAGTATTATCGACTAGCCAGAAAAATACGGCCATAAATATTATAAACGTTATTACTTGTAGCGACATTCCTCTATAACGTGTGTCACTTAGCAACATACTAAATTTAAAGCTTTCTGATGGTGGAAGAGTTGGTGAGCTCATATTAGTTCCATAATTTACATCTGACTATAGTTTATAAAATTTTATCTACAGAGGTAATATAAATTACTAAAGGCTGCAACATTTTACGTCGCGTAAAATTACAATTATTTTCTTCAAAAAAAGGGGCGTTCAAGACGCCCCTTTCAAATAGGTTTTCAAATCATCTAAATGGTGGTGAATAAAGAATACCACCCTTAGTCCAAGACGCATTTACACCTCTTTCGATGTTAATACCGCTAGTAGCACCTAGATTATTTTCAAAAATTTCGCCATAGTTTCCACCCGCTTTAATCGCGTTATACATAGCGTTCTTAGGTAGCCCTACCATAGCTAGAATATCATCATCACCGGTTCCAAGAAGTCTATGGATCTCAGCGTCTTTAGTATCTTTCCAACTATCTATATTAGCCTTTGTTATTCCTTTTTCTTCAGCAATAACTAGCGCATTTAGCACCCAACGTCCGATGTCAGCCCAATTATCATCACCATGTCTCACAAGAGGTCCGAGTGGTTCTTTTGAAATGATTTCAGGCAGAACGAGGTGATCATCAGGATTTTCAAGGTTAACTCTTGTACCATGTAATGCGGAAGCATCAGTTGTGTATGTGTCACACGCTCCGGCAAGATACTGCTGTTGGGATTCAGCATTATCAGCTGTTGGCACAGGCTCATAGCTCATACCATTTTCCTTGAAATAGTCAGCAAGGTTGAGTTCTGTTGTTGTTCCAACTTGAATGCATACCGTCGCACCATCTAATTCCGTTGTTGACTTAACACCAAGCTCCTTCTTAACCATGAAGCCTTGTCCATCATAATAGTTTACACCCAAGAATGTCTGCTTTAGGTCGGTATCTCTGCTATATGTCCAAGTTGTGTTTCTAGCAAGTATGTCAACTTCTCCTGCTGCCAATGCTGTAAATCTTACTGCAGATGTTAAACCGACAAATTTCACTGCCATTGGGTCACCAAAAATTGCAGCTGCTAGAGCTCGGCAATAGTCAACGTCGAACCCAACATCTTTACCGCTATCATCGACAGTAGCAAAGCCAGGTGCACCCGTGGACACACCACATAGTAAATTTCCGCGTGCTTTCACATCATCTAGTGTTCCAGCAAAAGTGCCACTAGCAGCCAAAGCTAGCGCTGTAAGCACTCCCAAAAATAGTTTTTTCATATTTTTTCCTTCTTTAACCTAGTTTATTTTCGAAACTTTTGTGTGTGCATAAATACAAACTTACACACTTCAAAGATCGTAAGTTTAAACATTCTCACATATTTTTCCACTTTTAATTGTTCCTACAGAAAAAAGTCATTAAAATCAGTTAATTAAAAGGTATTCCATCTTTTTTTTTTAAAAAATTCTTCTTAAACACTGATTCTTCAATCAATGATGATTCTCTAAGCCCCCAAACTAGATCATTTGAAGTATTTTTGTCAGATCTCTGAAATGATCAAAATCTAGATTTCTTTTCTGCTGTTCTTCTTCAACTTCACCCCAGACTTCGATTCTAAAGTTATCTTCAATATTAGCAACTTCCCAAGCGTATTCTGGACTTACTACGTTTTTATAAAGCGCTAGACAAGTAAAAAGAGATCCTAGGCTTTTAGTCAGCTCATGTATTGCAGTTAAATGAAAGTTATCAAGGTTTTCTAAATATTTTTTAATAATGTTAGCGTTTGAGGGTGGCTGCTCTATAAAAAGAAGTCCTGTTCCTATATTCAATTTTAATGAGAAAAATTTTTCAGCCCATTCTATCAAGGGTCTATAAAGATTTTCTTGCTTCAAATGTAGTTTTGTGGGTTCGCTTGCGATATAACAAATAGGGTCACAGTTGCCATATTCCACCAAACGACCAAAAACAGCTCCCATCTCTTTTTTTGTTATATCAGTCGCTGAAAAGCAAAATTTAGTAAAAAACCTATTTTTAATGGTACTAAGTTTTCCATCTGCACTCCACTCCCTTACAACCTCGTTAGCTAACTGTTCAGACAACTTTAATTCATGGCCTTTATCTGACCTGAGGCATATCTCATCTAAGTAAATGTGGAACAAGTTTTCACTCTGTTTCTCTTTTCTAACTCTTTTCCAGTATTTATCTTTACTAATAATCATAGGTATTCCGTTCTAAACCTTTAATTACACATCAAATTTTCCAACCAAAATGTTTCCAAACTAAACCCATATGCTTAGGCAAAGGTGCCTCAATTTTTGTTGTCTTTTTTGATATTGGATGCACGAAAGTGACGCACCTTGCATGCAGAAAGAGCTTTTTGAATCTATATGGAAGGTCTTGAGAATTCTTATCTTCCCTACTTTTGTATTTTCTATCTCCTACGATGGGGTTTCCTAATTCAGCGCAATGAATTCTCAACTGATGAGTACGACCAGTAGCAGGCTTTAATTCTAGCCATGCATATTTTGACCCTATTTTTTCTATCACTTTATAGAAAGTGAGTGCTTTTTTTTTATTAGCATTATTCTGCCTACTTTTTTTTTTCTCTATAAGTCTCCTATTAATACTGGGTTTCCAAATATCTATGTTGCCGATATCGCTTTCCAATATACCTTTTTCTGTTTTTGGCACGCCTTCAACGAGTGCCCAATATTTCTTCTTAACCTGTTTGTCCCTGAACAGAGTGGCAAAAGCGCCAGCCGTCTTAACGTCTCTGGCTAGCAACAGAATCCCAGAGGTCTCCTTATCAAGCCTATGAATTAATCTTGGTGGATCTTTTGCACCAAATTGTAGTATAGATTTATATGCATCTACATGACTGGTTCCCTGACCACTGCCTCCTTGTGAGGCTAAACCCTCTGGTTTGTTTATAGCAATAAGATGATTATCCTTTAAAATTATTGCATCCAGTAAAAGCTTCGCCAACTTAGGGTCAATTTTTGAGGTTGATTCATCGCCTGTGACACTTAATGAAGGACTAGGTATTGTAATTACATCACCTATAACGAGTCTGTGGGACGCCTGTGTCCTAATACCATTAACTTTGATCAAACCTTTTCTACAGAGCATATTCACCGAGTTGAAGGTTAGCCGCCTATCATTCCTTCTAATCCAGGTACTTAGCCTGCAGTCAATTCCATCTTCTTCAACGATTATGTCTCGGCTATCAGCCATTGATAAGCAATTAATTACTCTCTATTTTCGGTAGCTTCAGCACTTTCCTGTTCTTCTACACGTTTTCGGTCACCCGCCCCTTTGGCGTTTTCGTCTCTATCGACAAGTTCAATTATAGCCATATCTGCCATGTCCCCATATCTTTGACCAGCTTTTAGAACTCTTACACAGCCTCCATGTCTATCTTTATAACGTGACGCTAAAACATCAAACAATTTTCTTACAGCATTTTGCTGTTTTATCCTTGAGATTAAAATTCTTCTAGAGTGCAAATTGCCTTTCTTCGCGAGAGTTATCAACTTTTCTACAATCGGCTTCAATTCTTTTGCTTTAGGAAGGGTTGTTTTAATTTGCTCGTGCTCAATTAAGCTACAAGCCATATTAGCAAACATAGCTGACCTGTGTTCATGCGTTCTGTTTAACTTCCTGTAACCATGCGAATGTCTCATAGTGAATCTCTCGTATAATTATTTAATATTGATCTTCATGTTTTTTTGCAAGTTCTTCAATGTTCTCAGGTGGCCACTCAGAAACGTCCATTCCTAAATGCAGTCCCATTGAAGTAAGAACCTCCTTAATTTCGTTGAGAGATTTTCTGCCAAAATTAGGAGTTCTTAACATTTCCGATTCCGTTTTTAAAATTAAGTCGCCAATGTAAACAATATTATCGTTCTTTAAGCAATTTGCAGACCTAACTGATAGCTCGAGTTCTTCAACTTTTTTCAATAAAAGTGGATTAAAAGCTAGTTCATCTTCCTCACTAGCGATCTCTTCAGCTTGGGGCTCCTCAAAATTAACGAAAACAGTAAGCTGATCTTGTAATATTCTAGCAGCAAAAGCTATTGCATCCTCCGGGCTCACTGATCCATCGGTCTCAATGGATAGTGAGAGTTTATCATAATCAAGCACTTGCCCTTCGCGCGTAGAGTCCACCTTGTATGACACTTTCTTCACAGGAGAAAACATAGCGTCTACAGATATTAAACCTATAGCCATATCTTCATCTCTATGTTTATCACCTGGGACGTATCCTTTACCCGTATCAACTGTAAGTTCCATATCAAGTGATCCGCCTTCATCTAGCTGACATATCATAGCATCTTTGTTTAGAATGCTTATTCCATTTGTCTCAACAATATCTCCGGCAGTAACAGCCTTAGGGCCTTGTTCTTTTAATGTTAATTTCTTTGGACCCTCTACTTCCATACCTACTGCAACAGACTTTAGATTTAAAACTATATCCGTAACATCCTCTCTTACGCCTGGAATCGAAGAAAATTCGTGTAAAACACTATTTATCTTTACTGAAGTGATTGAGGCTCCTTGAAGAGAGGACAAAAGCGTTCTTCTAAGAGCATTTCCTAAGGTAAGCCCAAACCCTCTTTCGAGTGGCTCAACAACGATAGTTGCAGAATTTGGTTTTTGTTCATCGTTTACAAAGTTTAAACCCGAAGGTTTTATAAGTTCATGCCAGTTTTTGTGGATCATCTGGTCCTCCATTCTTACATTAGCTCGATCCGTGAAAGCTAAGCGTTCCCGAGGTTGAAATATTTACGATGTGTCTTTAGACACGTCGTCGTTTTGGTGGTCTACATCCATTATGTGCAATTGGCGTAACGTCTCTGATTGACGTTACGTTCATTCCAATAGCGGACAGTGCTCTCAGTGCTGACTCTCTACCAGAGCCCGGACCTTGAACATTTACATCAAGAGACTTCATACCGTGCTCTTGCGCCTTCTTTCCAGCATCCTCTGCTGCCAACTGAGCAGCATATGGGGTTGCCTTTCTTGAACCTTTAAAACCCATAGTCCCACTTGAAGACCACGCTATCGCGTTTCCTTGCACGTCAGAAATTAGAACTTTGGTATTATTGAAACTGGAATTTATATGAGCGATTCCGGTTGTAATGTTTTTCTTTTCTTTCTTCTTTTTCTTAACCATATGTTTTTCCGTCTTATTTTTTCTTACCAGCTATCGCTTTTGCTGGTCCTTTTCTTGTTCTAGCATTAGTGTGCGTTCTCTGCCCTCTTACAGGTAAACCCCTCCTGTGTCTTAAGCCCCTGTAACATCCAAGGTCCATGAGCCTCTTAATGTTTATTGTCCTTTCTCTTCTCAAATCACCCTCTACCACCACATTACCGTCGATATGTTGTCTTATAGAGGCGACTTCTTGCTCAGAAAGTTGGTTAACTCGTGTTGATACGTTCACCCCTGCAGCATCGCATATACTTTTAGAGGTCACTTTGCCTATCCCGTGTATGTAAGTGAGCGCAATTAAGACCCTCTTGTTTGTTGGCAAATTTATCCCGGCTATCCTAGCCATTCTCACTCTCCACTCTAATTTTTCTGTAACTTTATAACGGTTTAGACTGTCTTTTATAGCGCTAAAATAAATAAGGTCAATAGGTCACTATAATATTTCTTTTTATTCCTTTAAATTGTCATTTTTACTTTTTTCAATGAGCCACAGATCATCCACTAGTTCTACTGCTTTACTTTACTCAGCAAGTGTTTTTCAATATTAGTTCTAACTTGTTCAATGCTTCCCATTCCATCGATTTCTACGAGTTTGTCCTTCTCTAAATAGTAGGGTTTAATCATTTCTGTGCTCTGATGGTACACATTCAATCTTTTTTTAAGTACTTCCGCGTTGTCATCACTGCGAGCATCTTTACTTTCTCTTGCACGATTTTCAATTCTACTAATTAACATGTCATCTTCGACCACTATTTCAATCACTAAATCCAACTCCAGTTTGAGTTTACGTAATATTTCATCTAATGCCCTAGCCTGCTCCAAGTTGCGTGGAAACCCATCGAATATAAAGCCTTCGCACTCAGCGTTTTCTAACTTTTCTCTGATCATTGACAATATGATCTGATCTGAAACCAAATCACCTCTATCCATGATAGTCTTTGCTTCTTTTCCTAGATCACTTCCTTCTTTTATCGCCTCTCTAAGCATGTCTCCTGTTGACAACTGTTTGAGCTTGTATCTCTCAACTAACATTTGCGCTTGAGTACCTTTTCCGGCGCCTGGAGGTCCGAAGAGTATTATAATCATCTCCTGAACCTGCTTTGTCTTTTACTTTTCCTACCTAAGCGAGACTTCTCGATTAAACCCTCATACTGATACGCCAAGAGATGCGATTGCAGCTGTGCTACGGTATCTAAAGTTACCGACACAACAATTAGGACTGAGGTACCTCCAAAATAAAACGGAACGTTCATCTGAGCTCTTAGAAACTCTGGTAACAGACATACCGCAGCCAAATAAAGAGACCCAACTACTAACACTCTGACAATAACATACTCAAGATATTCAGCTGTTTTTGGTCCAGGTCTTATTCCAGGAACAAATCCCCCCTGCTTCTTTATATTTTCTGCCACGTCCTCTGGTTTGAAAGATACATTGAGTGTGTAAAAATAGGTGAAGAAAATAATCATACCTCCAAAGAACAAATAGTAGAAAGCTTGGCCGGGACCTAGATAAGCAGCTAAAAATCCAACAAAGCCAGAGCTATCGTTGGATGAGAACGCGGTCATAGTTGTGGGTAATAACAGTAATGATGACGCAAATATCGCAGGAATCACACCAGCTGGATTCACTTTTACCGGCAGGTTAGAGTTTTCGCCCTCAAATATTTTCATTCCTACTTGTCGTCTAGGGTACTGTAAAGGAACCTTACGCAGAGCCCTTTCTACGAAAACAACAAACGCTATCACAGCAATTACCACAATTATTAGAAAGATAATGGTAAAGGCACTTAGCGCCCCTGATCGACCAGATGCAAAAAACTGTCCTAAAGCTCCAGGTAATTCAGCTATTATACCTACGTATATAATTAATGAGATACCATTTCCAATACCCCTCTGGGTTATTTGCTCACCGAGCCACATTAAGAGCATAGTGCCTCCCACGAGTGTAACGACGCAGGACACGCGAAAGAAAAGCCCAGGCTCTGACGCTAGGCCCTGAGACTCAATTCCAGCGGCTATTCCCCACGATTGAAAAAAAGCCAAAACCACAGTACCATATCTTGTGTACTGATTTATTTTTTGTCTGCCCTGCTCTCCCTCTTTTTTAAGCTGTTCAAGGTATGGAACCATCGAGGTTAACAATTGCATGATAATAGAGGATGTAATGTAAGGCATAATTCCGAGTGCAAATACAGCCATCCTTCCGACTGCTCCACCGGTAAACATATTTAGCATCCCACCTATACCCTGTGCATTTTGCTCAAAAAAAGCTTTCAGTTGTTCTGCATCGACACCGGGAACTGGCACATAAGTACCCGCTCTATAGATGATTAAAAGCAACAGTGCGTAAAGTATCCTGTTTTGAAGGTCCTTTGCTTTACCAATAGAGCTCCAGCTCAAGTTGGCTGCCATCTGTTCTGCCGCAGATACCATAGTACAATATTCCTTTTATGAAGAAATAAGATTGAGTTCGCCACCCAACTTTTCAACTGCTTGTCTTGCTTTTTCGGAAGCACTCGAAACTTCAATTTTTACTTTGGAGGCAAGGGATCCTTTCGCCAAAAGCTTTACGGTGACTGCATTCTTGTTGACCAAACCTGCGCTACGAAGTACCGCTATATCTATCAACTTATTTTCGACAATCTTTTTCGCATCAACGAGCTTTTGGATTGACCCAAGGTTGACGTGATCTAGTAGTTTTTTTGAATTTCTTGAATTGAACCCTCGTTTAGGCAGCCTTTGATAAAGAGGCATCTGCCCACCTTCAAAAGCCTTAATTGAGACCCCTGATCTTGACTTTTGGCCCTTAATTCCACGGCCAGCAGTTTTACCCTTACCGGAACCAGGCCCCCTTCCAACTCTTACCCTTTTTTTTACAGCACCAGGGTTATCTGAAATATCATTTAAACGCATAATCAAAAACTTCCTTTTTAATCTAAAACCTTAACCAGATGTGCTACTTTAGCCAACATCCCTCGCACCGAAGGCGAGTCCTCTATTTCTCTTACAGAGTTAGTTTTCCTGAGTCCCAATCCTTTTAAAATCCTAATCTGATTTTGTGGTTGACGTATTGAAGATCCTATCTTTTTTATTTTTATTTTCTTATTCATGAATTTACCATTATTTAAATGCTATCTCAGAAACTTTTTTGCCTCTTCGCTGAGCAACCATTCTTGGGCTCCACTCCTTTGTCAAGCCACTGATAGTCGCTCTAATCATATTATAGGGGTTCTGTGAGCCTAATGACTTTGCCACGACATCTTGAATTCCTAGCATCTCAAAAACAGCTCGCATTGGTCCACCAGCGATGATTCCTGTTCCAGCTTTTGCACTTCTCATAATTACCCTTCCCGCGCCATGTCTACCGTCGATATCATGATGAAGAGTTCTACCTTCTTTCAAAGGAACCTTGACCGTCTTTCGTTTTGCTTGATCTGTAGCTTTACGAATGGCTTCTGGAACTTCCTTAGCTTTACCCTTTCCATACCCAACTCTACCCTTTTGATCACCCACTACGACCAAAGCTGCAAATCCAAACCTCTTACCTCCTTTTACCGTTTTTGAAACACGGTTTATCGCTACAAGACGGTCTGTAAATTCTGATTCATCTCTATCTAGTTTTCTCTTATCTTCCAAAGCTCTAATCCCTATAGTTTTAATCCATTTTCCCTAGCGGCATCCGCTAGTGCCTTAACTTTGCCATGATATAGCAATCCACCCCTATCAAATACTACTTCCTTAATCCCTTTTTTTAGAGCTCTTGATGCAATTTCCTTTCCGATTTTTGTAGCAACTTCTATATTATTTTTTCCAACTACTCCTAAGCTCTTTTCTAGTGATGAGACAGAAGTCAACGTTTTTCCTAGTCTATCGTCTATTACTTGCGCATAAATGTTCTTAGAAGATCTATGAATGGATAGCCTGCATTTACCGTAACTAGTCTTCTTTAACTTGTTTCTGACCCTGAGAGATCGTTTCTTAAACAATTTTATCTTATGTGTTGTCATAGTAACTCCTTACTTTTTCTTTCCCTCTTTCGCAAAAATGTATTCACCTTTATACCGTATTCCTTTTCCCTTATAGGGCTCAGGGGACCTCCAAGCACGTATCTTTGCTGCCACCTCTCCCACAACCTGCTGATCTATACCTTCCACTTTGATCTCAGTAGGTTTTGCGCACGTTATTTTAACGTCATCTGGAATGTTAAAATCAACATCATGCGAATACCCCAAGGACAATTTAAGAACTTTTCCCTGGACAGCTGCCCTGTAACCAACTCCGTTTATTTCAAGCTCTTTAGAAAACCCTGCATTAACGCCACGCACTATATTCGCTATCTGAGACCTAGACATGCCCCAAAGCTGGCGCGTTTCCTTATCAAGATCCTTCGGGGTCACGGTAATACACTTATCAACGATTTCCACCTTTAGTTTTTCTGAAAAATCAAAATGTCTTGAACCAAGAGCACCTTTAACCTCAATAGTACCTTCTTTAAGTTCCGCTTCAACTCCGCTAGGAATTTCAATTGGTTTTTTTCCTATCCTCGACATGACCTATCCTTAAAAAACAGTACATAAAACTTCGCCACCCACTCTGGATTGACGAGCTTTTGCATCCGACATAATTCCTTTAGAAGTAGACACAATTGCCACCCCCAAACCTTGTCGAACTTTTGGAAGGTTATCCACTCCTAGATACACCCTACGACCTGGGGTAGACACACGTTTGAGCTCTTTTATCACTGGCTCTCCATCAAAATATTTTAGGGCTACCTTAATGTTATCTGCGCCTGACACATCTTTTTCGATTTCATAACTCCTGATGTAGCCTTCACTTTTTAACACTTCTAAAACCCACGCTCTCAACTTTGAGTTTGGTGTAAGAACGTATTGTTTTCGTCTCATTTGAGCGTTTCTAATTCTAGTTAACATATCCCCTAATGGATCAGTCATTGTCATTTTGAATTCTCCTTACCAGCTGGACTTAATCATACCGGGAATTTCGCCAGCAGAAGCAAGTTCTCGCAACGCTATTCTCGACATCTTAAGCTTCCTGTAATAGCCCTTGGGCCTTCCTGTGACTGCACACCGGTTATGTAATCTTGTGGGGCTCGAATTTCTTGGCAACTTAGCGAGTGCTAATCTTGCCTTAAATCGCTCCTCATTACTTAACGAAGAGTCTTTAGATATTTTCTTGAGTTCTTCTCGCTTTTTCATAAACTTATTTACCAGTCGCTCGCGCTTTATCTGTCTATTCACCATAGAAACTTTTGCCATAATTATTCTATCCTAATCTCTAAAAGGGAAATTAAATAAACCAAGTAAAAACTTAGCTTCATCATTTGACCTAGCTGTAGTGCATACCACAACATCAAGCCCCCAAATCTCGTCTACTTTATCAAAGTCGATTTCTGGAAATACTATGTGTTCTTTTATACCAAGTGCGTAATTGCCTCTACCATCAAAGCTTTTTGGCGATAATCCTCTAAAATCTCTTATTCTCGGCATAGCAACATTAATCAGTCGGTCAATAAACTCGTACATTCTGGATCTTCTTAGTGTGACTTTTGCACCTAATTGCATGCCCTCTCTCACTTTAAAACCCGCAATAGATTTTTTTGCCTTTGTAAATACAGGTAACTGACCTGCAATGAGCATTAAGTCATTGTGTGCCGATTTAACTTTCTTAGTATCTGAAACGGCCTCTCCTATGCCCATATTTAATACTACTTTCTCTAGTTTTGGTATCATCAAGTCGTTCTTATATTTAAATTGCTCTTTAAGACTTGATCTGAGTTTCTCGTTATACAGTTTTTCCAAACGAGGCTTATAATTATCCATCTATCACCTCCCCTGAGTTTTTCGCTATTCTAACCTTTTTTCCATCTTTGACCACAAATCCAACTCTTGTTGCAACATCATTTTTGGGGTCAATCAAGGCAACATTTGATATATGCACTGGAGCGTTCTTCGGTACTCTTCCGCCTGCGCTATCTTTATTTTGCTTTTTATGCGTAATGACAGAGTTAACTCCCTCTATTACGACTTTATCTAATTTAGTGAGTACCTCTCTTACTTGACCTCGCTTACCTTTATCTTTTCCAGCAAGCACCACCACTGTATCACCTTTTTTAATTCTAGCGGCCATTATAAAACCTCCGGAGCTAATGATACTATTTTCATAAACTTCTTCAATCTAAGTTCCCTTACAACAGGCCCAAATATTCTTGTTCCGATTGGCTCACCTGAATTGCTCAATAGCACTGCAGCATTAGTATCGAATTTAATCGAACTTCCGTCCTGTCTATGAATTTGCTTTGAGGTTCTGACAATGACAGCTCGCCTCACCTCACCTTTCTTGACTTTACCTCTTGGTATAGCTTCTTTTATAGTCACAACTATGACATCCCCAACTGAGGCGTATTTCCTTTTAGCGCCACCCAATACTTTTATGCATTGGACCCTCTTTGCTCCTGAGTTATCGGCAACGTCGAGGTTGCTCTGCATTTGTATCATTTTATTCTCCCGACCTTTAGGTTAACTTTACCCTGGTTTCGATTTATACTCTTAACTACCTACTCTATAACTTCCCATCGTTTTGTTTTGGAAATAGGTAGGGTTTCTCGTATCTTTACTGTGTCTCCCAATTTGTAAGAGTTGTTATTACCATTTGCCCTATATTTTTTTGATCTTCTAATGGTTTTTTTAAGCACAGGATGTTTAAATCTTCTCTCAACTGAAACCGTCAATGTGTTTTGGTTTAAGGTGCTAACTACTGTTCCTTGCAATACTCTTTTTGGCATCAAATTCTCCGACTATACTTTCTCAACTTTTGAATTGAGCACCGTTAATATTCTAGCGATTGTCCGCCTGACCAATCTAACTCTCGCTGTGTTTTCAAGCTGCCCACCTGCTTTTTGGAACCTAAGGTTAAACGATTCCTTTTTAAGCTTTTGAAGCTCTCCCTCTAGCTCCGCGATACTTTTATCCCTTATATCCTTAATCTTCATTGTCTTTCAAACCTCTTCCATATCCTACCAATCTTGTCTAGTAACAAACCTACACTTTACGGGAAGCTTCATTGCTGCCAACCGCAGGCCTTCCTTCGCTATTAACTCAGGTACGCCATCAACTTCAAACATAATTCTGCCTGGTTTAACCTTTGCCACCCAGCGGTCAACTGACCCTTTACCTTTACCCATTCTTACTTCTATAGGCTTAGCTGTTACTGGGACGTCGGGAAAAATTCTTATCCAAACTCTACCCTGTCTTTTCATGTGCCGCGTGAGAGCTCTACGAGCAGACTCAATTTGTCTTGCTGTAATTCTTTCTGGCTCCGTAGCTTTCAATGCGTAGTTACCAAAGTTGACCGTGTACCCACCTTTTGCCAATCCATGTATACGGCCCTTATGCTGTTTCCGGAACTTAGTTTTTTTTGGTTGTAACATTTTTAATTTGCTCTTTCCTGAGGCATATTTGTGCTTTTCTGGGCTCTAGATGAACTTTCTTTTAATTCACTCAGCCTTCTATCTCTCGCAGATGGATCATGCTCCATTATGTCGCCCTTGAAAATCCATACTTTTACACCAATTATCCCGTAGGCCGTGCTGCTCTCAGCGACACAGTAATCTATATCGGCTCTGAGTGTATGTCGTGGCACTCTTCCCTCAGAATACCACTCAGTTCTAGCTATCTCTGCGCCTCCTAAACGGCCTGATATATCAACTCGTATGCCTAATGCACCCATACGCATAGCGTTTTGCACTGCTCTCTTCATCGCTCTTCTAAAAGATACTCTTCTTTCTAGCTGCTGAGCAATGCTTTCAGCTACAAGCGCTGCGTCGGTTTCCGGCTTTCTTACTTCCAAGACATTTAACAATAACTCACTATCAGTTAGTTTCGAAAGAGCTTTTCTCAAAGTTTCAATATCGGAACCTTTTTTACCTATAATTACGCCTGGCCTAGCAGCATGTATTGTAACTCTACATTTTTTATGCGGCCTCTCTATAACAACTCTACTAATACCCGCTTGAGAACAATTAACTTTAACGTATTTACGAATTTCCAAATCTTGGTGTAGCAGCTCACCAAATTCACGTCTCCCGGCGAACCAGACGCTCTCCCACGTTCTATTGACCTGGAGTCTTAATCCTATAGGATTTATTTTCTGTCCCATGGGCTTTATTCCTCTTCTTTATTCTGTCTAACTACTATTGTTATTTGGCTGAAAGGCTTCAGTATTCTTCCATAACGGCCTCTTGCGCGTGGCCTTCCTCTCTTGAGCACCATGTTCTTTCCAACATAAGCACTTTGGACAATGAGCTCGTCTACATCAAGCCCGTGGTTATTTTCTGCATTTGCTATGGCGCTTTGTAGACAATTTGACACTTCTTTTGCTACGCGCTTCTTTGAAAATCTTAGGTCAGACAGCGCTTTTGCTACCGGCTTATTTCTTATAAGCTGAGCAACTAAGTTGAGCTTTTGTGGACTTGTCTTGATCATTCTAAGCTTAGCCATAGCTTCGTTTTCTTCAACTCTTCGACCATTCTTTTCCTTTGACATCGATTTATTTCCTCTTAGCTTTTTTGTCGGCCGCATGACCATAATAAGTTCGAGTTGGGCTATACTCGCCCAGTTTTTGTCCTATCATCTCCTCCGAAACCATCACTGGTATGTGCTTACGTCCGTTGTAAACACCGAATGTTAATCCGACAAACTGCGGCAATATCGTTGACCTGCGGGACCAAGTCTTTATTACCTCTTTACTACCTTTTTCTCTAACAAGCTCAGCTTTTTTAAGAAGATGGGAATCAACAAATGGTCCTTTCCACGCAGATCTAGCCATATTATCTTCTTCCTTTCTTCTTTAAATGTCGTGAACGTATGATGTACTTGTCAGTATCTTTGTTTGACCGAGTTTTGGCTCCCTTGGTAGGCTTTCCCCAAGGCGTAACAGGGTGTCTTCCGCCAGACGTTCTACCCTCTCCTCCACCGTGAGGGTGATCAATTGGGTTCATTACAACGCCGCGGACAGTTGGCCTTCTCCCTAGATATCTTGATCTACCGGCTTTTCCAAGATTTTGATTAGAATTGTCTGGATTAGAAACCGCTCCAACTGTAGCCCTGCACTCTTGTCTAACAACTCTTACCTCTCCAGAAGACAATCGCAATTGGGCATACCCTCCATCTCTGCCAATAAACTGCGCATAAGCGCCAGCAGATCTTGCAATTTGTCCACCTTTACCTTGCTTAAACTCTATGTTGTGCACTATCGTTCCCACGGGCATACTTGAAAAGGGCATAGCATTCCCAGGCTTTACATCAGCTTTTTCTGCAGATATTACAGTGTCTCCGGCCTTAAGCCGCTGAGGGGCTAAAATATAAGATTTCTGTTTGTCCTCATAAACAATTAATGCGATGAAGGCGGATCGATTTGGATCATATTCAATTCTTTCCACTGTTGCGCTAATACCAGTTTTCGAGCGTTTAAAGTCTATTTCCCTATATAGCCTTTTTGCCCCACCTCCTTGATGCCTAACCGTGATACGTCCTAAGTTATTACGCCCACCCTTTTTTGTTAAACCCCTTGTAAGGGTTTTTTCGGGCTTTCCCTTCCACAATTCTGATTTATCAACTAACACAAGGCCCCTTTGCCCTGGTGATGTTGGTTTATAATTCTTTAGCGCCATCTTTCCTACCTTAATACCAACTCAAAGACCAGAAGTAACATCTATCGTGTTACCTTCTTCAAGCATCACATATGCTCTTTTTACATCTCTCTGCTTTCCTATTTGACCACGAAAGCGTTTTCTCTTGCCTTTTGTTATACTCGTATTTACAGCCTTGACTTTAACTTTGAAAAGTTCCTCTATTGCCCGTTTAATCTCAGCTTTACTTGATTTCATAGCAACTTCAAAGACCACGCCGCCTACCTCGGAGGTTAATGTTGCCTTTTCAGTTATTATTGGACAACGGACTATATCATAGTTATTTTTCATTGAAGCTTTTCCTCCAAGTGCTTAAGCGCAGCCGAGGTTATCAGCAATTGATCTTTCTTCAGGATATCGTAAACGTTTATTCCATTAACGCTCAAAACATCCCTATTTGCGAGCCGCTTAGTAAACCTTGCTAGGTCTTTAGCCTTTTCTTGATCGTCTATAATCAAGAGGCTTTGCCAACCATACTTATCAAAGATTTTGACTAAATCCTTTGTTTTTTTAAAATTAACCTTTATTTCGTCAACAAATACTACCTTGCCTAAGGAAACTTTACTTGAAAGAGCATGCTTTATTCCTAGCTTCCTAAATTTTTTGTTAAGGTTGTGGCTGTGACTTCTTGGCTTCGGCCCTTTGTATACCCCTCCTTTTCTAAAAATTGGAGCGTTTTTGTCACCATGCCTAGCTCCGCCAGTACCTTTTTGCCTATAGATCTTCGATTTGGAGTAACTCCCTTCAGATCTTGTTTTTACTGAGTGACTTCCCTGTTGTCTTCTCGCTAATTGCCACCTCACGACCCTGTTAAGAATATCTTTTCTTGGCTCTAAAGAAAAAATTCCATCTGACAGTGTTACCGCTTTTGCCTTACCTGTATCTATGTCAAGTAGCTCAGCTTTCATTATCTTTTACCTTCTCTTCTACATTGCTCTCATCTACAGGTGTAGTAACTACAGCTTCCTTTTCTAGGTCCGTTTCATTATCCTCTATAATGGTATCTTTAATAGCTGCAGGTATGGGTGCCTCCTTATTTAAAGGTTTTTTTACTGCATCGGATATGGTTACCCAACCACCTTTAGCACCGGGAACCGCCCCCCTAACTAATATTAATCCAGCTTCTTCATCAGTGCTCACAACCTCTAAATTCTGTGTCGTAACTTTTCTCGAACCCATATGACCCGCCATTTTTTTTCCTTTGAATACCCTTCCCGGATCTTGACACTGCCCCGTTGAACCATGGGACCTGTGGGAAATTGAAACACCATGACTAGCCCTAAGTCCTCCAAAATTGTGCCTTTTCATCGCACCAGCAAATCCCTTACCAATGGAAATACCAGACACATCAACCAGCTGGCCTTCAACATAGTGGTTTGCAGTGATTTGTGAGCCGACCTCTATTAAGTTTTCGCTTGAGACTCTAAATTCCTTTAGAACCCTCTTTACCTCGACTTTTGAGGCTGCAAAATAGCTCCTCATGGGTTTACTAATACTTTTTGCTTTAGCCAATCCCGATCCTAACTGAACAGCTGTATATCCGTCTTTCTCCATTGTCCGTCTAGCTACGACCTTTAGATCGTCTAACATAAGAACAGTAACAGGCACTTGTCTTCCATCTTCGTTAAAAATCCGAGACATTCCTATTTTCTTTGCGATAACGCCCGTACGCATACGTTTGTTGCTCCTTATTTACTTCAAAGTTTAATTTCTACGTCGACGCCTGCCGCTAAGTCAAGCTTCATAAGGGCATCAACAGTTTGCGGGGTAGGGTCCACAATATCCAAAAGTCGTTTGTGTGTTCGCATCTCGAATTGCTCTCTACTTTTTTTGTCTATATGTGGACTTCTAAGAACTGTATACCTCTCTATTTTATTTGGTAAGGGTATGGGACCACGCACTTGCGCACCTGTGCGCTTTGCTGTTGACACAATCTCCTGCGTGCTGGTATCTAGCACTCTGTAGTCAAATGCCTTCAACCTTATTCGTATACTTTGGTTTTGCATCTATACCTTCTCTTTACTTTATTATTTTAGATACAACACCCGCGCCGACTGTCCTACCGCCTTCTCTGATTGCAAATCTCAGTTTCTCTTCCATAGCTATTGGAGCAATTAATTCAACTTCAAACTTGAGATTGTCTCCTGGCATGACCATCTCCGTTCCAGAAGGAAGCTGAACAGTTCCAGTGACATCTGTAGTTCGGAAATAAAATTGCGGTCTGTAATTACCAAAAAAGGGTGTATGCCTGCCCCCTTCATCCTTGGTAAGAATGTAAGCCTCTGCTTCAAATTTAGTATGAGGCGTAACGGATCCAGGTTTAACGAGACATTGTCCACGTTCAACGCCATCGCGTTCGGTGCCTCTAAGTAGCGCACCAATGTTGTCTCCTGCTTCACCTCTGTCAAGCAACTTTCTAAACATCTCAACACCAGTACAAACTGTTTTGGTAGTATCTCTGATACCTACTATCTCAATTTCATCTCCATTGTTAATCACACCACGCTCTACACGTCCAGTAACAACGGTCCCACGACCGGAAATCGAAAATACATCTTCAATGGGCATAAGAAATGGCTGATCGATAGGCCTATCAGGCGTTGGTATAGACTCATCTACCGCTTTCATTAGCTCAGCGATCTTATTAGCGCCAATCTCTTCGTCTCTATCTTCCAAAGCAGCCAAAGCAGAACCAGAGATTATAGGAATATCATCTCCTGGGAACTCATAAGATGAAAGTAGTTCTCTAACTTCCATTTCAACTAATTCTAATAATTCGGGATCATCTACCTGATCAACTTTGTTCAAAAAAACGACGAGTGCAGGAACACCAACTTGTCTTGCTAGCAAGATGTGCTCTCTTGTTTGCGGCATTGGACCGTCAGCGGCGTTAACAACTAAAATGGCTCCGTCCATTTGTGCGGCTCCAGTAATCATATTCTTTACATAATCGGCGTGGCCGGGGCAATCTACATGCGCATAATGCCTCGCATCTGTCTCGTATTCTACATGAGCAGTCGAGATAGTTATTCCCCTAGCTTTTTCCTCAGGAGCATTATCGATTTGGTCATATGCTCTAAAGTCACCAAACTGCTTGGTTATCGCTGCCGTGAGGGTGGTTTTCCCATGGTCAACATGTCCTATCGTTCCAACGTTGACGTGAGGTTTATTTCGTTCGAATTTTTCTTTTGCCATTTTTTTCTCCTCTTCTCTAGAATTCCTTTTTAAACCTATGCAAACTTGGCTTGTATTTCTTCAGAAATATTTGATGGAACCGCTTCATATTTCTCAAAAATCATTGTAAACTGAGCCCTTCCTGACGACATAGATCTTAAATTATTTATGTAACCAAACATATTAGCGAGTGGCACAAGTGCGTTGACTACTATGGCGTTTCCTCTCGTTTCCTGTCCGGTAACCATGCCACGACGAGATGTCAGATCGCCTATAATATTACCTGTATACTCATCAGGCGTCACTACTTCAACTTTCATTATGGGTTCTAGCAGCTTTGCTCCTGCCTTTTTCAATCCGTCTCTCATGGCTGCTCTCGAAGCGATCTCGAATGCCAATACACTTGAGTCGACATCGTGTTGAGCACCATCAATCAATGCCACCTTGAAGTCGATTACAGGGAACCCGGCTAAAGGCCCACTATCCATTACAGATTGTATTCCTTTTTCTACTCCAGGTATATATTCCTTTGGTACTGCTCCACCTACTATCTTACTTTCAAACGAGTAACCTTCACCAGGATCAGTTGGAGAAATGATTAACTTTACTCGTGCGAATTGACCGGCTCCGCCAGACTGCTTTTTATGGGTGTAATCAATTTCAGCTTCATTACTAACTGTCTCTCTATAAGCAACCTGAGGCGCGCCTATATTTGCTTCAACTTTGAACTCTCTCTTTAGCCTATCAACTAGAATATCTAGATGTAGTTCACCCATGCCTTTCATTATTGTCTGCCCAGACTCTAGATCCGTTTCAACTCTAAAAGATGGATCTTCTGCAGCCAATCTCTGCAGCCCAGCTGACATTTTCTCTTGGTCATTCTTAGTTTTGGGTTCAACTGCAATCTCGATTACAGGATCTGGAAACGTCATGGTTTCCAAAACAACCGGTTTAACTGTGTCGCATATAGTGTCTCCTGTTGTTGTGTCTTTTAGGCCCGCTAGAGCAATTATGTCACCAGCATAGGCTTCATCAATCTCTTCTCTATTATTAGAGTGCATCATCATCATACGCCCAACACGTTCCTTTTTACCTTTTGTAGAATTTAAAAAACTATCTCCTTTTTTTATTACCCCCGAATATATGCGTGTAAAGGTTAGTGATCCAACAAATGGATCGTTCATTATCTTAAATGCTAGTCCAGAAAAAGGCTGACTATCGTCTGCTGATCTCTCTATATCTCTAACTTCGTTTTCGTCCCCTGGCTTAAATCCCATGTATGCAGGTACGTCTAAAGGGCCAGGCAAATAGTCAATAACTGCATTTAGCAAAGGCTGCACTCCCTTGTTCTTAAAGGCAGATCCACAAAGGACGGGCACAAAAGCCATACTGAGAGTACCTTTTCGCAAAAGATCTCGCAGGGTCAATTCACTTGGCTCTTCTCCTTCAAGATATTGTTCCATTACCGCATCATCCATCTCCACAGCTATTTCAATCATCTCTCCCCTGTACTTTTCAGCAGTTTCGATCAAATCAGGTCTAATATCTTGACATGTCCAACTGGCTCCCAGATCTTCTCCAGCCCAGGTCCATTCCTTCATAGTGACAAGGTCAATTATTCCTTCTAGATTAGTTTCTGAACCAATGGGTAATTGTATCGGACATGGAGTAGCCCCTGTTCTATCTTTTATCATTTTCACACACTGAAAGTAGTCAGCGCCTATCTTGTCCATTTTGTTCACAAACACTATTCGGGGGACTTTGTATCTATCGGCCTGTCTCCATACAGTCTCAGTCTGAGGCTCGACTCCAGCGTTGGCATCCAATACACAAACTGCTCCATCCAAAACAGCAAGGGATCTTTCAACTTCTATCGTAAAGTCAACGTGCCCCGGAGTATCAATTATATTAAACCGATGTTTTGGCGATAGTGGCTTTTCACCATCCTCTGTTCTCTCCCAAAATGTTGTTGTAGCAGCTGAGGTAATCGTTATTCCTCTTTCTTGTTCCTGCTCCATCCAATCCATTGTTGCGGCTCCGTCGTGAACTTCTCCGATCTTATGAGACTTTCCCGTGTAGTAGAGTATTCTCTCGGTACATGTAGTCTTTCCGGCATCAATATGAGCCATGATACCGAAGTTTCTGTAAAGATTTAAAGTATATTCTCTAGACATATTTATTTCTCTTCCGTTACCACCTGTAATGACTGAAAGCCTTGTTCGCCTCTGCCATTTTATGTGTATCTTCTTTCTTTTTGACCGCAGAACCTCGCGTATTTACGGCGTCTATTAGCTCCGACGCCAACCTATCCCTCATAGTCTTTTCGTTTCTATCCCTTGAAGCCTTTATCAGCCAGCGGATAGCAAGAGCTTCTCTGCGCTGTGGCCTAACCTCAACTGGCACCTGATAAGTTGCTCCGCCTACTCTGCGAGATCTCACCTCAACTGACGGTTTTATATTGTCAAGAGCCTCGTGGAAAACTTCTAGGGGAGGTCTTTTCATTTTGTTCTCGATCTCATCAAAAGCGCCATAGACTATTTTTTCTGACACAGACTTTTTCCCATCAAGCATTAGATTGTTCATAAACTTAGATAAGACCAAGTCCTTAAACTTTGGATCAGGTAATATCTCTCTTTTTTCAGCTCTTCTTCTACGTGACATTTTTACTTCACTTATTTTGGTTTCTTTGCGCCGTATTTTGATCTGCGCTGTTTTCTGTCTTTAACACCCTGCGTATCTAACACTCCCCTAAGCACATGATAACGAACTCCAGGCAGGTCTTTCACTCTTCCGCCTCTAATTAGTACAACCGAGTGCTCTTGAAGATTATGTGCTTCTCCTGGGATGTAAGAAATAACCTCGTAACCATTAGTCAAACGAACTTTAGCTACCTTACGCATGGCAGAGTTAGGTTTTTTTGGCGTTGTGGTGTAAACCCTGGTGCACACACCCCTCTTCTGTGGACAAGCTTGAAGATGCATTGACTTTTGCCGGTATGTTCTAGGCTTCCTCGGCTTTCTTATCAACTGTTGTATAGTTGGCATTTTGCCCTTTACCTTCCCTAAAATGGGTCGACTAAGACCCTTTTTCACAATGCAGAGGATTAAGTAATACGTAATCTTGCGTTTTAAATTTTTGAATGTTTAATTACATACTCAATGAATTTGCGCGAATTTATAAACTTAATTCGTGACTGTCAATACCAAATACGACTAAACTTGCGTTGTGTGACTTTTATATCTTCCAATTCAAGTTTTTTCTACATCATCGCTAGTATCTACAACCTCTTCTCCAAGATTTTCTGCCTGAGAACGCTCATTTAGGATTTGTAAATCACGCATAGCAGCGACTTTTCTTATATCTCTTGCTGAACCTCCAGTTCCTGCTGGGATTAGCCTCCCTACTATAACGTTCTCTTTTAGGCCTATAAGCTTGTCTTTTTTACCTTGGGTTGATGCTTCCGTTAACACTCTAGTTGTTTCTTGGAACGATGCAGCAGATATAAAACTCCTTGTCTGCAAACTTGCTTTAGTAATCCCCAATAGGACTGGCCCGCCTTTGGCTGGCTGCAAGCCTTGTTCTATAGCTTTTTCATTCGCCTCTAAAAACTCTGATTTATCAACCTGTTCACCTTTGAGCAGTATAGTTCCCCCACTATCTGTTATTTCCCATTTTTGAAGCATTTGTCTGACAATGACTTCTATATGCTTATCGTTTATCTTCACACCTTGTAGTCTGTATACATCCTGAACTTCATTGATCATATATTCGGCCAGAGCTTCTACACCCATTATTGTTAAAATGTCGTGTGGAGCGGGGTTACCATCCATTATATATTCACCCTTCCTTACGAAATCTCCCTCTTGAACAGGTACGTGTTTTCCTTTTGGAACAGTATACTCAACTGCTTCGTCATCATTTCCATCAGGCACAACAGCAATAATTCTTTTGTTTTTGTAATCTTTTCCAAAACGCACATATCCGTCTTTCTCAGCGATTATAGCATGATCTTTTGGTCTTCGAGCTTCAAACAGCTCTGCAACCCTGGGCAAACCACCAGTAATGTCTTTAGTCTTTGCTCCCTCCCTAGGGATTCTTGCTAATACATCCCCTGGTAGGATTTCAGATCCATCTTCAACTGACATAATAGCATCAACTGACATTGGATGAACAGCAGGATTACCATTTTCAAGCTTGACCGGCTCACCAGTCTCTTTGTCCATTATTATAATTTCTGGTTGCAACGAACTACCTTTAGAAGAGGTTCTCCAATCTGAAACTATTTTTTGTGAAATTCCTGTGGCGTCGTCGACATCTTCCCTCACTGACACCCCTGGTATCAAATCAGCGAATTTTACGATTCCACCTCTTTCAGCGATTATAGGAAGCGTATATGGATCCCACTCAAATAACTTCTCACCTGCAGATATTTTTTGCTTCTCTTTGACATAAAGCTTAGTCCCGTATGAAAGCCTATGAGAGCTAAGAGTAACACCCTTCTCATTATTTATTAAAAGCTCCATACTACGACTAGTTACAATTTCTTCACCTTGTCCGTTAGAAAGAATATTGGCACTTTTAAACTCTACTACCCCACTATGATTGGATTGCATAAATGACTGTGATCCTCCCTGCGCGATGCCCCCTATGTGGAAAGTTCTCATAGTAAGCTGCGTTCCCGGCTCACCGATTGATTGAGCAGCAATAATGCCAACAGCTTCTCCAGGATTTACTGGTGTTCCTCTAGCCAAGTCTCTTCCGTAGCAGGTGGCGCATATCCCGTCTTCAGCTTCACAGGTAAGAGGTGAACGTATTTGTACAGTCGTGATCTCAGCTTTTTCGATCAAATCAGCAATGCGCTCGTCTATCATCGAGCCTTTGCTGCATATCACACTATCATCTGATAGATTTTTTATATCCTCGGCTGCTACCCTACCTAAAATCCGCTCGGACAAAGTGGCCACTACTTCGCCATCACTGACTGCTGCCTCACACTTGATCGATGTTTCTGTTCCGCAGTCATTTATTCTAACTATACAGTCTTGAGCAACATCGACTAAACGTCGCGTCAAATATCCTGAATTAGCGGTTTTTAAAGCTGTGTCAGCAAGGCCCTTGCGCGCTCCATGTGTCGAGTTAAAATACTCTAAAACAGATAAACCTTCCTTAAAATTTGCTATTATTGGTGTTTCGATAATAGCTCCAGATGGTTTTGCCATAAGACCACGCATACCACCCAATTGCTTCATTTGAGCGGGTGAACCTCGAGCACCTGAATGCGCCATCATGTAAACCGAATTAGGCTCTAATTCAGATCCATCATCATTTTTCTTGGTGGACGAAATATCAGCCATCATTGCGTCGGCGACCAAATCTGAACATTTTGACCATGCATCTACTACCTTATTATACTTTTCACCTTGTGTAATCAGACCGTCCATATATTGTCTTTCAAAATCTTTAACTTGATCTCTTGTTTCGTTTACAAAATCCCATTTTGTCTCGGGAATAACCATATCATCTTTGCCAAAAGATATTCCAGCTCTGAATGCCTCATGGAACCCAAGTTGCATAATTTGATCACAAAAAATGACAGACTCCTTTTGCCCGCAATGCCTGTAAACGGTATCGATAACTTCTCCAACCTCTTTCTTCCTCAGAAGTCGGTTTACAATCTCAAATGGTGCTTTATGGTTCTTTGGTAGTAATGCCCCAAGTCTAAGCCTACCGGGAGTAGTCTCGAATCTTTTGAAAAATGTTTCGCCCTCACTATCTATTTGAGCGACCTTTGCTATGATCTTTGAGTGCATATTGACGACACGTGCTTCAAGAGCATGTTCAACCTCGTCCACAGACGAGAAGATCATTCCTTCACCTATTTGCCCTTCTCTCATTAAAGAAATGTAATATAGCCCTAGAACCATATCTTGGGAGGGTACTATAATTGGCTTACCGTTGGCAGGAGACAGTACATTATTCGTTGACATCATTAAAACACGAGCCTCAAGCTGCGCCTCTAAACTTAAAGGCACGTGAACAGCCATCTGATCACCATCAAAGTCCGCGTTAAAAGCTGAACACACCAAGGGATGTAGGTTTATCGCTTTTCCTTCAATTAGTACCGGTTCAAATGCCTGTATTCCAAGTCTATGTAGAGTTGGTGCGCGATTTAAAAGCACTGGATGCTCTCGAATTACTTCTTCTAATATATCCCAAACTTCTGGTCTTTCTCTTTCCACCATTTTTTTTGCTTGTTTTACTGTAGAGGAAAGGCCACGGGCTTCTAGTTTTGAGTAAATGAATGGCTTAAAAAGCTCAAGAGCCATCTTTTTTGGCAGTCCACACTGATGTAGTTTTAACCCAGGCCCAGTAACAATTACCGAACGACCCGAAAAGTCAACTCGCTTCCCTAAAAGGTTCTGCCTAAAACGACCTTGCTTTCCTTTAAGCATATCGGAAAGGGATTTCAAGGGCCTTTTGTTCCCTCCAGTAATTACTCGCCCACGCCGTCCATTATCAAAAAGAGCATCAACTGACTCTTGAAGCATTCTTTTCTCATTTCTAATAATGATATCAGGTGCTTTCAATTCCATTAACCTTTTTAACCTGTTGTTTCTGTTAATAACCCTCCTGTAAAGGTCATTTAGATCTGATGTCGCAAACCTTCCGCCGTCCAATGGGACCAAAGGTCTGAGCTCAGGCGGAATGACTGGGATTACTGTCATAATCATCCATTCGGGCTTGTTAGAGCTTTCTCTAAAATTTTCAACAAGCTTCAGTCTCTTTATTATCTTTTTTGGCTTAAGTTCACCTGTTGCCTCTTTAAGCTCTTCTCTAAGTTTCTCAGCCTCCGTGTCAACGTCAATTGCCATCAGCATTTCCCTGATTGCTTCGGCTCCAATACCTGCTTGAAAAGCATCCAAGCCATATTGATCTTGCGCATCTATATATTCTTCCTCTGAAAGTAATTGCCCTGCCTTCAAGTCGGTCAACCCGGGCTCGATCACTACATATTGCTCAAAGTATAGTATCCTTTCTAAATCCCGTAGGGTCATGTCCAGCATCAACCCAATTCTAGACGGGAGAGATTTTAAGAACCAAATATGTGCAACGGGAGAAGCAAGTTCAATATGACCCATTCTCTCTCGTCTTACTTTTTGCAGAGTTACTTCAACCCCGCACTTTTCGCACGTTACGCCTCTATACTTCATTCTTTTGTACTTACCACAGAGACACTCGTAGTCTTTGACTGGCCCAAATATTCTTGAACAAAACAAGCCATCTCTTTCAGGCTTGAAAGTACGATAATTTATAGTTTCAGGTTTTTTTATTTCACCAAAAGACCAACTCAATATTCTCTCAGGTGAGGCAATAGATATTCTTATCTCATCGAAGGCCTTGAGTGATTGTGGTTTGCCAAACGGATTCGTTATTTCTTTATTCATTTTTACATCCTATAAAATATTCAAATTTGCATCTAGCAAACAACTAATTAATTTCATCATCTAACAGCTCTATGTTGAGGCCCAGAGATCTAATTTCTTTTACCAGAACATTAAACGATTCTGGAATACCAGCTTCAAAATTATCCTCTCCTTTAACTATACTTTCGTAGACCTTTGTTCTACCAGCCACATCATCAGATTTAACAGTTAACATCTCTTGAAGAGAGTATGCTGCCCCATACGCTTCTAAGGCCCAAACTTCCATTTCACCAAACCTTTGACCTCCAAATTGCGCCTTGCCCCCCAACGGTTGCTGTGTAACTAAACTATATGGACCGGTAGATCTCGCATGGATTTTCTCGTCTACCAAATGGTGTAGCTTAAGAATATATTTAACACCAACAGTAACTGGTCTCGCGAATTGCTCTCCTGTCCTCCCATCGAAAAGAATTGACTGAGCACTTTCGTCTAAACCAGCCCTGCTAAGCGCCTCAGTAACGTCACTTTCTTTCGCTCCATCAAATACAGGAGTGGCAATAGGAACTCCCTTTTTAACATTGCCCGCTACGGTGAGCAAATTTTCTGCGGACAACCCTTTAATTTGTTTTTTAAAGTCATCACTGCCATAAGCATTTGACAATGCATTTTCTAAAATTTTCTGATCATTGCTTTTTTTAAACTCAGAAATTGCATTGTTGATAGATTCCCCTAATGATTTTGCAGCCCATCCCATGTGAGTTTCAAGAATTTGACCAACGTTCATTCTGCTTGGCACTCCAAGTGGATTTAACACAAGATCTACCGTTGTCCCATCTTCTAAAAAGGGCATATCCTCCTCGGGTACAACTTTCGATATAACACCCTTATTCCCATGCCTTCCCGCCATCTTGTCACCTGGTTGAAGCTTTCGTTTGACAGCCACAAACACCTTAACCATTTTCATTACGCCGGGTGGCAAGTCATCTCCTCTTCTTACCTTTTCAACTTTGTCTTGATAAGAATCGTTTGCAATCTGTTTTTGTTTCTCAAATTGCTCTTGTAACGCTTCCATTTTTTTGGCATCACTTTCTGTCTCCAAAGAAAATTTCCACCACAGCCCCTTGGACAAACTGTCTAATATTTCTTGAGTTATCTTTGACCCCTTAACAGCTCCTTTAGGCCCATCATTTATTTTCTTACCGACTAATAGATCGTTTAATCTCGAATATATATTCCTTTCCAATATCTCTAATCCATCGTCTCTATCTTTGCTTAATCGCTCTATTTCATGTCTCTCATTCTGCAAAGCACGCTCATCTTTTTCTATTCCATGCCTGTTGAAAACTCTTACCTCTACAATCGTCCCGTGATCTCCTGGACCCATTCTGAGAGATGTATCTCTTACATCTGAAGCTTTCTCACCGAATATAGCTCTAAGGAGTTTTTCCTCAGGTGTCATTGGGCTTTCTCCCTTTGGAGTAATCTTACCGACTAGTATGTCACCTGGTCCAACCTCTGCTCCAATGTAGACAATACCAGCTTCATCCAAATTTCTTAAAGAATCTTCGCCCACATTTGGTATGTCTCTGGTAATTTCTTCTGGACCTAGCTTTGTATCTCTAGCAGCGACTTCAAATTCTTCAATATGAACCGATGTAAACACGTCATCTTTGACTAGCCTTTCGGAAATTAAAATTGAATCCTCATAGTTATAGCCGTTCCATGGCATAAAGGCGACTAACACATTCTTTCCCAATGCCAGCTCACCCATGTCGGTAGAGGGACCATCCGCTATAACCTCTCCTTTCAAGACATAATCACCTTTTTTCACCAATGGTCGCTGATTGATACAAGTATTTTGATTAGATCTTTGAAACTTTCTCAACCTGTAAATATCCACTCCATGATCACCTAGATCCACTTCATCTGTAACTCTTACCACAATTCTCATTGCATCCACCTGGTCAATCACTCCAGAGCGTTTTGCTACAATTGCAGCACCAGAGTCCTTTGCAACAATTGATTCCATTCCGGTTCCAACAAAAGGTGCCTCTGCAGTTAACAAAGGGACAGCTTGCCTTTGCATATTTGACCCCATTAATGCCCTGTTAGCATCGTCATTTTCCAAAAAAGGGATTAATGAGGCTGCCACAGATACTAACTGTTTAGGTGAAACATCAATATAATCAACTGACGCAGACGGATATAACATATAATCTCCGAACCTACGAGTTGATACTAATTCATTCTCAAACGCATCATCTTTGTTAAGTTTTGCATTAGCCTGCGCAATTGTATACTTCATCTCCTCTGTTGCCGACATGTACACCACATCGTCGGTAACCTTTCCATTCTCTACTCGCCTGTAGGGTGTTTCAATAAACCCGTATTTATTTACTTTCGCGAACGAAGCTAATGAATTGATCAATCCTATATTTGGGCCCTCTGGAGTTTCAATTGGACAAACTCTTCCATAATGAGTTGGATGAACATCCCTTACCTCAAATCCTGCCCTGTCCCGGGTTAAACCTCCAGGACCAAGGGCAGAAAGACGTCTCTTATGAGTTACCTCAGATAATGGATTGGTTTGATCCATGAATTGTGACAATTGGCTGGATCCAAAAAATTCTTTTACAGCTGCAGCTGCAGGTTTAGCATTAATAAGATCTTGAGGCATCACAGTGTCAATCTCTACAGAAGACATTCGCTCTCTAATGGCTCTTTCCATTCTAAGCAAACCAACCCTGTACTGATTTTCCATCAGCTCTCCCACAGATCTAACTCTTCTATTTCCCAGGTGATCTATATCATCAATTTCACCCTTACCATCCTTCAATTCTACCAGAGCCCTTATTACTGCAACAATGTCTTCCTTTCTCAGTATGCGCGTTGTGTCTGGTGCATCGAGATCAAGACGCATATTTAATTTAACTCTTCCCACAGCAGAAAGGTCATATCTCTCTTCGTCAAAAAAGAGGGACGTAAATAAATCTGCAGCTGCTTCTATTGTCGGCGGTTCTCCAGGTCTCATCACTTTGTATATGTCTTCTAGCGCCATCTGGCGATTAAAGTTCTTGTCTGAAACCATTGTGTTTCTGAGATATGGACCAACATTTACATGATCGATGTCCAGTGTTTGTACTTCAGTCACTCCATTATCAAAGAGCGTTTTTAAATTACCGCCAGTTATGGAGCCACCTTGCCGATCAAAATCACAAGTTATCTCTTCACCGGCCTCCAACCATATCTCTCCAGTTTTCTCATTAATGATGTCACTTGATGCAAACCTTCCAATTATGGATTCAAACGGCACTAAAATCTCTTTAACAGAGTTGGATAGTTCCATTTCCTTAACAAATCTTGGAGTTATCTTTTTTCCTGCCTCTGCGATCACCTTACCTGTTTTAGAATCAACTAAGTCAAATGCTGGTTTAACTCCCCTAAATCGTGATGGGTAAAAGGGAGTCGACCATTTGTTGCCTTCAACTAGGCGATACTTTACTTGCTGATAATAAGTCTCGCAGATATCTTCTTGACTTAAACCTAATGCAAAAAGCAACGTTGAGACCGGAATTTTTCTTCTACGATCTATTCTTACATACACCAAGTCTTTGGCATCAAACTCAAAATCAAGCCAAGAACCTCTGTAAGGAATAATACGACTAGTAAAAAGTATTTTACCAGAAGAATGCGTCTTACCTTTATCATTATCAAAAAATACCCCAGGCGATCTGTGCATCTGGGAAACAACAACCCTTTCCGTACCATTGACTAGGAATGTCCCGTTAGGAGTCATGAGGGGAATGTCACCCATGTATACATCCTGCTCTTTTATTCCTTTGACAGACTTTGCCTGACTTACTTCATCAATCTCAAACACTATTAGACGCAACTTAACCTTTAAGGGAGCACCAAAAGTGAGGTCTCTTTGATGACACTCTTCCAGATCATATTTCGGTTTTTCTAACTCGTATGAAACAAACTCCAATACGGCGGTCTCATTGAAGTCGGTTATTGGAAATATTGACTCAAACGCACCTCTCAAGCCCTCTCCTTTTAAAGGCTCGGAGCCCTCTCCAGAGTTCAGAAATAAGTCGTATGATGACTTTTGAACTTCAATGAGGTTAGGCATCTCTGCAACCTCCCTAATCTTGCCAAAGTATTTTCTTATCCGGCTTTTTGTAAAAACATCTTTGCTCATGGAAACCTCTGATCTTTGTTTTTTTGATCTGAACGGGAAATTAGACCACTAAATGTCAAAAGCTCTTCCAATTCATGTGCTCTCCCAAAGCACGCCCGAAAAGAGATTAAGTGTTTGTGATAGGTTACTGAAGTTTGCATCTTTGGTATCAACCTTAAGACAGTTCGACTTCAGCTCCAGCCTCCTCCAGTTTCTTTTTAATTTCTTCAGCCTCATCTTTTGGCACGCCTTCTTTAACGGCTTTGCCTCCGGCTTCGACAAGGTCTTTAGCCTCCTTTAGGCCTAGTCCTGTTATTGTTCTAACTTCTTTTATAACGTTAATCTTTTTATCACCAGCTGCTTTTAGAACCACATTGAATTCACTTTTTTCATCTCCACCCGGAGCCGCATCAGCCCCACCGGGCCCACCTGCAGCTGCTCCTGCTACCATTACTGCACCACCAGCAGCAGGCTCAATCCCGTATTCATCCTTGAGTATATTTTTCAACTCAACCGCATCCACGAGGGACAGCTTGGAAATATCTTCCGCAAGTTTTTTTAAATCAGCCATTATTTTTTCACCCATTTCAATTTATCTAAAGTTAAAGGAAAAACTATAACTAGTCTCCCCCAATATTTTCTAAAACGCCTGCGATTGCTGAAGCTGGACCGGTAACGTTTGCCGCCAAACTGCCTCCCGGTGCTGTAAGAAGAGCACTGATACTGGACAAAACTTCGTCCCTTGAAGGTAGCTTTGAGACTTCATTTACACCATTCAAGTCCAATATCTTTTTACCCATAGCTCCGCCAACAATTTTGAGATTTTCGTTGCTTTTTGCGAATTCAACAGATATCTTTGCTGCCGTCACTGGGTCTTCTGAATACAATAACACTATCTGGTCGACCAGCAAATGCTTCATGCCCTCAGGTGGGGACTTATCTATAGCGATGCGTGCCAACCTGTTTTTTGCCACCCTAACATTTGCGCTATTTTCCCGCATTTTATTTCTAAGGACTGACATTTCAGCAACAGTAATACCAGCATACTTAGCAGCAACTATTATTCCAGAATGCTTAAAAACATCCTTTAACTCACTTACTACCTGTTCTTTTCTAGCTCTATCCAACTATTCCACTCCAACGTTTGCGCCTTTCACAGTATTTACTGCTTGAGGCTAAAAAAGGATTGCTCCTTTAACAAAACAGGTAGGTGAGATTCACTATATAAAAATAGTTTCAAAACATATCTACCTGTCTCAGGCAGGATTTACACTCTTAGAAACCCACCGTCTTCGACATAGCATTAGCCTTAGTTCAACTAACACTATTAAAGATGCACGTGTTTCTCAACTCATGCATATTATCAGCTGGCAAATTGGCTGCTGTCTAAAGTAACGCTTGGCCCCATAGTCGAGCTCACTGAGATCCTTTTCAAATACGAACCTTTTGCTCCTGCCGGTTTTGCCTTATTTACTGATTCGATAAATGCTGTAATATTTTCCGAAATTTTTTGTTTGTCAAATGATACTTTGCCTAAGCCTGCTTGGACAACCCCAGATTTTTCCACTTTAAACTGCACTTCTCCAGATTTGGCCAACCTTACAGCCTTTTCTACATCCACCGTAACGGTACCTACTTTCGGGTTTGGCATCAAATTTCTTGGTCCAAGCACTTTGCCTAATCTTCCAACAATTGCCATCATATCAGGCGTTGCAATGCAGCGATCAAAGTCGATCGCCCCTCCCTGAATCGCCTCCATTAAATCTTCTGCACCAACTATATCTGCTCCAGCTTTTTTTGCTTCCTCAGCTTTTTCACCTTTAGCAAATACAGCTACCCGCATATTTTTTCCATTGCCATGAGGTAAAGCACATACTCCTCTAACCATTTGATCCGCATGCTTTGGATCAACACCAAGATTAATTGCGATGTCTACTGTTTCGTCAAATTTCGCAGAAGCGTTATTTTTGACTAAATTTACAGCCTCATCTAGACTGAGATCATGCTTGCCTTCGAATGCTTTCTTAGCGTTTGTAAAGTTTTTTCCTGTTTTCGCCATTTCTTTAGATCCCCTATTCAATCCTTAACTTCAATACCCATAGATCTTGCTGAGCCCATTATTATTTGCATTGCGCCGTCGATATCATTTGCGTTCAGATCCTTCATTTTTGACTGGGCAATCTCTCTGACTTGTTTAGATGTAACAGTGCCTGCAGTTTCCTTTCCAGCTGTAGAAGAACCGGCCTTCAAACCAGATGCCTTTTTCAAAAAAAATGAAGCTGGCGGGGTTTTTATATCCATAGAGAATGACTTATCCACATAATAAGTAATGACTGTTGGGCAGGGCGCGCCTGGCTCCATGTCCTGCGTGTTAGCGTTAAATGCTTTACAAAATTCCATAATATTAAGTCCCCGTTGCCCTAGCGCTGGGCCTACAGGGGGCGATGGATTGGCTTTTCCCGCTGGTATTTGCAGTTTTAAGTAACCTTCTATTTTTTTTGCCATCTACTATTTTCCTCTTTAATACATTTTAATATCAATTTTGTTTTTGAACTTGTGTAAATTCTAACTCTACAGGTGTAGCTCTGCCAAATATTGACACTGTGAGTTTCAGCCTTGAGTTGATATCATCTACTTCTTCAACCGAGCCGGCAAAACCTTCAAACGGCCCATCAGTGACATTTACCTTTTCTCCTACCTCAAATGCTATCAAAGACCTTGGTTGATCTCCTCCCTCTTCGACCTGATTAATTATTCTAGCAACTTCCGCATCTGGTAATGGGGTTGGTTTGCCGTGTGCTCCTAGAAATCCCGACACGCGGTTTATTCCCTTAATTGCGTGATATACTTCCTCGTTCATGTCCATCTTCACGAGAACGTATCCTGGCATAAATCTTCGTTCCCTTTGAACTTTTTTCCCTCTACGTATTTCTAGTACCTCTTCGGTTGGCACCAAAACTTCAGATACCTCGTTCTCCAGGTTCTTTTGCAAAACCATCTCTTTTATATTCTCGGCTACCTTTTTCTCAAAATTGGAAAAAACGCTTACCGAGTACCATCGCATAGCCATTCTGACTTATCCACTTGTTTTCTGGAAACCTTTAATGAAAAAAATCAATTAGGTCAACTATTTCGACCTCAGTTATATTTAATTTTTGTCAAATTACAAATCTAAAAATTTAAACTCAAGATAATCCTTAGTAAAAAAGATATTATCGAGTCTGTAATCAAAAAAAATGTTGCTAAAATTGCAACCATTATAAAAACCATTATGGTGGTGGTCATTGTTTCTCTACGAGTAGGCCAAACAATTTTGGATGCTTCCTGACGACTTTGTTGTATAAATTTAAAGATATTGGTCACTATTGCCCTCTTTTAATTCCCTGTATAGATGCTAGCAAAGAATATATCAAGTATCATTTGGTGGAGAAATAAAAAAGCTTAACTCTGGCAGGGGCTGAGGGACTCGAACCCACGACCCTCGGTTTTGGAGACCGATGCTCTACCAACTGAGCTAAACCCCTGCGAATACCTAATAACCATTAACTAAAAAACTTTTAACAATCAAGATACAAGTGCTATGACTAATTCCAGGCAATCAATAGTTAAAAGATTTTTTTTGGACATATACTTAATTGTACTTTAAAAAAATATTTAATTGTAAACAAAGTGTATCATGAAAAGAATTCTCATAACATCAGCATTACCGTACATAAATGGAATAAAGCACTTAGGAAACTTAGTTGGAAGCCAACTTCCCGCTGACCTTTATGCGAGATACATGAGAGCTAAAGGTCATGAAGTTGCCTTTATTTGTGCAACCGATGAGCATGGGACTCCTGCTGAGCTAGCAGCTGTTGAAAATCAAACATCCACAGAAGAATATTGCAGGGAAATGTGGCAGGTCCAAAGAGATCTATCAGAGCGATTTTTTCTCTCGTTTGATTTTTTTGGGCGTTCGTCATCGCCTAGCAATCACAAACTTACTAAAATGTTTGCATTAAATTTAGATCAAAATGGTCTTTTAAAAACGGTAGAAGAAAGACAACTATATTCTAACGAAGACAAAAGATTTCTTCCCGATCGATATGTTATTGGTACGTGCCCGGAATGCTCATACGAAAGAGCTCGAGGAGACCAATGTGAAAATTGCACTAAGCAATTGGAGGCTAGTGAACTTATTAACCCACGCTCTGCTTTATCTGGTTCAAAAAAGTTAGAATTGATAAAGACTAACCATCTTTATTTAATGCAAAGTAAATTGAAAGATAGACTCTTGGCTTGGATTGAGTCTAATAAAAATTGGCCTATTTTAACAACTTCTATAGCGAAAAAATGGCTAATGGATGGAGAGGGCTTACAAGACCGCAGCATTACTCGAGATCTGGATTGGGGAATTCCTGTTGAAAGAGATGGTAGACCCTGGGAAGGAATGGAAAACAAAGTATTTTATGTTTGGTTTGATGCACCAATTGCTTATATCTCATCGACAATCGACTGGGCAGCTAGCAAAAAAGACCCCTCAGACTACTGGAAAAGTTGGTGGTTGAACGAACATGGAGCGAGTGACGTACATTATGTTCAATTCATGGCTAAAGATAATATTCCATTTCATACTCTTTCTTTCCCAGCAACTCTCTTAGGCGCTGACCAATCTTGGAAACTAGTGGATTATATTAAAGGTTTTAATTGGTTGACTTATGAAGGGGGGAAATTTTCTACTAGTCAAAAAAGAGGTGTGTTTATGAACCAAGCACTAGATCTATTTCCCTCAGACTATTGGCGATGGTGGTTACTCTCAAACGCGCCTGAGACTTCGGATTCAGATTTTACTTGGAAGAGCTTTCAGTCGTGCATAAATAAAGATTTAGCAGACGTTTTGGGAAACTTCGTGAGCAGGCTAACTAAATTTACGTTATCAAAATTCGGCAAAGTATTACCTCAGGGCATGCAGTATTCCCAAGAAGAATTCGATACTATCTCGGAAATTGAGAAAATTTTCAAAAACTATGATGACGCAATGACAAAAATAGAAATAAGAAAAGCCACATCACATTTGAGAAAGATTTGGTCAATAGGAAATGAATATCTACAACGTACTCAACCATGGATGGTAATTAAAACTGATGAGGCAAAAGCCGCAAAAATTGTTAGATTTGGCTTCAATCTTATGCTCTTCTTTAGTGAGATTTCGGAACCATTTATTCCTGAGACAACCATTAAAATAAAAAAATGCCTCGACAAGTCGCTAGATCAGGTTCAGTGGGCGTGTTTAGAAAGAAATTTCAGTTCAATTTTTGAGAGAGTAGAGATTGGGGACGGATTTAAACCAATGGAAAATCTCTTTAATAAGATAGAGAATAGCCGTACTCAAGATCTTGAGAAACAATTCCGAGGGACTGATGATTAAGTTTTAGCTCTGGTAGAAAAAGCGTAAAAAAATTAAATAGCCACACAATGATACCGCACCTCCTAATAGTGTTCCCCAAGTGATATCTAAAACTGTTATGGATAGTGGATACCCCTTGAAAAAAATATAATTAGTCAAGCCATAGGTTCCGTAAGCCAGGAAACCTAGAAAAGCCCCTGAAAAGGTTGCTGTGAGAGCAGAGTTTGAAGCAACGCCAGCTCGCACTCCAAACCAATAAATACCTAAAACGTAGAATAGGAAGAAAATAGATCCGTAAGTTAACAGGAAGCTGGTCCCAACTGATTCTCTGAGAAGATGACCTAGGTTTGCAGTAAAGTAAGGTTGCATAAACAACGTTATCCATATGAAATCTACAATAACATAGATGAACAGCATAGCTAGATATACGACAATGAATTCCATATTTGGCCTCTTAATTGATCATGTTGACCCACGTTATTTATTCCATTCTATAATAAAAGCAATAACTAATTGAAAGCTCTTGACGCCAAAACGTATATAATACTAAGGTATGGATGTTAATCGTTACTAAGCCCGCTTGGTGGAATTGGTAGACACAAGGGACTTAAAATCCCTCGACTTAAAAGTCGTGCCGGTTCAAGTCCGGCAGCGGGCACCAATTGACTTAAAATTTAAATTACTGAGGTTTGCACAGTTTTTGCATATATAGATTAACTGTACTAGAATAGAAAGTGTTACTAGGCCAAATGAATATGGAAAACAACATTATTAAAGACCGCATACAAGATGTTAGAGAACGTTTTCTTTCAGGCAATCAGATTGAAGAAATAAGGCAGAATGTTACTTCCTTAGTGAATGAGCGTTTGGATGAATTTCAAAACGCCCAAAACAATGCATTTAAAGAGCTAGAGGTCGCTATAGATAAGCTTGAAAATCACCAGAGAGAAATGATAGCTTACTTTAACAAGCAGTTAATTGCACTTGAAGAAGAACAGAAAGCTTCCAACAATGAAGTTTTAAAGTTGGCTTCAATGCAAAATTTTACTTTATCAAAATCTCCTAAAAATAAAGAAAATGTTCTTTCCAAAAATACCTTCTTAAATTTAAGAATGTTTTTAACTAATAATATTTTGATGTTTTTTGCGGCTGTGTCACTGTTAGGCATAATTGTACTAAACTTTTTCTAAAAATTCAATATAAACCCAAACACCATCTGAGAATTGATTTTTGTACATGCATTCTATTCTCAGCCTCTTGTAAAGTAACACATCTGTTGTCTTCAAAAATGTCCTGAGATACCTCTTGACCTTTATCAGCGGGAAGACAATGCATAAACAGCACATCTGTTCTTGCAAAACCTAGTAGTTTTTTGGTCACCCTATAACTTGCCAAATCATCTATATCTGATTTTGGAAGCTGATTATCATGCATGGATACCCACTTATCCGTTACAACAAGGTCTGCGCTATCAACTGCTACAACTGGATTTGGTTCAATGGTGAGGATATCGGAGTTGTCATTTTGTATAAATTCCAACATTTTTTCACCTGGCTGAAACTTTGATGGCCCAGAGAAAACAATTTGAAACTTTAAAGCGACTGCAGCATGTAGAAAACTTTGAAATACATTGTTTGCGACCCCCAACCAAACAACTTTTTTCCCGCTGATGCTGCCTCTAAATTCTTGAAATGTAAATATATCTGCTAGCACTTGGCAAGGATGTGACTCATTTGTCAAGCCATTAATTATTGGAATTTTTGAATTGCGCGCAAACTCATATAATTTTTCTTCTTCGTATAGCCTAAGAACCAGTACATCCAGAAACAAAGAAAACATCGCGCTCGTATCTTGGAGCGTTTCACCCTGACCCAAATGAATTTCATCTTTACGAATATTCGTAACCTGACCACCAAGTTTCAATACTGCAGCCTCAAAGGAAAGACGCGTTCTGGTAGATAGCTTTTCAAATAGTAATCCTGTTATCGTATTATTTAGACAGCTACTATAATGCTCATTCAAAACAAAATCTTTCAGGGCTGCCGTCTTCACTTTACTCGCATCTTCAAGTATGGCTTCCAAATTTTTTGGAGCAATTTCATTTAGGTTCAAAAAATTATTCACTATCATTCTCTCATTTTTAATAAAGCTCGTTCTAATCTTATAGTAGCCTCCTCTATTTCTTTAAACGTGATGGTTAAAGGTGGTAATATTCTTAAAGTATTAGATGCTCCTGGAACTAATAATAGCTTTTCTTGCCTACACATATCGATAAGCTTAACGTTTTTACTCGCACACTTTAAACCCAACATTAGACCCCTTCCCCTCACTTCTAAAATTTGATCGGGAAAAATGTCTATTAACTTATTTAATTTCTCTTTAAAAAAATCACCTTTTTTACGAATTTCAGATAGAAAGCGTGGTTTTAAAATATGTTTAGTTGTCTCTAACGCAACTGCACAACCTAAAGGATTACCCCCATATGTTGAGCCATGAGTTCCAGGCACCATACAATCTGCAACTCTTTTAGTTGCTAAACAAGCACCTATAGGAAAGCCATTTCCCAAGCCTTTTGCAAGCGCCACAATGTCAGGAGTTACCTCACAGCTTTCATGGGCTAAAAAATGACCAGATCTGCCAATGCCAGACTGAACCTCATCAAATATGAGCAGTAGGTTATATTTTTCACAAAGGTCTTTAAGTCCTTTTAAAAAAGAACAGGAAAGAGTTACTATTCCTCCCTCCCCGAGTATTGGCTCAACAAGAATTGCGCAGGTTCTTTTTGATATTTTTTTTTCAACACTTTCAAGAGAAAATCTTTTGATTAAGTCAAAACCGGGCAACCTTGGGCCAAACCCTTCCAATAACTTTCTGCTACCGGCGGCTGATATTGTACCCGTAGTCCTTCCATGAAAAGATCCTGCAAAAGAAATTATTCTATTTCTATTTAATTGTCCCTTTGCAAAAAAAAACCTCCTAGCAATCTTAATAGCACACTCAACGCTTTCTGCTCCCGAGTTTGTAAAAAAAACTTTTTCTGCAAAAGTGTTCTTGGTAAGTACTCTTGCCAAATCCTCTTGATTTGGCACTGTGTATAAATTTGAAGTGTGCCAGAGTTTTGATCCTTGATCTGCTAGTACTTTTACTAGCTTAGGGTGGCTGTGGCCTAACGAATTTACCGCTATTCCAGAGGCTAGATCTAAAAACATTTTGCCCTTTTTATCAAAAAGCCATATGCCTTCTCCCCTAACAAATGCCAAATCAGATCGGCTGTAGGTACTCATCAGTGATGTCTCCGAGGATTGATTTGGTATTTTAGTCATAAATTTCTCTTTTTAGATTTTAAACTCAATTAACGTTAATCCTTTAAAAAATATCCAACAGAAAACCATTTCCAGACGGTGAAAAATAATATCAAGTTAACGGACATAATTCCAAGACACCCTAAGAAAATATTTGATTCTGCTTCACCAAGTGCTCCAAATCTTACTCCATCCATTAGCCAAAAGACAGGGTTAAAGAGGGAGATTACGTCGAATGGCTCCGGAAGATTACTTACGGAATAGAATGTACCTGAAAGAAACGATAGGGGGGCAATAAAAAAGTTATTAACTGCACTCATTTGGTCAAACTTTTTACAAAAAACTCCAACTAGGATACCCATAAGTGAGAATGTAATACTTCCCATCGTTATGTAAAAATATAGTGTAAAAAAATTAACTGGAAATAAACTCAGAAATGGGAATATTACAATCAAAACGCCGGTTGCTACGAATATCCCTCTTAAAGCTCCACCTATCATGAAACCTAGTGACAGCTCAAAAGAAGACAACGATGGCATTAGAGTATCCACAATGTTCCCGTTAACTTTGGAAACTAGTATAGAGGTAGAGGTATTAGCAAAAGCATTTTGAATGGTGACCATCATAAGAATACCGGGTGCAAGAAACAAACTGTAATTGCTATTAGATAATGATCCCCCATTTCTATCAAAGAAAACAAATGAGAAGACTAATATAAAAAGTGCACTCGTTACAATAGGCGCTAGAAGTGTTTGGGTCCAAATAGAAGTAAACCGTCGCTGTTCTCTTACTATAAGTGTTAATAAGCCCAAAAAATTTGAAAAACGGTAACTTTTTTCCGGTTTAAGTCTCATAATTAATTCTAACTAATCCTTTATTTATTCAAGAAACCATTGTATACGTTTTTTTTGTGAAATTTTACACCATAATTTTTGGAGCTAATGATGGCCTGGAATGACGAACGTGTAGCTATATTAAAAAAAATGTGGCTTGAAGGAAACAGTGCCAGCGAAATCGCAAAGGAACTAGGCAACATAACAAGAAATGCGGTAATTGGAAAAGTACATAGATTGGGGTTATCAAATAGAGACACAAACATATCAAAAAGTGGCGCTAACCCAACCAAAGCAATTAAAAATGTAAAAAGAGGTCGCCCACCAAAAGTAAATCAAGAACCAAAAAAAAGAGGGAGACCGCAGAAACCTAAGGGACCCACGGATATCCGTGATAAAATTAATGACGATGATCAAATCACTAGCCCATCAGCTAACTCAAAGCTTTCTCGTGAAAGCACTCTCGAGGTTGTTTCGGATTTAAGCGAAGAAACCATAAAAAACCTACTTAAAGTGGAAATGAAATCAAAAAAAATTTCACTCATGGAATTGACTGAAAGAACTTGCAAGTGGCCAATAGGAGATCCAGCAACAGACACCTTTTGGTTTTGTGGGCACGAGTCTGAGCCAGGCAAACCATATTGTAAAACTCATATTTCTATCGCTTTTCAACCAATAACCCAAAGGAGAAGCAGAAAAGAAAGTCAATAGTTGGCATCTTAGTGTTTCAAAAAAATAGAATAATTTATGATTAAATACACTCTTAATTGTAAAAATGGTCATCAGTTTGATAGCTGGTTTTCGGACTCTGAATCATTTGAAAAACTAAGAAAAAAAGGGCACCTTGAGTGTGCTATATGCTCATCAAAAGAAGTTGAGAAGTCTTTAATGGCGCCGAGAATAACTTCCGATAGTGAACGAAAGAACAAGACATTGATTTCCGCTCAGAGCGCTCTTGAGAAAGAAATTAGAGCTTTGAAAAAAAAGATAAAGACAACTGCAATAGATGTGGGGGAAAATTTTCCCACAGAAGCAAGGGCCATGCACTATGGAGAGAAAGAAGAAAAACCGATAGTTGGAAAGACCACTATGGACGAAGCTAAAGATCTAGCAGATGAAGGTATTCCTTTCATTCCGTTGCCCTGGAGTGATGACAAAGTAAATTAAAATATATAATGAAAATTTTAACCATGAAATTTGGCGGAACTTCCGTCGCGGACATAGATAGAATAAAGGCTGTAAGAGATATTATTTCCGATGAAATAGGAGATGGATGGAATGTAGTTGCTGTCGTGTCTGCAATGTCAAAAGAGACTAATAAACTAATTGATCTGGCAAAACAGATCGGAGTTGAAAACTTGGTTGATCCTGAGTATGACTCTTTAATATCTACTGGTGAGGATGTATCCTCGTCTCTATTGGCTATTGCCTTGAATAGTATAAAGATTTCTTCTAGAAGCTGGCGTGGGTGGCAGCTTCCAATTAGAACAGACAGCTTTCATTCGAACGCAAAAATTGAAGAAATCAAGACGAACCAAATTATTAGTAGTTTTAAGGAAGGGGTTAAAGTTGCAGTAGTTTCTGGGTTTCAGGGGATAGAGCAAGCAGGAAGAATAACGACTCTAGGGCGAGGTGGCTCTGATACATCAGCTGTGGCAATTGCCGCCGCAATAGATGCGGAAAGATGCGATATATATACGGACGTATCAGGTATTTATACAACAGACCCAAGAATCAAAAGAAATGCATCGAAACTAAGAAAAATTTCATTTGAAGAAATGTTGGAAATGGCTTCGCTCGGAGCCAATGTACTGCAGACGCGGGCAGTGGAACTTGCAATGCGCCACAAAGTACCTATAAGAGTGCTAAATAGTTTTTTAAAAGAAGAGGGAACTCTCGTTTGTGATGAAGAGGAAATTATGGAGAAAAATATCGTATCTGGAATAGCTTTCCAAAAAAATGAGTCCCAATTAACGCTAACAAACATAGAAGACAAACCCGGAGTAGCAGCAAAGATTTTTGGACCGTTAGCAAGCTCCGGTGTAAATATTGACATGATAGTTCAGAGTAATACCGAAACAGGGTTAACTAACATTACTTTTTCTTGTCCTGAAGATGAGTTAGATATTGCAAAAAAAGCTATATCCAAAGCGAAGGAAAAAAATGTTGTCTCTTATGAACGCTTAATAGAAAACAAGAATTTAGCTAAGGTTTCTATTATTGGAATAGGAATGAAAACACATGCGGGTGTAGCCCAGAAAATGTTTGAAACACTGTCAAATGAAAACATCAATATCAATGTTATTTCAACATCAGAAATAAAGCTGTCGGTTTTAATTGAAAGAAAGTATCTGGAACTAGCTGTAAGGAGTCTTCATGATGCCTTCGGACTACAAAATCTCTAGTTTGATATTCTGAAAACCTAGTTTGCTTTAATCAATTTACCGACAGCTGCTTTGAGAAACTCACCGTTTATATCTAGGCCTAATAGCCTTGAATTATCAAAGCCACTACCAATGGATATTCCACGAGTTGGATGTTTATTGAACCCGAATTTTGAGTAGTAGCTTAAATCTCCAACTAAGACAATCCAATTCCAGTTTTTGGAATATGCCTTTTCTATGCTATTTGAAACTAATTTTTCGCCTAAACCTTCACCTTGGTATATTGGATGGACTGCAAGAGGGCCCAGAAGAAGACCTCTGCTACTATCACTATCTACCTGTATATTCCAAAACCTGATGGACCCAACAACTTTCTTCGAATAATCTTTTATCACATAGGAAAGATTGTTAACTTTGTTAGCTGAATTCCTCAGCTGATATGAGCTAAGTAGTGTTCTTTTAGGCGTAAATACTAGATCCAATAACCTTTCGACCTCAATATGGTCATTCTTGGCCTCTGGTAATAATCTTAGATTATTATGACTGCTTTTCATTAATCTTTAATTTATATATCTTGATTATCTTGCCTCAGAATTACTCCAGGATTTAGAATAGTGAGAGGATCGATGGCTTTCTTAATCTGACGCATTACATTAAATTTCCCAGGGTCACAATACTGTTCTAAGTCTTTAACCTTTAATCGACCAACTCCATGCTCTGCACTAAATGAGCCTCCCAAGCCTTTGCAATTATTATTTACAACCTTAGTCAATTTAGATTTAATCTTTGCATAATTAGATTTTTTTTCTTCCCGGGGAGGAAATATATTGAAGTGTAAGTTTCCATCTCCCATATGCCCAAAGCAATTTACTCTTAGAGATTTATTTATTTCTTTTATCTCATAAAGGCTTTTATTTATAAAACTTTCCATATTTTCCAGTGGCAGAGCAATATCATGAGACGTAATTGCCCCAATTTTTCTATTAGCCTCAGGTATATCTTCTCTCATTTTCCACAACTTTCTTGCTTTAGTCTCTGTATCACCAAGAACTACATGCGAAATAATATTTTTATTACAAAGCTCGTCCAAAGCTTCATATACATCTTCCTCAACTGAACTATTGTTGTAACCAAATTCAATCAAGACATGCCAATCTGATTTACTTCTTTGGATGGTTGATTGAACCATTTCCGTTTCTTCAAGAAATCGCAATCCTACATCACTAATTAACTCAAACGCCTGCAAATATTGCCCAAACCTTTTGGATAATTCTAAGTAACTTTTTAAGGCTGCATCAAAATTGTTCACTCCAAAAAATGCCACAACTTTATTTTGAGGAGTAGGATAAAGCCTTAAAACGGCTCTTGTGATTACACCCAAAGATCCTTCAGAACCAATAAACAGGTTTTTTAAGTCATATCCTGTGTTATCCTTTTTGAGTGTCTTTATATCATTAATGATAGAGCCGTCAGCCAATACGACCTCAAGTCCTAAACAAAGATCTCTTGCGTTTCCATATTTTAATACCCCAATTCCGCCTGCATTTGTTGCCAAGTTTCCACCTATACAACACGTCCCCTTTGATGCCATTGATAAAGGATATAAAAAATTTTTTTTGTCTACAAATTCATGGATCGTTTCCAAAATTACACCAGCTTCAACCTCTATAGATTGATTGATAGAAGAAAAGTTTTTAATCTTATTCATCCTTTCCAAAGATAAAATTACGCTATATTTATCTGGGGCGATTTGTCCTCCTACCAGTCCAGTGCCACCACTCCAGGGCACAACTCCAATTTTATATTGTGTAGCAAGTTTCAAACACTCAGAAACCTCTTTAGTCGATCTAGGCTTAATCACATAACGAGATTGATTTTTATATAAACCCCGAGGTTCTGATAGATAGGAGGAAGAAATATCAGTAATACTATTATTTGAAAGTGTGTTTCTAATATTTCTTATGAACTCAAAGTAATCTTCTTCTTTCTCTATTATTTTAGCTCTCCTTCACTCGCCCTCTTCTATCATTTCTTAACAAGCCATATAAAACGTGATTTCTCCAACGACCATTTATTTGCAAATAGCTTTGCCCCACTCCTTCATATTTAAAACCAACTCTTTCCAAAAGCCCTCGAGAAGATTTATTTTCTGGGAGGGTAGCTGCCTCCAATCTTGAAATATTTAATTTGTTAAAAGAAAAGTCGATAATAGTCAAAACCGCTTCTCTCATAAAACCCTTACCTGTGTGCTCCTTACCTAGCCAATAACCCAAAGTTCCCGCATTAGAGGGCCCCTTCCTAATGTTTTCAATAGTGATTGACCCTAACAGATTTTGAAATTTATCGAAAATGAAAAATTGGAATGCTTGGCCTGCTTTAGAACTTTTCTTTGCCCACCTAACTCTACTATTAAATGCATTACGCTTAAAAAAATCATTGTCTCTTTTCGGCTCCCATAACTCTAAAAATGCTCTGCTATTCTCTCTTAGATTACGCCACTGGTCAAAATCACTATATTGAGGCCCTCTTAGTTCTAACTTTGTTGATTTCAATATAATTTCGGGTTTACCAAAAATCATTCCTAAGATCTAACTTCCTTAACGCTCAATTCTCTTCAAAAAAACTTTTTCTAATTTCTTCTGCCACTTTGTGTTTATTTGGAGGTATCACTCTTACACTCTCTTGCTTTTCCATTATGGCTTCGAGCGAGGGGGGAATTGGTATACTCACGCCTAATGCTCTCTCTACAGTTTCTTTAAATTTCGCTGGATGCGCAGTTCCAAGTGAAACAACTGTTTCTCCTGTCTCGATGAAATCTTTCGCTACTCGCACGCCAATAGCACTATGCGGACACAAAACTATTTCTCGCTCATTATAAAAGTGATTTATTGTTGCAATCGTGTCGGGATCTGTCACAGCTCCACTATCAAAGTCTTTTGATATCCTTGTTAATATTTTTTTTTCAAGATTAAAATGACCTTTATTAGATAGATTATTCATTAGCCTTCTAACCTCTTTGGTGTCATTATTCAAAAGATCAAATAGTAGCCTTTCAAAATTAGAAGCAACTTGTATATCCATAGAAGGGGATAATGTTTTGCTCACACTATCACTTTTATAAACGCCAGTCTTAAAAACTCGATCCAAGATATCATTTTTATTTGTTGCTATAATAATCTTATTTATTGGTAAACCCATCCTTTTTGAAATATACCCAGCATAAGCATCTCCAAAATTACCGGTAGGAACACTAAAGCTTAAATTTCCTGCAGAAAGGTCTTTCAACTGATAAAAAGCAGAGAAATAGTAGATAATTTGAACCAGGATCCGAGCCCAATTGATTGAGTTTACACCAGATAGATTAAAATCGCTTACAAGCGCTTTATCCGCAAATAATTCCTTCACTATCAATTGACAATCGTCGAAAGTTCCTTGCACAGCAAATACTTTTACATTCTTAGCATTTGAAGTAGTCATTTGCTTTCTTTGTATTTGTGAAATTCTTTCATGAGGATAAAGTACGTATAGATTAACGTTTGATATACCCTTGAACGCTTCAACAGCCGCCGACCCCGTATCGCCTGAAGTTGCTGTTATAATATTAATATTTAATTCTCTCTTCTGCAGGGTCTTTGCAAACATTCTTGCTATTACCTGCATAGCAAAATCTTTAAATGCTAATGTAGGTCCATGGAATAACTCAAGAAAAAAATGATTGTCTTCTAATTTAATCAAGGGGCTTTTAAGCTCATTATGAAACCCAGAGTAAGACTCAATCACAATCTCAGAAAGCTCTGCCATACTAAAACAATCGCCAGAAAATAATGATATTATCTCTAAAGCAAGCTCCTCATAACTAAGATGTCTCCATTGATTTATAATTTCCTGATTTAACTGTGGAATGAACTTTGGGACAAATAGGCCACCATCCCCAGCTAATCCCGCATGCAAGACTTCACTAAAGTTTTTGGAATTATCTTGTCCCCTGGTCGAATGGTACAGCATTACTCAATTTTCTTTTTTTTAATCATTTTATATACGAAGTACGCACTCATACCAAACCATAAAATAGACATCATAAACCAGGTAATTGCATATTGAAGGTGATTGTTTGGTATATCTCTAGTCGGATCTTGCATCTTTAAACTTGGGTCGAGTCTATTTTCTGTCGCAACCACCAATATTTGTTGAGTCCCAAGAAAGTTCGCCATTTTTTCTAAATCTCGAGAAAACCATATATTACGCTTAAGGTTTGGATCCGGAGTGAAATAATCTGTCTCGTTTGGCCAAAATAGATACCCTATTACTGAATTCTGTTGTCCAAGAGTTTCTAAACGGTCCGTATCTTGTTCCTTTATAACTCCTCTATCTATTAGAATTTTACTTCCATCTTGTAATTTCAAGGGGGAAATGACTCTAAAACCTGCTCCAGATCCTTTTATTGGAGTAAGAATAAAAATTGCTCTTGGCTCTAAAATGCCTTCAACTTCTACCATTTTATAGTTATGTTCTGATTTTTTTCCCTCTATTGGTAATATTGAAGGTTTACTACTCAAATTATAACTAATATTTTCTAGTAGCGCTTCCTTCCAAGCTAGTCGTTTCAATTGCCAAAAGCCCAAGTACAACAAAAGCATTAGCCCAGGTACAGCTATAAAAACAACAAAAAGCCACTTTCTATTCATCTAAAAGCAAATTTTGAGGCCGCTTAAGCGCCCCAAATGTAAATTGCAGCAAATAGGAATAACCAAACAACGTCAACGAAATGCCAGTACCAGGCTGCAGCTTCAAAACCGATATGCTTTTCAGGCGAGAAATGGCCCTTTTTTGCTCTTATCAAACAAACAAGCAGGAAAATAGTCCCAATAAGAACATGAAACCCATGAAATCCAGTGGCCATGAAGAAGCTAGCCCCATAGATGTTCCCTGAAAAGGAGAAAGAAGCATGCGTATATTCATATATTTGAAATACCGTGAAAAGAGCACCTAGCCCAATTGCCAGAATCAAGCCATTTTCCAAACCTTTCCTATCATTCTCATGCGCAATTGCGTGGTGGGCCCAAGTTGCTGCAGCACCTGAGCAAAGTAGAATTAAGGTGTTTATTAAAGGAAGATGCCAAGGATCAAACGTCTCAATTCCTGTCGGCGGCCAAACACCACCCACGGCCTCCATGGGGTAAAGGGCATGTTTAAAAAAAGTCCAGAACCAAGCGAGAAAGAACATAACTTCGGATGTAATAAACATGATCACACCATATCTCAAACCTATCTGAACAACTGGTGTATGGTCACCGTCCTTACTTTCAAAAACTACATCTGACCACCAGGCGAACATACAGTATAAAACCACTAGAAGACCCAATGCTGCGATAAAAACACTACCTCCATGCATGAACAGCACGCTTCCAAAGAGAAGTATAAAAGCCCCAAGAGCGCTTAAAAACGGCCACAAACTCGGATTGAGAATATGGTAATCGTGATTTTTTTCATGTGCCATTTTTTCCTCTCACACTTAAAATTTTATGATTTGGTCTCTTCTTCTAGTTTATAAAAAGTATATGACAATGTCAGCGATTTTATATTCCTAGTTTCAATATTCTCATCAATTTCTGGATCAATGTAGAATGTTACTGGCATCTTTACTCGCTCTCCTGGCTGCAAAGTTTGCTCGACAAAACAAAAGCAGTCGATTTTACTGAAATAGTTTCCCGCAGAGAACGGAAAAACGTTGAAGCTAGCTTGACCAGAGATAGTGTCACTAGTTGGATTGTGTGCTTCATAAAAAACTAGTGCTGTTTCTCCAATTTTGACCTCCACCTCATTTTGCATTGGTATGAAGTTCCACCTCATATCTTTGGCCTTTGAAGCATCAAATCGAACTTTAATTGTTTTATTTAAGATAGGGCCATCGAACGATTCCGAATAAGTTTCGGGTGTACCGCCATAGCCTGTAACCTTGCAAAACCAATCATAAAAAGGTACCGCTGCGAACGATGCGGAGAGCATTATGCATACAAGTCCTATCAAGTATATTGGTGTACGTTTTGGTCTTTCAGAATTATTTATCATCTTTTTCTAACATATTTTGTCTAATGATATGGTCGTACCCCTGCATTAGCGAACCTTGCTTTAGTTTAACTATGGTTATAGAGAAGATAAGAGCCACAACTGCAAATAGTAGTATTCCTATTTTAGTGTTGCCGGTGGACTTATTTAACTCTGATTGTTTCAACTCTCTTCTCACACCAAATCTTTTACAATAGAACCGGCCAAGCTGACGACACACCATACTCCAAAGTTTCAAAAGCTCTATTTATCACCAAAAAACCAAAAAATAAAAACAGATATAGAATCGTAAACTTAAAAAATCGTCTTTCTCGCTCATATCCATTATTTTCGTTAAACCTAACAAGATTTACAGCAGAAAGCAGCAACAAGGCGTTTAAAACGTTACTTAACAAAAAAAACACGGGGCCACCAATCTCTGAGAAAGAAATGACTTGCGAGGAAATTATTAAAGTAACCGTATAATGAAGTATTGATCTTCTAGTCTTTTCCACCCCATATAAAACTGGAAACATAGGAATACTAGCTTTAGCGTAGTCATCTTTAGTAATTATTGCTAGTGACCAAAAGTGCGGGGGTGTCCAGAAAAATATAAACAAAAACAATAAAAGGGGTTCGGTAGAGACTGTTCCTGTAGTTGCAACCCATCCTATCAAAGGGGGCATCGCTCCAGCAGCTCCTCCAATCACAATGTTTTGAGGCGTAGCTTTTTTTAAAAACATCGAGTAAATTACAAGATAGAAAAATATTGTTGATGCTAAAAGAAAAGCAGCTAACCAATTGGACACTAATCCTAAAAACATAACAGAAAATATTGAAAGAGTTAATCCAAAGACGAATGCGTCATCTGAACTTATTTTTTCATTAGGAAGAGGTCGGCTACTTGTTCGATCCATCATATTGTCAAGCTCTCTATCCCACCACATGTTTAACACCCCAGCCGCACCAGCACCTATAGAAATGCAAATCAGCACAATGAGAGATAGAAACAGGTTATTTTGAATAGGAGCAATAATTATGCCTACCGCAGCTGTAAACACAGCAAGCCACATTACTCTAGGCTTTAAAAGCACATAGAGATCTTTAAAGGATCCTGTTCCTTTTGAATCTATGCTTTCAAACGTGCTCAACTCAATGACCTATCTTAATCGAAACTTGACAATTAATTCTTCTCTGCCAACGCAATAGATTTTAGCCTATCACCGTTTATACTAGCAAACTTCTCTGAAGCTCTCTTGAGCCAATCTTCATATTCTTCCTCGCTAACAACCTTAACCACTATTGGCATGTAGGAATGGTTTAATCCGCATAACTCGGAGCATTGACCAAAATATACTCCTTCCTTTTCAGGCTTAAACCAAAGTTCAGCTAATCGCCCTGGAACTCCATCTTGGTGAACACCAAACGACATGACTTTCCATGCGTGAATAACATCCGACGCTGTTACTTGCACTGTTATGTTTTTATTAACAGGTACGACTACTGGGTTGTCGGTCGCCAAAAGATATTCATCTTGAGAGTACCCAAACTCAGCAAGTTCCTCTTTCTCAAGCATCACCGAGTCAAATGAAAAATTGTGCTGAGGGTAATCGTAAGACCAATACCACTGAGCCCCAGTTGCTTTTATTACAACATCACTCTCTGGAATTCGAAGTTGTTTGAGCAAAATAGGTAATGAAATAACTCCAATACCAATCAATATAAATACTGGAATTACGGTCCACAATATTTCGATGGGAGTATTGTGGGTGGTAGAAGATGGTGTCGGGTTAGCCTTTCGATTGTATCGGATAAAAACCCAAACAAGAAGAGCACTCACAAATATCGATATTAAAGTAATAATGACCAAAAGAACATTGTCTAGCCACTGTATGTCTCTAGCCAACTCTGTAACCGGAGGTTGGAAATTTATTCCGTTTGGAATTGGTTTTCCTATAACAGGTAAATTTTTATCTAAACCGTCATTAGCTAATAGTGTGGAAGCAGACGCTGTAAAAAAAACTGTGCCTAAAGCCGCCATAAACAAGTTAGAAAGACATCGCAGAAAACTATTCATAAAACCCCCTAAGCATAGTTTTGAATTACAATTATTCGATCGATATATATATAGCTTACATTTTGTAAAAATCTACTATAAAACAAATCAAAACAACTAATAAATGCTAAAAATTTTTTCTTGTTATTTCAAACATTATTTTCGGTTAAATCGTCGCAACAAATTTAAAGTTCATCAAATATTTTAAAAAAAAGATTGACAAGATCGACATTGGGTAAGATTTAAAACAAAACTGTTAGGATTTTTCATGACGAATGTCGTAATTGTAGAGTCACCAGCAAAGGCAAAAACAATCAACAAATATTTGGGGGACCAATATCGGGTTCTTGCATCCTATGGGCATGTTAGAAATTTACCCAAAAAAAATGGCTCCATTGATGTTGAGAATGATTTTAAACCTAAATGGGAGATCGATACAAAAAGCAAAAAGCATATAGATGAGATTGTTAAAGCGCTGAAGTCTAGCTCTAAACTTATCTTAGCAACCGACCCCGACAGGGAAGGCGAAGCCATTTCATGGCATATTCTTGAAATATTGAAAAATAAAAAAGCACTTAAAGCAGATATGGCTGTAGAGAGAGTGGTATTCAATGCAATTACAAAAAATGCCATTTTATCAGCTATTGAAAGTCCCAGAGAAATAGACACAGATTTAGTTGAGGCGTATCTAGCAAGAAATTCATTAGATTATCTTATGGGTTTTAATATTTCTCCAGTGCTTTGGCAAAGGCTCAGAGGAGCTGCAAAATCAGCTGGTCGGGTTCAATCCCCTGCGTTAAGACTCGTCGTCGACAGAGAAATTGAAATAGAAAAATTCAAAACGGAGGAATATTGGACTATTTCTGCTGATTTTAAAGACAAAAATAATAACATAATCCGGGCTAACCTCTTTTTGTTGAACGATGAAAAAGTTGAAAAGTTTTCGTTCAAGGGCTCTGACACAACAAACATAACCGCGAATGAGCTCGAGCAGAAAGAATATCACGTAACTTCTGTTACTAGTCAAAAAAGAAATCGAAATCCCTATGCTCCATTTACCACATCCACATTACAACAAAGCGCCAGTACAAATTTAAAAGTTAGTCCTCGGGATGTGATGTCAACCGCTCAGAAACTTTATGAAGCTGGGCTGATCACTTATATGCGTACGGATGGAATTGAAATGGCTCCTGAAGGCATAACTAGTGCAAGAAAGCAAATTTCTAATTCTTTAGGCGACCATTATTTACCTGAAAAACCACGCGTGTTCAAAAGTAAAGCAAAGAATGCACAAGAAGCACATGAGTGTATTAGGCCTACCGATTTTTCTAAAACACCCGAAAATGCAAAAAATTTAAATAAGTCTGAATTAGACTTATACGCATTAATATGGAAAAGAGCGTTGGCATCCCAAGCGAAAGCAGCAGAAGTATTGCAGACAACAGTTTTAATTTCCTCCTTATGCGATAGCGCTCAGTTTAGAATATCGGGACAAGTGGTGACATTCGAAGGGCATTTAAAAATATTCCAAGACACGAAAAAAGAAGATGATGACAAAAGGATCCCAGACATTAGGGAAGAATCTAAGATGAAATTGGAAAAAATTTATAAAGAACAACACTTCACTGAACCACCTCCAAGATTTAATGAAGCTTCTTTGATCAAGCGTCTTGAAGAAGAAGGTATAGGAAGGCCTTCTACATACGCATCGATTATATCAAAAATACAAGAAAGAAATTATGTGAAAAAAGATAAAAACAGGCTTGTTCCCGAAGATACTGGTCGACTTTTAAATTTTTTCCTTGAGGCATATTTCAACAAATACATTGAGTATAACTATACAGCTAAGCTTGAAGAAAACCTCGATGATATTTCTAGTGGTGAAAAGCATTGGAAAGATGTAATTAAAGGTTTTTGGGAGGAATTATCTGAATCTGTGGAATATGCGATGAGCTTTAGTATCACTGAGGTTCTGGATAACTTGAATATAAAATTAGCCGACTATCTGTTCGATGATGGAACTGGAAAAATACGGAAAAATTGCTCCTCATGCGATGATGGTGAGCTTGGGATAAAGTTGTCAAAGACAGGTGCATTTATCGGGTGCTCAACGTATCCCGAATGCAAATACTCAAGACCTTTAAATTCTAGCTTGAGTCAAGGTTCATCTGAGGTAATAGCTCAAGAAGAACCTTTAGGTCAAGATAGTGATGGTAACGATATATTTATAAAAAATGGACGTTATGGACCATATCTTGAAATTGCTCTTGATGGCTTGGAAAAACCAAAAAGAGCTGCAATTCCCAAGCACTATACAATCGAAGAGCTTACAATTGAGAGAGCAAGACAATTATTAGAGCTACCTAGAAAATTAGGGCTGCATCCTGAAGATCAGTCTGAAGTTATTGCAGCTATAGGCCCTTATGGTCCATATATTAAACATGGAAGAACTTACGCAAACATTAAGGATTTTGAAGAAATCTTTTCGATTGGCATGAACAGAGCTATTGAATTATTGGTAGAGGCAGCAGAAAAGAAAAATAATAAGGGTGGAAGAGCAGGAAAGGAGCTAAAAGTGTTAGGTCCTCATCCAGAAGGCGAGGAAGTGAAAATTATGTCGGGTCGCTATGGTGATTATATAAAATGGAATAAGATTAATGTGACTATACCGAAGGAAAAGTCCGTTAAAACACTCACTCTTGAAGAGAGTATTGCTTTAATAGATGAAAAAAGAAAAAAATAATTATCCAGCCTTTAGAACATAACTCGAAAAAGATCCTTGCAATAACAAGAATAAGCCATGACGAAATATTTACGCTAAGTGGTTCGAATGGCGGTTCACCAATCGATTTTTTTTGCAGTGCCTCAGACAAAAACAACCTAAACATTGGTGACCTTGTAGTGACTTCGATTAAGTTTCATAAAGAACAAAGCCCTGTGGTATCGATTTTAAAGAAAATAAAATATCCAAAAAACTATATATTCGCTGTGTATCTCCATGATCAAACGGGCGCAAAATTAGCTCTATTATCAAATAAAAGGGATAAACCACTCAGTGTACTTCCGTTAAACAAGGGAGCACATCTTAACCAAAAATTTGGGTATTTTGCAATGGGGGCCCCATCAAAGTATCACAAGAACTTTAAAATACATGATTTTCATATTTTTGGCTCTGTCAATTGTCCAAGAAGCTATTCAAAAATAGCTGCGATCGAATGGAGCCTGAGACAGTTCTTTCCTAGAAAGATACTAAATGAAGCAAAAAAAATATCTGATAATTATAAAATTTCAGAAAATGAAATTCAAATAGCCAAACCTTTTATTACTGTAGACCCAGATGACGCTAAGGATTTAGATGATGCTATATATATAGAGACAGATAATTCAAAAAATAATCCAGGAGGCATAGTTTTATTCGTCGGTATTGCAGATGTGTCACTTTTTGTCAAACCGAATTCTATTATTGATAGAGAGGCATTAAAAAGAGGGAACTCAACATATTTTCCCGATAAAGTTATTCCTATGCTCCCAGAAGATTTGAGCAATAATCTCTGTTCGTTAAAGGAAAACTCACCTAAGAAAGCAGTAGTAGTCAAAATGCGCTTAGATCATAGAGGTTACAAGATACAGCATGAATTTATCAGAGGCATTATTACTGTTGAAAAAAATTACTCTTATAAAAACTTTGAAGCCTTTTTATCGGATTGCAAAACAAAAAAAAAATATAGTGTATATAAGAAAGCATTAAATATTCTAAAGCAATCGCCACATTTAAAAAATCGCTTAAATTTAAATTTAGCTGAGAAAAAGATTTCATTATCTTCCGAAGGTTACCCCACAAACGTTTTTGAAAAGAACAGTCTAAGAAGCAACGAACTTATTGAAATGACGATGATACTTTCAAATCTCTGCGTGTCAGAGACCCTTAGTCAATCTATTACAAAATACCTTTCTCGATTCCACGAAATTCCCGACAAACATGCTTTAAAAGAATTAAACATCTTTACAAGTTTAAATGATTTAGCAACAATTAGAGGAAAACAAGTTACTTCGAATTCATTAAATGAGTTATTAGTACAATGCAAACATCCCGAAAAAAAAGAATTGTTGAGCAACTTTATATTGCGGATATTACCAAAAGCAAAATACTCCGATGTAGAGGTTGGACATTTTGGACTTAACCTGCCGTTATATTGCCATTTTACATCTCCAATAAGAAGATATGCAGATCTTACGGTACATCGCTCATTGGCTTTTGCTCTAAAATGGGAAATTGATGGCTTCAATTTTATGGAGGATCATAAGGCAATTTGCAAAATCATTAACGAAACTGAAAAAAAATCTGTTGGCGCTGAGCGAGAGAGTTTAGATCGCTATTCAGCCCTATTCATGTCTAAGCACATTGATGATTACTTCGATGGTATAGTTTCAGGATCCTCCAGATCGTGTTTTTTTATAAAACTGCAAAAATTCCCAATTGAGGGTGTATTATTAAAAAAATATTTAGGCTCCAAGAACGAAAAAAAAAGATCTTCATTTAAGTATGGAAAAAGTAAAGAGAGAGATAAGGGGTTATCTACTGGAGATGAAGTAAGCGTAAAGTTAGTATCAGTACTTCCGTATAATGGATCGATAACCTTCTCGCTTTAACAAGTTTTCTCTCTATTGGGCCAATTGTTAGATTGCATTTCAAAAAGCCTTGAAACAGTTCTTTGAAATTCAAAGGTATTTTTTCCATTATTATATAATTTTTCTGGGGGCACCTCAGCTCTACAAAGAATCTCTACTTCTTTATCATAAACACTGTCGATCAGATTTATAAATCTTTTTGCACTATCATCTCCACCATTCGACAAATCTGGAATTTCATCCAAAAACAATAATCTGAGGTGGCTGACTATTTCTAAATAATCTGAAGCGCTAAGAGGAATCGAACAGATTTCGTTGAATATCAACAAGCCCACACCACTCTCGAACCTTTCTATTCTGAATTCACGGCTGTTCATTTGTATCGTTATTCCTGCACCTCGATAAAGATTAAATTGGGATATAAGGTCATTAAATTGGCTGTTATCTTGAGAAGACGTACTTAAAAAATATTTCTTCTTTCCGGCAATTTTTATCTTTCTGTAATCAACATCTGCCGACAATTTTTCTACACTCAAGCTCGACACTATTATATCGATAAAGGGCAAAAACAACTTTCTATTTAGACCATCTTTATAAAGATCATTGGGATGTCTGTTTGATGTTGTTACAATGTTTAATTTCTTTCTTAGGAATTCCTCGAAAACCCTTCCTACTATCATTGCATCTGCTACATCAGTTATCTGCATTTCATCTAAACAAAGCACTTGAATACCTTTTATGTACTCCGAAGCTACCGACTTTATTGGATCTCTTATATTGTTTTCTCTTGCAATTTTTATGAGTTGATGCAGTTGCTTCATAAATTCATGAAAATGTATTCTCATCTTTCCCTTTATATCCAATAGGTTGAAAAAAAGATCCATTAGCATTGATTTTCCTATACCAACACCTCCATAAATATACACTCCCATTTTTTCCTCAGAGGACTTTGTTGAAAAAAACTTTGAAAACATTTTCCTAGTTTTTGTCTGTTTCAGCTGCGCACTCTTCTCCAACTTCTTTTTTAAAGCTTCAAGATAAGATACAAGTTTCTCTTGCGATTTATTTTTCTCAATTTCATCGTTTGAGATCATCTTATTATAAATATTAAGAAGAGATTGCTCGTCATTCATTTTTACTTCTTCTATCTTTTAGTAGATCAATTTGCTTTTTTCGTTCCTTTAGGGATAAAATTTTTTTATCTGTTTTAGTACCAAAACACTTATGGCAAGAAATTCCTTTCTCATAATGCTCATGGTTCTTATCGGTCAATCTCAAAGGACTTCTGCATGCGTGACATAACTCAAAGTCACCTGGTTCAAGATAGCTATTAACTGTTACCCGTTGGTCAAAAACAAAGCAATCTCCTTTCCATGTTGACGTCTCCGAATTTCCGACTTTATCGAAATAGTTTAATATCCCACCCTTCAAATGATATACCTCTTCTAATCCCTCAGTTTTAAGTAAACTAGTTGCCTTCTCACACCTTATTCCACCAGTACAAAACATCGCAATTTTTTTATTCTTAAGAGATTTACCTTTATCTTTCCACCACTCTACAAACTCATGAAAACTGACTGTCTGAGGATTTACGCTTCCCTCAAATGTACCTAATTCGACTTCAAAGTCATTTCTAGTGTCGATAGTAATAACCTCTTTTTTGGAAATAAAAGAATCCCACTCCTCTGGTTCGATGTAGGTTCCCACTGTCGCTGAAGGGTCAATCTCAGGAACCCCCAACGTGACAATTTCCTTTTTTACTTTAACACTTAATTTCTTAAAAACATTGGAGCTCACAAGATTTTCTTTAAAATCAGACATTGTTAATGTAAAGTTTTTATTGAGAAAGCTTTTTACCTTTTCTGTCTTGTCTTGGTCTAAAGAACACATCCCATTAATACCCTCTTTACTAAGTATTATCGTACCTACCGTTGAATTCTCTTCAAGGTACGCTGCTAATTTTGCTTTTTCTTTCTGCGGGTTCTTTAGATGCAAAAACTTGTAAAATGCTAGTATGGTTTTATTCATATTCGTCCTAATGAAGCGAAGCCAGCCGATTACATCTTGCTGGCAAACAGGGGTTTTCTTTTATTAACATTTATTTTATTGTATCGAAACGCAAATTTCTGTTAATTACTTAATCAATCAATAAGTGGGTACCAATGTTTGAAACGTTATCACAAGGGTTCTCTAACGCCCTAGAAAAGCTAACTAAGCAGGGTGTGCTTAGAGAGGATGAGATATTAACTGCTTTGCGAGAAGTCAGGACAGCTTTATTGGAAGCCGATGTATCATTAGAGATAACAAAAAGGTTTGTAAAATCAGTAGGAGAAAAAGCAAGGGGACAAGCAGTAACTAAATCGGTTACTCCTGGTCAACAAGTAATTAAAATAGTGCATGATGAATTAATAAAGGTCTTAGAAGGCCATGGCGAAACATCAAATGCTCTTAAAATTGACAATCCACCCGCAACAATTTTAATGGTAGGGTTACAAGGTTCGGGAAAAACTACAACCTCAGCGAAACTAGCTTTAAGGTTACAAAACAAAGAAAAGAAAAAAGTTTTATTAACTAGTTTAGACACAAGACGCCCTGCAGCCATGGAGCAACTTGAGATATTGGGTAAGAGTAACTCAATTGATACCTTGCCAATTATGAAGAATCAGTCACCAGAGCAAATTACATCCAGAGCAATGCAGCAAGCATCTTTAGGAGGATATGATGTGATTATTCTTGATTCTGCGGGCAGAATGCAGATAGACGATGAGCTAATGACAGAAATCGAAAAGATTAAGGACTTAAGTAATCCTAATGAAACGCTTCTGATAGCTGATGGATTGACCGGCCAGGAGGCCGTTAATGTAGCTAGCGCCTTTAACAAGCGATTAAATATTTCAGGGGTTGTCTTAACTAGAATGGATGGCGATGGTAGAGGGGGAGCAGCCCTCTCGATGGTTTCAACAATAGGAAAATCTATTAAATTTATAGGTACTGGTGAAAAAGTTGATGCTTTAGAAGAATTTCATCCTGATCGCATTGCTAGAAGGATACTAGGTATGGGTGATATAGTTTCCTTAGTTGAAAAAGCCTCTGAAACACTAGAAGCAGAAAAAGCAGAGCGATCCATGCGACGATTCCAAAAAGGGTTGTTTAATATGAATGATTTAAAAAACCAGTTGGAGCAAATGGAAAAGATGGGTGGACTACAGAGCTTAATGGGAATGATGCCCGGAATGGGAAAGCTCATGAAAAATTTAGATGGCAAATCTCTTAATGACTCAGTCATAAAACAGCAAATTGCCCTAATTCAATCAATGACTAAAAAAGAACGATTGGCTCCTAACCTCCTCCAGGCAAGTAGAAAGAAAAGGATAGCACTCGGTGCAGGGCTAGAGGTACCTGAATTAAATAAGTTGATTAAGATGCATAGGCAAATGTCAGATATGATGAAAAGAATGGGTAAAATGGGCGGCAAAGGCATGTTGAAAAGCTTCATGCAGCAGATGTCAGGAAAGAACGATGGTATGGTACCTTCTTTGCCTGATGCACAATTACTACAAAAGCAATTGGGATCGAAACTTCCAACAAACCTAACCGGATTAAACCTTAAAAAATAATCAAATGAAAAAAAACAAAATTAATGTTGATTTATTGTTAAAAAATGAGAGAAGTACTATCGATAGGCTCGATGCAATAATAATAAATGCTTTAATAGAAAGATTTTCGGTTACAAAGAGGATCGGATTAATAAAAGCTGAAAACAATATTGAGCCGCATGATGGAGAAAGGGAACAAGAACAAGTGAAGACACTTGAAAAGCTTATCGGAGATAGTGATCTCGATAAAGAATTCATAGTAAATCTTATGAACCTGATAACAACAGAATCAAAGAAAAAACACGAGCAAATAAAGAAAGAAATAGGAGAATAATTTATGAGTATTAAAATAAGGCTAGCTAGGGCCGGTTCAAAAAAGAGGCCATTTTACCGAGTCGTTGCTGCTGACAGTAGAATGCCTAGAGACGGAAGATTTATAGAAAAGTTAGGTACTTATAATCCTCTCCTAAATAAAGACGACAATAATAGGGTAAATTTGGACTTGGATAGAATAAAGGATTGGCTATCCAAGGGAGCGCAAACAACTGACAGGATAAGCAGATTATTAGAAAACTTAGAAGTACTTCCGAAAAAAATACGAAATAATCCTATAAAGGCAAAACCTAAAAAAGAAGCTGAGGAAGCTCCTGCCGAAGAACTAAAAGCTAAAGAAGCTCCCGCCGAAGAAACAAAATCTGAGGAAGCTCCCGCCGAAGAACCAAAATCTGAGGAAGCTCCCGCTGAAGAACCAAAATGACAAAAAAGTTATGGATGGACGAATAATTATGGCTTTGAAGGAGAGCCTAATTTTATGCAACCCTCTTAGTGCCTTAAACTTTTTTGTTAATTAGATTGGTATTGGGATCTGACCAAGGGGTTACTAAATAATTTTATTACTGTTGGCAAGGTAATTGGTGCATACGGTTTGCAGGGCCAAATAAAAGTGGATGTTTATCTTGAAGATTTAAAACTTCTACGAACCTTTAAGGTGTTTTTTCTAGGCGACTCACTACTGAAGACCAAAATCAAATTTTTAAAGAATTCAAAAAAATCGATATGGATTGCATCTATAGCTGAAACTAAAAACAAAGAACTGGCAGAAGGTTTGAAAGGTCAGCTTATATTTCTCGATAAAAAATTCCTACCTAAGTTAATGGCTAACGAGTTTTATTATGAAGACCTAAAAGGACTTCAGATTAAAATTGATGGAAGTATACAAAAAGGTATCGTGAAAGATGTTTTTAATTTTGGTAGTGGAGATCTATTAGAGGTTTCACTTGACGATAAAGAGGCAACAATATACATCCCTTTTGATAGAGATAATGTAGGTAGAATAGACTTAAGTAATAGGGAAATTTTATTGACACCAATCAAAGGCTTACTCAGCTAAACTCGAATAAATTATAAACAAAATGTATAAAACTCAATTTAGCGCTAAGGTTATAACTCTTTTCCCGGAGCTTTTTCCTGGTCCATTATCAGCCTCAGTTACAGGTAGAGCATTAGAAAACAAACTTTGGTCCCTAGAAACCATCGACTTAAAAAAATATGGAAAGGGTAGACACAAAAAAGTAGATGATAAACCGATTTCGGGTGGGCCAGGAATGATTTTAATGCCTGATGTTTTAGATGAAGCCATACTAAAAGCGAATAGTTTAATCAGTGGTAAAAATAAGCTCATAGTTTGCATGAGCCCAAAGGGTGTTCCTCTGAGTCAAAACTTAGTGAAGAATATGGTTCAATATAATGAGATGATAATTGTTTGTGGCAGGTTTGAAGGTATAGATCAGAGGGTTATTGACAAACATAAGATGAAAGAAATATCTATTGGAGATTTCATTTTAACGGGAGGTGAATTGGGAGCTATGGTTTTATTGGATACCCTAGTTAGATTGCTTCCTGGCACTTTAGGCAATGCGGAATCTATTATTTTAGAAAGTTTCACAGATGATTTGCTTGAAGCACCACAGTTCACGAAACCAATAGACTGGAACGGGATGAAAGTACCAGAAATTCTTCGAACTGGTGATCACCAAAGAATATTGGAGTGGAAAAATACAACATCGGAACAAATCACAAAAAAAAATAGACCCGATTTATTTATTAAATACGTTGAAAAAAATAAAAAAAAGATTAAAAGAAAATAGTTAATGAAATTTTGATGGCCTAAAAATGAATATCATTGAGAAAATTGAAAATGAACACATAGAAAATATCGGCAAAAATATACCTGATTTTGCTTCTGGGGATACTATAAGGGTAGGTTACAAAATAACCGAGGGCGAACGAACCAGAATACAAAACTACGAAGGTGTTGTGATTGCAAGGAAGGGCGGGACCACATTAGCTGCGTCCTTTACTGTTAGGAAAATATCTTTTGGGGAAGGAGTTGAAAGAGTATTTCCACTTTATTCCACAAACATTGACTCAATTACTGTCGTACGAAGAGGTCGGGTTAGAAGATCTAAACTGTATTACTTGAGAGGGCTAAGAGGAAGGTCTGCTAGAATAGCTGAGAAGACCAATTATAAGAACGAAATTAGCGCCTCGACTAAGGCGAAGGACTAAGAAATGAAAAGAGATATACACCCAGATTACCATTTTATAAATGTGAAGATGACTGATGGAACGACATATAAGACCAGATCCACATATGGTAAAACAGATGAGAATCTGAACCTTGAAATTGATCCCTTAACTCACCCAGCATGGACAGGCGGATCACAAAAACTACTCGATACTGGCGGCAGAGTTTCGAAATTTAAGAAAAAGTATGAGGGGTTTAAGCTCTAACATCTTTTTTTGTAGTGTATTCTCTAACTAGAGACCTATAAATCTTGGCAGAAAAAATGGCAAAGATTATTGTTTTTGGTAATGAAAAAGGGGGGTCTGGGAAATCGACAACGGCTATACACGTGGCCATAGCTCTATGTTATCAGAATAAGAATGTAGGTATTATCGATCTAGATATTAGACAGAAAAGTATGTTTAGATTCTTAGAAAATCGATCCGATTTTTGTAAAAAACAAAAGTCTGATTTACCAAGACCAACTTTCTATAAAATTGATCAATCTAATAAAGATAGCAAAGCTGAGTCTAATTCTGAGGAAGAGAAAAGATTTGCAGACGCCTTAACGACTTTAGAAGAAACATGTGACTATTTGATTATTGACTGTCCTGGAGGTATATCAAATTACGTAAAGATGGCTCACACCGTGGCTGATATACTAGTGACACCCATGAATGATAGTTTGATTGATTTTGACCTGTTAGCGAAGATAGAGGCTTCAACAGGAAAAGTGGTCGGGCCTTCGATTTATTCCGAAATGGTTTGGGAATGCAGACAAATAAGAGCATCGGCAAAACATCCACCAATCGATTGGGTTATACTCAGAAACCGAATATCACACGTTTTTAGTAAAAATAAGCATCAAGTTGGTAACTCTCTTAAAAATCTCTCAAAAAGAATTGGTTTTCGCTTAAGCACAGGATTTTCAGAGCGAGTTATATTTAAAGAATTGTTTTTATCTGGATTAACTTTACTTGATCTCGAAAGAATGGCCGATTGGCAACCCACTTTAAGCCATATATCCGCCCGACAAGAAATGAGGATGCTGTTAGCTGGGTTAAATTTAACTGGTGGTTAGTTTGCTACGATAGAGCAGGAAGTTTCTTGGGAATGTGTTCTAACACAAAGATTTTCTGCTAATGCATATGTAATTTCATAAACAAAAATCGAGTATTTTTGTTCCTTATTTTTTCTTATTTTTATAGATCCATTATCGATATCAGCTAGCAAATCAATATTTAATAAAAGAATGTTTGGCATATCTTTCTGAGCTGAAACAAGAGTTTTGTACATTCCGATCTGTACATTGACATTATTTCTCTTCATACTTTCATTTGAAGTTTGATTTGAGTTTTTCAATCCTTCTTTGACATTCTCTTTTCCTTGTGACTCTAGCATATCTTCAAATGATCTTGGTTTTGCCAGAGGGAGGGTGACAGCGGCTATCTTTCGAGTTGAATTAATTTTTGCCAAATTGAGTGGAGCCAACTTACTTAATTTCTTTCTTTTAGGGATAGCTTTGAAGGCGTCATCAAAAAGCCCAGTTATTTTTTTTGCTCTTTCAGAAGAAGAACTAGTTCCAATTATAATTCCTATAAGCTGTTTTTCGTCTCTTTTAGCAGATGCTGCCAAGTTATGCCCTGCTGCGTTTGTATAACCTGTTTTAATGCCAGACGCCCCGTTATATTGCCTAAGAAATTTATAATTTGTATTTTTTATTGTTTTTCCTGAAGCATAAGTTTCCAATCTACTAAAAATATTAAAGTACTCTGGATAGTCTAGCATAAGTCGCCGGGCTAATATTAGCAGATCTTTGGCAGTCGAATAGTGGCCTATCTCTGTTAAACCATGAGCATTCAAAAAATTTGTAGAATTCATACCCATTTTTTTTGCAGCTTTATTCATATCGCTGATAAATATTTTTTCTGAACCTGAAATAGCCTCTCCGAGCGCTGTTGCTGCATCGTTGGCAGACCTTATGGCAGAAGCTCTAATTAAATACCTTATTGAGACCCTCTGACCTGGCTTATACCAAAATTTTGATGGAGGTTCTGATGCAGCATTTTTACTAATAATAACTTTTTGATCTAACTTTAGTCGTCCATAACGTATTGCATCGAAAGCTAAATACAAAGTCATCATTTTTGTAAGTGATGCGGGATGAACTATTTGTCTCGAATTATGGCTGTTTATAATCTTGCCATCTCTCGCATCAGCAACTACGTATGCATAAGTTCTAGCGGACAGCTCCGATCCAAAGATAAATACAGCAAGGATCGTTAAAATAAAATGCATAACCGATCTAACATAAATATCCAATGCATTTCTTTTCATTTATTTATAGTTCCAAAATATATTTCTAAAGTTAGTCAATTCATATTCACTTATGATATACAATAAAAAATGCCAACAATTTTTAAAAATATAATTTATTATGGGATTCAAAAGAAATGTTAGTTGATACTTTTCTTTATTTTTAAATATACTTAGACTGAACTAAGAAAAAAAGTGAAATAAAAAAACAGGAAACGGAATGGCTAATAAAGATGACGATATAAACAATGACTTTTCAGATACGTCAGTGCTTGTAAAAAAGCGCAGCAAGCTAAAAAAGCCGCCGCTCTACAAAGTTTTACTGCTAAATGATGACTTTACTCCCATGGAATTTGTTGTACATGTGTTGGAGAAATTTTTTGCCATTGGGCATGAAAAAGCTGTCCAGATAATGCTTACTGTGCATAAAAAGGGCATTGCTGTTGTTGGCGTGTATTCTCATGATATAGCAGAAACCAAAGTCACTCAGGTTATGGACTATTCTAGGAAAAATCAGCACCCACTACAGTGTACCATGGAGAAGGAATAGATTGCATAGTCTGGCAAGCCAAAGGTTTGAAACATTTTGGAGCCAAGCAGCACCATCTTATTCAGGCCAAAAAGTAGCTATTATAGGCTCTGATCGACCACAAAACTTCAACTGCTTAAAGAATAAAGATTTGTGCCACTTTATTTCAAATGTAAAAGATACTTTGAGAGAAGCCAAAAGTTTAGGTTTTGTAATTTCAACCATTTTGCAACACTATTACGACATTATTATTCTCGAGCTGACAAAAAGCAAAGAAAACAATTTGGGTCTTATAGCCTTGGCTGAGGAGTATATAAAGGATAAAGGAAAGGTGATTATCAACGGTGATAATCAAATTGGTGTCAAAAGTTTTCTCAAAAATATCTCTACCCACTGGCCGGCAGAGAAAACGATTATAAAAAAAAAGGGTAGGATAGCAATATACCCCAAAAAAAAACAAATATTTCGCCACTGGAAAAAATATCAAGATTTTCATAAAAATAAAGATGGCTATTACACCCGATGCGATATGTTTTCTCCAAAAGAGATAGATAAAGGTTCAAAAAAATTGACCTCAGCATTCAATGCAAAATTATTTGGAGAAGTTGCTGACTTGGGAGCTGGATGGGGATATTTGAGTAAAGAAGCGCTTAGGTTAAATGATAAAATTACGAAAGTTACGTTGTTCGAAAGTAATTATTCTGCATATCTTGCATCAAAAAAGAACATAGATGATGAACGAGCAAAATTTAGATGGGCTAGTCTAGATGATATAAAAAACTTAAAAGCACGATTTAATCATGTGATTTGCAACCCTCCTTTTCACTCTGGACGACCTAAAGATATGGGTTTACTAAGATCCTTTATCTTTCACAGCGCCAGGTTAATAACTGATCAAGGTAGTGTTTGGATGGTTTTTGTCTCAGGTGTATATTTGGAAAAAGAACTTCAAAATTACTTCGATAATATTAAGATTTTGTACAAAGATAATCACTATTTTGTTTGTCAATTACGAAAACCGAAACCCGAGAGGTAACAGTATGCTTAACTACTTACAGAATAAAACTGCCATTATTACGGGAGCGTCAAATGGAATAGGAATGGAAATTGGAAGAAAATTTCTTTTGGCAGGAGCAAATGTTGTTTTTTCAGATTATGTTAAATTTGATCTTGAAAGCATAATCTCTGGAGTTGCCATAGACCCTGGGAGTGCCCACTCTTTTTATGGAAATATGCAAGATAAACTGGCTATCAATAATCTAATTGCAACAACATTAAATAAATATGAAAAAGTAGATATTTTAGTCAATGCTAATAGAACCATCATCCCTTCAAACCCATTGGATGAAAAAGGGGGAGCTCTCGAAAAGTCTATCTCTCAAAATTTAATCGCGACCTTGAACGTAAGTCAACTTTTTGCAAAGTCAGTAATTAAGCAAACTAAAAATAGAAAAAATAGCGAAATTGTTGGCTCGATAATAAATTTGACCTCTATAGCTGCTAATCAAACTATACCTGACATGATGCCATACTCGGTGAGTTGTGCAGCCTTGAACCAATTGACTAGATCACTTGCCGTATCGCTTGCAAAAAATGGAATAAGAGTAAATGCTATATCTCTTGGTAGTATTATGAGTTCAAGTTTGCGATTAAACCTTCATAGCAATCCTGAATTACAAGACTCAATAATTGATGCAACTCCACTGGGGTATATTGCTGAACCCGAACAAGTAGCAGAACTTGCTCTATTTTTGTCATCTGAGGTTGCTAGCTTCCTCACAGGGCAGGTAATCACAATTGATGGGGGACGATCTATTCTGAATAAACTAGAGAAGGCAGCCTACTAAATACTTTACCCTTATCATCTCTATTGTTCTTTATCAGTACTTTCGCCAAATAGAGCTTGGGAAGGTTCCACAACTCTTATCTCTGTTTCAGGAATCTCATTGACTTGGGCTTTATCAGATTGTTTTCTGGGCATTTTATCTAGTACTTTCTGAAGCTCTACTTGCTTGCAGAGTCCCAGTATCACTGGATCAGTTGGAGTAAGGTTATTTATATTCCAGTGAGTTCTTTCCCTTATAGCTTTAATGGTATTTTTTGTAGTACCGATTAGTCTGGAAATTTGTCCGTCAGTCATATCTGGATGAAATTTCACAAGCCAGGCTATGGCTGCTGGTTTATCTTGTCTTTTAGAAAGAGGCGTGTACTTGGGGCCTCTAGATCTTTTCTCTCCAACCGCAGCTGGGTTCTTGTAAAGCTGGAGATCTAAGTCTCCATTTGCTTCACACTTTTTTATCTCATCTGCTGTAAGTTGACTATTGATAATGGGGTCAATACCACGGATACCTCCAGCCACCTCGCCGTCGGCAATTCCACTAATTTCTAATTCATGAAGCCCGCAGAAGTTTGCTATTTGCCTAAAAGTGAGAGTCGTATTGTCTAGCAGCCAAACAGCTGTCGCCTTCCTCATAAGTGGGTATTCCATCCATTCCTCTCTAACAATTTAATTTGCTGTAAGCGTTGATCCTATCTTGCTTTATACAAAAAAAATCCACTGTCAATCAAGACTTAATATGATCTTACCTAAATGATTTCCATTTTCCATCCGGATATGAGCATCTTTGAATTTTTCCAATGGAAATATCGAGTCTACGTGAACTCTAATTTTTTGTGTATCCAATAAGGGCCAAACATTCTCTCGCAATTCTTCTGCGATTTTACTTTTAAATTCAGTCGTTCTAGGTCTAAGAGTGGAGCCGGTTAAATTAATTCTCTTCATCATTAATTTACTTAAGTCTAGTTTTACAGAATTACCTTTTAGAAAAGCAATATTCACCAGCCTTCCTTCTTGATTTAAAAGGTCAATATTTTTTTCAAAATAGTCACCTCCAATCATATCTAAAATGAGATCTATATCTCGTCCCTCTTTATTACTTTTAAAAATATTATAAAAGTCTTGTTTAGAATATTGGACAACTTTATCAGCGCCTAACGAATAACAAAAATCTGACTTTTCTCGGTTTTTTACCGTTGTCAGTACCGTTGCTCCCAATTGCTTTGCCACTTGGATTGCAAACATTCCTATACCACTTGACCCACCATGGACAAGAAATCTTTCATTTTCTTTTAATTGACCTAACTTCACCACATTAATCCAAACTGTGAAAAGACACTCACATAAGCCTGCTGCTTCCTCCATGGATAAACCATTAGGAACTGGAAAACAGTGCGCTTCATTTGTAAGGACATATTGTGCGTACCCACCTCCGGGTACTAATGCACACACTTGTGTTCCTATCTTTTTTTTTGTTACATTCTCGCCAGTCTCTACTATCTCTCCGGCAACCTCCAATCCCATGATTGGGCTAGCGTCGCTTGGCACTTTATATAACCCTTGTCTTTGCAAAATATCAGGGCGATTTACTCCAGCAGCTTTAACTTTAATTAATACCTCATGTTCACTTGGTCTCGGGATATCTATGCCTGTTTTTAAAGTTGACCCCTCCAAATCTCCAAACTTTTGAATAATTACTGCTTTCATGTCTTCTTTTTCCTTATTTAGTCATTATTTTTGTAGACAAGCACTGACTGTCTTGATAAACATCAACCTCACAACTTTATAAGGATTTATGCGTGCAAGTAAACGTAAGAGATAACAATATAGAGCAAGCTTTAAGAGCCCTGAAAAAAAAACTACAACGAGAGGGTGTTTTCAGGGAAATGAAACTCAAACAGCATTTTGAAAAACCATCTGTTAAAAAAGCTAGAGAGAAAGCCGAAGCTGTTAGAAGGGCAAGAAAGCTAGCTAGAAAAAAAATGTTAAGAGAAGGCCTTCTGTAAAACAAGGGGCAGTTAAGAATTGAAAACTGCTAAAAAAATCAATGCAAATGTTGAAAACACCACTATCGCAAATAAAAACCTTATGAAACCAGAGTAAATTTTCTTTTGCTCTTCTATATCCATCTCACCTTTTTTATAATTCATCTGTAGCACTCCTAGTTACCTTTTCAATTCAAAAATAAATGCGCCGTCCTGCCTAATATGCCTATTAACTAATCCAGTTTTAAAAAGGTGGTTAACATGACCGACTGCTTCGTGTAATGCTAACATATATTCTCTTTTATTAATATCCCTTTTAAATATTGTCTTGAATAGCTCCACAGCAGTTTTTGGTTCAGCTTCTAAGGCTTCCTTTATCCTTTTGAGCGCAGCTTCATGGTTTTCAATTAACTGCACTAGTCTTCGAGGTAGTCCAGAAAATGGTCTGCCGTGACCAGGTAATACTACATGCTCATCGCTAGCTAGCTTGAGAAATTTCTTACAGCTGTTGATCCAATCACCTACAGTGTCTGCATTCGGTTCTGTAGGATAAACACCTAGGTTAGATGAAATTCCAGGTAAAACTTGATCACCCGCAAGAACCATATTTAACTCTTTTGACCAAAAAGTTGCATGCTCAGGAGCATGCCCATTTCCCATACTTACTGTCCAGTCGACCCCATTTATGCTAATTATTTCATTTTCACTAATTCTTATGAAACCTTTATTTAGTGGAGAAACACCATCTCCAAAATTAAAAGGTCTAGCTCTCAGTTTTTCTTCAAGCATTTGTTGAGACATACCTGCCTGCTTCCAAAAAAGCTCTGTACTTTCACTTACCTTTTCGTGTACATCTAGAGAAAGCATTTTAGCCATCAAATAGGCAGTACGAGAGCAAATCATTTCAGTATTGTACTTCTCGCATAGCCACCCAGCCAACCCGATATGGTCTGGATGATGGTGTGTTACATATACATTACTTATTTTTTTTTTAGGAAAATTTTTTTTAAGAGTATTTTCCCATATATTTTTACAATCTCCAATGTGTGCACCTGTGTCTACCAATGCTATTTCTTGCCCGTCATCTAAAATGTAGCAGTTTACATAATCGGGTCCCATCATAGGCAGAGGCATTGGAAACCAATATACGCCTTCAGTAATCTCATATAGTTTCCCAGCTTCAGGGCTTTCCTGAAAAACGAACTTTATATTTTTCATTACTGAGAAAACCCAAAAAAATTATCGGAAAAATTATAAAGCGATTTCTGTCCACTTTGACTTATCACTCCATATGCTTCCATTTCCGGAAGAATATTTACACAATAAAAATGAGCTAGTGATTTTCTATCTAGTGCGTCAGTTTTCATTGCTGCCTTAACTAAATAATTTGCACCTAAAATCATTCCAAAAGCCAGTAAAAAGGGAGTTGCACCTGCAAGTCTATTATTAAAATCTTCTTGTTTTAGCATCCAATTTAAGGTGCTCTCCAAACATACCAAGGATTTAGATAATCTAATCCCCATCTCCCTTATTTGCTGGTCATCATGATTACTACAGTTGCTAATTGTTAATTTCATTTCATGAATTAACCCATTGGCAGCTTTTCCACTATCAGCCAATTTTCTTCCTACAAGATCAATAGCTTGGATGCCATTGGTCCCTTCGTAAATAGCAGTTACTCTGACATCACGAAAAATCTGTGCTACACCTGTTTCTTCCACATACCCCATTCCGCCATGCACTTGTATGCCAATATCAGCTACTCGACATCCAATATCTGTAGAGAATGCTTTGGCTATTGGAATTAAAAATGACGCCCTTGCATTCTCTTTGCTCGCAGTTTGTTTGTCATTTGACTTAGAAAGATCCAGAGAAAGCGCAGCGTCAAGACATAAAGCCCTGACAGCCGCTGTTAGCGATTTCATTGTTATAAGCATCCTTCTCACGTCTGGATGATCCAGAATTACACCCCTCCTATTATCAATTTCTGCATGACCCTGTTTTCGGTTTCTTGCAAATTCTAAAGCTTTTTGGGTGGCTAATTCACACTGTGACAATCCTTCGATCCCAACACCCAGTCTAGCATTATTCATCATCGTAAACATAGCGTGTAGCCCAGCATTTTCATCACCAACTAGCCAACCTCGTGATTTTCTATACTCAATTACAGCCGTCGGAGATCCATGCATGCCCATTTTCTTTTCGACCGAAATAGCCTTAACATTATTTTCTAAAAGCCACTCATCCTGTTGATTTTGGATATACTTTGGCACAATAAAAAGGGAAACACCTTTTGATCCTTTTGGAGAGTTTGGTAATCTTGCCAAAACTAAATGACATATATTATTTGATAAATCATGTTCACCCCAACTAATATATATTTTCTGGCCAGTAATCGCATAAGACCCATCACTATTTTTTTCTGCTTTAGTTGTTAACGCTCCGACATCTGAACCAGCGTGTGGCTCTGTTAAATTCATAGTACCGGTCCATTCCCCAGAATTTAATTTTGGTAAAAAGATATTTTTTATGTCCTCGTCAGCATGATTTTCCAGAGCATCGATCTGGCCTTGATTCATTAAAAACAGTAACGAAAATGAAAGACATGCGCTGCCAAAATATTCATTGAAGCAACTTGTGACTATGGATGGTAAGCCCATCCCTCCGTATTTCTGATCACCGGAAATACCTGCCCAGCCACCTTGAATCAAGAGCTTATATGCTTCAACAAAGCCAGGCGTTGTTCGACATACTCCATTTTCTAGTTTTGCAGGACTTTGGTCTGATTTCTGATTGAGAGGATAAATACTTTCTGATGTTATTTTAGCAGCCTCGCTAAGAATTAAATTTAAATCATCTTTTTTTAACCCATTAAATTTCGAAAGAGAGAACAGCCTTTTTGCTTCCAGTATCTCATATAGCCAAAACTTTGTTTCATCTATTGGGGCGGTATAACTCATTTTTTCTTACTCTTTAATGAATTGATTTAATAGATGAACTCTAGTATTTAAAATTCTACAAATCAACATGTCATATTGTCCAAATGAAGATAATTGAAAATAACCTTGAAGGTATTAAGGAAGCAGCAGAGATTTTAACTGATAATGGTATTGTTGCGTTCCCTACAGAGACAGTTTATGGCCTCGGAGCAAATGCTTTCTCAAAAGAGGCTGTAACAAAACTATATGAAATAAAAAGACGACCTAGTTTCAACCCGCTAATCATTCATGTGTCTAGCTACGACATGGCGAAGGAATATGGGATTTTTAATTACACAGCTAAAAAACTTGTGAAAAAGTATTGGCCTGGACCCTTAACCATAATAGTAAAAAAGAAGAAATCGAAAGTCGTTGAATCAGCTACTGCGAAACTAGAAACTATAGCTTTAAGATGTCCGAGTAACATTATTGCGGCTAGATTGATAAGGCAGTTAGAAAAACCTATAGCTGCGCCTTCAGCGAATAAATCTGGAAAACTTACTTGTACACGTCCGGAAGATGTATTTGCCAAATTAGAAAATAGTATAGATGCTCTTCTAAATGGAGGTGATGCCGAACTAGGACTTGAAAGCACAGTAGTAGACTGCTCAGTAGAAAAACCTTGCATTCTTAGACTTGGAAATATTACGCTGGACGAAATATCTAGCTGCTTAGAATATGAAATTACCCCCAGCTTGCAATCAGAGAAACAGATAAAAAGTCCGGGACAATTGTTAAAGCACTATTCACCAGATGCTAAATTGCTTCTAAATCAAAATAAACCTAATAGAGGGGATATATTTTTGAGCTTCGGACCTCATCCAAAAGAAATTGATGGATTAACACTAACTGAGTCAAAGAACTTAGAGGAGGCCGCAAAAAACCTTTTCACTTTTCTTCATATTTTAGATCGAATGAGCGAAGCCAAAGGTGGAGTTCCTATAAAAGTAGCTCCTATACCATCAATTGGTGTAGGAGCAGCAATAAACGATAGGCTATTAAGAGCTGTAGCAAAATAGTGTAATTTAGGACGATCCTGCATACGAGGATAATTTAGAGGGATCAATTCCTATAAGTAATAAGGCATCTGTCCACTTCGTTTGATAATCAATGCTGAAAATAAGGTTTTGAAATTTCTCTGATACAAACCAACTATCCCTCATAATTTCATCTTCTAATTGCCCCGGTGTCCAGCCAGAATAACCAAGTAAAAAAATTGCTTTTCTAGGCCCTTGTCCTTTCTGGATGTCATCTGTAATTTCTTTGGTTCCTGTAACAGAAATTTCTTCACAAACCTTAATGGTTTTTTTGTCTATAAAGTACTCAGGTGAATGGATTACAAACATCGCATTTGATGCCAGAGGCCCCCCGATGCATACGTCTTCATTATTAAAGTATGGAATTTTTTTCTCATAGCCTATATTAGTCCATATCGCTTCCAAGCTAACATTTTTAAGAGGCTTATTCAAAATAAAACCCATCGTGCCATTAGCATCATGTTCACAAATAAGGATAATGCTCTTATCAAAAATACCATCCGATATTTCCGGCGACGAAATCAACAATTTCCCTTTATAGTTTTCATTGATCATTCTTAATTATAGATTGAAAAACAAAATATGCATAAAATTAATAGAGTTACCAATTAGAGGAACAAATCTTTGTTAAAAATAATCTTTGTTTTTACTGTTTTTTTCGTCAACTTAACCTTACTTAAACCAAGTTTTTCTCAGGCGAGTGTAGAGTACTATAATTTATCTAGAGATGGCTCAACCGAGGGTGCTATAAGCATAGCGTTTCCTGTGGGTTGGAGTACATATTGGAAGTTTCCGGGGCCGAATGGGTTCATGCCTAAGATAAGAGTTTTAAATGAAAAAAATGTAGAATCATTTTCTATTTCTTGGCCATATCCAAAAAAATTGGGGCCTAAAAGTTTTACGTATCTTGGATACGATAATGACCTCTTGCTACCAATAGAATTACAAAAATTAGATGAACGAAAAAAGATATATTTACATTTAGACATCTCTTTTGGTATTTGCAAAAGCGTCTGTGTTGTTCAGAATAAAACCCTAGAGATAAGTGACGAAGGTGATCTTAATTATTTAGTTCTCGATAAGCTTCTAAAATCAGAAAACAGGATTACGATGTTAACAAGTTTTGGCAGTTCTAACAAATGTATAATAAAGAAAAAGACGGATAAGGAATACCGAATTACCATTGAAAATAATTTTATGAGAGATAATGCATCAGTGAGTAGCGCATTACTAGATTATGAGGGAAATTCGTGGATTATAGAAAAACAGTCATTCTCTCCGAAGAGTGGAAGAGTGGAGGCTTTACTAAAATCAAAAGACCCTTCAAGGAAAAATAAAGATAAAGAGAATTTTTATATTTTATATTTAGATGATCAAATAGCTAAGAGAACTATTGGTTGTCCAGCTTAATGCTTTTTTATAATGTAGGCTTTCGGATTGAAAACACTTTATCTTGAATTTGTTTCATAAACGCAAACCAAATGTAAAACAATCCTAAGCATACGAAAGTGGTAAAAAAGATAACAAAGTAATCAAAGGGAAAAAGTAATTGGATAAAAATGAGACCCAATACTATTAAAAAGAAGGCTGAAACATAAATTAAGTTTTTCCACCCATTTTGCCTATTAAGCCTAGCTGAAAAAACAAATCTCCTAAATGACCTATAGTACCTATATAAATCGTGCTGTACTGCTATGAACACTGGTACTATTATCAGCAAAATTAACATCCCAAAACCTAGCCCGAAAACTAAAGTGATTACAGTTGGCTTTAAAAACTGCGCATCTCTTGATTGTTCGAATAATAAGGGTGCTAATCCGAAAACTGTTGTAAGTGTTGTTAAAAGTATTGGTCTTAACCTATCGCATGTTGCTTTAATGATAGCTCCCGAATTGTCCATTTTTTTCTTATATTCATTATAAGTAGAGATAAGTACAATTGAGTCATTTATGATAATTCCTGTCATTCCAATTAATCCAATAATACTGAACATAGATAAAGCTATACCGTAGACATAATGGCCCCATAGAGCCCCAATTAGCCCAAAAGGAATTATAAGCATAATAACCATTGGCCTGGACCAGCTCGCAAACACCCAAGCTAAAGTTAAATAAATGCCTAAAACGCATAAAAGAAAAGCGACAAGTGCATCGTCTAAAAACCTTCGTTCCTGTTCTGCTAAACCGGTTAAACTACTTATCACGCCAAACCCCTCTTCGATTGACGGCAAAATTTCGTTTTGTATTCTATCTTTTACTATTTCAGCTTGCTCTGCATCTTCCTCAGATAATTGTCCTGTAACGGTTATTATCTTTTGCCCATCTTCCCTAGTTACTGATGAAAATCCATACTGTGCCTTGATTTCTACAATATCAGATAGACTTCCATAATGCCCTTTATTGCTTCTAACCTTCGCGTTTTGAATGAAATCACCATTTAAATTCTCTTCAGATAACTCTATTATTATTTTCCCAGTTTTATTCCCTTTCAAAAAGGTTAATGTCTCAATACCATTTAACCTATCTGATAACTGTCTACCGATACTGTCTATCGTAAAGCCTAGTTTCTTCCCACGATTAGTTAAAGTAATGATATATTCGGTCTTGTCGTACCCCTGCGAATCTTCAAGCGCAGAGATTTCCTGATAAGAAGAAAGAGAAGCTTTTAGCTGTTCTGCAGCTTTTTTTAAAGTTTCTGAGTCAGACGCCGCCAAGTTTATAGAAATACCGTCTCCGCCAGGACCAGATCCCCATCTCCTAAAACTTATGGTTTCTAAAAGGGGACTTTTGTTGACTTCATCCTGAAGCGCTGCAAGATAGGTAAAAGACGAATAAGGCCTTTGATCAGCGTCAATCAACTCTACAGTGAAAGAACCAAGTAAGTCTTTATTTTTATTTTCAGCACCTGAAATACCACGACCTTCGTTTCCACCAATTTGGCTTATTTGAAAAGTAATAGGATTTTTGCCATTTTCTTTTTCAAACCCCTCAGCTACTTTTTTATTTGCTCTTTCTAATTCTCGTATCATAGCTAAAGTATCCTTACGCTCGGCGCCAGAAACCATTGCAATATTAGCCGTTAAACGCCCTATTTCTGGTGGATTCCAAAACCTCCATTTTACATCACCGGAGACTAACAAACTTACTGAACCAAAAAGAAGTGAAAGCATAAAGACCAAGCTTAGGTATCTATATTGTAAATTGAGTTGTATAAAAGATTTAAAATATTTATTTTTAAAAATTTCAAATTTTTCATTAAATTTTAGACTTGGAACATTATACCACTTAATACCTTTGGCACTATTTTTTAGGCTGTGATACATGTGGTTTGGAAGAATGAGAAAGCACTCTACTAGGGATGCAACCAATACCAAAATAACTGTATAGGGAATATCGGCAATCAATGATCCGAATCTGCCTCCTATAAGTACTAAGCCACTGAAAGCCAAAACAGTGGTTATGGTGGCAGTAAAAACTGGAAGTCCCATAAATGTAGCTGCGTTTTTTGCAGCGTTGTAAGGGTCTTCCTTTAGAGATGACGCGCGATAATCTGCATGTTCGGCTACCACAATTGCATCATCCACCACAATCCCCAAACAGATAATTAACGCAAAAAGTGATATCATATTAATAGAAATACCTATTAGGTACATCAAGCCAAAGGAAGCAAAAAGTGCAACTGGAATTCCAATAGCCACCCAAAAAGCTGTTTCCGCATTCAGAAACAGAAAAAGAAAAAATAAGACCAAGATTAATCCAACTACTCCATTAGAAATCAATATATTTAATCTATTCTTAATTGCCTCCGTGCGTGTCCCTGACAATTCAATAGTTAGCGTTTCAGGCATGTTCAACTGAAATTTTTTTATTAAAGTTTCCACTTTATCCTGTATTTTTATGGCGTCTCCATCAGACCCCCTGTCAACTCTAGTAATTATCGCCGGATTTTTTCCTTTAAAGAATTCCACCGTTGGAAATTCATCGATGTTAATCGTGCTAATATCCCCAAGTTTTATGCTCTCACCATTTGAAGAAGTTTTGGCAGTAATTTCAGCCAGGTCTATTTGTTGTGTTTTATCGGAACCAGCCTTCAATCTGGCTAACCCATCACTTGTTTCACCTGCCGGTCTACTTGAAGCACCCGAACTTACAGCATTCGATAATTCACGCAGAGTCAAGTTATTCTTAAGAAGGCTAATTTCTGGCACCACTACTCGTACAATTGGTTCTATTTCTCCCCGAGTAGAAGTTTTGGCAATTCCTTCGTTATATAAAATTTGTAAAAATTCGTCTGAATATTTTTCTAATTGTTCGACAGTAAAGGGACCAGAAAAAACAACGTTCGTTACTCGATCTCTCCATACTCGCCTCTTGACCTCAATATCGTCTAATTCATCAGGTAAGTTTTGGGCTTCTTCAATTGCAATCTTGACATCATCTAATGCCTTTTCCATATCCCAGTTAGAAACATAATCAATAGTTATTCTAGAGACCCCCTCATAGGAACGCGATACAATTCGCTCTATTCCCTCCAATTCCAACAAACTAGGCTCGAGATAGCCTACAACTCCAGTATCTAGGTCTTCCGCACCTGCGCCTGGCCAATATGCGCTAATATTTATTGTTTCAATAATCACATCAGGAAAAAATTGAGATCTCAGCTTATTTATTGAGAAAAAACCCAAAACCATAACTACAACTAAAACAAGATTAGCGATTGTGCTATGAGCAATAAAGTAACCAAAAAAAGATCCAAATAATGATGGGTCTTGGTCTCGATCCATCTATTTTAACCTCCCATCCGTTTTCTTAACCTATCTACAACTTTTTTAGGAACAAGTTCCTGACTGAGCTGTTTAACAAGTCTGTTTTTCACATCTTTTGGGATCCACTTATTATTTTCAACAGCATTAATCAACTTATCTCTTTCTTCGTCAGTCAATTTTACAGTTTCGTTCTCCGCAGGCTTTACCCCCTCAGCAGCTTTAGAACTATCTATAATTTTTACCTTTACACCAGCATCTAATTGAGGAGACCATTTAGTTACAAACTTTCTATCAAATGGAACATTTTTTACTAGGATATGGTTTTCTTGAAATCTAATAACATCGATATTTATTTTTTCTAATCTAAGATCATCATTAACCAGCAGGATAGTATTGTTTGACCCCAAAGACCCCAGTGGAAGCTTGGCTATGCCCTTTAGCTTCGGTTCAAATATCTTGACCTTTACAAAATCTCCTGGTTTCAAAAACAATCCATTCTGCGCTGAGATACTAGCGAATACCTGTCTTCCCGTATTACCCGTATTTACCTGACCACCTACTCTTTCTATAATTCCAGAGTAGACATTCTTTTTTCCTAGTCCTCCTGAAGAATACTCAACCTTTAGTTTGATAAAATTCCCTTCATTGTCGGTAATCCTGGGATATTGAATATCAGATAGAGGAAATACCACTTCTAAAGCTTTGGGATCGAGTATTTCACCTAGACGATCATTGGATGAAATAAGGCGTCCTGTAACTGCATTCACTTGATCTAGCACTCCTGAAAATGGAGCAAAATATTTCGTATCCGCCAACTGCCTTTTTGCTAGCTCGTGAGCAACCTTCTTTCGTTCTACAAGCACTTCAGCCTTAAAAATTTTATTCTTTGCTTGAACAAAAGAATTCCTCTTCATTATAAGAGATTTTTCTGAATTCATAAGAGCTAAGGATGACTGTTCAAATATAGTTTCTGATATAACTCCATTAGATTTTAGTTTCTGTTGCCTTTCAAATGAAGCCAATCGAATAGTTTTTTCCTTTTCTGCTGCCTCGAGATCTAATTTCGCAAGCTCAAAAAGTGTTTTGGCATTTACTAGATCGCTTTCAGCATCTCGTAGATCTGCTTTAGCTATTGCGAGGTTGTCCTTGTATTCTGTATCTTCAATAGAATACAAGAAATCTCCCTCAACCACTGTTGACCCATCTCTAAAGACCTTGGCTACTTCTGATATTTTTCCAACAACTGGTGCTCTTATTTCCAAGGTACGCCAGCTTTTCACCTCTCCATAACTTTTTATGATTGGAGTCTCTTCCGATCTTTTTATTTTATCCGTAAAAACTGTATATTCTCTCTCCCCGCCTTTCCTTTTGCTTGAATATCTACGATCTTTTTCAGAGGAAGAGGTGAAAGAGGTCACTGTGTACCCAAAGAATAGAAGTATTAGACCGAAAATTATAAAGAATATTGATGTTCTTTTAAAAAATTTCATTTGCCCTAAAAATTTTCATAAACGTGTACCGTTGATATATTACTTTTAAAAAATTTACAAATTATCACTGTTTCTAATGTTATAAATGCAGCTTTTTGAGTTAGCACTTCCACTTAACTTTCATCCACAGCGTCCTTTACCAAGCGCGGCATTATCTCTACAAAGTTACAAGGTAAATGTCTATAATCAAATTGTGGTCTTAGCAAACTCTCCCATGCATCTCTACAAGCTGAAGGAGATCCTGGTAAAGCAAATAAATAGGTTCCATTCCTTACTCCTGCACATGCTCGACTTTGCAGTGCTGATGTACCTATTTTTTCCATTGAAATTAATGCAAACATTGATGGAAACGCTGTTATCTCTTTTTCATACACTTGAGAGTGGGCTTCTACGGACACGTCTCTTTTGGTAAGACCGGTCCCACCGGTGCTAATTATTACATCAACATTGGAGCTCATACTCCATGCCTCTAAAACATTTTTTATTTCAACTAACTCATCTTTAACAATGCGCTTATGAATTACATTATGACCGGCATCTTCTACAGCATTGGATAAAAAATTGCCAGATTTGTCCGTTGTCTTTGTTCTTGTATCTGAAACGGTGAGAATTGCTATATTTATAGATTTAAATTCTCGAGACATATTATAAGAAGAGTTCATTCTTTATCGTCCTTCTTTTTTGTTTCCATTCTTCCCAAACAGTTTTTTTTACTTCCGGAACACTCATCATATACTCGAGCTCAGGAATGGAAAAATACTGATTTTCTTTCATAGCTTCATCCTCATTTGCTCCCGGGCTTGGTGATATAAGAGAGATTGCTTTGTCACCAATTAGAATAGTCAAGGAAGGTTTTATTATGTGCTTTAACCTCCGCAAGAACATTAAATGAAAAGATTGAAGATTTTTGAATTCCATCGCCTTGTTTAAGGGAATTGGTAATATAGGAACAAAAATATTTTGCACTTCTCTTTCGCTCTCACCCGATAAAATACTGAATATAATATTATTGATTAGATTCCTCTTTTTGCCATCAAGGAAAAGAGACTGAGCAAAATCGCTTCTATTAGGGGGTTCATGAATAATCAAGATATTTAGCTTATTTATCTGTTCTAGTTTATTATATCCCCAGAATTTCTTGATATTGAAGTTATCTATCAAAGAATCTCGCCAATATGCCTCCAATGAGCCAACACTCTCAATTGCATTCATATCTTTTTTGTAAACTTCATTTAAAAAGCTTTCTCTGACTGGATCCCCATTTTCTTCACTTTTTTTTAATAAGAGACCATCTTGATAAGCCGAATCATTGATTTCCTTCTCTAGTTGAACATTGAAATAATTTTGTGGCTTGCGGGTTGCAACATCCTCAACACCCATTGAGTATAACCATAAAAGTTGTTCAAAATCACTTCTCATTTAGCTTTGCAATTTTATCATTGTTTTAGAAATTTTATCTGGTACTTAAATCTTTATCTAATCATTTTATTGTTAGGTGGAAAGATTTTTGCAGACAAAGCATTTAATTCAAATAGATGATCTAAGCAGAAGTGACATAGAAGAGATCTTTGCTCTCGCTGAATATTACCTTCAAAAAAATAAGAATAAAGTTGAGCAAAAACATCATCTACAATCTTTTACTCAAATTAATGTTTTTTTTGAAAACTCAACTAGGACGCTAGCGAGCTTTGAATTAGCTGGAAAAAAATTGGGTGGTATAGTTCAAGACATAAGAATTGCAACTAGTTCTATACAAAAGGGAGAGACACTCATCGATACTGCTTTAACTTTGAATGCGATGAGACCCGATTTGCTCATTGTAAGGCATTCTTCTTCAGGTGCTGTGAATCTCTTGTCAGAAAAAGTTAATTGCTCGGTTCTGAATGCTGGAGATGGCAGTCACGAGCACCCAACACAGGCACTGCTAGATTTTTTGACTATAAAGCACAGAAAGAAAAAAAAAGAAGGATTAATAATTGCTATTTGCGGAGATATAAGCCATAGCCGCGTAGCCCGATCAAATATAGCCCTATTATGTAAATTTAATAACCAAGTGCGACTTATCGGTCCTAGCAACCTGTTACCAAACTCATTTAAGGATATGGGTCTAGAGATATATAACCGTATGGAAGATGGTGTTAGGAATGCTGACGTAATAATGATGCTTAGATTGCAAAAAGAACGAATGAAGGGTGGTTTTATTCCTTCAAGGCGCGAGTATTTCAATCGCTTTGGTCTTGATAATCAGAAACTTTTTCTAGCAAAAAGTGATGCAATAGTTATGCATCCTGGTCCTATGAACAGAGGAGTGGAAATTGATGGAATTATTGCTGACGATCTAAATAGAAGCGTTATCCAAGAACAGGTAGAAATTGGTGTTGCCTTGAGAATGGCCGTTCTTCACCTATTAGTGGATAGGAAAAATTAATATGGAAAAGCAAATTACATTTATAAATGCAAGATTAATCGATCCTAAAGTAGAAATAGAAACAGCAGGGACTTTAACAATAAATGGTGGTTTAATAGACAAGAAAGATGATGGAATTAAAGGTAAGGTAATTGATTGCAAAGGAATGTGTTTAGCACCTGGTATCGTAGATATTGGGGTTAAGGTATGCGAGCCTGGCGAGAAACATAAGGAAAGCTTCAGATCTGCTAGCAGTGCTGCTGCCGCTGGAGGTGTCACTAGTTTAGTAACCCGTCCAGATACAAAGCCTTCAATAGATAATCCAGAACTACTAGAATTTTTTAAAAATAGAGGTAAAGAAGCTAGTAAGGTTAGAATATTTCCTACTGCATCTTTAACAAAAAGAAATAATGGGAAAAAGATGACAGAAATTGGCTTCCTTCATGATGGCGGTGCTGTTGCATTTACTGATGGCTTTAACCCGATCCCCAATACTAAAATTTTTCACCAAATTTTGAAATATGCCTCTGATTTTAACACCCTTATCATAGGACATCCTCAAGACTATTTTTTAACAAAAAATACCTCAGCTACGAACGGAGTTTTTGCATCAATTAAAGGACTTTCATCCAGCCCTGATTTTGCAGAAAAGATTGGAATAGAACGCGATACAGCGCTGATCAGTAATTTAAACATCCGTTATCACGCAGACCAAGTTACAACAAAAATCGGCTTAGATGTGCTAAGAGATATAAAAGCGACAAACAACCGTATAACGGCTGGAACTTCTATTCACCATCTTTTATTCAATGAACTTGATATAGGAAACTATAGAACATTTTTTAAATTAAAACCACCGTTAAGAAGTAACGCTGACAGAGAGGCTTTGACGGAAGCAATACGAGAAGGACTGATTGATAATATTTGCTCCATGCATACACCTCAGGATGAGGAAAGCAAAAGGCTCCCTTTTGAGGAGGCCGCGCCGGGTGCTGTAGGTCTTGAAACAATATTACCTGCATCTCTTTCGTTATATCACAATAAGATATTAAGTCTTAATCAGCTTTTTCGATTATTAGCTTTAAACCCGGCAAATATCATTAAGAAGAGTTTGGGGTGTCTAGACGAAGGTCAGCCAGCGGACATTATTATTTTTGACCCAGATAAACCTGTGAAAATAGATCGATTCCGGTTTCAGTCAAAATCGCAAAATACTCCTTTTGATGGCTTTAATTTACAAGGTGAAAACTTGTTAACAATGGTTGAGGGCGAAATTATTTTTAAAAAAAATTCGTTTGAAGTATGATATTGAAATGTCGGCTTTTGTCATTATTTTTGTAACTTATCTCATAGGATCAATACCATTTGGTTTGGTTGGAAAGTTTTTTTTTAAAATTCAAGATCCCCGAACATTTGGTTCAAAAAATATCGGTGCTACTAACATTCTCCGGAGTGGAAACAAAAAAGCAGCAGCTTTTACGCTTTTCTTTGATATGTTTAAAGGGTTCTTTGGGGTCTTAATTGCATCATACATCGAAACAGATCTAATCTACCTAGCTATACTGGCAGTAGTTTTTGGACATATTTTTCCTATTTATTTACTATTTAAAGGTGGAAAAGGGGTAGCAACCTTTTTGGGAGCACTATTATCTTACAGCTCAATCGTTGGTGGCTTGACTTTATTGACATGGATAACGGTATTTTATTTAACAAGAAAGTCTTCAGTTGCAGGAATAAGCGCTATAGTTTTATCGAACTTTTTTCTATTATTATTTTATGATAATTTACCTGTAAACTTATCAGCACTTGTTTTAACTACATTTATTTTATTCAAACACTCAGAAAATATTAAGCGTCTTTTAAAGAAAGAGGAACTTAGTTTCGAAGGCCGTGATAAAAATTAAAATCATCATAAAAAGTAGAAAAATTGTTCTTCCATTTGCTGTCAAATTTATTCACTAATTGACTTGAAATAGCTTGTTTTTTAGACACTCGTTCTAATAATGGCATTAAAAATAAAGTTTCATCTTTAATATCGTAAGCTGAGCCTCGATTTTGTAATCCACTTTGTGCTATGTTAAGAACTTCTTTACCAAATTCCCATAAAGTCTTATCATTTATTTTCGCGTTCATACCATGTTTACAAACATCAATGCTTAACTCATTGACTGACTGCCAATCAAGGGCTTTAACTAAATTAAAAACATTATCCAGTGAGTCGCTATCATATAGTAGCCCGACCCACAATGCGGCTAATGCCGTTACATTTTGGCTCGGCCCTCCATCCGCACCTCTCATTTCAATGAAATTTTTTAAACGAACGTCTGTGAAAATTGTCGTCAGATGATCAATCCAATCAGAATAGGTAGCTCTGTGATTTGGTAAGGATTTCAACTGACCTTGCATAAACATTCGAAAAGACTCTCCAGACAGATTCACATAATCTCCCTCTCTCTTTATGAAATACATGGGTACGTCCAACGCATATTCAATCCAACTATCAAAACTCAGATCATCATCAAAAATAAATTTTGGAATACCTGTTCTATCGCTATCTGTATTCTTCCATATTTGTGCTCTCCAGCTCTGATAACCAGTATTTTTACCTTCAAACATGGGGGAAGACGCAAATAAAGCGGTTGCAAGGGGTTGTATGCATGCAGCGACTCTAAGCTTTTTTGCCATATCCGCTTCCGAAGAGTAATCAAGATTCACTTGTATGGTACAAGTTCTCAACATCATATCTAGACCTTGAGTTCCAACTGTTTTCATGTAAGGCATCATTATTTTTTTGTATCTATTTTTTGGCATTATGGGCATGTCATCCCTCTCCCAATTGGGTGCAGCACCAATTGAAAACAATCCCAAGCCTAATTCTTCACAGACAACTTGCATATTTTGCATGAAAGATTTCATTTCCTGGTCAACTTCATGAATAGTTTTTTTTATAGCACCTGATAGCTCAAACTGTCCCCCTGGCTCCAAACTTATATTTGCTTTGTCCTTCTCAAGGCCAACAATTTTTGATTTCTCAAATAATGGTGCCCAGCCGAATTTTTTGATCAACATATCAAAAACTTCTGAAATAGACTTAGGCCCCTCATATCCAACAGGCCTCTTTAAATCTGTGTCAAAAATAAAGTTTTCATACTCCGATCCTATCCCCCATTCCGAATAAGGTTTACACCCTTTCTCGAAATAAAGTCTTAATTGATCTCGGTCCAAAAAGTCTGTGCGTTCCTCAGTTTTCATTATTTTGATGATCCACTTTTTTGAGCCAATCTCCTGCCATACCATGCCACATTGTTAAGGCTGAAACTGCCGCCGTTTCTGCTCTTAGTATTCTATTACCTAAAGATACTGGAAGTATATTTTTTTTTGTTCTTAATAACTTTCTTTCACTATGACTAAATCCCCCCTCAGGTCCAACTAATACAGAAACTTTTTGTGGCCTTTCCAACAATAAACACTCATTGATACTTTTACTTTCCAATGTTTCATCACAAAATATTAAAATTCTATCTTCGGGCTGTTGTTCAATAACCTGCGATAAAGAACTTATAGGTAATATTTCTGGGATGAAAGTTCCTCCACACTGTTCTACAGCTTCAACAATATTTTTTCTACAACGATTAAGTGAGATCGTTTTAGTTTGTGTCTTATCACTTAAAGTAGGTAAAAATTTTCTTACACCGAGCTCAGTGCTTTTTTCTAACAAAAAGTCTGTTCTTGACTTTTTTAGCGGACAAAATATCAGCCAAACATCTCCAGGTATACATCTACGTTTGGTTTTTTCCAATATTTCAATGTCAATAAAACGTTTGTGAATATTAACGATCTCTGCTACGTATTCGCCGGTATAATTGTCAAAAACAAGAATTTTTTCACCAATCTTACAACGCATTACGTTTTTTAAGTAATGAGATTGCTCCGTCTCTAGAGCAATCCTTTCACCAATAATTAAAGTGACTTCACAGAATAGCCTTATGCTAATATTCTTGTTCATAAAGTTTAATTAACATGAATGACCTTAAATGCATAAATTTTTTAATGACAAGTTAATTGATGCACAATCGAACAATTGGGTAGATTTATATGTCCCTAAGGGTATTCGTCCTTTTTTTAAGTTAAGTCGGTTGGATAGGCCAATAGGATCTTGGTTACTAATAATTCCTTGCTGGTGGGGTGTCTTTCTATCCACTAATGTTGACCCAAATCTATTAAATGGCAACTCTTTATATATATTGTTCGCTTGTTATATTGGTGGTCTTCTAATGCGTGGTGCAGGATGTACCTGGAACGATATAACGGATGCAAAGCTTGATGCAAAAGTATTACGGACAAAAAACAGACCCATTCCCGCTGGGAACGTTTCAAAGTCTCAGGCATTTTTATGGCTGATACTACAATGTTGTTTAGCATTTGGGATATTGGTAACTTTTAATCGTTTAGCAATAATTTTAGGATTTCTATCTCTTATTACCATTGTTATTTATCCTTTCGCGAAAAGATTTACATACTGGCCGCAATTTTTCTTAGGCCTTTCTTTTAACTGGGGAATATTGCTGGCTTACGCTGCTAATAGTGGTACGTTAGATTACTTTTGTGTTGGCTTGTATATCTCTGCAATAGCATGGACTATATTTTATGACACGATTTACTCATTTCAGGATCTAGATGATGATAAAGAAGTAGGCATAAGATCTACCGGAATCTTATTTGAAGCAAATCCCAAGCAATACCTAACAATTTTTATTGTTTTTATAATTTTGACGGTCGGACCTATTTTTTATTTTTTATCGAATGGTGATCCAATTCAGATTTTTATTCTTGCGTCTGGTATTTTTTTCTTCTCTCTCCATTTAACGTTTCAACTATTAAAATTGGACATAAAAAACCGCGAAGGTTGTCTTGAAACTTTCAAGTCAAATAGAACAGCTGGACTTATACTTACAGTCTTTATGATCTTAGCAACTTTAACAAAGTTTTAGCTAATCAAAAATCTAAGAATTCTCGACCCATTTTTGAGTTTTGTCTGCTACTTCTTTTTTCCAAAATGGTACATTGCTTTTAAGATACTCCATTATAAACTCAGAGGCTTCATATGCATTCTTTCGATGCTTGGAGGATGTAATAACGAGGACAATGTTATCGTTAATCTTCAATCTTCCAAATCGATGTTTTACTAGAATGGATTCTAAACCCCATTTATTTGCAGCATCATCACAAATTTCTTTTATTTGACTTTTCGCAAGATCCTCAAAGGATTCTATCTCTAGATATCTTAAATTATCGTCGTCAAGGTCTCTAACCTTCCCAACAAAGATCACAACAGCTCCTGCTTTTTCAGTCTTTAACTTCAGAGTTTCTAATTCGGTATTTAGATCAAAATCACTTTTTTGAACTGCTACGACTATCTTATTAAGCATATATTTATCCTCCGGTCATAGGAGGGAAAAATGCAATCTCTGTGGCACCTTCGATTGATGTTTTAGCGTCTGCGACTATATTTTGGTCGACCGCTGAATAAACAGCAAAGTCTCTTCCTTTCAAAACTGAGTATTGTTCACCCATTGCCTGTAGCTCTTCTATTAAATCTTGAATATTCGTTGATTTTATTTCAACTAGCTCTGACGTCTTACCTATTGTCTCCCTAATTCTTGAAAAATATTTTAGCTTAACCTTACCCATTGTTTGCAGTGTCAAAAGCTTTAAAAATGTACTGCATACCAGTATACCATGTTAAAAGACATGTAACCAAGCAAAATAAGTCTATCGACCAACTGATTACAGTGCTTTGGAAAAGATATATGTAATCAAAAAATAAGAAGATTAGTAGTACGGTCTGAAAAAACGTTTTCCATCTAGCAAGTTGCGTAACACTCAGATCTGCTTTTTTCGCACTTACAAATTCTCGCAATCCTGATATCATAATTTCCCTTGTAATTAATAGTATAAGTATTAGCGACATGAATAATTTTTCTGGATTGTCTAAGTTAATGCCAAGGAAGAAAGCAAAAAGCAATATAACCATGATCTTATCAGCTATTGGGTCAAAGACTTTTCCAATATTACTCTCTGTATTAAACTTTCTAGCCAAATAGCCATCAAAAAAATCGGTTAGAATTATAAAGAAAAAGATTATTAAACCAAAATACTTACCAGAAAAGGATTGGTCTATGATTAAGTATAATATTAATATAGGGGCAGCAAGAAGCCTCAGAAAAGTGAGAAAATTTGGTATATAGCTATACATAACCACCCGTAGTATCATGAATTAAAGTGATTGAAAATAATTTCTGCTGAATTTTTCGATATTCCTTTTACACCCAAAAGATCCTTTAAACTTGCCTTCCCAACCTCCTTTGCTGACCCAAAATGCTGCAATAATTCCTTTTTCTTCTTGGGTCCTATCCCATAAACTTCATCAAGTTCACTTTTGTTGATCCCAGAAGATCTTTTCTGCCTATGAGCGCCAATAGCAAAACGGTGTACTTCGTCACGAATTCTTTGAAAAAAGAAAAGGACACTACTACTTGTAGGAAAACGAAAAATTCTATCTTTAAAGTAGAAGTCTTCTCTTCCCTCATTCCTTTTCTCTCCTTTAGCGATAGCTAATATCGGAATTTCTAGTTTATATCTCTTGAGGACAGCAGACGCAACATTCATTTGATTGCGGCCACCATCAATAACGATTAGATTGGGGAGGTTTTTCTTAAAATCTTCTAAATTTTCGCTTTTTACCTTTCCAAATCTTCGCTCAAAGACATGACCCATAATTGCCAAATCATCTTTGGGATTTATAGAACTGTCCTTAATATTATATTTTCTATAATCTGACTTAGAGTAGCCCTCCAAATTTATAGCCACAAGGCAACCGATAGGGAAACTCCCTTGTATGTGTGAGTTATCGTAGACCTCAATTTTTTTAATTTTCTCTTCTAATTTTAGCCAAGCTTCAACTTCTTCAAAAAGCGATTTCTGAGAAGCCTTAATAGCTATCTTTCGTTCTAATGCTTCTTTAGCGTTTTTTTCAGCAGTTTTTATGAGATCTTTTGCTCTTCCTCTAGCGGGTGATCTAACTACAACTTTTTGTTTCCTTCTTTCAGTTAGAAACCTTACTAATACTTCGTTATTTCGCAAAGAGTAAGATATGAGTATTTCTCTCGCAGGAATTTTTGTGGAATAAAACTGGGCGATGAAATTTTCTAAAATTTCTATATCGTCTGCTCCGCCCCCAGTCTTAGGAAAAAAAGCGTGATTTCCTCTATTCTCATATGATCGGATAAAGAATACCTGAATACAGACTTCATTCCCCAATTTAAATAGACCTATAATATCAGCATCCTTAACACTCAAATTATTGATATTTTGAGTCGATTGAATTTTTGCTATTAATGCAATCCGATCTCGGTAGAAAGCCGCTCTTTCAAAATCCAAGTTTTTGCTCGCCTGTAGCATATTGCTTTGTAAGTTATCTTTGATTTCAGTATGTTTACCTAATAGAAAATTTTCTGCTTCATCTACTGTTTTTGAATATTCTTCCTCAGAAATTTTTCCAACACAAGGAGCCGAGCATTTATTTATATAATGCAAAAGGCATGCTCGACTTCGTCCATAAAAATTACTATCCCGGCAATTTCTTAATTGAAAAATCTTCTGAATATAATTAATAGCATTATTAACTGCAGTGGCAGAGGCATAAGGACCAAAATATTTTACTCCATCCACCTTTTTCCCGCGGTATTTCGTTATTTGAGGAAACTGTTTGTTTTTCGTAATTGCAATCTGTGGAAAACTCTTATCATCCTTTAAAAGCACGTTGTATCTGGGACTATACTTCTTTATCAGATTCTGTTCTAACAGTAGGGCCTCTAGCTCAGTTTCTGTTATAAAAAAATTCATATCTCTGGTTGCAGAAATCATTCTGCCTATTCTAAGCGAGTGTCCTGTCACTCTCGAATAACTTGAGACTCTATTCTTTAGATTTTTTGCTTTTCCTACGTACAGAACGCTACCAGTGTCATCGAGCATTCGATATACACCTGGTTTATTCGGCAATGTTTTAACTATAGAGGAAACTACCTTTTCTCCCTGGAAGAATTTGTTCGGGTCACTTTGTGTCATTTGCAAAAATTACCTAATTTATTGATCGATTTCCTCAGTTTTTTTTATTTGCTGTAAATTCTGTCCACCATCAACACATATCAATTGTCCACTGACACTTGGAGTATCAACAAAGTATTTAATCGTTGTACATATTTCAGACGTACTTGAACCTCTTTGTAGCGGCGTAGAAAGCCTTTGTTTTTTATAATTCGAAACACTTTGAAACTCTGCTTTCAAAGTTGGACCTGGCCCAATAGCGTTCACCCTTATTTTGGGGGCCAGCGCCTTAGCTGAAATTTGTGTTAATGTCCACAAAGCGGATTTGGCTAGTGTATAGGTAGTAAAATCGGTTGTCAGATTCTGAACTCTTTGATCAATTATATTTATTACACACGACCTACTTTCCAACTCACCATTCTCTAGCTTATCAGGCTCTGGTGCTTGCTCAGCAAATTTTTGTGTTAAAAAAAATGGTACCTGCAGATTTGACTTTTGATGACGATTCCAACTTTCTAAAGTTGCAGTTTTTATATTGTCATATTCGAAGATCGATGCATTATTTATCAGTAAATTCACCGGTCTTTTTATCAGCTTTTTACACCTGGAAAATAACGAAAGTGTTTCGTTGTCATTTAATAGGTCAGCCTGGAGAAGGGAAACATCTACACCGAATTCTAGCAACTCCTCTCTGAGGCTTAGCGCATCATTCTCTGAGCTGTTGTAATGTATAACAACATTATAGCCAGCTTTTGCCAGCTCCTTTGAGATAGAACGCCCTAGTCGTTTGGCGCCCCCTGTGATTAGTGCTGTTTTTTCTTCTTTCAATTAGCTTTCCATCGACAGCTTATAGCCCAAATTTCGAGAAATAGTATTTTTCGACTATCTTCGAGTTAATATCATTTATCAATGAACTACTGAAGCGAGACAAAAATGATTTCTTTTTATTTATATATTTCAGTTTTATATCTGTTCCGAACTTTGCCTCCAAAATATCTTCCATCATTCCTATGCCATCGATGAGACCAAGATCTTTTGCTCTTGCTGCATCCCATACTTCGCCGGTAAAAATTTTTTTTCCTTTTATCTTTTCACCTCTGCGCTCGCTCACAAAAGATTTAAAGTTTTCAAAAATGGCTTTTTGGATAGATTTAAGCCGTTTTACGTCACTAGCTTTTTCTGGCTGGAAAGGATCCAGCATACTCTTTTCTTCCCCAGCCGTGTATACTCTTCTCTCTATACCATATCTGGATATTAGCTCTGAAAAACCAAAACTCGCAGAGATTACACCTATGGAACCAATAATCGAATTCATATCCGAGTAAATTTCTTCACCAGCACAAGCCAACCAATAGCCTCCAGATGCTGCAACATCTTCACAGAAGCATAAAACGGGTACTTTTTTTTCTTCCGATAATTTTAAAATTCTCGATGCTATGAGAGATGATTGTGTAGGGGAACCTCCAGGAGAATTTATTTTTATTGCAATCGCTTTGGCTTTTTCGAACTCAAAGGCCTTTTCTAATAATTTTTGAGTATTGGAATCGTCCAGACCCCCTGACCCAAATCTACTCACCGCACCTATGACCCCATCTAACCGTATAACTACAACCAATGGTTTTCTTCGAAAAAACTTCCTTATACTGCTAATCATACGCATTGATCACCCCATCAAGAAATTAATTGTTAACATTTTACAAATAATTGTTTATGCGCTAATAGTCAAAGCTTATGGGCCATTTCTTAAATCCTAAAAAATGCTAATACGCAAATAATCTCGAAAAGGAACTCAAAATTGAAATTTGTAAACTTAGGAAGTACGGAACTAAAAGTAACAGACTTTTGCTTAGGAACAATGACTTGGGGCGAGCAAACTGATGAAGTTGATGCCCATAAACAAATAGAAATGAGTTTAGATGCGGGAATTAACTTCATCGATACTGCCGAAATGTATCCTGTATGTCCTTTGAGAGCAGAAACCACGGGTGATACTGAAAAAATCCTGGGCAACTGGCTTGGTAAAAATCTGCAAAAAAGAAAAGAATTGGTAATTGCTACAAAAATCAGTGGTAAAGGCTATAAGAACGTTAGAAATGGTAAAGGAATTTTCCCTAAAGAAATCCGGTTAGCGATAGAAGGTAGTCTAAAAAATTTACAAACAGACTATATTGACCTTTATCAATTACATTGGCCAAACAGAGGCAGTTATCATTTTAGACAGTATTGGAACTACGACCCTACAAGCCAGGAAAGTAGTGTAGAGCGAGAAAATATTGAGCTAGTGGTTAAGGAATTATATGATCTCAAAAAAGAGGGAAAAATTAGATATATTGGATTATCTAATGAGACAGCCTGGGGAACAGTGCAGTTTTCCAACGAAGCGAAAAAATATAAGGACTTTTCAATTGCATCAATACAAAATGAATATAGCTTACTTTGTCGAATATTTGATACGGACTTGGCTGAAACATGTTTTCACGAAAATGTTAAGTTGCTAGCCTATTCGCCGTTGGTTGGCGGAATGATCACTGGCAAGTATCTCAATAGTCAAGTGCCCGAAAACTCAAGGCTATCTAGGGTCCCTGATATGTTTGGAAGAGTAACACCAAATTCCACTAGAGCAATAGAAGAATATATCGAATTATCTAAGAGTTTTGAATTAGATCCCGTTCATTTAGCTCTAAGCTTTTGTAGATCGAGACCATTTATGGGATCCGTAATATTTGGTGCATCAAACGTAGATCAACTAAAGTTGATTTTAAAAGGTAAAGACATATACCTCAAAGACGAAATGTTAGCAGAAGTTAACAAGCTTTATAAAAAAATTCCAATGCCTATGTAAGTTATGAAAAGTCAAATTTCAATTGAGAATGTCTCAAAAGTATTTGGAACGCATAAAGCTTTAAATAATGTTTCCCTTGAAATCAAAAAAGGTGAAATCTTCGCTTTATTAGGGCCAAACGGTGCTGGAAAGACAACATTAATATCAGCTATATGTGGATTATGTAGGCAATCAACTGGGACTATCAAAGTTAATGATTTCAATACTTTATCTCAATACAAAGAAACCAGAAATCAAATCGGGTTAGTTCCTCAAGAGTTGCCTTTGGATGGGTTTGAAAGTGTTTATAACTCATGTCAATTTTCGAGAGGGCTCTTTGGATTAAAAGACAACCGAGATCATATTGAAAAAATTTTAAAAACCTTGTCACTCTTTGACAAAAGAGATGAACAGATTTTTGGTCTGTCGGGAGGAATGAAAAGACGTCTCCTTATAGCTAAAGCTTTGGCACATGAACCCAAAATCCTATTTCTGGATGAACCCACCGCAGGTGTTGATGTATCATTAAGAAGAGACATATGGAGGCTCATAGAAGATCAAAAAAAAATGGGCGTTACTATCATTCTTACAACACATTATATCGAGGAAGCAGAACAATTGGCCGACAGAGTTGGAATTATAAATAAAGGCGAGATTATTCTCGTTAAAGAAAAAACTACTCTTATGAGTGAATTTAGTAAAAAAACAACTTTTATAAGATTGAGTAAAAAGCTTAAACACCCTTCTTTTATGAAAAAAAACAAAAAGATTTCACTTACAGAGAATGGTATGACGCTTAAGCTCGTTGGTATCAACGATACGTCTAATGAATTACAATCTATCGTGAATTTGCTTTCGCAGAATGGTATCGCTTTTACTGAAATCAACACAGTGGATAATTCATTAGAGGATATATTTTTGGATTTGGTTGAAACGCAATGAACATTCAAGCTGCAATAACAATTTACAAATTTGAGATGGCTCGCTTTAGGCGGACTATCTTTCAGAGCTTAGTAGCTCCGATAATCACGACTTCCCTCTATTTTGTTGTCTTTGGTGCAGCTATCGGGTCAAAGATTGAATCGATTAATGGCGTCTCATATGGCTCATTCATAGTACCAGGATTAATAATGCTTTATCTGATGACTGAAAGTATCAACAACGCCGCCTTCGGAATTTATTTTCCAAAATTTGTTGGTTCAATTTTCGAAGTCCTATCAGCACCTGTTTCTTCTTTGGAAGCCACTGTTGGTTATGTGGGTGCCGCGGCTTCAAAATCGACGATAATTGGCTTGATGATCTTTCTTACATCTAATCTATTTGTTACCCATGATATAAAATATCCTTTAGTAATGGCTGTTTTTATAATTTTGACGGCAATTACCTTTTCTCTTTTTGGATTCATAATTGGTATCTGGGCACAAAACTGGGAGAAGTTGAGTATTATTCCCACTCTACTTGTAACCCCACTAGTATTTCTCGGAGGAAGCTTTTACTCTATTGATATGTTGCCTGAGTTTTGGCAAAAGGTATCACTACTTAACCCTGTTTTTTATCTTATAAGCGGTTTTAGATGGAGTTTCTTTGGTACATCTGAAATACCAATAGCACTTTCTATAGTAGCTATATTGTCGTTTATGGCGATCTGTTTATTAGTTATTGCCATAATTTTCAAAACTGGCTACAGGCTGCGGACCTAATCAGAAAAAGGCTTGAATACCTGTTTGAGCTCTACCCAAAATAAGTGCATGTATATCATGTGTACCCTCGTAAGTATTAACCGTCTCTAAATTTTGGGCGTGGCGCATCACACCGTACTCAGAGGATATACCGTTCCCTCCATGCATATCTCTTGCTTGACGAGCGATGTCCAGTGCTTTACCACAATTGTTTCTTTTCATCAGGCTTATTGCTTCTGGTGCACCGAGATCCTTATCTATCAGTCTACCTAGCCTTAGCGCTCCTTGTAGGCCTAACGTAATCTCGGTTTGCATATCAGCCAATTTTTTCTGAAATAATTGAGTCCCGGCCAAGGGCTTATTAAATTGCTTTCTCGATAGACCGTAATCTCTAGCTGCATGCCAGCAAAATTCAGCAGCGCCCATCGCTCCCCAGGCTATGCCATATCTCGCCATGTTTAAACAACTGAAGGGTCCTTTCAAACCCTCAACATCCTCTAAAATATTTTCTTCAGGAACAAAGACATTATTAAAACTTATTTCACCAGTAACAGAAGCACGCAAGCTCAATTTTCCAGGTATTTTTTTCGTTTCCAGTCCATCGAAATTCTTTTCTAATATGAAGCCTTTAATTTTATTTTCATGAAATTCTGACTTTGCCCAAATAACGAAAACATCTGCTATGGGAGCATTCGAAATCCACATTTTTGAGCCATTCAGCTCAAATCCACCGGCAACTTTTTTTGCTTTTGTTGTCATAGAAGCTGGGTCAGAACCAGAGTTTGCTTCTGTGAGCCCAAAGCAGCCAACACTTTCGCCAGATGCCAATTTTGGTAAGTATTTTTCTTTTTGTGATTGGGATCCAAATTTAGATATTGGATACATTACAAGCGATGATTGAACTGACATCATAGACCTGTAGCCTGAGTCCACTTTCTCTATTTCTCTTGTTATTAATCCGTATGAAACGTAATTAGCTCCTAACCCCCCAAATTCCTCCGGTATTGTACACCCTAGCAATCCGGTTTCACCCATGAGTTTGAAAATGCCCTCGTCTATAATTTCTTCGTTATAAGCTTTTTCGACTCGCACGCTTAGCTCCTTTTTAGCAAAAGAAGCAGCTGTTTCACTAATCATTCTTTCCTCTTCTGAAAGTTGATCCGTCATCAGAAAAGGGTCGGCCCAGTTAAAAAAAGCGTCCCTGACTTTTTTTTCTTTTACTTCGATAGTGTCTTTCATAGAGATTCCCTTTTGACTTTTTAGGATTTTGATACTTTAATTATAGTATTGTGTTTAAAAAAATACAGTGTTTTGGGGGAAGTTTTTCATTGCCACCATTTTTAACGTAAAAAAATAGGATTTAGACAAATGGCCAATAATATTATTAAGAATTCATTAGAAAATCATTGGATGCCGTTTACCGATAACAGAGGCTTTAAGATAGACCCAAGACTTATTACAGAAGCCTCAGGTGTATATATGACTAGCCATAAGAATACAAAAATCATTGATGGGTCTTCTGGCTTATTTTGTTCTCCTGCTGGACACTGTCATCCAAAAATTATTGAAGCAGTTCACAATCAGCTGAAGAAGAACACCTACACATCTCCTTTTGGTATGGGCCATCCAGCCAGTTTCGAACTAGCAGATAAAGTCTCGGAACTTACTCCAGAAGAAATGAACCATGTATTTTTTGTAAATTCAGGTTCCGAAGCTATAGATACAGCATTAAAAATAATAATGTCCTATAATTCTGCTACTAGTCAAAATAGGCATCGTTTTGTAAGTAGAGAAAGAGCTTATCATGGGGTCAATATTGGCGGAGTATCTTTATCTGGAATGGTTAATAATCGAAGAACCTTTCCCGTAGTTATGCCGAACGTTGTGTTAATGCGACATACATGGACCGGAGAAGAGCTTAAAGTTAAAGGGCAACCTAAAAATGGTGTTGAACTAGCTAATGATCTAGAAAGGTTTGCACAGGCTTATGGGGGCAATACCATCGCCGCTTGTTTTGTTGAGCCAGTTGCAGGGTCGACGGGAACTTTAGTACCTCCCGAAGGGTACCTTGAAAGACTAAGAGAAATATGTGACGAACATGGAATTTTACTTGTTTTTGACGAAGTAATAACTGGTTTTGGTCGAATGGGAACTCCTTTTGCTTCGCAAAAATTTGATGTAACGCCAGATATTATGACAATGGCAAAAGCAATTACAAATGGTTCAATGCCAATGGGGGCAGTATGTGTCAAAGACCATATTTATGAAACCGTTACAGATAACTCTAACCCAGATACTATTGAGTTTTTCCACGGATATACTTATTCAGGTCACCCAGGCTCATGTGCAGCGGGTTTGGCATCACTTGAAATATATGAAGAAGAAGATTTATTTAACAGAGCTAATGAAATGTCTAGCTATTTTCTTAATTCGCTATTTTCACTCTGCGATCATCCACTAGTAAAAGATGTGAGAGGAATTGGGATGATGGGCGGAGTAGAGCTTCATGCCGACGGGCACCCGGGAAAACGAGGAACAAAATTCCAAAAAGAGTTATTCTGGGAGGGTCTACACGTCAAATTTACTGGCGACTCAGGAATTGTAGCTCCAATGTTCATTTCTGAGCATAAACATATTGATGAGATCATTGAAAAGTTTAGGAGTACCCTAAACAAACACGGGAATTAACCGAACGAAGATTTAATGATGAATTCCATTAATTTGGAGAATACATACACATCTCTGCCTCGAGAATTTTTCAGGTATACAGAGGCAGAGACTATGCCTGATGTCACTGTGATCACGATAAATGAAAAATTGGCAGACTTGCTTAACATCGATATTGGTTTTTTAAAAAGTCAATCTGGCCTTAAATTTCTAAGTGGAAAAAATTCCAAAACGCTTCCTAATTCTATTTCTCTAGCATACGCAGGGCATCAATTCGGGCATTTAGTACCACAATTAGGGGATGGTCGCGCAGTTCTACTGGGAGACAAAATTTGTCAAGATGGTGTGAGGCGAGACATACAACTAAAAGGAAGTGGAAAAACATACTTCTCTCGAGGAGGAGATGGTAGAGCGGGAATAGGACCTGTAATTAGAGAGTATCTAATTTCAGAGAGCATGCATCATTTGGGAGTTCCTACCACTAGGTCTTTAGCTGTTTTATTAACCGGGGAAAAGGTTGTTAGAGCAGAGGTTTCTCCTGGAGCGATGCTTGCAAGGGTTGCAACAAGCCATGTTAGAGTTGGTACATTTGAGTTTTTTGCAATAAGAAATCAGAAGGACCATATAAGAAAGTTGGCCGATTTTATGATTGAAAGAAGCCATCCAGACCTCTCTGCCAAAACGGAAAAATATGAATTATTTTTTGAGAGAATAGTTAAAGGTCAAGCTAGCTTAGTTGCTCAATGGAACTCAGTTGGTTTTATTCATGGCGTAATGAATACAGATAATACCTCCATATCTTGCGAGACAATCGATTATGGGCCATGTGCGTTTATGGATTCTTATGAAGCAAATAAAGTTTTTAGCTCAATAGACCAGCATGGAAGATACGCTTTCTCTAACCAATCACGTGTAGCTCCATGGAACCTAAGCAGGTTGGCAGAAACCATTTTATTTTTAATTTCAAAGAATACGTCCGACGCGATAAAAGTAGTTGAAAAAATTCTTTTTGATTTTGATAAAAATTTCAACGCTTCTCTAGATATATTATCATCTCGCAAATTAGGGTTTAAAAATTACTCAAAAAAAACAAGCTCGCTTTATTCCGAATTACTCATTTTAATGGAGGTTGGCAAAGCGGATTTTACAGGGACTTTTAAGTCACTCAAAGAAACCCTAATTAAAGAAGACGACATTATCTTCTTAAACAATTTCAGAAATTTAGATGAGGAGAACCAGCACGCTATTAGTCAATGGTTAAGTGCATGGAGAAAATTATTACAGGAAAATAGCGAGAGTAAAACCGAGGCAATTGAATTTCTAAGTTCAAGCAACCCTACGTTTATCATGAGAAACCATCTTGTTGAGAACGCTATTGGGAAAGCTACTAAGGGTGACTTTTCTGATTTTGATATTCTATGTGATTTATTAACTATGCCTTTTGAAATTAAGGAAAATCATGAAGAGTTCTATAAACCACCAACAGCTAGCCAAGTTGTACATCAAACTTTCTGTGGGACATGATGTTTGCAAGTAAAAGTTTAATTGTTCCAACCCATTACAATAAATTTCAAATCCTCATACATTGGATCGTCGTCTTTGTCATACTGTTACAAATGATCACTGGTGATAAAATTGCCTTAGAGTTTTTAGAACTTCGTAATGAGGCCATCACCAAAAACGGAGATATAAGCAATAGCCAATTTCATATATTAGGAGGCGTATTTATATTTTTACTTTTGGCTATTAGAGTTTTTCTAAGAATAAAATTTGGTGTCCCTATTCCCACAAAAAAAACAAATGCACTATTGAAATTTTTATCGACTTTTGTGCATTTGGGGATTTACTTCATTCTTTTTGCTATTCCTATTACCGGTCTTTTAGCCTTTTCAACTGTCAATATCGATCTGGGTATAGCTCACAAAATTCTAGTTAACATATTATACCTCTTTATAATAATTCATCTCATTGGCGTTGCTTATCATCAAATTTTTCTTGGGGATAATATTATGCAAAGGATTACTAGCTGGAGATCATAGCTTATTGTTTTCCAGAAACTCCTGCATCTTCAAAAGTGGCCATTTCTACATGGCACTTGAAAGCCGCTTTGACTATGGAGGTAGCTAAAGCAGCGCCGGACCCTTCCCCTAAGGCCATATCTAGACGCAAAATAGCCTTTTTGTTTAACATCTTTAGTAGCAACTGATGCCCTGGTTCCTTTGAGCAGTGCCCAATTAAACAATGATCAAGGATATCCTTCCTTTCGAAGAAAATCGGTAATACTGCTGCAGTACAAATAAAACCATCTAAAATTACTGGCACCGAATAATGCTTCGCAGCTACTACAGCTCCACAAATCGCTGCTTGTTCTCTACCGCCTAGGGATACTCCTGCATCGAGAGGTCTTATGATACCAGGCCGATTTGTCTTCACTGCTCTTTCAATTATATTGCCCTTATGTATCACCTGATCTTGGTTAGAGCCAGTTCCTGGCCCTACCCATGAACTCACATCATGATTAAAAAAGTAATAACATAATGCTGATGCAATTGTTGTGTTACCAATCCCCATTTCTCCCAATGTTATTAGATCCATATTCTCTGAAACTGCACGCAACCCTACGTTGAAGGACTCAATAAACTCTCTCTCATCCATGGCGCGTCCAATGGATATATCAGCCGTCGGTTTTTCTAGATCGATCGGGATAACCTCGAGGTTGATTTCGTTTGACTCACATATCTTATTTATTGCTGCTTTTCCCAATTTAAACGTTTCTACCATCTGAAAAGTAACTTCTTGGGGAAATGGGTTTACTGATTGTCTACAAACACCATGATTACCAGCAAATACAATAGTGGATATCTTCTCCATGTCTTTCATAGTCTTTTTACCCCAAGAGGACAGAAAAACTGCTATGTCTTCAAGCTGACCTAGGGAATTGGCTGGTTTCAACAAATTCTTTTGTCTTTCAACAGCTTTTTCTTTTAGTTCTTTGGACCATGTTGGTGCGCTATCTACTAAATTAAAGATATCACCTATAGTGCGGACTAATTCTAATTTTTTCATAAAAACTCAATACGGATGTGTTAAAACGACTTAAATCTGGATATAAAAATTTAAAGGCAAAGACAACTGATTATTACTATGTACTCTGAAATTTATTTTATGATCCCCTTAATACTCTTAATAGCCCTAACTCTTGATATTGTAATAGGGTGGCCAGAAAAATTTTACGAAAATATTGGGCATCCGGTTACTTGGATTGGTAAAGTAATATCATATTTTGAGCAGTCACTAAATAAGAAAGAATACTCGAAAAAATCACTTAAACTCCTTGGGACTTTAACTTTTTTCCTAACCGTGTTTCCAATAACAGCGATAGCCTTTTTGATAGAGCAAACGCTTTTAAGTTTTTATTATGGTTTTGTTATCCAAGCATTATTAATTTGGCCATTTTTAGCAACTAAATCTCTATACACACATGTAAAAGATGTCGCTGATGCGCTTGAAAAAAAAGACTTAATTGCTTCTCGGGCAGCGCTGTCAAAGATAGTCGGTAGAGACTTAACAAATTCCAATGAGAATACTATATGTGGTGGCGCCATCGAAAGCTTATCTGAGAACACGTCTGATGGAATAATTGCTCCTTTATTTTGGGCATTTCTTTTTGGCCTTCCTGGAATAGTTTTTTATAAAGCGATAAATACGTTGGACAGTATGGTAGGGTATAAGAACGATAAGTTCTTAGACTTTGGCTGGTTTAGCGCTAATGTGGATGACTTTGTAAATTGGTTCCCAGCTAGGTTGTCTTCTATTCTTTTTTGTTTTCTTACTCTTAAACCAATTACAACATTTTTATTTTCTTTAAAGAATGCAAAAGCAAGCACTTCTCCAAATGCTGGATGGCCACAAGCAACTTTCGCGCACATTCTTGGGATATCTCTTCTTGGGCCTAAGCGATCAAAAGGCATACTTATCGAACAGGCTACTATAAACGTTGGGCACCCTTTACCTAACAAAGAAACCCTCTCAACAGCTCTTAAATATTACATTTATATTATTGTTGAAATATACGTAATACTCTTTGCTCTCAATTTTTGGTTCATGAATGGGTAATAAGAATCTAAATACACAACACGGAGGTGATATTGACCTGGCCATGAAAAAATATGGAGGGCAAAGAGCAGATTGGATAGACCTTTCTACTGGTATAAATAGAACCTCGTATCCATGGCAGGAAAGCGTAAAGGTCGAGTTAAGAGACTTACCAAGTAGTAAGCTTTTGATTGGTTTAGAGAAAGCTGCCTCGAGAGCATATAAGGTTGCAGAAGGCGCTGATACCGCAGCTGTTCAGGGGGCTCAACAAATTATTAGCCTCTTACCTATATGCTTAAAAAAGTATAATTCGGTAGCTATACTTGGGCCAACATATAATGAGTACGAAAAAGCTTTCAAAGGTTCCAGAATTAAAGCCGAGACAGTATCTGAGGTTTCAAAACTATCTTCTAGTGATATTGCTATCATAGTTAATCCTAATAATCCTACAGGTAAAGTGATTGCCGAAGAGATACTTGGCGATTTGTCAAAAAAAGTAAAAATTTTGATCATTGACGAAAGCTTTAAAATGTTTTCTTCGAGACGAATTCAAAAGTTCGATAATGTAATACAAATTAACTCACTGGGAAAATTCTTCGGCTTAGCAGGGGTAAGACTTGGATTTGTATCAGGCCCCTCTGATTTTATTAAATCAGTAAGAGGAATGCTAGGCCCTTGGCCGGTTTCTAGCATAGCGGCTGAAATCGGCAAAATTGCTCTCAATGACAAAACTTGGATATCTCAAATGGAAAAGATATTGCTTGAAGGGAGTAATCTTTTGCACAGAGCTTGTAATACAAAAAATTGGACATTAATTGGAAAAACTAATTTATTTCATACGTACGCCACTTCGAGTTGTCTTGAAGTTGAAAAGAAATTTGCAGCTCATTATATATGGATTAGAACTTTTGATTATTCTGAAACCTGGGTAAGACTTGGTATTCCAACTTCAAAGTATGAATGGACGAGAGTTAGACAGGCGCTCAATGAATAATTAGATATTTCTGGCGACAGATAATATTGAATCAACATCAAGATTATCCTCTATTACCTTTACAAATTCCTCTAAAATAAAATCAATAGTGTCATGGAAAGAGACGTCTTCTTTTTTCTCTTCTGAACTTAATTTAGCTACAAATTTATTTCTAAATTCGTCAGAAAAAAATAAGCCATGAAGATAGGTACCCATAACTAGCCCATTGCACGATATTGCACCATCTTTTTTGTTGTTTAAGATGGCGAAGGGATTATTACAATCACTTCCAGAAGTAATACCCAGATGTATTTCATAACCAGAAATTTTTTTCCCATTTATAGTGCTGATAAATTCTTTTTTTCCAAGATTCTTTTCTTTCCCCATTTTTGTTTTAACGTTTAGGAGGCCAAGGCCTTTTACTTTCGATGGTGTACCGTCGTATCCTTGATTATCTATAATTTCGTCACCTAAAATTTGGTAACCCCCGCAAATTCCCAATATAAAACCTCCTCTTCTGTAATGTGCCTTAATATCGATATCCCAGCCTTGGCATTTAAGAAATTTTAGGTCTGCTATTGTTGACTTTGTTCCTGGTATTATAATCAAGTTCGTATCTGCTGGTATAGGATTGCCAGGTTCGACAAATTGTAATTTTAATCGATTATCGATTTTGAGAGGATCAAAATCGTCAAAGTTTGCAATACGAGATAGCTTTAAGACCGAAATTACACACTTACCGGTGCCAAAACTATCCTTGAGATCTTGACTATCCTCTGCTGGAAATAATTTTGCTTTGTCAAAGAAGGGCATAACCCCAAAACTCCTCCAAACTGTTTTCTTTTCAATGAAGGCAACCCCATCATCAAACAAACTTTTGTCTCCACGAAACTTATTTATAATGAACCCTTCAATTAAGTTTATGTCGTTTTGGTCAAGGACTTCTTTTGTACCTATAAGCTGAGCAATAACCCCACCTCTTTCAATATCTGCTGCTACTATTACTGGGACGTTCAAAACTGAAGCAAATCCCATATTTGCGATATCAGCCTTTCTGAGATTAACCTCTGCTAAACTACCTGCGCCTTCTGCTATGACCAGATCATAGTCATTAATCAAATTCATAAAACTCTTTATCGCTATCCCTATAAATTTATCTTTATGAGAATAATACTCTCGTGCTTTTAGTGACTTATATTTTTTCCCATTCAAAATAACTTGAGACCCGATCATGCTTTCTGGTTTTAATAGAACTGGATTCATATCGGAATGAAAATCAATACCCGCTGCATAAGCTTGGAATGATTGTGCTCTGCCGGCTTCTCCCCCATCCACCGTTATAGCGGCATTGTTTGACATATTTTGAGGTTTAAATGGAGCAACACGCAGGCCTCGTTTTTTAGCCACTCTGATCAGCCCAGCAACTAAAAGTGATTTACCAACATTGGAACCACACCCCTGAATCATCAGCGCTTTTCCCATAGTTAAAATTCTATACCTGCTTGGCTCATTACGCCATTTCGAAAGTGGTGCTTAACCAAGTTCATATCTGTCACCAGGTCTGCAATATTGATTAATTTCTCATTAGCATTTCGTCCCGTGATTATTACGTGAGACATATCAGGTTTTTTTTCTAGTAGAAAAGTGACTACATCATCGATTTCGATGTAACCATACCTAAGCGCTATATTGATTTCGTCAAGTAGAATTATCTTTTTTTTCTTATCCAGAATAAGTTCCTTGGCTTTACCCCATGCCTTTTTTGCAGATGCAATATCTTTTTCTTTATCTTGGGTATCCCAAGTAAATCCATCTCCAAGAGTATGGAATTCACAAAGTTCATGAAAGTACTTTTGGATCAGGTCACGCTCACCTGTTGCCATAGCGCCCTTAATAAACTGAACAACTGCACATGGCATACCATGTGCTATACCTCTAAAAACCATGCCAAAGGCGGCCGTACTCTTTCCCTTACCCGTTCCAGTATGCACAATTATTAGGCCTTTTTTTACCGTTTTTTTTGCGAAAATTTTTTGTTTCGACGTCTTCAGCCTTTTCATTTTTTCACTATGTTTTTCGTTTTCAGACATTTTTTTATCCTCTTGACAAGTGCATATATTTACTGCTCAACTAATAATTAACTGGTCCTTTTTTTTTGGTTAAATGGGAATACGAAAAAGACTAAAAAGCAAATCGTAGCCGTACCCGCGACCGTAAATAAAAGAGAATATTAACACTGAGTAATAATCTTGGGAAGTTGGTATTCATAAAGCTTTGCTTTACTTTTAATAGCCGGGAGACCTGCCAGTAAAAAAAAGAAGAGCGAACGGGATATTCGTGTCTGAAAACAGTTAGATATTGTTTTTTTGATCCCGTTTTCCAATAAGGAGGAATAAATGGGATCCGATGATATATTATATGTTTGCATTACATGCAAAAAGAATGGTGAAGCTGTTGAACCACGTCCTGGAAAGATACTCTATGACAACCTAAAACGGTTGAACAGCAAGATGAACATAAAACCGGTTAAATGTTTAGCAGGATGCTCTAATGGTTGCACTCTGAGTCTGACAAACAAAAGTAAATGGACTTATGTAATTGGCAACTTAACCCCTCATCAAGACGAAGCTGATATTTTATCTGGATTTTCATTATATAAAAAAACGAGAGATGGTAAAATCCGATTCTCAGAACGCCCTGCAGCATTTAAAAAACAATCGCTAGCTAGGGTTCCACCAGAAAACTACATGGTAGTTGAAGATGAGTAGTTTAGAAAAAATTCCTGTCACAATTTTAACCGGTTTTTTGGGAGCTGGAAAAACTACATTAATTCGAAATTTAATTCTTAAGAACAAATCGAAAAAACTGGCCGTTATAATAAATGAGTTCGGTGATTTAGGTGTTGATGGAGAAATAGTAAAACAATGTTCAGATGAAACCTGCCCAGAAGAAAATATTCTCGAATTAGCAAACGGATGTATATGTTGTACAGTGGCCGACGACTTCATTCCCACTATGAAATCCCTTTTAGAGGGCCAATATCTTCCAGAACATATATTGATTGAAACGTCAGGTCTCGCCCTTCCCAAACCTTTATTGAAAGCTTTTGAGTGGCCAGAAATTCGAAGCCGCTTAACAGTTGACAGCGTTTTAGCCGTTGTAGATGCAGAAGCAGTTGTTAATGGTTTATTTGCTCCTCAAATGTCTAATGAACTTGAAGAAAAACAAAATCAAACTTACGTTGAACATGAAACACCTCTCTCCGAAGTATTTGAGGACCAAATAAACTGCTCAGATGTTGTGCTACTAACAAAGCCAGACCTTGTGGAAAACATTTCAGACGCCAGAAATATCATAATTAAGGAAATGGAACGGAATGTTCCAATTTTAGAAGTTCAAAATGGTGAAATTGGGGCTGATTTGATTTTAGGCATAAATGCAGCAGCGGAGACTGATTTAGATAATAGACGATCTCATCATGATGGCTTTGATGATCATGAGCACGATGATTTTGACACATTTAGCATCTCTGTGCCAAAAATCCTAGATATAGAGAAATTTAAAATAGTTTTAGAAACACTCATACGGAAAAATGACATATTGAGAATTAAAGGTTTTTTGCGAGTTGAAAGTAAGCCATTAAATTTACTTGTTCAAGGTGTTGGTAAAAGATTATCAGTAAATTTTACAGACACTAAAATTCCTGTAGAAAATACTGGGAACTTAGTTTTTATAGGTGAAAAAGGGAGGATCGAGCAAGACGTGATCTCAGCCTATCTCCACTCAAGTCTGAATTAATATGCATATCATTTTTAATGAAGATCACTATTTAGATAATACCAGTGTTCCGATCGACTTAAACCAGGAACCTGCTGATCTAGTTATTTTGTCTTTTTCCGATAGTGATTTAAATGCATTTGCGAATGCATGGAAAAAAACGTTAGGGGAGTTTGGTAGAGAGTCTGTTCCTACATTGAGACTGGCAAATATAAAACAACTAACTCATAATTTATCTATTGATACCTACATTGAAAAAACAGTCTCCAAATCTAAAGGTATTCTTGTAAGACTTATTGGAGGTGAGCAATATTGGCCATACGGATTAAATTATTTAAAGAGCGTATCAATTAAGAAAAAGATACCGTTGGCTGTAATACCAGCCGATGGGAGGGAAGATAAGGTTTTAGACTCGTTTTCAAATTTGCCAAAGTCAACATTAGAAAACTTAAAAAATCTCTGTGATGACGGCGGAGAACTGTCTGCTCAAGGGGTATTAGCTCAAATGGCACTTGCTGCATCACTACACTTCCCTGCCATTACAGAATTCAGCAAAGTAAAATCTCATGGTTTTTATTGCTATAAAAAAGGTATTCTAGAAAATTTTACCGTGAGCACTGACGCAAAACCTACTGTCTGTATTATATTTTATAGATCATACCTGATGGCTGATGACCTCGAACCCATAGACCAATTATTTAGAGATTTTAAAAAGAGAGGCATAAAATGCATAAGTATTTTTGTAAATTCACTTAAAATCAAATCGACCGCCACGTGGATAGAGGCGATGTTATCGAAAATATCCCCTATTGCGATACTTAATGCTACAGCCTTTTCAGCAAAAAGTCGCGAAACTGGCAAATCTCCATTAGATCATGTGGGTGTGCCTGTTTTTCAAATTATTTTATCTACCTCTAAGAAAGAGTCTTGGAGACGGAATCCAATTGGCTTAAATTCCTCTGATTTGGCTATGCACGTTGCTATACCAGAAATTGATGGGCGCATAAATGGGGGGATTGTAAGTTTTAAATCTGAACAAGCTATAGACCCCGCATTACAGTTTCCAATCTCAAAACATAAAGTCGAGAAAACTCTTTCTAAAAAGATAATAAATAAAGTTGAAAAGTGGCATGCTCTCAGAGATAAAAAAAATGAAGAGAAAAGAATAGCTATCGTATTATCTTCATACCCGGGTCGTGACTTTCAATTAGCTCATGCGCTTGGCCTAGACACAATTAAATCAACAAAGCATATTTTAGGTTTTCTGGGGGATAATGGATTTAAATTCTCTGACCCTGATAAGTTTTTTGAAAAGTTAAAAAGCTCTAGGATAGAGATTCCCATCAAGTTATACGAAAGACTGCTAAATCTCATTCCACAAAAACCTAGAACTCAATTATTTAAAACATGGGGTGGTTTCGAAGAAGATGCATTTTTTGAAAAGGACAAGTTTGTTCTTCAGGGTTATAAAAACAATAATTTTTTTGTGCTGGTGCAACCTTCAAGAGGTTTAATAGAAGATAAAAAAGCCGATTATCATGATCTTGAAAAAATACCTTGTCACAGCTATGTGGCAATGTATCTCTGGTTGCAGATGCAAAAAATAGATGCATTTCTTCATATGGGAACGCATGGAAGTCTCGAATGGCTACCAGGGAAAACAGTAGGTCTCTCCAATCAGTGCTGGCCCGAGTTACTAGTAAACGACATACCTTTTATTTATCCGTTTATTGTTAATGATCCGGGAGAAGCATCGCAGGCAAAAAGAAGGTTGGGGGCTCTCACTGTGGGGCACATGCCTCCAAAAATTCAGACTATGGATCTCCCAAATGAATTGAGAGATCTTGAATTTCTATTAGATGAATATTCTACGAGTGGAGATCTCGATCAAGTAAGGAAAGAGCATATTGAAAAGAAAATAATTCATGAGGCTAAGAAAATAAAATTAGATAAAGAGCTATCAGTCCGTCCCATAACATCAGATGGTGAATGGTTAACAAGAATAGACTCTTTTGTCTGTGATTTAAAGGAATCTCAATTTTCAAGTGGTCTTCATATATTTGGCAAAGGAGATTGTGGAGCATCCGAACTGAATGGCTTACTCCGATGCCTAGAGGGAAAAAGAATTAACAGTGGACCATCGGGATCGCCATATAGGAACCGTACTGATATCAAACCTACAGGCAGGAATATATATGCTGTAGACCCTAGATCGATACCCACAAAAATAGCTTTCCAAAATGGTCAAGCAATGGCAGATGAATTTGTAAGACAATATTTGCAAGACAATGGAGATTATCCAAAAAATTTAACCATTGATCTTTGGGGATCAGCATCCATGCGAACGGGAGGACAAGAGTACTCAATGGCACTTGCTTTTGCTGGCCTTACACCAATTTGGGACAAAAATAACGCTCGGATCCTTGGCTTTAGCATTCTATCACTAGCAGAGCTAGGTCGCCCGAGAATTGACATTACTATAAGACAGTCAGGTTTGTTCAGAGATATCTTTCCAGAGCTCAATAGATTATTTTTTGATGCAATCGATAAACTTCATGAAAGAGATGAGACATTGAAAGATAACCCTTATAAAAATATGGGTGATAGAATTTTTGCGCCTAAGCCTGGATCTTTTGGGGTAAATATCAAAGAAAAAATTAAAGGAACCCTAGCCGATCACACGGCTAAGATCGGCGAGGCATGGATTAAAAGCTCGTCTTGGGCTTATCAAAAGAATGGAAAATTTAACCAAAATACAGAAAGTCTTAAGAAAAGGTTAGCCGATACTGAGGCACTAATTCACTCTCATGATTTATGTGAAAGTGATTTGTTGTCAGCAAAGGATTTTGCTGATCACATAGGGGGTTTTAACGCAGCTGTTGCCATTATGCAGAAAACCAATCCTAAACTATACCATTTAGATATTTCATCCGATGGAATTCCAAAAGTTCGTACAACAAATCAAGAATTAGCAAGAATTATCAGGGGAAAGCTTTCTGACGACAAGTGGGTTTCAGGAATGATGCAACATGGTTACAGAGGCGCGGCTGAAATAACAGAATTAGTATTCAACTTGTCTAATTTTGGCAAATCTGGTGTATGTTTGCCAAATCACTTAATAGAATTGGTATATAACTCAACTTTAGCTAATACAAAAGTTGCAAAATTTATGGCAAAGGAAAATATAGACGCTCTTAAAGGTTTAGAAAATACTTTTAGTGAGCTTAGAGACTTAGGACTATGGAAAAGTTTTCATAACTCCATTCGATATGAAGAAAGACTGGTTGATAATGGCTAGGGTCTTAGGAATATGCCCAACTATTGACTCACCAATTAAATCTAAAGATGGTTACTTAATCCGTTTCAGGCCAAAATATGGATATCTCTCTTCTAAACAACTCTCTATTCTTGCTGATGCAATTTCTAATTTTGGAAGTGGCTATATCGAATTGACATCACGAGCTAACATAACAATAAGAAGTCTTCAAAAAAAACATCTTGAACAGCTATCAAATTTCCTAAATCAGGCAGGTATAATTAATGCTTCTGAAAAAAAGGAGAATATTTCAAATATCATCTATAGTCCCTTTTCTACGAAAAATAAAAAACTAACACAAAAGATAGCAAGTATTTTGGAAGATAATCTGAATAATATCCCCAAACTCCATAAAAAATTCGGTATTGCCGTCGACTTAGGAGAAGTGGCCAGCCTGCAAGAAACTAATGCAGACCTTAGGATAGAGACAAACAAAGAAAAAATTCTAATTTTAAGAATTGACGGTTCAGACCGCGGTATAGCTGTAGAACCAGAAACATTAATTGAAAAAATAGAAATGATTTTAAGTAATGTAATGACTTTCTCTAACCAACTGAAAAGCAAAGATTTAATAAATTCAATTGGAGAGATAGACCATATTTATTTTCCAGACATTAAACCAAGAAAACAAAATTTTTCTCCAAGACTCGGTCCCTGTTTTGGAGGATATATGATTACGGTACCTGGAGGAAAATTTTCAAGTTACCAACTGAGGGAATTAGCTTCGCATGTTAAAGGAGTAGCCGTGACCCCATGGAAATCTTTTTTTATTAATTTAGCCAAAACAAAACCACCTTTAAGTTTTCTCTCAAAAAATACAGGTCATGATCTGAGCGTGAGCTATTGCTCTGGTAAAGCCTATTGTAGTCAAGGCATTTTGGAAACCAGTCAGGTGGCAAAAGTGGTCACTACGTTTCTTAAAGAAAGATTAAAAAATAGAAAAAATAAAGCAAAGATCCACATAAGTGGTTGTTTAAAAAATTGTGGTCTCTCAAAGAAGACATCGATACTTATTAACAGTTCAGGAGGGGAAAAGTCTGTAAGCGTAAAAGATGAGAAATTTCAGCATTTAGCATCAGAAATTTCTATGGAATTGAATAAATGACATTTGAATATGAAAGAAGCCCAGACAAAATTTATGAGCAATCTTTTTCTATTATTCGAAAAGAAGCCGACCTCTCTTCTTTTTCAAACCTTGAAGAGAAAATTGCAGTGAGGATGATACATGCCCTTGGTTTTATTGGGCTGGAAAAATATATTCAATTTACACCATATTTTGTTAGCAAAGTAAGAGATGCTTTAGAGAGAGGAGCTCGGATTATTTGCGATACGAGGATGGTAAGTGAGGGAATAACAAAAGCAAGACTACCAGCGGACAATGAAATCATCTGTACTTTGAATGATAAGTCCGTACCAGCCATTGCAAAACGAATATCGAATACCAGAACGGCTGCAGCAATTCATCTATGGGAAGACTACATACAAGATTCTCTAATTGTTTTTGGTAACGCTCCCACTGCATTATTTTATTTGTTAGAGTTTCTTGGTAAGAAAAAAAACTTGAAACCTGCGGGCATAATTGGTTGCCCTGTCGGGTTTGTTGGAGCCTCGGAATCAAAGCAAGCATTAATCGAAGTAAAAACGCTGAACAGTCTAGTTGTTAAAGGCCGGTTGGGGGGAAGTGCTGTAGCGGTAGCTGCGGTTAACGCCTTGGCACAGGAGAAAGAATAAATATGTATAGTATATATTGCGTTGGGGTTGGGCCAGGTGATCCTGAGTTACTGACAGTTAAGGCATCTAGAATAATATCCGATGCAAGACAAATAGCATATTTCAGAAAAAAAAATACGTTGGGCAGAGCGAGAGCGATTATAGATACATTAATTTCCAATAGTACGCCCTTTGAATACGCTATGGAATACCCTGTAACTAAGGAAGTCGATTTTCGATCTGATAAATATAAGCATTCGATTAATCGATTTTATGATGACTGTGCCAATAAACTAAAGAAACTCTTATTGAACGACGATGTGGTGGTAATATCAGAAGGTGACCCTCTTTTTTATGGATCATTTGTTCATCTATTTAGACTTTTGAAAAAAGATGTGAATATAGAATTCGTGCCTGGAATAACTGCAATGTCAGGTGCTTGGAACAATTCTAAGTTACCAATAGCAATGGGAGACCAACCCCTAACTATCCTAATGGGCATACAAAGTCGTGAAGAATTAAAGAGCCATCTTGAGAGTTCCAAAAATGTTGTAATCATGAAAGTGGGTACCCAATTAGAAAAAGTAAAATCTGTGCTAGAAGAAACGGATCGGCTTAATGAGGCATTAGTCATTGAAAAAGCAACTATGCCTGAACAAAAAATTATTCCTCTAAGGGAATATACTAAAAGTGAAGCACCATATTTCTCGATAATTCTAATTTCAGAGGACCATTACGAATGAAGGGAAGCTTAACCATAGTAGGTTTAGGACCAGGAGCACCAGAACTTATCACACCAGCAGTAACCGATGCATTAAAAGATTCAACAGACATTGTGGGTTACTCTAAGTACATTGAAAGAGTGAAGGATACTAGCGGCAAGTCATTTCACCCAAGCGATAATAGGGAGGAAATTGATAGAGCTGAACTTTCTATTAATCTTGCTTTGCAAGGAAAAAAGGTAGTTGTTGTTTCTTCGGGAGATCCTGGAGTTTTTGCAATGGCCTCGGCAATATTTGAAGTTGTAGATAAAAAAAACATTTCTATAGATGACTTATCAATTGTAGTTCTGCCAGGGATTACTGCTCTTTTAGCAGCATCCGCCAGATTGGGCGCTCCTATAGGACATGATTTCTGTGTTATTAATTTGTCTGATAATCTTAAATCTTGGGATATTTTGAAATCAAGAGTTATCGCAGCCGCAAAGGCGGATTTTGTAATAGCGTTTTACAACCCAAGATCGAAATCTCGTAAAAATCAGCTTTCAGAAATTTATGATGTTTTAAGAAAAAATTGTAAAAGTGACCGGATTGTTATTTATGCAAATTCAATTTCTACTGAATCTGAGGCTGTTTTTGAGACTACATTGTCAGAAGCTGATGCTTCTTCTGTGTCAATGAAGACTCTAGTAATTATTGGATCATCACGCACTAAAAAGATTAGAAACACAGGTTATATATATACGCCACGTTATTCAGGGGTAGAAAAAAATTGAACTACTTGATTTTCATCAGTAAAAAGCTTTCTTTTCGGCAACGTAGGTCTTTCAATCATTATGACTTCAACGCCAAGTTCCCTAGCTGCATGTATTTTCTCAACTACTGCATTGGAGCCAGAATTCTTTGTTATAAGTTTATTTATAGAAAACTCTTTCATAATTTCCAGCTCTTGCTCGAAAGTAAATGGGCCTTGATCAAAAATAAGCTTGAATCTATCGAGAAGCATCTTGTTTTCTGGTTCGTTAATCATTCTGATCAGATAAAATGGTTTGGGCTTCCTATTCAGAAAACGTATTTCTTTACTACCGATTGTTACAAAAACCCTGTCAGTTTCGTCGATAAGCTTTATAGCTTTATTCATATCACTCACGAGCTTCCATTTGTCGCCATTTTGTCTCTGCCACTTTGGACGTTCAAAACCCAAATATTCAATTTTTGCGAGTTGCGCGGCGAGAAGAGAGTTTACTGTAATATTTTTAGAAAAAGGATGAGAGGCATCAAGGATATGAGTTATACCTTCATCTTTGACAAACGCAGACATTCCCGTCGCTCCGCCAAAGCCACCGACCCGAATATTTTTTACCTCTTTATCAATGCTTTCAGTAAGACCTGCATAAGAAAGTATTGTAAAAAGTTTCTTTTCTTGAAGTCTAAAATGCAGATTTTTTGCCTCGGCAGTGCCTCCTATTATAAGAATTTTTGTCATGACTAAAACCTGGCTTCATATTATTGGTATAGGTGAGAATGGACTAAAGGGCCTTGATAAATCAAGCACTGATTTATTGAACAGGGCGAGCGTCGTTTTTGGTAGTGCTCGCCAATTGGCTCTTGCAGAGGTTAAATCAAAAGGTAAATTATGGCCTATACCATTTAGCATTGATGAAGTATTCAGTTATAAATATAAACTTGCTGTGGTACTGGCTTCCGGAGATCCTTTTTGGTTTGGTGTAGGACCTCTCCTTATTAAAAACTTAAAGAAAAATGAATGGCGCTCTTACCCTGTGCCATCTACTTTTTCTCTAGCTGCCAATAAAATAGGCTGGCCTATAAACGATGTTGACTGCTTAGCCTTCCATGCAAAACCAGTAGAAACCCTTCCTGCAAAACTGTCAGAAGCTGGGAAAGCAATAATTCTTCTCAGAGAGTTTAAGCAAATAGGGCAGATTCTTTCTGTACTAGAGAAACATGATGTTAATGTTAAAGAAAGTTTTATGCTGTCGAGACTTGGCTGCCCAGAGGAAAAAGTAGTAAAACTTACAGACTCAAAACTATCTGATTTTAAACAAGCATCTAAATCTTTAAAACCACTAGCATTGGGCATAACATATAAAAAACCTCCATCAGATATCAGTTATTTTCAAGGGCAAGATGATGATGCTTTCAAAACTGATGGGAATATAACTAAAAAAGACATAAGAGCTCTGACCCTCTCAGAATTAAAATCTTTTGGAAGTGAAGTGTTATGGGATATAGGAGCTGGTTCAGGCTCAATCTCAATTGAATGGTGTTTGGGGCATCCTAAAAACGTGGCCTTTGCCATTGAACGAAGAAGGGATCGTATTTCTTTAATAAAATCTAATAGAAAAAAATTTGGCCTACAAGAAAGATTAACTATAAAACATGGTAATATTGAAACGATAGCCAAAGATTTACCAACGCCAAACGCTGTTTTTATAGGTGGGGGAGTAACTTCAGATTTAATTTACCAAGTTATTAGAGCCCTCGGTAAAAATAGTCGACTTGTAATAAATGCTGTCACTCTTGAGTCCCAGGCTCTTTTGTTAAAAAAATACAAGCAGTTTGGCGGTAATTTGAAAAAGATTAATATATCCAAGCCAAAGCCTATTGGGGGAAAAACAATTTGGTCAGCTCAATATAATATAATCCAATGGAGCATTAAAACATGATTGCAGGAATTGGCTTTAAATCTACAGTTACTATTACTTCATTTAACGAGTTATTTGAAAGTTATATTAAAAGGTATAGTGTTTTTACAGTTGCTACCTCAAAGGAAAAAGCAATAAATGCAGTCTTTTTAAAATTTGTCAGTACAAACCGCCTAAAATTGATCCAGATTGAGGAAGAGGATATTTACAATATTATCACACCTACTGTTTCCCATTTGAGTATGAAGTTTAAAAATGTTGGCAGTTTTTGTGAAGCTGCAGCACTTGCTGCAGGAGGTACCGCATCCAAAATTATTTGTGAGCGGAAAATCTCTTCTGATAGGCTTGCTACCATCGCAATCGCAGAAATGGATGGAGATTAAATTGACAGTACACTTCATAGGCGCAGGTCCTGGTGATCCCGAACTCATAACGCTTAAAGGAAAAAAACTTTTGGAAAAATGCTCTATCTGTTTTTTTGCGGGATCGATCATTCCAGAGAAAATATTATCCCATTGCGACCCTTCAACAAAAAAAATAAATACAGCACCCCTATCACTTTCTCAAATTATTAAAAAAATAGAAAAATTTCATAATGAGGGTCATGAAATTGCCCGGCTTCACTCTGGTGATCTATCTATATGGTCGGCAGTGAATGAACAAATACGTGAGTTAATAAAATTAGAAATCCCTTTTAGCATGACGCCAGGAGTAACTTCTTTTTCAGCTGCCGCTTCAAGTTTAAAACAGGAACTAACCAAGCCCCAAATAGCCCAATCTATAGTTCTCACTAGAACCGAAGGTAGGGCATCAAAGATGCCTGAAAATGAAACTTTAGAAAATTTTGCTAAAAGTGGCGCTATTCTTGCGATACATCTATCAATTCATGATATTGCAAAAGTGGTCAAAAAAGTGAAGCCTTTCTATAACGGTTCTTGCCCAGTAAAAGTTGTGTGGAAAGCATCTTGGCCAGAGGAACAAATTATTCATTCAGATTTAAGTAATATAGAAAAAGCGATACCCGAATATATGGATAGAACAGCTTTGATACTTATTGGTCCGCATTTAGACACTTCTAATTTTACAGCAAGCAAATTGTATGATGAAACCTATGATAGGAGATTTAGAGAAATAGATGCCACTGGAAGAAATCATAAATAAGCAAGGTATAATTATTTCGGCTCCGGCGTCGGGAGCTGGAAAAACGACTGTAACTCTGGGGCTTATTAACGCTTTTGCCCGTAAGGGATCTGTACAACCTTTCAAGAGTGGTCCTGACTATATAGATTCAAAATTTCAAAGTGTTGCGGCAGATCGTCCTTCATATAACTTAGATACATGGGCAATGTCATCTAGCGATATCCTTAATATGATAGGCATGGTGGGCCCTTCGGATATCTGTATTGCTGAAGGGTCAATGGGATTATTTGATGGAGTAATAAGCAAGGGTGCAGGTGGAAATGGTTCCACTGCAGATCTAGCAAGTATAACGAATTGGCCAGTAATTTTAGTAGTCGACTGCGCAAAGCAGGCTCAATCTGTAGCTGCTTTGATTACCGGTTTCAACTCATTTAGACATGACATAACAATCGGTGGAATAATTTTAAATAATATATCAAGCAAAAGGCACGAAGCTTTAGTAGTCAGTGAAGTTTCAAGAACAAAAGTTCCAATCCTAGGTGTTATACCTAGATCTAACGAACTAACTATCCCAGAAAGGCACTTAGGTCTAGTCCAAGCAGAAGATTTATGTGACTTGGAGCAACTAATTTTTAAGCTTGGAACACTCATTGAAGAAAATTGTGACCTAGAAGCAATAGCTTGTACTGCAAGAAATAGCTTTCCTCCAATACCAACGTTACAAAAAATTACTCCTCCCGCTCAGAGAATAGCTATTGCGAGAGATAATGCATTTACCTTTACTTATTCCCATTTAATAGAGGGATGGAAGAAGCAAGGTGCTGAGATCTCCTTTTTCTCTCCGCTAAACGATGAGCCCCCTTCAAATAGCGATGACATGGTCTGGTTGCCAGGAGGATACCCTGAACTTTACCTCGGTCGCTTATCTGAATGCAAAAATTTTAAGAATGGACTTATTGATTTTAGTAAGAAAAGACCAGTGCACGGAGAGTGTGGTGGCTATATGGTTTTGGGAAGAAAAATTATTGGAAAAAGTGGTCAGGCATATGACATGATTGGTATGTTTGATTTGGTTACTTCTTTTGAAAAACGAAAGCTCAATCTAGGATATCGAAAAGCCAAGGCCATGGAGCCTTTTTTTGGAATCAAAAAGGGTTCCACTGTTCTTGGACATGAGTTTCACTATACGACAGTTGTCGAAATAAATGATGCTCCTATTGTCTTTGTAGAAGATGCTTACCAAAATGAGTTAGGTCAGTTAGGCTCCAAAAACTCTAATGCTACTGGAACATTTTTTCATCTTATTGGGAGCGAACAATGACTATTAGCTTTGTCAGTTCTGGTCCCGGCAATCCAGACCTTCTTACTGTACTAGCAGTAAAAAGAATTAGTGATGCGGATATTATTTTCTATGATGATTTATCCGCCGGCGAAATACTAAATCTTGCAAAAAAAAACGCCACACTTTTGAGTGTGGGGAAAAGAGCGGGGCTTGCATCACCAAAGCAAAATCAAGTATCTAGATTACTTGTAGAATATGGTAGAACAGGAAAAAAAATTGTTCGGCTGAAGTCGGGTGATAGTAGTATTTTTTCAAGATTAGAGGAAGAAATTACAGCATTAAATGAAAATGGGTTAGAGTTTGAAATAATCCCAGGAGTATCTTCAGCAATGGCTGCGGCGGCGGCTGCAAAAATCCCGTTAACCCGAAGAGTTATGTCGAGACGTGTACAGTTTATAACTGGACATGATTTCAATGGTGAACTTCCCGATGACCTCAATATTGCATCTTTAATTGATCCAAATTGTACAACCGTAATCTTCATGGGAAAAAAAACTTTCCCTAATCTAGCTCAGATTCTTTTAGAAAATGGTCTTGATATAAAAACAAAAGTCCTCATAGCGGAAGACATTTCAAGAAAAGAGGAAAATATCACAAAGGGTACGATAGAGGAGATTTTAATCTACCTAAAGGATATTCAAAGCAATCATCCTGCAGTTATAATTTTTGGACCGTTATTTTGAGTATTAACTTATATCTTATAGGACTAGGTTTCGGAGATGCAAAGCATGTAACAGAAGAAGCAGCTGAGAAAATCAAGAGTTGTGATTTGATACTAATTGGAAAGAAAAAAGACGAAAAATCCGAGATCGCTGACCTAAAAAAGAATATTTGTAAATCTTTCATAAAAATTAATAGTGTGAAGTTTAAGGAATTTATTATACCGGAGCGGCAATTAACCAATAAAAAATATATCAATTCAGTTATAGACTGGCATGATGATATCGCGAAAAGATGGGTCGACATAATTAATGAATATACTTCCAGCACCGCAAGAAGAAACATAAACGTCGGAATTCCCATATGGGGAGACCCTTCATTGTACGATAGTAGCCAAAGAATTGCTTCGCGAGTTAAAAACACTTTACACCATACCTCCATAAAATTGATTCCTGGTCTCTCTTCAATACAGTTGCTTGTTTCTGCGTTTGGAATTCCTTTTAACGAAATCGGGAAACCGGTCTTGATTACTACAGGCCGGCTTCTAAAGGAAAGAGGATGGCCAGATGGAGCGGAAACAATTTACGTTGTTTTAGATGGAGAGTGCTCATTTACATTTTTAAAAGACAATAATATCTATATCTGGTGGGCTGCATATCTCGGAATGACAGAACAAACTCTTATTAAAGGCGAGGTTTCACAAATTGGAAAAGAAATTATTAAAACAAGAAATACGTTGCGTTCTGATAAAGGATGGATTTTAGATGTCTACAAATTGCAACGACTAATAGGAAACTAAGATTAATGTCTGACACATATCTAATACTTGGGGGAAGCAACTCTGGAAAATCTAGGTTTGCAGAACAATCAGCGCTAACCTTACAAAAAAACACACATGGTAAATTGTATTACATTGCTACCGGCCTTGCATATGACTTAGAAATGCAAGAGAAAATTAATGCGCATAAGAGGAGAAGAAACCAAAAATTTGAAACCATAGATTCTCCTGACCTAAGTGCAGATATACTCAAAAACTCGAAACCGCAGGACATAATTTTGATTGATTGTATATCAATGTCTGTATCGAACATTTTAACACTAAGTCAGTTTAGAGATCGCCGCATTGATGACATTAGAGATGATCTAGAAAAGTGTAAATCCACCTTGATTATAGTCGGACAGGAAACCAGCCTTGGCATCTTACCAGCTAACGAACTATCTAGAAAATTTCTAAAAGTATCAGGAAAATTGAATCAAGATATAGGTCGTTTTGCAAATAGCGTAACTTTAGTCGTCGCAGGACATTCTATAAAAATTAAATGAATGCGATAGCTTTTCGTAATATCTACCTGCTTTTAATCGGTTCAGTTAACCTTCCACTTTATAGAGCAACCCATTGAGGCAATTTGGTCACTTGGTCCCTTTCCAGTTTGAGATACACCTTTCATTGCTTCGAAGAGATCTCTTTTTAAATCAACTGGACCGGCCTCTTTTCTAGATGCATCTAATCTCCCTCTATACTGTAGTTTGTGATCCTTGTTAAATCCAAAAAAATCTGGAGTACATACAGCATTGTATAGCTTAGCCACTTCTTGGGTCTCATCATACATATATGGAAAAGTAAAATTATGCTTAGCAGCCAGCTTTTTCATGTTATCGAAGGAATCCTCTGGGTAACTAATCACATCGTTTGAACTAATAGCCGCTATACCAACCCCAAGCTTTTGCAAATCACTGGCGTCTCGAACAATTCGATCCAAAATAGCCAGCACATAAGGACAATGATTGCATATAAACATTATCAATAAGCCATTAGCCCCGCTAACTTCTTTTAGAGCATATTTTTTTCCATCAACAGATGGCAAGTTAAACTCTTTTGCTTGCCAACCAAAATCACAAACTGGAGGAATTTCTGCCATTTTTTTATCCTTCTATTTTTAGGGCGCTTTCAGCAGCTTCCCTTATTCTCTTAATGTTTTGCCCATACACGATTGAGTTGTTGACGCTACCATTTGAAAAAACAGCCGATCCAGCTACCAAAATATCAGCTCCTGCTGAAACTACACTAGGTGCAGTATCGGCAGTTATTCCTCCATCGACCTCGATTAAAAAATCTTTATGCTTTTTCAGATCAGCTAATCTTTCAATTTTTCTTAGTTGAGACGAAATAAACTTCTGACCCCCAAAACCTGGGTTAACCGTCATCACACAAATTAAGTCTACCAAATCTACTAACTGGTCAGCCACTTCGTATGAGGTGCCTGGGTTTAAAGCTAACCCCACCTTTACACCAAGGTTATTTATTGCCTGCAGAGACCTGTGAATATGTTGCGCTGCTTCGAAATGAACTGTTATCATATCCGCACCCGCTTCAGCAAAAGCTTCAAGATATTGATCTACAGGTGAAATCATCAGATGCACATCCATAAACGTTTTGATATGGGGTCTAATTGCCTTGCAGGTTTCTGGTCCGAAAGTTATGTTCGGCACAAAATGACCATCCATAACATCAATGTGGATCCAATCGCAGCCCTGCTCTTCTACAGCTTCAATTTCTTTACCAAAATTTGCAAAATCAGCAGATAGTATGGATGGTGCAATTTTTATTGACTCTCTGGACAATAGTGGTTCCATTTATAATAAAAGCTTAATTTGATTACTATGGGAGATAATGCAAATGTCAACTCAAAATGTAAAAGCAGCAGTAATAGATGAAAATGGTGGAAGTGAGAAATTTAAGATAATTACACAAGAGGTTGGCTCTCCGGGAAGTGATGAAATACTTATAAAACACAAGGCTATAGGCCTAAATTTTATTGACGTATATCACAGAACACGACTCTCAGATAACTATGCAGTCGCACTACCTGCAGTGCTTGGCATGGAGGCTTCGGGAATAGTTGAAGAAGTTGGAGATGGTGTTACTCACTTAGTTTCTGGCGATCGCGTTGCATATGCTGCTACACCGCCAGGCGCTTATTGTGAGGCCAGGGTTATGCCTGCTAAACAAGTTTGTAAGCTTCCTGATGAAATATCATTTGAGGAAGGTGCTGCGATGATGCTTAAGGGGTTAACTGTAAAATATCTTTTTCACGATACAACAGAATTGAAAAGTGGAGACCAGATTTTATTCCATGCAGCTGCAGGTGGTGTCGGATTGATTGCCTGTCAGTGGGCTAGAAGTGAAGAATTAGAATTGATAGGCACTGCCGGTTCTGATGAAAAGTGTAAGTTGGCAAAAAAATTTGGTGCATCTCAAACTATAAACTATACTACGCAAAACTTTTCCAAAGAAGTTATGAAACTAACGAATGGTATTGGAGTTCCGGTTGTCATGGATTCTGTTGGTAAAACTACCTTTGATGATTCTTTAAGTTGTTTAAAAGACTTTGGGATATTTATCTCGTTTGGTAATGCATCAGGTAATATTGATCCTATAGATATAGGAATCTTAGCAAAAAAATCACTTAAAATAACTAGAACTGGTCTCTTTACACATATAGGTGACTTTACCCGCTGCCAAGAGATGGCAAAGGTTCTTTTCGGAAAAGTAGTTTCTGGTGATGTTAAGATACAAATAGACCAAACCTTCTCATTGAACGATATTGCTTTGGCTCACGACTCTTTAGAGGCACGAAAAACAACAGGTTCAACGGTTATAACGATATAAACCCTAGCTAGCGACCTTATATCTAGTCCCTTTGGCTGGAGGGTCTTCTGGAGGCCCAGCAAAACATTGAGCATACTTCATCCACTCAATTGCTGGTTCGCCAGTTATAGACAATTTTGTATCAGCAAAATTTCGCACCTGGGTTACTACTTGAGCAAATTCAACTGCGGTTCCTTCAATTTTTGAAGAACTCTCTTTATCATTCCACTCCCAGACTTCACCAGATGGTGAATTTAAAATAATGTAAGGTGTTGGCTCAGGGATTGCTAATTTCCTATTAACAAAAGTCCATCCGTACGCAATAACGCCCATATGTACTATGTTTTTTATTCTATCCTTTTCTTCTCTGTCCTTACCTAGCGCATCGAAGACTTCCTGACCATGAGCCCAGGTTTCCATGTGTCGTGCCGTTATCTTAGAACGAGCACTCATTTCTGGTCCTCCCCATTTAACTCTTTTTTTTGGATCGGCATCTTTATACGCATTGAAAACATCTTCGACACTTTGCCACCAGTCATCTAATAATTGATTCCCGGTCACACCATTTAACCACGGCACTTGCGCCTCAACTAAAGATTTACCATCTAAGACTTGGTCATTTATTGGTTTCCAAAAACTATCAAAGTGATCTCCACCTTTTAAAGTCTCAACCGCACCATAATTAAATAGGTATAAATGCCCAATCACATCCTCTATTGTCCAATTTTTGAACAATGTCGCAGTTGACAAACAACCCACACCCTCAGCATTCAGCATCTCATATAAGTCTTTACTCTCGTCAAAAAAATCTTTTGCCTGTTCCACCTTATGCCTCCTCTAGTGCTCCATTTAGTCTCTCATAAGCTTCGATAAAATCTGTCTTAAAGTCTTGTACTACTTCCCCAGCGGACTTCGTTTCATTCATCAAACCAACCGCTTGACCAACCCAATAGGTTGCAAGGTCAGCAGCTTGCTTATTTCCAGCTAATGAAAGCTTGTCAAGCTTTCGCAATGCTGGCTCAGCCACTAAAGGTTGAACTGGCGATGGTAGAGGCTGAACTTGGTCACTGTTTTCCCATGCATCTGTCCACGGTGATCTTAGTTGCCTAGAGTGCTTTCCAGTTCTACTTTTTGATCTTACGGTGTCAGCGGAAGAAGCACTTAGCATTTTCTCTTTGACGATTGGATTCGTTTCGGCTTCCGTTGTTGTAAGCCAAACAGAGCCACACCATGCACCCGATGCTCCCATAGCCATAGCGGCAGCCATCTGACTTCCAGAAGCTATACCTCCTGCTGCCAATATAGGTACATCTTTTATATCCTTAATCGCGTTATACACTTCTGGAATGAGAACCATTGATGACACTTCACCACAATGCCCTCCGGCTTCTCCACCAGCCACGATCAAAACATCAACTCCTGCATTGATTTGGTTGATTGCATGTTTTTTTGCCCCGACTAGTGCGCCAACTTTCACTCCTGCATCTTTTGCCATATCAACCATTTGTTTTGGAGGCATGCCAAGTGCATTTACAATCATCTTAATTGGGTGGTTAAAGGCAACTGTTAATGACTCATGAGCACCCTCTGGTGTCATGTTTTTTCCAAATCGCAAATGATTTTTTCGGTCCTCTTCTAATTCATTCGGATCTACATCAATGCCATTATTTTCAAGTATGTTGTGCGCAAAGTCCTTATGGCTCTGAGGAATTTTTCCAAGCATATCCTCATCGGATAGATTTTCTCCCTTTCCTACAAAATTATTTGGAACAATCAGATCAACTCCATAAGGCATTCCGTTAACTTGGGAGTCTATCCAATTTAACTCAATCTCTAATTCGGGTCCTGAAAGGTTAGTGGCTCCAAATACCCCAAAACCCCCAGCTTTCGTAACCGCAGCAACCACATCTCTGCAATGCGAAAAAGCAAATAGTGGAAATTCTATGCCTAGTTCCTTACACAATTTAGAATTCATTTTTCATCCTCCTTGTTAATATTTAGCAAATCCTCATCTACGGAAACCTGATTACCTATATTAGTATAAATATCTGAGACTTCTCCATCTATAGATGCTGTTATTTCATGCTGCATTTTCATTGCCTCTAAAATTAATATTACCTGATTCTTTTTCACCTTGTCTCCCACGGACACAAATAGTTCACGAATTACGCCGTGCATGGGAGCTGTTATTTTCCCACCTTTATCTATATCCTCAATTTTTAAATCTTCTTTTATAAGTTCAGCCTTGAAAGATTTGCCCAAGTAGCTAGCAAACAATTTATTTTCGTTATACTCAATAAAATCGAGTTTTATTTTTTCATTATTTAATTCTACGTGATCTTCGTTTAGGAATACTTGTATTTTTTTTCCTTCAAAGATAATCGTAATTGAACTAGGTTTTTTAAGCTCAATATGAACTGAGTAAATATTATCATTAGCTTTGAAAGAAAGAGGGTAATATATTGTCTTTGAGTTGGACCAACCATAAAGCTCATCTTCAAAGCCAATAGCTTCATTGATAAGTCTTTCAGAGTACTTTGTCATCAAAAGAGCACCTAAAACTGCTAACTCATCGAACCCAATATGTTTATTACCTGATGCACGAAAATCATTGGTCTCTAAAAAAGAAGTATTAACATCTTCATGTCTGAAGGCTTCACTCGAAAGAATAGCAATAAGAAAGTCTCGATTGTTTTTTACTCCATAGAGAGCTGTATTCTGCAAAGATTGCTTCAATGTATCGATAGCTTGCTCTCTGTTCTTTCCATTAGATATTACTTTAGCTAACATTGGATCATAAAAAGGGCTTATAACCTGACCTTCTACAATTCCATCGTCATAGCGAGTGTCAGGAGATTTATGTTTTCTCCAAACCTCTATCTTTCCTGTGCTTGGTAAAAAGTTTTTCCAAGGATCTTCGGCATACAGCCTAACTTCTAGAGAATGTCCACATAACTGAACTTGTTCCTGAGAAAGTGGTAGCTCCTGATCATCAGCAATATTCAGTTGTAACTCAACTAGATCAAGTCCAGTTACCATCTCAGTAACAGGATGCTCAACTTGAAGTCTCGTATTCATTTCAAGAAAATAAAAATTTTTGTCTTTATCTAGAAGAAACTCTATTGTGCCTGCTCCTGAATAGTTAATCACTTTTCCCGCAAGACATGCAACTTCTCCCATTTTTGTCCTCAACTCAACATCAACAACAGGAGATGGGCTTTCCTCGATAATCTTCTGATGTCGTCTCTGCACTGAACAATCTCTCTCACCAAGTGAGATTATGTTTCCAAAGTTATCAGCCATAATTTGAATTTCGATGTGCCGAGGTTCAACTATAGATTTTTCCAAAATTATCTCAGATGACCCAAAAGCGCTCAAAGCTTCTGCTTTCGCAATTTCACAGCTTTTCTGCAGATCTGAAATATTATTAACGAGCCGCATTCCTCTTCCTCCTCCTCCCGCCGCAGCTTTGATCATTAAGGGAAATCCAACACTCTCAGCCGCCAATTGAAGTTCCCTATCGTTCTTATTTGCCACCTCAGCTCCTGGGATACAAGGAACACCAGCTTCTTTCATAATCGCTTTTGCTTTTGCTTTATTTCCCATAGCCTCTATAGCTTTTGACGAAGGTCCTACAAAAGTAACTTTTGCTTTTTCACACGCTTCCGCAAAATCGCTATTTTCGGAAAGGAATCCGTAGCCAGGATGTATTGCATCGCATCCGATACTCAAAGCGACTTCCATGATTTTTTCTATTGAAAGATAAGACTCAGCTATTGGACCCTTACCAATATTAACACTTTGATCCGCGAAATTTACGTGTGGTGATTGCTCATCAGCATCAGTGTAGACAGCAACCGTTAAAAGCCCCATTTTTTTTGCTGTCCTCATTACTCGTAAAGCTATTTCACCCCGATTAGCTACAAGTAGTTTCCTTAATGAACGTAACTCACTCAAAGCTAAGCTCCATACCAATAGGGTTTTCTCTTTTCTGCAAAGGCGGCTAAACCCTCCTTTGCTTCTTCACCCAGCATACACTCTGCGAATTTACCGGAGGCAAATTCAGAAAGCTCCTCCAAGCTTGAGTCTCTTGAATAGCTCAGTATTTCTTTCGTAGCAGCAGTAGCCATTGGGGCACACTTTTTCGTTGCTTTATCGAAACTTATAAAAAAATCTTCTAGTGCATCTTTATTTTCGACTAAATTATCCGCAAGGCCGAACTCTACAGCCTCCGTCGCATTAAATTCCATGCCAGTTAACATCAGTTTACTAGCTACTCTCAGCCCCAACCTTTTTATCAAAAACGGCGAGATTTGAGCAGGAGTAAGTCCAATTGCTGTTTCTGAAAGTGAAAAACGCGCATCTTTTGTCACGGCCACAATGTCTGCACAAGCAACCATTCCTAATCCTCCAGCAAACGCTGGTCCGTGTACCAAAGCAACGACTATTTTAGGAAGCTGTGATAGTATCTTAAATAACTTTCCTGCTTCTAAATTCATTGTTCGTACTTGATCGAAGTCGGGAGTTTGTAAAACAAAATTTCTTCTAAAGTCTTTGAGGTCTGCTCCTGCACAAAATGCGTCACCAGAACCTTCGATACTCACTCCTCTAATATTTTTATCTTCCTTCAAGTTCTCAAGAACAGATAACAATTCAGTAGTCATTTTTTCTGACAAAGCATTTTTTACATCTGGTCTATTTAATATTAGACGTACCCACCTATCATGATTGTTAACCAGAATTGTCTCATACTGAGTTTTCACTTTTACATCCTCGCTATTCCAAAATTATTCGGCCTTAATTTTCTTATTTTTGATTCTAGGCAAGTTATTAGGCAGAAACCTAAAACTTTTCTTGTATCTCTAGGATCAATCATTCCATGATCAATTAACCTACCTGAAGTTATAAAGGCGTCAGACTGACTGTCAAAGTGCTCTTGGATCCCTTTGATTTGAGTACTAAAACTATCTTCATCAATTTCTTTGCCTTTCCGAGCGGCCGAATTTCTAAGCACATGCTCCATTGTTTTTGCTGCCTGCTGACCTCCCATCACGCCTGTTTGCGCATTGGGCCAAGTCAGGAGAAAGTCTGGATTGTATGAATATCCGCACATACCGTAGTTTCCCGCGCCAAAGCTGGCACCGATATAAAGCGCTATTTTGGGAACATTAACATTCATAACGGCCTGAATCATTTTAGCGCCATGCTTGATCATTCCAGCGTGCTCGTATTGTGTTCCAACCATATATCCTGTGGTATTATGTAAAAAAATTATTGGTCTGTTTACTTGATCGCATAATTGAAAAAAGTGAGCAGCTTTTGTTGCACCGTTTGGATCAATTGGACCATTATTACCTATTAGTGCACACGGTATTCCAAAAATATTTGCTTGCATACATACAGTTGAAACTCCGTAATCTGGTTTAAACTCAATAAAATCAGAATTATCGACGACCCTACATACCAGCTCTCTTACATCATAGGGCTTTCTATAATCAGTAGGAACTATGCCTATGATTTCGTCTGACGAATACTTGGGGGGCAAAAAGTTCCTTGCACTTACACCAGTAAAATCTCTGTCCCAACCCAATGACTTGACCACGTCTCTTGCAATTTCTATGGCGTGCTTATCATCTTCTGCCAAGTACTCAACTAATCCGGTAATTTTTGAATGAACTTCCGCTCCTCCAAGATCTTTATCAGAGGACTCTTCCCCTGTAGCAGCCCTCAACAGGTTAGCTCCTGCTAGCGCCGCCATACCATTTTCTTTTACACCAATTACATAATCACTCATACCTGGCATGTATGCACCGCCTGCGGTTGACAGGCCATGGAGCACCGTAATTATTGGGATACCCATTGCACTCATTTCCGCCAGACCTGCGAAAGCTCCTCCACCCAATGCCCATAATTCAACCTTATATTGCATCAGATTTGCACCCGCACTTTCTACCAAATGAACAAGAGGCAGCTTATGTTTTTTTGCCATGTCTAAAAGTAACAGCCCTTTTTCTATAGTTTTAATAGTAGTTGCTCCCGCATTTATTCCACTATCGTCTATGTAGATTAAACACTTGATTCCTGAAACGTATCCAATACCTCCAATTAGACTAGACCCAGGAATACTAGTTTCCGGGTCTGGATCATCTACACAATACCCGGCCATATTAAACAATTCTAAAAACGGAAGACCTGGATCTAACAACGCACCTAATCTCTCTCTGGGAGATAATTGGTTTCTTTTCTCAAATATATCTCTGCGTTTTTCTGAAGTTTGAGCTGCTCTTTCGAGAAGTAAATTCATTTTGTCTAAAAGGGCCTTATTTTCTTTCGTATTAGTTTCAAAAGAAGGAGAGGAAATATCAATTTTACTTACGAACACTTAACACCTATTTTAGTATATTTTTAGTTTATTCAATTCCTTTGATTTTAAGTCAAAACATTTAGCAAGCCGTCCGAGAGTTGTTCACGGAGAGCGTATTTCTTAATTTTCCCTGATCCGGTGAGCGGCCATTCATCAACCTCAATCCAGACCGCTGGAGTTTTTTGTGGTGATATCTTCTTTCTAATAAAAGACTTGAGATCTGTAGATGTAAGCTTCTGCCCTTTTTCAAACTTTAAAAAACACCCAACTATTTCCCCGAACTTTTTATCAGGCAGTCCTACAATCGCCACCTCAGAAATATCATTATGCTCAAGCAAACTATTTTCAATCTCTTTGGGATAAATGTTCTCTCCACCCCTTATGATCATCTCCTTAACTCTACCAGCTATGCGAACATAGCCCTCTGCATCCATTGTTCCTAAGTCACCGGTGTGCAACCATTGCTCGTCGTCAATAGTTTCAGATGTTGCACCAGGATTTTGATGATATTCAAGCATAGTGTTATCACCTCGGTTACAAATTTCACCGACTTCATTTAGGCCCATCACTTTATTTGTCTGAGGATCACGTATTGAAACATCCAAGTTTGGGAGTGGTTGCCCCAATGAGTTAGTCAAGTTTTCAAGACTGTCATCCGCCCAAGCTAGTGTAATCACTGGGCTACTTTCAGTCTGACCGTACACGATCTGGAGCCATACTCCAAATGTTTGATGAAGCTCTTTTACAAGGGTAGGCGGAACACTCGTACCTCCAGAGGTCATACCCTTTAGTTTAGATTCTTGATAATTACCCTTTTTCCACTCTTCCAATATCTCCACAAACATAGTTGGAACTGCGGTTAGGAAATTAATTTTTTCCTTCTCAACTACTTCACACCAGTTCTTGGCATCGAATCTTTCCATAATATAATGTGTCGCTCTCATGGCTAAGCAACCTAGTGTAGCCATCCCCGCACCAGACGTATGAAACATTGGCATGCAATTTAACCAACGATCGCCCTTTTCCAAACCCATTCTAATTTGAAAACTTTTTGCATTATTAAATAGACCCATATGGTGCAATTTTGCGCCCTTGGGAAATCCAGTTGTACCAGACGTAAATTGTATTTGAACAGGATCTCTAGGAGTGACCTCTGGGAGAGAATTAGTAAGTGACTCACTTCCACTGTCATTTAAACCAAAGAGCTCATCCCAATCTTGAATATCTACCATCCTCTTTACAGACGGCATTTTTTCCGTAACTTTCTTTGCGATATCCCACATTGGATTGCCACGGAAGCTCTTTGCTACATATAACTCTTCACTCTGCGATTTCTCAAGAACATACTTAAGTTCATCCTTTTGAAAAGACGGGTTAACTGTTACTAAGACCAGTCCAGCAATAGATGCTGCAAACTCTATTATTACCCATTCAGGGTAATTAGGGGCCCAAACTGCAACTCTTGTTCCTTTTTTGTGCCTTGAAGACATTCTCTTCGCCAACTCAAGACAATCTTTGTAGAGCTCCTCATATGTCCATGACCTTCCTAAAGAACCATCATCTAGCACTTGAACCAAAGCTATCATACTTCCAGAATCGATTGAGGCCTTTCTAAGTTCTTCTCCTATGGTAGTGTTCAATATCTCCTCAGTCTTAACCGCAGGGAAATATGCTTCTTTTAAATCACAATGAAACTCTTTTGACCTCTTGTTTGAATCCATTTATTTCGACCTTTACACTAACAAATTCTTTGGAACTTTAATTTTACTAGACAATAAAACCTGTGCATACCCTTTTCCTTGAGGGTCATTTCTTAAACTAGTAGTACCTCCACCACCAAGCACATCGTGTAGCACAAAATTTACTCCCGAAATTCCGGGAAGATAATGGCGATCAATTTTATCATTTTCTAAAAAATGAGAAAAAATTTCTACTATTTTTTCTTCAGAGAAAATATCCCAGATATAGGGTAGTAGATTTGGGTGTCTCGCTATAATACCAATATTTGCCTTGTTACCCTTATCTCCAGACCTACCCCAAGCGATCTCTTCTAGGGAAACTTCTATTAATTGAACTCCCTTATATAAATTAGAGATATTAGGTTCAGATACATTTATATTAGCAAAGGAAGACGGAACACTTACCGCATGAGCAATTTCAATTGGCTCGCTTGGTGCATCATCAAATTGCAAGGTAAACCCAACATTTTCTTTTTTATATAAAAAGGAAAACAATGAAAGGATCGGAGATGGCTTAGGTCGTGCTCCAGCGAAACCACTAAGCCCTGGGGGTGATGACAAACCGAGACCTGTCGCGTCTTTTAAAAAAACTCCAACTCCTTTTGGGTTTTCGTGTTTAACAGCAATTTTTGCAAAAACCTCACTAGAATTCTGTGAATTCTTTCGTGGTCCAAACTGACTGCCTGACCCTATTATCTCAACGCTCTCTTCAATAAAAGGCTCTAATTTTTTTCTCTGCAATGAGTTTCTCGATCTTGATAGTGCTGCCTTTGCAAAAGCATTAGCCTTATCTGTAGCGTCTGATCCATAGAAACCAAATAAGTGCCCTCCTCGAAATCCTGCCTCATAAGTGAGGCAAACCTTGTAACTTTCACTAGGTGGTTTTCCCTTCGCTCCACTTACAAGAACTCTATCCTTTTCTATTTCGGTAATTTCAACATGTGAAAAATCACAGTTAACGTCTGGAAGCAGATAATTTTTCGGATCCCCTATTTCATACAACATCTGCTCAGCGACAGTGCCAAAGCTTACAACTCCACCAGTATCTTTTGCTTTTGTGATAACCGCTTTTCCATTTTTTTCTATCTCTGCTATTGGATAACCGATCTGATCAAAAGTTCCTCTAATAGATTTCCAATCAGTGAAATTGCCTCCCGTAATTTGAGTTCCACACTCAAGAAGATGCCCAATAAGACTGCCCGAAGATAAAAGATCAAAATCTTCCGCGCCCCAACCAAAGGTATACATACATGCAGCTAACGTCACTGCACTATCCACACACCTTCCGGTTATTACTATGTCAGCGCCTTTTTCTAATGCCCTTACAATAGGCTGAGCTCCAAAATATGCGTTTATGCTTCCTATTTTTTCCTTTTCTGGGAATTCATTGCCTGAGAACATTTCGGTTGGGTTCAAGCTTTTTATGTTATCTATTCCTGGAAGTAGATTATCCCCTTCGATTACTGCGACTCTAAGAGACAATCCCTGCTCCTGAATTTTCTCTCTTAGAATGATAGCACAAGCCGATGGGTTCACCCCTCCAGCGTTTGAAATTATCTTCGTATTGGTCTCGGATATCCTTTTTAAATTTGGAACCATAGCCTCTGAAATAAAATCAGAAGCATATCCTACATTAGGGTCTTTTGCCTTTACCCGCGCCATTATAGCCATAGTAATTTCGGCTAAATAATCATATACAATGAAATCAAGATCATCATGTCTAAGGAGTTGCTCGGTAGCTTGTGACGCATCTCCCCAATAACCAGATGCACCCCCAATTTTCAATAAATCTTTTTTCAACGTTCGAGCTCTCATTTGTGTCTTTTTAAGTCTACATAAATATGTGATACTAATAAAAGTCCTTTTTTTGAATTTTGATAACAGATTAGGAAAATTTATGAAGAACCCATTTGATACACCAGAGAGAGAAGAATTTAGAGCTCAGCTAAAAGCGTTTGTTGATAAAGAAATCAAACCCTATGTCAACGATTGGGATGAAGAAGGAAAGATACCTTGGGAACTTCATCAGAAAGCTGGAGCGCTAGGTGTCTGGGGTTTTGGAATTGATGAAAAGTATGGTGGATTAGGAGAAGACGATAATTTCCTAAGAGCAATATACAACGAAGAATTCGCGAAATGCGGAGCTGGAGGAGTTGGCGCAGCCATGGGTGGGCGAATGATTTCACTTGAGCCGATACAAAGACTGTGTTCATCGGAAATAAAAGATAGAGTTCTTAAAGATATAGTCATTGGGAAAAAAGGCTCAAGCTTGGGAATAACTGAGCCAGGTGGGGGCTCAGATGTAGCGAATATGAAAACGTCAGCAAAAAGAGATGGGAACCATTTTGTTATTAATGGCAGTAAGACTTTTATTACGGGAGCAATGACATCTGACTATTTTGTTGTCGGAGCTAGAACTGGTGGATCGGGATTAAAAGGAATTTCTCTATTTTTCGTGGAGGCCGACAGGGATGGCTTTTCACGGGTACCACTTGATAAAAAAATGGGTTGGTGGTGCTCTGATCAGGCAACCTTGTACTTTGATAATGTCAGAGTGCCTGCTGAGAATATGATGGGGGAAGAGGACAAGGGCTTCATACAAATAATGGAGAATTTCAATATAGAGAGAATGTGCATGTGTGCTAGCTCTTTAGGGATGATGAAGGTCTGCCTTGAGGAAAGCATAGAATGGGCAAAGACTAGAGAGACTTTTGGAAAACCTCTTATTCAGCATCAAGTTATACGTCATAAGCTAGCAAACATGTCCTCAAAAATTGATGCTCTTGAAGCGTTAGTAAATAATATTTGCTGGAATATGAATAATGGAGAAGTTCCAGTCGCGGAAATCTCAAAGGCAAAGTTTTTTGCAACTAAAGAGCTTGAGTATTGCTCAAGTGAGGCAATGCAAATAATGGGTGGAGCTGGATATCTCAGAGGAAATCCAGTAGAAAGGATTTACCGTGAGGTAAAGGTCATGGCTATCGGAGGTGGTTCCGAGGAAATCATGAGAGATTTAGCTGTTCGACAAATGGGTTACTAAAAGTTCAATTGGTTTGTTAAAACTTCTCAGTGGTTAAAACGATTTTTCCGACTGCTTGCCGGTTCATAAGTTTTCTGAGAGCAACAGCTGCCTCTTCTAATGGATATACGTCTGAAACTAAAGGATCAATATCACCGTTATTAAACCACTCAAATAGTTGCTGAAAGTTAGCAAGCTCCTCTTTTGACTCTCTTACTCTAAAGGAACCCCAGAAAACTCCTACAATGGCACAACCTTTAAGTAGAGGTAAATTCATAGGAACCCTAGGTATCTTATCGTCTCCACCAGCAAAACCGATGACCAAAGCACGACCATTCCACCTAATAGACCTAAGTGCTGGTTCGAATAGATCAGCTCCAACCGGATCATACAAAACATCATATGACTCCTTTTGCCCAGTTATTTCTTTAAGTCGTTCTCTCAGATCATCTTTTCCATAATTAATTAAATGATCTGCTCCAGCCTTCTTCACTACTTCTAGCTTTTCATCTGTACTTGCAGCCCCTATTACGGTAGCTCCCATTGCTTTTCCTATCTCTACTGCAGAGATGCCCACTCCTCCAGCTGCTCCGAGCACCAACAGAGTTTCGCCCTTCTGTAATGACGCTCTTTGTTTTAGCGCATGCATCGAAGTACCATAGGTAATCTGAATGCCAGAGGCAACAACGCCACTCATTTTTTCTGGCCTTTTCATTAACATCTCGGTACCCACAACAAGTTTTTCTGCAAAGCCCCCATGTATAGTAGTCGTCATCACTTTGTCACCAACTGCAAAATTTTTTACCCCTTCTCCCACTTCCTCAACAATACCGGCGACCTCGCCACCTGGCGAGAAAGGGAGATCCGGTTTAAATTGATATTTATTGTTAATAATTAGAGTATCAGGAAAATTTACGCCGCACGCCTCTACTTTAAGCTTCACCTGATTGGCGCCGGTAATTGGTTCCTCAACTTCTTTAACTTCCAAATCTTCTGGCGACCCAAACTTAGAACAAATTACCGCTCTCATAATACTCTCCCTAATTCACTTTAATAATTCTTCCAATCTCTTGACTAGAGACTTACCATATGTATCATTTCACTAGATTTCTTATTTTTCAACACTATTCTATATATGTGTAATTTATTCAGGGGGATAATAATGACAAAAACAGCTCATTTATCAAAACAAAATGAAATAGCTTTTATAGCTCTCTCTAATGCCCCTATGAACGCTTTAAGCCAAGGTGTAAGAGCTGGTTTAAGGAAAGGTGTTGAAGAAGCATTAAGCGATAGTACGATAAAGGCGATTGTCATCCACGGTGATGGTAATGTATTTTCAGCAGGTGCTGATATTTCAGAATTTCATCTTCCTGCCGTAGAACCTCATTTACCTGATGTTTGCGATTTAATTGAACAAAGCGAGAAACCCGTAATTGCTGCAATACATGGGTTCGCTCTGGGCGGTGCTTTTGAGATAGCTTTATCAACACACTTTAGAATAGCAACTAAAGATGCTTCAGTTGGACTTCCAGAAGTACATTTAGGCTTGCTACCAGGATCTGCTGGAACGCAAAGAACGCCCAGGTTGGTGGGAGTAAAAAGTGCAATAGATATTATGACAACAGGGAAACCTGTTAAAGCGGAAAAAGCATTCGCAATTGGTGCAATTGACGAAATTGTTGATGACCTCAAGAGCGGTGCTATTGCCTTTGCAAAAAAAGTCATTGAAAATGCTACACCTTTAAAAAGAGTGAGTAAAAGTGAAGAAAGAGTTGAGAACAATTCCGAGAACTTAGAAGTAATTGCACAAGAAAGGGCAAAGTGGAAAAAAAATAGTCCTCACCTAAACGCTCCACAGAAAATTATTGACTGTGTAGAGCAAGCAGTATTGCTCGATTATGCAGGTGGTATGAACTTCGAGCAAAAGACCTTTCAAGGGTTAATGGATAGCGACCAGAGTAAAAGCCTTATCCACGCCTTTTTTGCTGAAAGAAAGAGCAACAAAATCCCTGAGTTAGAACGAGGTGCAAAACCCCGTCCCATATCCAAACTAGGTGTTATTGGTGGGGGTACTATGGGATCAGGTATCACGATCGCTGCACTGAACTCAGGTCTACCTGTTACCATGGTAGAAAGGGATCAAGAGAGTCTTGAGCGAGGTATTGAGAATGTAAAGAAGGTATATAGGCGTGACATAGAGAAAGGGAGATTGTCCCAAGAGAAAGCGGATAAGATTTTATCAAACTACTCCACATCAACTCATCTAAAAGACCTCTCAGATAAGGACATGATAATTGAAGCTGTATTTGAAGAACTTGAAGTTAAGAAAGGTGTCTTTTCACAACTTAATGATATTGCAAAAGAAGGAGCCGTGTTGGCATCAAATACCTCATATTTAGATATCGACAAAATTGCCTCGGCGACAGATAGAGTTGGTGATGTGATTGGTCTTCATTTCTTTTCTCCAGCAAACATTATGCGTCTTTTAGAGATAGTTGTTCCAACTAATGTGAAAGATGATGTTGTTGCTACTGGTTTTCAATTAGCAAAAATTCTCAAGAAGGTGCCAGTCCGGGCAGGGAATTGCGATGGGTTTATTGGGAACCGTGTGCTCGAAAATTATGCAAAGGCAGCAAACTACATGATGGAAGATGGTACCTCACCATATGATATAGATAAAGCTATAGTAGAGTTTGGCTATCCTATGGGACCGTTTCAAATGTTTGACCTGGCAGGTGGAGACATAGGATGGGCCGATCGAAAACGCAAAGCGGCATTTAGATCGAATGAGGAAAGATATGTTTCTATTGCTGACCGTATTTGTGAAAAGGGTTGGTTTGGACAAAAAACTGGGCGAGGTTATTATAAATACACTCCCGGGGCACGAAGAGGGGAAGAAGACCCTGAGGTTCTGTCGATTATCCAAGAAGAAAGAAATGTTAAGGGCATAGAAGCTAGGAGCCTATCCTCGGATGAAATAAGAAGACGCTACTTTGCAGCCATGGTTAACGAGGGTGCCAAAGTTTTAGAAGAAAAAATGGCCTTGAGGCCATCCGATATAGATGTAACGAAACTATTCGGATATGGATTCCCAAGACATATGGGAGGACCAATGAGGTACGCGGATGTTTATGGCATTGAAAATATACTTAATGATTTAAAAGAATTTGAAAAAGAAGACCCTTACTTTTGGAAGCCAGCAGAACTAATTGTGAAGCTTGTAAATGAAGGTAAGGATTTTAATAGCTTGAACTAATTGGAGAAAAAAATGGACTTAAATTTTACTAAAAAACAAGAAAACTTTCAAATTGAAGTACGTAGTTTTTTGAACGACAACTTAGAACCCCAAGTAGTTGAAAAGGTAAAAAATGGTATCCCTATCACTAAAGAGGACTCCGAAAGGTGGCATCAAAAGCTTAATGAAAAAGGTTGGCTAGCAGGCACATGGCCAAAAAAGTATGGTGGTAAAGAATGGGATGTTGTTGAAAAATTCATTTTTGAAGAAGAGTGCGGTTCTGCAGGAGCACCTCGAATTGTACCATTCGGTGTTGGCATGCTCGCACCAGTTTTGATGAAATTTGGCTCACAAGAACAAAGAGATTATTGGCTGCCTAGAATGCTGACAGGTGAGGACTGGTGGTGCCAAGGGTACTCTGAGCCTGGCTCTGGTTCAGACTTAGCATCTTTAAAGACAAGTGCTGTGAGAGATGGTGACTATTACATTGTAAATGGTCAAAAAACTTGGACTACATTTGCACAACACGCCAATATGATCTTTTGCTTGGTTAGGACCTCAAACGAAGGAAAGCCACAGGAGGGAATATCATTTATTCTGATTGACATGAACTCTCCGGGAATCGAAGTGAGACCTATTATTACATTAGATGGTAGTCATGAGGTTAACGAAATATTTTTTTCTGACGTAAAAGTTCCTGTGAAAAATCTTGTAGGGGAAGAAAATAAAGGGTGGACCTATGCCAAATATTTACTGACGCATGAAAGGACTGGCAATGCAAATGTTGCAGTGTCAAAACGAAAAATCCAAAAGCTTAAGAAGTTGGCAGATGATGCAAAAAAGAATGAGCAACCATTGTCTAACGACCCAATGTTCGCATCCAGATTAGCACAGATAGAAATTGATCTGCAAAATCTAGAAATAACAAATTTAAGGACACTCGCTTCTGTAGAAAATGGTGAGGCACCTGGGGCAGAGAGCTCCATAATAAAAATTTTAGGTTCTGAGATAGAGCAAGATATAGATAATCTAACGAGAAAATCACTTGGGAAACGCGCTTTTGTTAATGAACCAGATGCACTTTCTACTGGTTACAACGGAGCAGAAGTTTTTCCTAAGGCTGCTGCATACGCATCGGGAAAGTATTTTAATCATCGAAAAAAATCAATATATGCAGGGTCAAACGAAATCCAAAAAAATATAATTTCAAAACTAATGCTCAATTTATAGGAAAGAGAAACTAATGGATTTCAAACCGAGTCCTGAGAGGCAAATTCTATTCGATACTCTTAAAAAATATTTTGAAAATGAATATAGTCTTTCTGATCGTAATATCGCAGCACATTCTGATCTTGGATATTCAAAAAAGGCTTGGGAAGCCATGAGAGACCTTGGGATTCTCGAATCTCTTATAGACCCAGAATTAGACGGGTTTGGCGGCACCGCACTGGATATTTCAACCGTTTTTGAAGCTTTAGGAAGAGGCCTCGTCGTAGAGCCTTTTCTAGAGGTCGGGATACTTGCTGCCAAAGTATTATCAAAAGGTAATGAGGCTCAAAAATCTCTTGTTAAAAAGATTCTTGAAAACGAGTGTTTACCTATCTTAGCCCACAGCGAGACAGATACAGAGTACTCGAAAAGTTTTGTAGAAACGAAACTATCTGTAGAAGCTGATGGAAGTTATAAGATTTCAGGCACTAAGCGAATGATAAAGCATGCATCTGAGGCAACACACTTTTTGGTAACCTGTAGAAATACCGGGGATGCTTCCAGCAAAGAAGGTATTTCAATTGCTTGTATTCCAACTGATCGAGAAGGTATAAAAATTGATAGCTTCGCTACTATAGATGGGGGCCGAGTGTCTGATTTGACTTTTACAAATGTAAATATTTCTTCAGAAGAACTCGTTGGTGAACTTGGAATGAGCTATTCAATAGTCTCCCATGCGATCGATACTGGTATTCTTGCAATTTGTTCCGAGGCCCTCGGTATTATGGAAAGAATAAAGGAATTAACTCTTGAATATCTTAAAACTAGAAAGCAATTTGGCGTACCTATCGGTAAGTTCCAAGCTATTCAACATAGAATGGCACAGTTATTAGTTGAAATAGAGCAGGCTCGTTCCTCAGTTATTAATGCTACAATTTATTTTGATGACGAAACAGAAAGAGAAAAAACAATTTCTGCAGCAAAATTTTCAATTGGAAAAATAGGAACTTTGGTAGCAGAGGAAAGTATTCAACTGCATGGTGGAATGGGAATGACTTGGGAATATGATCTTGGTCATTACGCAAAGAGATTGGTCTTAATTGATCATGAATTTGGAGATGAAGACTTCCACCTACAAAAATACATATCGCTATAAAACGTGAATGATATATCAGAAGCGTTCGTTAGTTCTCTCGGTCTTATTTTATTTTTAGACGCTGAATTACTGGAGATTATACTTCTATCGTTCAGGATAACATTTTATGCCGTACTGATTTCAAGCATACTTGGAATACCTCTTGGAGCATTTTTAGCAAGCACACATTTTAAATTCAGGAATACTGTTGTTTCCATCCTTTTTGGAATGATGGGCTTACCTCCAGTAGTTGTTGGCTTATTTGTATATTTAATTTTTTCTCGTTCAGGGTCGTTAGGATGGATGGGGCTTCTCTACTCACCAATGGTAATGATAATTGCTCAGGTAATCCTTATTTTACCCATAGTATGTTGTCTAACGTTTCAAATAATTGAAAGCCTACATACCCGTTATCATGAGTTTTTCCGTTCATACAGGATAGCAAAATTAAAATCAGTGATAGCTTATATTGTTGATAGCAGGTTTGAACTTACAACTGTGGTACTTGCTGGTATTGGCCGCTCTATTTCTGAGGTTGGAGCAATCATTATTGTAGGAGGAAACATAGATCATATCACTCGGGTCATGACTACCGCTATTGCACTAGAAACCTCCAAGGGCAATCTTGATTTGGCTTTGGGTTTAGGAATTATTTTGTTAGCCACTGCAATAATACTCAATGGTTTCATTTTGTTTTTGCGAGGAAAATATCTCAAAACTCCTGGGAGTACCATTTGATGACCTCCGAAGATATTCAAATAAACATAAATGACCTTTCTTTTAATATTGAAGGAAAGACCCTTTTACACAATACCAATCTTTCTTTAAATGGAGATGGGATAACAGTTTTACTCGGAGCTAATGGAGCGGGTAAAACAATTTTTCTAAAGCTATTAACAGGACTTTTGACCCCATCTAGTGGGTCCACAACTTTCCAGAGTGGAAATCTATCAATTAAAACACGCGCTTTCGTATCTCAAGAGCCAGTTATACTACGGAGAACAGTTCTAAAAAACATGTTATTTGTTTTGGAAAAAATAACATCTGAAAAAAGTACACTCGCAAAAGAATTACTAAGTCTCATGGGATTAGATAAAAAAGAGCATCAGAACGCATTGACTCTATCGGCTGGTGAGAAACAGAGATTATGTCTGGCACGAGCAATAATAACTGATCCTGAAATTTTATTATTAGATGAACCAACCGCCAATATTGAACCAAACTCAACCACGTTAATTGAAAAATATCTTATTCAAAAAGTAAGATCATCACGAAAAATATTCTTTGTTACGCATGATATAAATCAAGCTCGGAGGTTAGCAGACGAAATTGTTTTCATTCACACTGGTAGAGTAATTGAACATTCGTCAGCTGAAAATTTCTTCGAAAATCCAAAAACCACAGAAGCAAGAAAATACATATCGGGAAAAATAAATTGAAAGATATCCTCTCACGCATACTTTTGCTCTTAGTTTTTGTAGCTTTATCAAGTTCTAATGTTTTGGCGGATAATATTATTATTCAATCGTCTACTTCATTAAAAAATTCTGGATTTTATGGTTACATTGCTCCTATCTTAAAACACTATACCGGTGTTGAAATTAGAGTTGTCGCTGTTGGTACAGGACAAGCAATTAAAAATATGAAAAATTGTGATGGAGACGTTCTTATAACGCATGCGAGAAATGCAGAACTTGAGTTTTTAAAAACCGGTTATGGATTAGAAAGGTTCGAGTTTATGTATAATAACTGGGTAATTGTTGGGCCCAGAAAAGCTAAAATGGAGAAACATTTTGCGAGCCTTGAAATAAGAGACATAATGAAAATAATTTATGATAGGAAAGAGAAATTCATTTCTCGTGGCGATAATTCTGGGACTCATATGAAGGAGTTGTCTCTTTGGAAACAGCTAGCTCTTGTGCCTGAGGAGTTCCCAAAAACTTGGTATCTAGAAACCGGCTCTGGGCAAGGTGCTACTCTGATGATTGCAAATGAACTTGAAGCATTTACTATAACTGACACAGCAACTTGGTATTCCTTTAAAAACAAAGGGGGCTCCGAAATAGTTGGCTATGATAATAAAGATTTAAATACTTACGCTATAACAACTGTAAACCCCGAGAAGTGTAAAAACATTAAATCTACTGCGGTTGAAAAAATTGTTACATTCTTGAAATCTGATAATGGAAGAAATTCCATCTCAAAGTTTAGATTAAATAACGCTAATGCTTTTTTTCCTATATAAATTTAAAAATTGTCTAAATAGGACTATTTTTATTCACGGAAACCTTTTCCTCCAAGACCTTTGCAAAGGCTAGGAGTTTGTCTTCCTGCCTTGGCTTACTCATTATTTGAATTCCAACAGGTAACCCATGACTAGAAAAGCCAACTGGAAGAGAAATAATCGGACACGAAGTAAGGGTCAACGCAAACGTAATTGCGAACCAATCAATATATGTTTTACATACGACCCCATCTATTTCTTTTACAAAGGGAGTTTCAATATCAAACGGTAGAACGGAACATGTTGGACAGATCAAAAAATCGTACTCGTCAAAAAATCTATCAACTTTTATAAAAAGCTCCTGCCTGATTTTCTCTGCGGTTATTATTTCATCATTCGACGCCTCAAAACCAACCTCTATATTTTTCACAATATCCACCAGAATTTCATCTTTTTTACTCTTATAGAGATCGCCCAACATATAGGCCATTAATAAACCTCTTAGTGTATGAAAACTTTCTATCGCACCGTTAAAATCGGGTATATCACTCCCTACCTCACACCCAATAGTTTTTAAGTGTGGAACTACAGTTCTAAAGATACTCCTAACCTCTTGTTGAACAGGGACCAAACCTAAGTCTTCCGTAACGGCTACTTTTGCCGGTAAGTCAAAAGCATCAACGGCTTCAAGAAAAGAACTGCATGTATGATCAAAAGATAATGGATCGGTTTTGCAATAGCCAGACATGGCATCAAGCATTAGACCGATGTCTTTTACACATCTTGCCAGAGGACCTTCGACCCACAGTGGGTCAAATCTATTATAACGTAGACCTCTCGGGACAACTCCAATACTAGGTCGTAAGCCAACAATATTATTGAAACTAGCAGGAGTTCTAAGACTTCCACCTAAGTCATTACCTGTGGCTAGCCAAACCTGCTTTGTAGCTAAAGCAACTGAGGAACCTCCAGATGAACCACCAGCGATTTTATTGTTGTTAAAAGGGTTCTTTGTAACCCCGTATACTGGATTAAACGTGTGCCCCCCTGCCCATTCTGGAACATTTGATTTAGCCACAGGGAGTGCACCATTTTGTTCTAAGCGGGCAATTGTTGAGTCTGATTTCGGTGGAATATTGTTACTAAATATTTTTGAGCCAAATGTAGTAGGAACTCCTGCTACATCATTATAATCCTTAACTGCTATTGGTAGTCCTAAAAGACTTTTTTTGTTTTGTCTCTCACTATCAATATTGATATTTTTTGCTTTTATGAGAGCCTTGTCATAAAAAGTGTAGGGTAGCGCATTAACTTGTTCATCCACTTCTATGTGCCGCTCTTGTGAGGCTTTTAAAAGCTCAGAACTGCTCACTTCCCTTTTTCTAATTAAATCTACTGCTTCAAAAGCATACTTTTGTATTAACTCATTTCCCATATTTTGACCCTTAGCTATTGTTAAACTCTATAACTTTTTTCATTTGGGATACATTTATTTCATCAAAAACCATGCCTTTCTCTTCATCTAGCAAATAATTTACTAATTTTGCTATATCATGTGGCTCAATAGCATTAACATCACTTTTCCCAGGCCGAAAATTTTTATCATCAAAAAATTTTCCTCTTACCATACCTGGATTTATTACTGTAACGAATATATTATTCTTTGCTGTTTCCTCTCTGATTGATTGAGCAAACCCACGCAAACCAAATTTTGTAGCCGAATAAACAGATCCTTTTTGCCCTCCCTTTAGGCCGGCTTCAGAACCAATTAATATTAATTTTCCATTATCTATTTTCTTTAAATGAGGTAACACGGCCTTCGCTGATACGATAACAGAAAGTAAGTTAACATCTAGCATGGCTTTTATTTTCGATATTGGGAGGTTCTCTATATTGGAAAATTCTCCGACCCCGGCACAATGCACCAAACAAACAATCTCTTTATTGTTCCTTACAATTTTTGACAGTGTCGCCTCTAGTAGTTCAGTATTTTGAAGATCTAGAATATGGTGAATATAGTTTTCCTTTTTTTCATCCAAAGAAGGAACTTTTCTACCTATACCTATCACAGAAAAACCACTGTTAAGCAAAAGTGATGATACAGCCTCTCCAATTGTGCCGGTCGATCCTATGACAATGACTTTTTTAATGCTATCTCCTAATTTTTCTCAGCCACAAGAAAAGAACTTTCTTGCGTCACTATACTTCATAAGCTCTGATCGACAATATTCATTCATCTCATTTTCTATCGACTGATCGTAAGAAATGATCCCTTTATCATTTGATCTTAAAAATGATAATTCTTCGCTATTTGGATAATATTGAAGTAATTTATTGAAAAAACTTTTAGGAAATCTTAGCGATCCAAGAGAAATCGAATGGATGTTTTCCTCTTTGATTTCGTTAAAGATATTTGCAAATAACTCAGAATATTGAGCCTTCCAATTGCTACAATATATCAATGGATCGAACCTCAATCCTATCCTCCATCCTTTATTTGCTAGGTATTTCATATTTTTTATCCGAGCAGAAACGGACGGAGCTTTTTTGTCCAAGATCTGTGCTAAGGCCTCTGGCATAAGACTATACGCTACAATACAATTTGCGAGTGGATCATGCGTTCTAAATACCGTGTTATTGATACTTTTTGTCCTTATTTCGAATAGGACCTTTTTATACCGACTAAAAAAGGGAACAAAATCATTTATGAAATTAGTTATTGGTTCCATAGCCAAGGAGTCGCAATCATAGCCCGTAAAAAACGTCATTTTCTTCTCTTTATGTTTTTTAATAGTCTTTTCGATTTCACTCTGATAATCATGAAAATTTACAAATACTAGATAATTTGCTGAATTATACATCCCTTGTAAAAAACAATAAGAGCAATCGTATAAGCAGTTGTACATGTGAGAAAAGTAATAATTGTTCTGATCTCCGATACCAAATCCCTTGGGTGCATCAAGAACAAATCCTTTTTGTTTTTTTGCAAGAATTAAAGCAGGGTTAGTTTTCTGAATCCTGAAATTCTGGTTTGATGGATTAAATATCTCTCCAAATCTTTTGATACTTGTAACTTTTGCATGTCTAAACTTTGAAATAATTTCTTGCGCTTTTTTAGTATCTATAATTTCATCTTCTGCGTAAATAGTATCAACCATAGTTCATCTCATAAGATTATCCGAAAATTTCTTTAAAATTTGAGAAGCTGTCATTCTTTGTCCAATCTCCTCTAAAGGATTTCTCTGTGGAAATCTAGCTTGCCATTGAGTCAAATATTTTCGCAGAGTTACCTTTTGGCTAAATGTAAATTTTTTCTGCAAACATATTTCATCGAAATATTTGGGATCTTTTAGTTGTAGAAAAATAATTTTCTGTGAAGAGAGTAAGTTTTTCAAAACTTTTTCTATCAATTGAATTTGTTTGGAAACTAGTATTTCCACGCTGTGTTTGTCAATTTCAGATAAGTCTGTTCCAGGTATATCTGAAATTATTTTCAAAACTGATATAAGCTCATGAGGTGCAATTTTTTTTGCAAAACTGAAGAAACCGTAAGCCTCCATATCGTAAACGCCATCATTTTCGAAAAGTTTTTCAGGTTTGTTGACCGTTATCAAATTACAGCGTTCAATATTATTATTCTTAAAAGCGGAGGGTGAAGGATAATAGTTATCTTGAAAATCACTTGATGTTATTTTATCTATTTGGATCAGCTCTCCAACCTTAAAGTTTCGGCTCCCAACTATTCCAAAATTTATCCATATTGTATTATATGAGGCATCGCTTTTTACATATAAGTAAGTTGTAGCTGCAACCGCATTTAATTGTCCGATACCTGAAAGTATAAGCCACATATCAAAATCTTTATTTTTGTAAACCGGGAACGGCGTAGTTGCTACTCTCTTCATGGCATAGTTTTTAATTATTTCCTCAGCTTCTCCTTTTAATGCAATCACCCACCTAACCGATACTCCTTCTAAATTTTTTTCAATCACTATTCTGCTTCCCAGTACTTTTGTTTTTCTAAATACTTATTGTACGTAGATATATTTGATCTCTTCTTCGCTCCTTGTATTAATATTTTAATTTTCTTTAGTAGCATACTCTTTGTTAACTGTCGCTGCCATTCATCCAAAACTGTCGACCGCAGTAAGTTTTCTAATGCTTGAACTCTAAACCTATCCATGCCCCAGTACTTTTTTGATAATTGATCACTATGCCCACCATTTTTAATTGTAAGTTTTTGATCAACAAAATTTACTGGATATTTACAGCAAAAACGCAACCAAAGATCATAATCTTCACAAACGTCTAAAGTTTCATTAAAAAGTCCAATATCATCGAAAACCTTTTTTTTAATAAGCACACTACTTGGAGAAATACAACAAAGTGGCAAGCAATTTTCAAAAATAAAACCCCCTCGCTTTTTATGAATTTCCTTCTGATTTAAAAAAATCTTATTTCTGTACCATATTTCGTCGGTGTGGGATAAATCAGCAGATAACTTATCTCTAGAAATACTCTTAACTTGTTCTTCAAGCTTGCGTTTGTGCCATTGATCGTCTGAGTCTAAAAAAGCGATCCAATTGCCTGATGCCTCTCGTATTCCTAAATTTCGGGCTGCACTTACACCCTGCTTTTTTTGGATTAATATCTTTACGGACTTAAAGTGCTTAGCAACCATTTCCGTGGTGTTATCCCCAGAGTTATTATCTACTAGAATGATCTCTAAAGGTTGAAAAGTCTGACTTGAAATAGATTTAATTGCCTCTAATACAAAATCTACTCTATTGAATGTAGGAACTACTACCGAAACGTTAAAGCCTTCCATAAACCAAGATACCTCTTTACAGGAGTACAATATACCGTATCTACTAAACCATATTATTTAAATGAAAAGTAGTATTGCAATAGCCATGCTTACTGTCTCCCTTTAGGATGAGTGAAATTTGAGACGATTTTTGGTTTATATATCACTAGCTTTAACTTTTTCGCTGGTTCTTTTTGCTCTTGACGGATTATCACTAAAAAAGTTTTTAGATGTGAAACTCGAAATTGAATACACATGCAACACATATCCAACTATATGCAGAGGTCTCTTTTCCTTTCTTTACATAATTGTCGTTTCTGCTTCCATACCATTAGCAACAATTCTTTCCATATTTTCAGGAATACTATTCGGCATTTTCCAGGGGACTTTATTATCAGCTTTATCTGCTACGTTTGGAGCGATATTTAGTTTTATCTCGGTACGCTACTTTCTAAAAAGTTTTTTGCGTACTCAAAGCACAGCTTCTTTTGATGCGTTTCAGAAAATGTTTAAAAAAAATGGTGTGTTCTATCTGTTCGCGATTAGAATGATACCTGTGTTTCCATTTTATCTGGTTAATATCTTTATGGCTTTTACGCCAATAAAAGTCGTTCCATATAGCATTGTAACATTGATAGGTATTACTCCGATGACCATAATC